>CAYXSA010000189.1:0-1681 GCA_964467315.1 uncultured Saprospiraceae bacterium | reverse complement strand
TGTTGTCTGGAGTGCGAAGATAAGAGCGTTTGGGAAATCGGCTTCAATCGAGGCGAGTGGCGAGCATGGGAGGAGGCGCGGGCGAGCATCGCAGCAAGTAGTTTTGTAAATGCGCGTTGGCTTTTGCATAGCGAAGAGGAGGCGAAGCGTTTTGTTAGGGAGCCACCAGCTACGCGCCCGCGTGAGGTTTTGTGGGCATTTGGGGTGGCGGCGCTGCTATCGATGGGGGGCTTGTGGTATTCGGTACGCGCTCGTAGGCGCAATTTGTATTTTCCGCAATTAGCTTTATTGGCTACGGCAAAGGCTGTAGAGATGAGTCAGCAGGAGCGTATGAGCCGAGCCTTGAGCAACAAAAGTCGGCTCTATCCTTATGAATTTTTGGATTGGCGCGGGGAGCGTATCCGCATAGAATCGGCGCGCAAGGCGGGGGAGGTATTGCCTGTTTTGTATACTTATGCTTCGCCTTCGCGCTGGCTTTTGCTATCGCCGAAGGTTTGCCGTAGTCTGCCGCAAATAGGCGCAGATGGGGTTTTACGCCCGATTTTGGGCTGGCGGCAGGGCGTTTATGCGGGATTGGGCGCGGCGCTGGGGGTGGCGACGGCGCTGGGTTTGGTCTGGTGGATAGGTATATAGCTTGGAAGTGAAAAGTGAAAAGTGAAATT
Source organism: uncultured Saprospiraceae bacterium (assembly GCA_964467315.1). Lineage (GTDB taxonomy): Bacteria > Bacteroidota > Bacteroidia > Chitinophagales > Saprospiraceae > JAAFIM01. Next base: position 1,019 of record CAYXSA010000189.1, on the reverse strand, counting down.
GATATATAAATACTTGATTTTCAATAACTTACAACCTAATTTTACGCAAAGTTTTTTTGCGTACTGCATCGTTGTGCTACTGTGTCGCAGGCTGCGCTACGCGCTTGCCAAGGGCTACGAAAAAAATGCCCCTTAGGGGCTATGCTTTTGCCAAAACTGCTAAAATCCATTTGAGAAAACAGCCATTAAGAATAGACCAATAAGCGCAAACACAAACACAATTATCACAAAGTTCCAAAGTATTGCGCAAAGCGAAATGCTACTTGCAATGAAAGATAAGCGCAAATCTTCCTTCTTGACAAAAGAAACGATGGCAGAAATAACGCCTATTGTGCCTATTATTCGATAAATTAGGTTTATGGTGTACAAACTTTCGCTTTTGTTTCCTTCGTCAGCAGGTTGCCCAAAAAAAAAAGCCTGCGCGCTGCTGTATTTTTGTTCGTTAGGCTGTGCTGCCTTGTTTTTTTTCCCTAAAAATAAGTCGCCCAATTTGTCTAAAACAGTTTTTTCTTTTTCATGCTTCGACGGAAAGGCAGCAGCCAAATCGCGCTGAAATATAGCGATGATTAGCGCAATCACCCCAACAATAACGCTGGCAAATGCCCATTTATGGTTTGTCATAATTTTTTACAGGGATGTTTGTCAATCGAAAATATAGCGAAAAATGGTATCCAGCTTGAATTATTTTTTTCGCGTGAGGGATAGAAATGTAGGGGCGCACCAATGTGTGCGCCCTGAAATGGATAGCCCGACCGCCGCCCCCTTTTTGCCCCGCGCTAACCACAAGTGCGTAAGCACGCCGTGGCGCGGGGTGGCTGCGCGCTTTTAGCGCAGACAGGGCGGCGGGCACGCCCATATTAAGTAAACAGTGAACAGTGAAAAATATTGTGCTTTATGTTTGTATATAAATACTTGATTATCAATTTTTTATGGCTAAAAATAAGTGCATAAAAATTTGTAAGTTAGGCGAAAAAAATGCACTTTTCACTTTTCACTTTTCACTTTTCACTTTTCACTTT
>CAYXSA010000188.1:0-1776 GCA_964467315.1 uncultured Saprospiraceae bacterium | reverse complement strand
GCGTGAGGGATAGTAGGGGCAGCCCTGCCCACAAGTGCGTAAGCACGCCGTGGGGCTGCCCTGAATAGCCCGACCCGCGCCCCTTTTTAGGGCGCGGGGCACGCCCCCCAAAATTACTTTTTCTTGCTTCGCAGTTTGATGATAGGCACTACGATTTCCTCCAGCGAAATGCCGCCGTGTTGGAAGGTGTTGGTGTAGTAATTGTTGAAGTGGTTGTAATTGTTGGGGTAGAGGAAAAAGCGGTCGCCTTTGGCGAAAATGAAGGTAGAACTGACGTTCGGGCGCGGCAAAAGTGCCTCTTCGGGCTTGCGGATATCGAAAACATCGCGCTTTTCGTACTGCAAATTTTTGCCGACCTTGTAGCGTAGGTTCGTTGTCGTTTCGCGGTCGCCTATCACGCGGGAGGCTTGGCTGACGCGTATAGACCCATGGTCGGTAGCGATAAAAACCTGTATATCGCGCTCTGCCGCGTTGCGCAGCACCTCCCAAATAGGCGAGTGCAAAAACCAAGATTTGGTGAGCGAGCGATAGGCTTTTTCGTCGCTTGCCAGCTCTTTGAGGATTTCCATCTCGGTGCGGGCATGCGAAAGCATATCTATAAAATTATAGACAATCGCAAAGAAAGTGTTGTTATTCAGGTAGTTATCGATGTTGTCGGCGAGTTGTTTGCCGTTTTCGTTGGAGGTTATTTTTATATAATCCCACTTGATAGGCTTGCGCAGCCTGCGGCGGATTTGCTCGCCCAAAAGGTCTTTTTCGTACAGATTTTTGCCGCCTTTTTCCATATCGTTGAACCACCAATCGGGGTGCGCTTTCTCGATATCAGAAGGCATCATACCCGCGAAAATGGCGTTGCGGCTGTATTGGGTCGTGGTCGGCAGGGTTGCAAAAAAGGTATCTTCTTCCTCCACCGTGTAGCATTCGCTAATTATCGGCTCTATGATTTTCCATTGGTCGTAGCGCAGATTATCGAGCAAAACGAACATGGTCGGGCGCTCTTCTGTGAGGTCGGGGAAAACTATCGAGCGCAGCAAATCGTGCGACATGACGGGCGCATCTTTCTCCGAATTGAGCCAGCCGATATAGTTTTTTTGTATAAATTTTGAAAACTCTTCGTTTGCCGTCTCTTTTTGTGAAGCGACGATTTGGTCGAGATGCGTATTTTTGGACTCGTCGAGTTTGAGCTCCCAATAAACGATGCGTTTGTAGATTTCCGCCCATTCGCTGTAGGTCAGCTCGCTATTGATAGCGGCGAATATATTGCGAAATTCTTGCTGGTAGTCGGTGCCTGTTTTTTCGCGCACCAGCCGCTCGCTGTCTATGATTTTGCGCAGGGTGCTCAGGAGCTGCACGGGGTTGACGGGCTTGATGAGGTAGTCGGCGATTTTCGAGCCGATAGCCTGTTCCATGATGCCTTCTTCCTCGTTTTTTGTTATCATAACTACGGGCGTTTGGGGCGAAATTTCTTTGATTTTCGCCAGCGTTTCGATGCCCGTGATGCCTGGCATACTTTCGTCCAAAAAGACTACATGTATCTGATTACCACGCGTTTGTATCTCGTCGATTGCGTCGTGTCCGTTGCTTACTTCGATGACTTCGTAGCCTTTATTGCGCAAAAAAAGTATCTGCGGGCGGAGCAGTTGTATTTCGTCATCTGCCCAAAGTACGGTGATAGTGCTGTCCATTTGTAGGTTTTCGCTTAGTGGGAGTTTTTTATTTTGGGCGTGCCCCCGCGCCGCCGCCTGTGCCAAAGGGGCACAGGCGAGGGCAGCCACA
>CAYXSA010000187.1:0-1869 GCA_964467315.1 uncultured Saprospiraceae bacterium | reverse complement strand
TTGTGCTTTGTGTATAGGTTGTGCTTTGTGTATAGGTTGTGCTTTGTGTATAGGTACTATGCCGCCTTGCGGCGGCAGTGGTAGCAAGTACTATTGGTCATTTGCTACGCGTTCATCTCGTAACTCGTAACTCGTAACTCGTAACTCCTAACTCGTCATTCGTAAATATATGCGCTTAGTTTTTTTGATAGGGTTTGTTATTTTGTGTGGTAAAATGGGGGCACAAAGCGGGGAAACTGTGGCGCATTGGGATAGCGTCTTTATACGTTTAGAGAAAGCGAGCAGGGTAGATTCTATGCGAATTTTGTTGCCTCAATTCTTGGCGGCGGCGGCGGCGGAGCGTTTGCACGACACGATGCAGATAGAGGTATGGTATTTTCAGGGCAGGGTAGCTTTGGATGCGCAAGATGAGCGCGGGGCAGAAGATTTTTTGCTGCGTGCGGCAGAGGCGCTGAAAGCAAAGGGGATAGAAAATGGAACGATACACAATTACAAATAGACCAATTTAAGCAGCATATAGAGCGCAAACATCCGCGCTATGCACAACTAAAATACGAAAATCAGCCCCTCGATAGAGCAAGCCTACAGAGCAGGCTACCCAGCACGGCACGGCTCATACAATACCATTTGAGCGATAGTGTGTTATACATTGCGCATCTCGATAATCAGGGTTTTCATTTTTTACGACAGCCCTTACAGCGGGATAGTTTGCGTTTTCATGCCAAGCAGCTGCATGAGGCTTTGAGCGACTTTTCGCTGCTACAGAATGCGCCAAAGCGGGCTTATCATCAATTTTGTCGCAGTGCACGCTGGTGTTATAAAAAGTTATTAGCGCCGATATTGGATAAAGACAAGCACAGCGATAGGCTTATTATCTTGCCCGATGGGGAATTGTCGCATCTACCTTTTGAGGTTTTTTTGATGGAGGATGCGCCCGAAGATGGGGAAGATTATGCGGCGTTGGCGTATCTTGTGCGCAAATACGCGCTAAGCTACAATTTTTCGGCGCAGCTCTGGCTGGATAATCAAGCGAAAGCAGCGCAGGCAAATAATGGGCAGCTGTTGGCTATAGCAGCCAATTATCCAGAGAAAGCAAGCGAAGGCGGCGATAGTTCTTCGGTTTTCCGAGCGGCGGCGCATTTGGCATTGCGCAGGGCACTGCGTCCGCTGAAAGCTGCACGGGAGGAGGTCGAAGCCCTACAAATGCAGTACGCGGGGCATTTTGTCTTTGATACGCTGGCTTCGGAGCGATTTTTTAAGCAAGAAGCGCCGAAATACGCTATTTTGCACCTCGCTATGCATGGCTTATTAGATGCACAAAACCCGCTACTCTCGGCTTTGGCTTTTACAGAAAACGGCGATAGTGCAGAGAACAATCTATTGCAGGCTTACGAAATATCGCAACTGCGCTTATCGGCGGATTTGGTGGTGCTTTCTGCCTGTGAGACGGGGTACGGCAAGTTTGAGGCGGGCAATGGGACGGCTTCCTTAGCACGCGCTTTTATGTATGCGGGCGTGCCCGCGCTGCTGGTCTCGCTCTGGTCGGTCAATGACCAAACGACAAGTATCCTGATGCAAAATTTCTACGCCCAACTCTACAAGGGTTTAGACAAGGATAAAGCCCTACAGCAAGCGAAAATCGACTATCTGCAAAATGCGCGCGGCGTAGCCGTTGCGCCCGCCTTCTGGGCTGCCTTCGTGCAAATCGGCAATACGCAGCCCCTACATTTGCAGCCGCGCAATAACTATATATATATTTTGCTGCTTGTGGCAACGATAGGCTTGGCGCTGGCAGGCAGATTTTTATGGAAATACAAGAAAGTGAAAAGTGAAAAGTGAAAAGTGAAAAGTGAAAAGTGAAAAGTGAAA
>CAYXSA010000186.1:0-1951 GCA_964467315.1 uncultured Saprospiraceae bacterium | reverse complement strand
AAGTGAAAAGTGAAAAGTGAAAAGTGAAAAGTGAAAAGTGAAAAGTGAAAAGTGTATTTTTGCTGCATTATTTACAAATTTTTAAGCACTTATTTTCACTTATAGATACTTGACAATCAACATTTTATACACAAATTGCAATCGTAATTGATGGCTCGCTATGCTTGCCATGCACGTAATTCGTAATTCGCAATGAAGGTTTTGCTTGTTTTGCCTGCGCGCTATGCTTCGCAGCGATTAGAAAGGAAGATGTTGGCGGATATTTGTGGGGAGCCGCTGGTGCTGCGTACCTATAAGCGGGTGCAAGCGCTTGCCGATGTTTGCGATATTGTGCTGGCTACAGACCATGCCGAAATAGCCGCCGTAGTAGAGGCCGTAGGTGCTCGCGTGCTACTCACCAGCGAGCAGGCGAGCAGCGGCACGATGCGTTGCGCTGAAGCTTTGCAGCAGTTGATAACGGAAGGAAAAAACTACGACTTCGTATTAAATGTGCAGGCGGACGAATTATTTGTAGAAATAGGCTTATTGCGGGCATTGATTGCTAATTTTGCGGCATTGCCCGACGATGCAGGCATTTTAACGGCGATGCAGCCCATACAAAGGCGCGAAGATTTGGAAAACCCAAGCATCGTAAAGGTTGTATATCAAAAAAATACCCTGCCAAAGGGCGCAAATCTGCGTTTGGCGCTGTATTTTAGCCGCGCCCCGCTGCCATACCCCCGCTCACAGGCTCAATACGAGCAGGCAGCAGCAGCAGGTTTATACTGCAGACATATCGGCGTATATGGGTTTCGCGCTAAAACCCTACTCGATATAGCCGCCCAAAGCCATCTAAGCAGCCCGCTCGAAAGCTGCGAAATGCTCGAACAACTGCGCTGGCTCGAAGACGGCAAAAAAATAGTCCTATTTCGGCATGAGCCTTCCGCCGACGAAAGCCTATACGCCTTCGGCATCGACACCGCAGAAGACCTACAGCGCGCCCGCCAATTACTCGCCACCCCTCCCAGTCCCTTTCATAACAACCGACTATGAAAATCTTTTCGCTCGTTTCGTACATCATCTTTGCCATTGGCGTGATAATAGGACACGCTATAGAAGTGCCGCTAATCGTCTACGCCTGCAAACCGATGCTGATGATTATGCTCTTCTTTTATCTCTTCTGGTCTTGCTTCCGTATGTGGCTCGACGAAGAAAGTACGCTGGCGTTCGCGCTCTTGGGTGCATGGATAGGCGATGTGTTTTTGATGTTTAACCACGAAAAGCTATTTCTTGTCGGCATCGGCGGCTTTTTCCTGATGCAGACCCTGTATATATCGCTGTTTCAGCGAACGGGCGATAGAACAAAAAAAGGCTTCGTGCAGCGATACCCTTATGTAGGCATACCGTTTTTGCTGATTTTGGTGGCGATGCTCTGGCTGCTTATTCCCGAAATGGGCGATGATACGATACTGAAAGTCGCCGTATTCGTCTACGGCTGGTCGCTGATACTCATGGTACTCGCTACCCTCAATCGCGGCGGACGCGTGCCAAAGGATAGCTTTTGGTTGGTTTTTATCGGTGCGTTTATGTTTATGGTATCCGACCTGTTTATCGCCTTCAATAAATTTTATACGACGATTCCGCACGCCTCGCTTATTATCATGGGCTTGTATATGCCTGCACAGTACCTCATCACAGAGGGCTTCGTTCGGCAGGGAGGAACGAGAGTGGTGCCGTAGTTGTGCTTTGTGTAGTTGTGCTTTGTGTATAGGTACTGCGCGGCTGTCGCCGCGCTGGTAGCAAGTAACAAGTACTGTAGCGAGTACGAGTGTTTTTGAATATATAATATTTTTTTTAAAACCATATTTGCGTGAGGGATAGCAGTGGAAGCGCCACAGGCGCTGCAACGGATAGCCCGACGGCGCGACCTTTAAGCCGCGTTAGCGGCGGGGAGCGCCGACACGCCAAAAAA
>CAYXSA010000185.1:0-2341 GCA_964467315.1 uncultured Saprospiraceae bacterium | reverse complement strand
CGAATGTTGATGCGCTTCGCGGCTGCTTCGCAGTCGCCCCTACTATCCCTCACGCGGAATACGGCAGCCCGCGCCCAAAGGAGGCGCGGGCGCTATAAATCCGTCATTCCTTCAGGTAACTGTATATAGAGCTTTTTGTTTTGCTCGTCTATGTTTTCTATCCAAGCGGGTACGAGTGGAATAAGGAGGGGCATAGATTTTTCGGCTCGGCTTACTTCTGCCATTTCTTGCTGTGGGAAGGCGCGGACTTCTGATATAATGCCTACTTCTTTTCCCGTTGTATTGTCGTACATCATAAAGCCCGTAACATGTAAGTAGCGCAGCAGTTGGGCAGTGGGGGCAGCAATCTGCGCATCGCTCAGGCTCAAATCTCGTCGGCGGAGATATAAGGGGCGTTGGGCGAATTTATCGACTGCATTGCGGGAGGCGTGTCCTTCGATTTGAAGGAGGACAAAATTATTTTCTTGCAGACTCTCCACGAAGTAGGGGGCGCGGCTGCCGCCAATTTCGATGAATACGACCCGCACGCGCAGCAAATCGTCGATATACTTTTCTTCTACCGCCAATTTGAGCGCGCCGCGTGTGCCGTGTGGTTTTGCTATTTTTCCGATGCAGATAAGTTCCATTAGAGGCTGTAGATTTCGCTGTATTTGGCTCGGATGTAGTCGAGGAAATACTGCACATTCAAGGGCTCGCCTGTGGCACGCTGGCAAAGTTCCTGCGGCGAATAGGCGCGTCCGTATTGGTGCAGGTTTTTGCGTGTCCAGTCCAAAAATTTGCTGCTATCGCCTGCGGCGATTTCTTGCTCCAGCGTCGGGTGCTCTTCGCAGGCTTTGCGGAAGAACTGCGCCGCATAGAAGCTGCCCAGCGAATAAGTAGGGAAGTAGCCCATCAGACCCTCGCACCAATGCACATCTTGCAATACACCGCGCAGGGCATCGGGTACTTCTACGCCGAGTAATTCTTTATATTTGGCGTTCCATTCCTTTTCTAAGTCTGCGACCTCTAAGCTGCCTTCGATAAGGGCTTTTTCCAGCTCGTAGCGGACGAGAATATGCAGATGGTAATGCAATTCGTCGGCTTCTACGCGTATGAAATTGGGGGCTACTTGATTGATAGCGCGGTAGAAAGTTTCTACATCGCAGCCATCAAATTGGCTGGGGAATGCGTTTTGGAAAGCGGGGTAGTGGTACTGCCAATAGGCGCGGGATAGACCTACGTTATTTTCCCAAACGCGGGATTGGGATTCGTGTATGCCCAAAGATACGGCAGCGCCCAAGGGCAGACCGTATTGTTCGTCGGGTAAGCCTTGCTCGTAGAGTGCGTGCCCGCCTTCGTGTATGCAAGTGCCAATCATGGAGAGGGGATTATTTTCGTCGATACGGGTGGTAACGCGCACATCGAGGGGCGAGAAGGTAACGGTAAAAGGGTGCACCGATACGTCCTGTCTGCCAGCCTCGAAATCGTAGCCCATATTTTTAAGCAGTTGCACACCGAAGTCCCATTGTGCTTGCTTGGGAAAGTTTTGTTTTAGGAAAGCGTCATCGGTGGCTTTGCCTTCTTCGCGGAGTTTGCGGGCGAACTGGCTTAGTTCGCTGCGGACTTGGACGAAGAGCGGGTCGAGTTGTGCGACGGTAGCGCTTTGTTCGTATTCATCGAGGAGGGCGTTGTAGGGGTGGTCTTTGAAGCCGACGAGTTTGGTTTTTTGGCGCTGTAGCTCGACAAGGGCGGCGAGTGCGGGCGCGAATAGTTGGAAGTCGTTGGCTTGGCGTGCCTTTACCCAAGCTTGGTAGGCATCGGCGCGGGCTTTGGCGAATTGGCGGACGAACTCGGTGGGGAGTTTGGTGGCTTTATGATAGTCGTCGAGAGAGATGCTGACGTTGCGGGCTTCTTGTTCGGAGAGTTGGGTGCGCACGGCGTAGAGGTCTTCGAGGAGTTGACCGAGTTGATCGCTGGTCGATAGGTCGTGCGTAGCGGCGGCGATGGTAGCTATCTGCTGGCTGCGAAATTGAGCGCCTTTGCTGGGGGCGTTGACTTCGCTATCCCAGTGCAGTAGGGCAACGGCGGCGTTGTAGTCGGCGATTTGGCGGAGTTCTTTGGTGTATTGCTCGTAGCGAGTTTTTACGGAAGACATAAGCGGCAATGGTTGGCGGTTTGATGCAAAATAAGGGCGCAAAAATAGCTTTTTTTGCGTTAGCGGGCAGGGCAATTTTATTTTTTGCTTAAAAAGCGGGCGAGTTGGCAGGCTGCATACGGTATTTTTGGGCTTTAATCCTTATCTTCGCGCTAATAAAGTGAAAAGTGAAAAGTGAAAAGTGAAAAGTGAAAAGTGAAAAGTGAA
>CAYXSA010000184.1:0-2405 GCA_964467315.1 uncultured Saprospiraceae bacterium | reverse complement strand
GATAAGGGGAGTTCGCCCTGTGCGCCATCGTATGCGTCGACGTTGGCATAGGTTGCAAAAAATTGGTAGGTGTTGTAGAGCGTGCCAAAGAAACTGCGTTGCGTATCGCGCAGCCCCTCTATATTGAAGCGCAAATCGTCCCAAGGCTGCGCATTGGTGAGCATATACCAGCGCACCGCGTCCGCGCCGTATTGGGCGATGGTTTCAAAAGGGTCTACGGCATTGCCCAGACGCTTGGACATTTTTTGCCCAAACTTATCCAAAACTAAGCCGTTGGAAACTACATTTTTGTAGGCTACATCGTCGAAACAAACGGTAGCTATAGCGTGCAGGGTATAAAACCAACCCCGCGTTTGGTCTACACCTTCCGCGATAAAATCCGCCTGCCAAAGCCCCTTTTCTATCAAGTCGCTGTTCTCAAAAGGGTAGTGGTGCTGCGCGTAGGGCATGGCTCCGCTATCAAACCAAACATCTATCAGGTCTAATTCGCGGCGCATCGGCTCGCCCTTGCTCGAAACTAAGACTATCTCATCGATAAAGGGGCGGTGCAAATCTGTGGGCACAGTTTGCTGCAAGCCCAAAACCGCATTGGCGGCTTCTACGCGGGTGCGCAACTCTTCTACAGAGCCGATGCAAACGGTTTCCCCCTCGCCGTCTTCCGTGCGCCAAAGCGGCAAAGGTATGCCCCAGTAGCGCGAGCGCGACAAATTCCAGTCCTGTGCATTTTTCAGCCAGTTGCCAAAACGCCCCTCGCCCGTTGAGGCGGGTTTCCAGTTGATAGTTTCGTTGAGGGCAACCATGCGCTCTTTTACTTCGGGGCGCGAAACGGCGATAAACCAAGAATCCAAAGGATAGTACAATATCGGCTTATCCGTGCGCCAGCAGTGCGGATAATTGTGCTCGTATTTCTGCACATTAAATGCCTTGCCTTCGGTTTTGAGCTTGATGGCGATGTCTACGTCTACTTCCTTATAGTCGGCTTCATTGCGGTAATTCTTCACAAATCTATTGCTAAACTCGCCGACGCTGTCTATGAATTTGCCCTGCTTATCGACGAGGGTAAGCGTGCCGATGCCATTGGCGCGGGCTGCTTTGCGGTCGTCTGCGCCGAAGGAGGGCGCTGTATGCACGATGCCCGTGCCGTCTTCTGTCGTAACGAAGTCGGCAGTTAGCACGCGGAAAGCGTCCGTTTTTCCGTCCAATGGCTCTATTTCATTGCCGAAGGGCAGCAGTTGCTCAAAACGAATGCCCTCCAACTCTTTTCCTTTGAGGCTGCATATCTGCGTATAAGTCGGCTGATTTTTGCCGCCGAAATAGCGCCCCAATGCCGCTTTCGCAAGGATAACGATGACTTCGGCGTTGGTATAGGGGTTGGTCGTAGCGACTACGGCATAGTCGATATTTGCGCCGACCGTCAGCGCCGTATTGCTCGGCAGCGTCCAAGGCGTAGTCGTCCAAGCCAAAAAATGCACTTTCGGCGCATAGGCATAACTACCGTGCGAATCCCAATGTCTAATTTGGTCGTTCTCTTGTATATATTTGCTTACTTGCGCCAATTTTTCGGGCAAGGGCTGCGCCACCTCAAACATCGCCACTACCGTCGTATCTTTTACGGGTTTATAACACCCTGGTTGATTGAGTTCGTGCGAAGAAAGCCCCGTACCCGCCGCAGGCGAATAGGGCTGTATGGTGTAGCCTTTATAGAGGAGTCCTTTGTTGTAGATTTTTTGTAGCAGATGCCAAACGGACTCTATATAGTCGTTTTCGTAGGTTACATAAGGGTTGTTCAGGTCGACCCAATAGCCCATCTTGCGGGTTACCTCGTCCCAAAGGTCTTTGTATTCCATCACCGTGCGTCGACATTCGTTGTTGTAGTCTTCGACGGATATTTTTTTGCCGATGTCTTCTTTGGTGATGCCGAGTTTTTTTTCAACGGCGAGTTCTATGGGAAGTCCGTGCGTATCCCAGCCTGCTTTGCGGCGTACTTGCTTGCCGAGCATGGTCTGAAAGCGGCAAAAGGTATCTTTTACACTACGGGCTAAGACGTGGTGTATGCCAGGCAATCCGTTTGCCGATGGCGGACCTTCAAAAAAAACAAAGGGTTTTGCGCCTTCGCGCTCCTCTACGCTGCGCTCAAAAATGCGTTCGCGTTGCCAAAATTCAAGTATTTCTTTGTCTATGCTTGGCAGGTCGAGCGCCGTGTATTTTGCGTATTGCTTGCTCATGGTGATTGATTTTGAGCCGCAAAGGTAGGCTTTTTTTTGAGCAATACCGACTATAAAGGGTTTTTTTGAGGGCGTGCCCGCGCCCCAATAAAGGGGGCGCGGTCGGGCTATGCGGGGCGTATCACCATCGCCCAAATGGGCGAATGTTGATTCGCCCCTACTATCCCTCACGCTATATAT
>CAYXSA010000183.1:0-2806 GCA_964467315.1 uncultured Saprospiraceae bacterium | reverse complement strand
TTTCACTTTTCACTTTTCACTTTTCACTTTTCACTTTTCACTTTTCACTTTTTTTCCACTGCCGTATGAGGGAAAGTTTTAGCTCTGATAGAGTTTGCTCCAAGCCCAGCGGATAGAGTGCAAAATTGACGCTGCGATATTGCTGCACTTGTCGGCGGGCGCGCTCGCGGCTTGCGTGTATGGTGGGCGGCGCATACACGCGCCGCCCTTGCTCGAAAATCGGGACTAATAAATCCTCATAATGTCGGGTTTCGGCTACCACCGTGCGCCCATCAAAACACTGTATCAGAGAGGAAGGCGGCTGCTCGCTGCTGTCTTGTACGTTCCAAATCATATCGCCAAAGGGTTTGCCATTGGTGAGCGAGTAGCGCCGCAGTTGCAGTATACCAGGGGTGGAAACCTTGATGGGATTTTCGGAGAGTTTTATTTTGTGTGTCCAACTTTGGGTATTTTCGTCGAAAAGGGCGGCGAGTTTGTACACGCCCCCCAAAGCAGGTTGGTCGTAAGCTGTTACCAACTGCGTGCCCACGCCCCAGACGTTGATGGCTGCGCCCTTGTCTTTTAGCTCGGCAATGCGGTATTCGTTGAGGTCGTCGCTCGCTACTATTGAGGCTTTCGGGAAACCTGCCTCATCGAGCAGTTTGCGCGCCGCTCGGCTTAGGGCGACCAAGTCGCCACTGTCTAAGCGAATGCCCTGCAATTCGTAACCGCGCTCCCGCAGTTTCTGCCCGACTTCTATCGCTTTTTTTACGCCTTCTACGGTGTCGTATGTATCGACCAAAAAGACGCAATTATTGGGCATCGTTTGGGCATAGGTTTCAAAGGCTGCTATCTCGGTATCGAAGGACATGACCCAGCTATGCGCGTGTGTGCCGCGCACGGGTATATCAAACAAGCGCCCTGCGAGGACATTGCTCGTAGCGTCTACGCCGCCGATATATGCCGCCCTGCTTGCCGATAGCCCCCCGTCGATGCTCTGCGCCCTGCGCAGTCCAAACTCCAAAACCGCATCGCCCCTTGCCGCATCTACCACCCGCGCCGCTTTCGTGGCTATGAGGGACTGAAAATTCATTATCGACAAAAGCGGCGTTTCCAAGAGTTGCCCCTGTATCAGTGGCGCATCTATGCGTACAAGTGGCTCATGCGGAAATACGACCGTGCCTTCTTCTACCGCGTGCACGCTGCCCGTAAAACGCAGTTCCCCCAAATAATCAATAAAAGCCTGCTCAAACAAAGGTTTGCCGTCGTTGCCTGTCAGCTTTGCCAAGTATGCCAAATCTTCGGCAGAGAAATGCCAACGCTCGCAAAAATCCATGACCTCCGCCAAGCCGCAGGCTACGACAAAATCGCCCTGAAAGGGATTGCGTCGATAAAACCAATGAAAAACAGCCCTTTGCTCGGCTTTGCCTGCCTTCCAATAGCCGTAAGCCATCGTTATCTGGTATAAATCCGTCAGTAAGCCTAAGGCGGTAGAGTATCTTTGCATAATTGGGGTAGATTTGTATATTTGCGGCGTGAATATACAACGCTTCCTTTTTATAGGAGCTTTGTAGGCGTTTTTTTTATTTTGGCGACAATTTTCAAAGAAAGCACAAAATACAGCACAATACAGATGACAAAAATTTTGCAGCAATATATACTGATTACGGGCGGAGCGGGCTTTATTGGTTCGCACGTCGTGCGCCGCTTCGTGAAAAACTATCCGCATTATCATATCCTAAATCTCGACAGCCTCACCTATGCCGCCAATTTGGCAAATGTAGAAGACGTAGCACATGCGCCCAATTATACCTTTTTGCGCATAGATATACGCGAGCGCGCCAAAGTGATGGAATTATTTGAGACCTATCCGATAACAGCGGTTATACATTTGGCGGCAGAGTCGCATGTAGACCGCTCCATTGAAAATCCGCTAATTTTTGCAGATACCAACATCTTCGGTACGCTCAACCTGCTCGATGCGGCGCGCAAATCTTGGCAAGGGCGCACACATAGCGAAAACGGGGCGCGGCATGTATTTTATCAGGTATCTACAGACGAGGTATACGGCAGCTTGGGCGAAGAGGGGCTATTTGAGGAAACGACGGCTTATGACCCGCGTTCGCCGTATTCGGCATCAAAGGCGAGCGCCGACCATTTTGTGCGCGCCTATTGGCATACTTACGGCGTGCCCGTGCTGCTTTCCAACTGTTCCAACAACTACGGCAGCCACCAATATCCCGAAAAGTTGATACCGCTTTGCATACAAAATATCGTAGAGCGCAAACCGCTGCCCATCTACGGCGATGGCAAGTATACCCGCGACTGGCTCTATGTCGATGACCATGCCCGCGCTATAGAATTGATTTTCCATAAGGCGCAGATAGGCGAAACCTACAATGTAGGCGGGCATAACGAGTGGAAAAATTTGGACTTGGTAGAGCTGCTTTGCGACTTATGCGATGAGGCTTTGGGGCGCGAAAAGGGCGAAAGCCGCAAGCTAATAACCTTCGTCAAAGACCGCGCAGGGCATGACCGCCGCTATGCGATAGATGCTACGAAAATACAAAAAGAATTGGGCTTTGCGCCCAGTGTGGACTTTCCCGAAGGGCTGCGCCGCACGGTAGCTTGGTACGTTGGCAAATGACGAATGTTATGGATATTTAGGTTGTCTTTGTCTATAGGTACTATGCCGCCTTGCGGCGGCAGTGGTAGCAAGTACTGTTTCTCATTCGCTTCCTGTCTACTTCGTGGTGCAGCGCAAATGCCATATTTGCGTGAGGGATAGCAGTGGAAGCGCCGCAAGGCGCTGCAACGGATAGCCCGA
>CAYXSA010000182.1:0-2817 GCA_964467315.1 uncultured Saprospiraceae bacterium | reverse complement strand
CCCTGCGACCTTTAAGCGCCGCGCTTTGCGCGGCGCGGGGAGCAGGGGCACGCCCAAAAAAATGACTAAAGTCATCGCCCGCAACAAGCCCACAATAGCAGCCGAAGCCCGACAACAATTATCTTTGACAGCCTAAAAAAATTCTTATTTTTATTTGGAATAAGTATAAATAAGTATAATTTTGCGCTCATTCTACACCATCAAACACCATACGACGATGTCTTCAGCTCGTTTTCTTCTGCTCTCCGCCACGATTGCGGCGTTTGCTGCCTCCTGCAAAAAGGACGATATCAACGACTACCAAATACCGACGACTTACAATTTTACGAACGTCAGTTACACGGGGCAGACGGCGCGGCTTGCCATGCTTACGGAGCTTTCTACCCTCGTAAAAACTGCCAATACCCCCAGCGCTGCCGCGCTCGATGCGACGGTTTTGAAAAATATGTACCGCAACGAAAATGCGCCCTTCGCAGAATCGGCGCTCAATACTTCGGGCAAACAAATCAAGGATAAAACCGCAGCCATTGCTCAAGATGCCATTGAGGGCTGGCTGGAAGCAGTTGCCACCGCCTCCGCCTCTACCGCAGCGAGCGCCAGCAGTGGCGCGGCAGGCATCGTAACCAACAACGCGGGCGACAAAACCTATCTCCTCAATGCCAACGGTCTGGAGTTGGCGCAGGTCATCGAAAAAGGCATTATGGGCGCTTGTTTGTACTATCAAGCGACGGCGGTTTATCTCGGCGAAGGCAAAATGAACGTCGACAACGAAACCGTAACCGCAGGCGAAGGCACGGCGATGGAGCACCATTGGGACGAGGCTTTTGGCTATTTTGGTGTGCCTACGGATTTTCCCGTAAATACGACGGGCATCGTTTATTGGGGCAAATACTCCAACTCGCGCAATACGCTACTTGCCACCAACGGCGACCTGATGAACGCCTTTTTGAAGGGGCGCGCCGCAATTAGCAACAAAGACATCGACACCCGCGATTTGGCTATAGCCGATGTACGCCGCGTTTGGGAGCTGGTTTGCGCCTCTACGGCGGTTTCCTATCTGAATGTAGCGAAAAATAATATCGGCGTAGATGCGGGCACTTATCACCATGCTGCTTCGGAGGCTTATGCCTTTGTGTGGTCGCTCAAATTTGGCGGCGCGCCGCGTGCGACTTCTTCGCAGGTAGATGCTTTATTGGTCTTGCTTGCCGACTCTGCCGACCCGCTCGATGCCAACCTATACGCGACCACAGCGAGCGATATACAGGGCGTTATCGATGCGCTCGTAGGCTACTATCCCGCCCTTGCCAATGTAAAAGACCAGTTGTAAAAATCGCAAACTATGTCCCGCTATAGCCTTTTTCTTCTTTTTTCGCTTTCCTTCTTGGCTGCTGCCTGCAAAGACCGCCAGCAAGACCCTTGCGCGAGTGATTACGCACAGGCGGACTTGTTGCAGAATGTCGGCACGAATATCATTTTGCCGAGATATGCCAATTTTGCTGCCCGCGTCGATGAAATGCAGGCGGCTATAGCCGATTTTAACGCGCAGACAGATGCTACGAATTTGGCGGCTTTGCGTGCGGCTTGGCGCTCGGCGTATTTGGCTTGGCAGCGGGTGGCGATGCTGGAGTTTGGCGCAGCAGCCGAAAACGGCGGCTTGCGCGCAATGCTCAATAGTTATCCCGCTTTCAGCGACCGCATCGAGCAAACCATCAGCGCAGGCACTACGGGCATAGACCTCCATACGCCTTTTTATCAGTATGCACGCGGCTTTGCGGCTTTGGATTATCTGCTTTATGGCGTAGGCAGCGACGAAAGCGCCGTTTTGGCAAAGTATAGCAGCGACCCCGATGCTGCCGCTCGCAGGCAGTACCTCAACGCTGTGGGCGCGCATATACAAACGCAGGCGCAGCGGGTTTATACCGATTGGCGCGCCGACGCGGGCAATTATTTGTTGACTTTCACCAGCTCGACGGGCGTAGCTACGGGCAGTTCTATTAGCCTGCTTGTCAATCAGCTTTCCGCCAACTACGAGGAGCTAAAAAACAATAAATTGGGCACGCCGCTCGGCGCAAAGGTCAGTTATATAGCCGCGCCTAATAAAGTTGAGGCGTTTTATAGCGGTATTTCTTTGGATTTGGCGCTGGAATGCGTGGCGGCTTCCCGCGATTTATTTACGGGTACGCAAGAAGGCGGCAGCGCCAACGGGCAGGGCTTAGACGACTATCTAAATGCCGTCGAGGCTGCCCGCGACGAAGCGCCCGCCACCTTGCTTTCTGCCGACATACTCGCGCAGTTTGATTTGTGCCGCACGACGCTCGAAAGTACGCGCGCGCTCGGCTCGCTCTCGCAGGCTATTACTGCCGACATCAACGCCGTGAAACCCGCCTACGCCGCCGCTGTCAATCAAATCGTACTGCTCAAAACCGACCTGCCGTCCCTGCTCTGCGTGAGCATCACTTACGCCGATATGACGGACGATGGCGATTAAAAAATAAGCATAGAACCCCCTGAAACGCGTTTTTCATTTTCGTGATTGTGTTTTTGTATAGCCATCGTTTGCGCGCTCGTACGCAGTCGATGGCGCTTTTTTCTTTTTTTTGGGGCGTGCCCCGCAGCCCAAAAAGGGGCTGCGGGTCGGGCTATTTGAGCCGTAGCATGCTACGACTCTACATATCCCTCACGCAAAACAACCCCGCGCCCAAAGGAGGCGCGGGGCTGTAGTAGGCTTTATTCTTTCTCACATTCTATGCGATAGTGATAACTAAGTACTTGGACAAAATTAAATTAAGGAATTTTTTTTAAAATTGATAGCCAGCT
>CAYXSA010000181.1:0-2986 GCA_964467315.1 uncultured Saprospiraceae bacterium | reverse complement strand
ATATATAGCGTGAGGGATAGTAGGGGCGAATCAACATTCGCCCATTTGGGCGATGTGGATACGCCCCGCATAGCCCGACCGCCTGCCCTTTTTAGGCAGGCGGGCACGCCCCAAAAAAACAGCCCCAAATTATTGCATAGAGGTCGGGTCTATGAGATTTTTCTGCTTCATTTCCTCGTGGCTAATGTCGATAGTTTGGACATCGGTGGCTTTTTTCTTGCCGAAAGGGAGAAAGTCGGAATTGCGAAAATCCCAAAGCGTTTTGATAAAAAGCAGACCCACAAAGGGTGTAAAAACCGCAAGGCTGCCGATAGTAGCCGCCACCCCCAAGCCCGTACTGCGGGCATACAAGCCCCGAATATAGCTAATAATGCGCCATATCAATTTGTAATTTATGGCGATAACGGCAATGGCAAGTAGGCTGACTATCCACCAAATAAACGCCATTACAAATTTGAGCACCACGTAAGCAATAACCGCTACGAGGAGCACCGCCACGCTAAGTTGCACGATTTGGGCAGTGGTATTTTTGGGTTTCGGCGTACCGTCTTCTTCGAGTATATTGAGCGACATAGCGTTGGTTGATGGCTGCGTTTGCGAATGCCCCAAAAATAGGCTATAACTGCGATATGTGAAAATTTTTTTTAAGCCCGCCCAAATGCCTTTGGATATATTTACGCTTTTTCATAAACAAGTAGTAATTTTGCGCCCGATATGTTTTACCAACGTTTTAACAGGTAATTGACGTTATGCGAAAAATTTTATATGTTTTAGCTGTTTGTTTGGCTTTTGCGGGCTGGTCGCAGTCGCTTTCGGCGCAACTTGTCGACAAGGGTGCTCCTCATAGCTGGAAGGGTAAATTCACACAAGAAACCCCCGTTTTGCGTATGCCGCGCGTAGATTTATCGCCTCTGATGGTAGAAGACGCGATAAACGATGCAACGAAATCTACCCCTTGGCGCTTCGGTTATACGCATAGCGTAGACCTTAGCCTACAAAATGCAGGTATCTGGGAATCCCTGCCCAATGGCGACCAAGTTTGGCGCATCGGCTTCGATTGTCCGCAGGCATTGAGTGTAAACGTGCTTTTTAGCGAGTACGAACTGCCCGAAGGCGCATACCTGCACCTCTACAATGCCGATAAAACGGAATTGCAGGGCGCATACACCCATCTCAACAACAGCGCAGCAGCCGAAATGGGCACCACCCCCATACAAGGCGGGCGTATCGTGGTCGAATACTACGAACCGAAACGGGTAGCAGGACGCGGACGCTTGCGCATCAGCGCCGTTATACACGGCTATCGAAGCATTTTCAACTATGCAGCCGACGTATACAAGGGGCTAAATACCTCTGGCAAATGCAATAACGACGTAAAATGTCCGCTCGCCAACGGCTGGGAAGACCAAGTAAACTCTGTCGCTATCATCGTCGTAGGCGGCGCAGGCGCTTGCACGGGTGCGCTTGTCAACAATACCGCCAACGATGGCACACCCTATTTTCTTACCGCCAATCACTGCGGCAACAGCTCCGCCAACTGGGTATTCCGTTTCAACTGGGATAGTCCCACGCCCGTATGTGCACAAAATGCAGCCTCTGGCAATCCGCCCACACCCTACAATCAGGTAACGGGCGGAGTTAGACGCGCTGCTCGCGCAGGCTCTGATTTTGCACTGCATCAGATGAATACGACACCTACAGGCGACGTATACTACGCAGGCTGGGATAGAAGCGGCACGGCTTCGCCTTCCGCAGTTGGTATACACCACCCCGACGGCGACGTAAAAAAATTCAGCCGCGAAAATAATGCGCTCACGCAGGTAACTTGGCAGTCAGCACTTTGCTGGCAGGTTGCCAACTGGGACAATGGCACTACGGAAGGTGGTTCTTCTGGCTCGCCCCTATTCGACAATAACAAACGCGTCGTTGGACAGCTTTTTGGCGGCGGCGCTGCCTGCAATGGTTTAGTAAACAACGGGCAGCCCGACTACTACGGCAGATTTGATATTTCTTGGAATACGGGCACAACGGCAGCTACGCGCTTGCGCGACTGGCTCGACCCCGCAGGCACTGCGCCTATGTTTATCGACGGTTACAATCCGAATGCGCCCACTATCGCCAACGATGCCAGCGCTCGCAGCATCGTAGGCATTGACGAGGTATATTGCAATAGCAACACGGTAGCCGCTACGATAACAGTGCGCAATTTCGGTAGCGTAACGCTCACAAGCGTAACGATAAACTATGGCATACAAGGCGGGACAAACAATGTTTTCAACTGGACGGGTTCGCTCACTGCGGGCGCATCGACTACAGTAGCCCTGCCTGCGGTTACTGCCAATACAGGTAGCAACATTTTCTACGCCTATACCAGCCTGCCCAATGGCAGCGCCGACCCCAACAATGCCAACGATACGACCCGCTATAATTTTGAGGTTATCACGGGCGGTTTGACGGCGCAGTTTGTACTCGTGCCCGACTGCTACGGCGACGAAACGACTTGGGAAATAGTCGGCAATTCGGTTACCTATGCCAGCGGCGGCCCTTATGTAAATTCCCAAAATCCTGCGAATGTCGTCGTACCCGTTTGCTTGCCTATCGGCTGCTATACGCTGCGCGTTTTTGATAGCTACGGCGACGGTTTGCGCGGCAACTACGGCTCGGCAGCCTGCACCCGCAACGGGACTTTCTTCGTATTAGGCCCTCAAAATGATACCCTTGCAAGATTGGCAGCCAACATCGCAAATAGCGATTTTGGCGATAGCATCAGCTATAATTTCTGTATCACTGCGCCCGCTGCGCCTACATCGGCTTTCACAGCCGCTTCCGCTACGACTATCTGCCAAAACGGTACGGTTGGTTTCAGCAATCAATCCACAGGCGCTACTTCTTACCTTTGGGAGTTTGCAGGTGGCACGCCAGCTACCTCTACAGCGACCAGCCCCAGCGTTGCATATAGCACAGCAGGTACTTACGGCGTTACGCT
>CAYXSA010000180.1:0-3023 GCA_964467315.1 uncultured Saprospiraceae bacterium | reverse complement strand
TATTGGCTCGCTACGCGAGCATTTTACGCGCTTAATTAAAAAAGCATTTTTTTAGTGTAATGCCTTAATGACATTGCGCGTGAGGGATAGAAGCGGAACCAGCGCCGTAGGCGCTGATGCAGCGGATAGCCCGACCCCGCGCCTACGGCGCGGGGGCACGCCCAAAAGAAAATCTACCAATAACCCAGAAAACTCGTAGAAATCGTCCCCCAAAATGTCCGCAGAAAATAATAAACGCAAGATACAAGTCGCGCTTGCAGCCGTTGTGGGGCTGATAATTTTGCTGCTTCTTGTGCGCAATATGGGTGGCGACGGAAAAAGCAGCGTGAGCATAGAAACCAACAGCAGCCTAACAGAAACGGAACACCTCAACAGCATAAAACAGCTGCTCGCCGAAAAAACGGAACGCATAAAAGAACTAAAAGAGAATAATTTGGCGGATGCGGGTACCATCACGCAGCTCGAGGGCGAAGTGAAGGAGCTAAGAGATTCGGTTCTGATAATACAAGACGAATTGGACATTGCGACGAGCGCGGGCGATTTTCAGCAAATCAAGCGCCGCACTACCGAAATCGCCCGACGCGCCAACGAATGGAGCGAGCAAACGGATAGAACCATCACGCGCAGCGCAGGCGAAAAACTGCGGGCAATACAACAAAATTTGGAGAAAGTGGACGCAAAATACGCCCGCGACCTCGCCGAGCAAGAGCAAAAAATCAAGGCGCTGGTGATAGAAAAAGCCAATGCCGCATTCAGTCCGAATGCAAAAAAAGAAATCGAAAAGTTGGAAGCGCGCATACGCGAATTGGAAGAAGAATTGGCGAAATTGCGCTTGGAAAATGTCATTTTGCGCAAGCAAAACGATAGCCTACAGGTCGAAAATCTACGCGCCAAAGGCGAAACAGCCCGCGCTGATGCCTTAGCGGCGGAACTAAAAGTGCGCGATAATACGATTGCGAATTTGGATAAACGTTTGCAAACGGCGCAAAGCATCGTCAACAAAATCGGCGGCTTGGAGCTCTATTTTATAGATAATCAGGGGCGGAAAATCACGACCGACAAAGCCTCAAAGGCAAAAGATTTGCACGCCCTGCGCATCAATTTTGCGCAAATCGGCGTAAGCGACGGCGAGGTAATTATCGACATTAAAAGCAATTCGCCTATGGGCGAATCTATCATGGATTTGCAACGCAAAGGCAGGATAAAAAGCCATATTTTAACGCCGCATATCGACATAGAGGGCGACAAACGCAAGCTTTTGCCGAAGGGAAAATACTGCGTCATCATATCCGACGCGCTCACAAACACACAAATCGATGCGCCAAAATACTTTGAAGTACATAGCGGTTGGTAGCTTTTTGTGGGCTTTTTTTGCGCAAATGGCGAGGGCGCAGGTGCAATACGAGCGCGTGCAGTTGCTTTTTCAGAGCAGCGCCCAAAAGCAGCGCATCACAGCGATAGCGGAGCATCAAGGGCAAATTTGGCTGGCTACGGAAGGGGCTTTTTTGCGACTAAGCATAGATACGGCAGTATTTCCGAACCTATATAAGGTGGATACGCTGTACGATGCGCAAGGGGCAAATTTCGTCGGGGCTGCGCTATACGTGCGCGACAGTGTGGAGCAGTGGGTAGCCGATTATGAGGGCAATTTGTACGAATTTCGTCGGGGCAAACTGCGCGATATCGTGCTGCTGCCTGCCCTACAAATACAGAAAATACAATACGATTCTGCCGCTCGGCTTTTGCTGCTTGCTTGCCAAGATGCGCAGGACTTCGACAAGCGCCATTATCGGCATCTGCTGCCCAAAACAGAGGCGAAAGTTACGGAGGGAGATTTGCAACTGCAAAATTTTAGCGCCCTGCGCACTGAAGATTTTTTGCTGGACTCCAAAGGCGGCAAATGGCTCGCACACGGCAAAGGGCTGACGCTGGTGCAAGAAAAAAAGACGGTAGAAATCTCTCGTGAGCCTCATTACAAAATTGCTGCCGCGCCAAAAGGGGACAAGGTTTGGGCGATTTTTTTGCGCAATAATGCCAATTATCTGCGCGCCTACAGCCTCACAGGCAAGCCCTTGAGTAAGGAAATAAGGCTGCCCGACGATAATCAGCGGGAGCGCGTGCAGGCGCTCGCCATCGATGCTTGGGGGCGGGTGTTGCTGGCTTCCAATTCTGCCAATTTCGTATATTTTGATGCCGAAAGGCAGGAATTTTTACCCGTAGCCAACGCCGCGCAAATCGCTAAAGCGAGCGCCAGCGGCTCGAGCCAGCGCATTAGTCAGATTTTGCCAATTCAAGATGGTTCATTTTGGTTGAATACGAGCGCGGGACTTTTTCATTTTGGCAGGCCGCGCAAAGAGCCGCGCAGAGATAGCGCCGATGGTGAAAATCAGGCAAGCAAAGAGGTCATTGTACTTAAAAATATCCAATTTGAGTCGGAGGATTCTACCCTGCTGCCTGCTTCGTTTGAGGAATTGCGTTTTGTGGTGGAGCGTCTGCAAAAAGATCCTAATTTGCAGCTCACGATAAAGGGGCACACCGCCGCCCCGATGGCGGGTATCAATCCTGAAGATGCCCGCGAGCACTTGCTTTTGCTGTCGGAGGCGCGAGCGCGGGCGGTGGCAAATTATCTCATGGGCAAGGGCATAAGCAGCGAACGCTTGCATTGCATCGGGCTGGGTTTTGGGCAGCCGCTCTTTTCTGCCGACCCGCAAAACGCCCGCAATAGGCGCGTAGAGCTGGAGTTTCAGCGAAAAGATACGCCCTGAGTTACGAATGACGAGTTACGAGTTACGATTGCACAAAATACATTGATAATCAAGTATTTATACAAAACACTATCATTATTCGTAATTCGCTACGCGTTAACTTCGTTTTCGTAATTTGGGCGTGCCCGCGCCGCTAAAAAGGCGGCGCGGTCGGGCTATACGGGGCAGACCTGTGCTGCCCCAAAGGGCAGACACATGGGTCTGCCCCTACTATCCCTCACGCTATATATTTGTGGTAAAACTAAAATCCAAAATAAA
>CAYXSA010000179.1:0-3280 GCA_964467315.1 uncultured Saprospiraceae bacterium | reverse complement strand
CTTGAAAAGTGAAAAGTGAAAAGTGAAAAGTGAAAAGTGAAAAGTGAAAAGTGAAAAGTTGTTTTATGTTGCAATCATGTAGCCCCAAAGGGGCGATTTTTTCATAGCCGTAGGCAAGCGCGCAGCGCGCAGCCTGCGGCTATAGCGCCCGCAAAGCGGGCGCTTCGCGTGAGGGATAGCAGCGAAACCAGCCCGCGCCAGCGGGCTGATGTAGCGGATAGCCCGACCCTGCGACCTTTAAGCCGCGTTAGCGGCGGGGAGCAGGGGCACGCCATAGTTACGATTGTGCTTGGTATATATACCTGATTATCAATGGCTTATGTGTAAAATGCACTACACAGTTGCTGCGCAATCGTAACTCGTCACTCTACCGTCCAAAATGGCGGCTTATATCTCCATCATCGCCCGACTGTGGCAATTTTGTATTGATAAACGGAATGCTTAGGGGGTAACTTGCGGCTTTTCCGCTGCTGGCGCGCACCGCGTTGACGATCATATATACGACGCAAACGAGGAGATAAATCACGTAGGCAGCGCCAACGATGATCACGGGTATCATCTCTGGCGGAAAATCGTTGCTAAATCTGCGCCTGCCCGCAACGCCGATAATTACGCCAGCTATCACCGCAAACACCACCGTATAAAGGATTTGCGAAATGACCATATTCATCAGTTGCGCGCCATGCTGATTGACTAAGGGGCTCTCATTTTTTTTGGTGAGCCACATGATGAGCGAGATGAGCCAGCCGATATAGGGTACGAACATGACGAGATGCACCGCCAGTGCGTAACTGCCATTTTGCTGCGTATCGGCTTGCAGATTGTAGCCGCTTTCTTCGTCGTGTATGGCGGCATTGCGCACAGTGGGGCGGCTTTGGGGCGGCGTTTGTTGTTTGCTGGCATCGCCTGCCGAGAGCAGCCGCCGCTTTTCTTGCTCAAATTCCTCCTGCGTCAAAATGCCTTGCTTGCGCAGTTGCTCAATGCGTTCGAGGCTTTCGTAGATATTGTTCATAAGGGGCTGGGCTGTGTTTGTAGCTGTTGCTGATAAAATGCTATCAATTTTTGCGCTATTCGTTTGTTGTCATAGTGTAGGCAGGCAAAGCGGCGCGCCTGTTCGCTGACCTTTTGCAGCAAATCCGCTTCCTTGTATAGGCGCACTACGCAGGCGGCAAAATCGTCGCTCCCGTCGGCTATTAGCGCCTCTTCATTGGGTACGGCGGCGATGCCTTCGATGCCAATAGCGGTGCTTACGACGGGTTTGCCCAGCGCCATGCCCTCCAAAATTTTCACCCGCATACCGCCGCCCGCGTGCAGGGGCACAAGCATAATGTTGTGCGCGCGTATAAAACTAAGCGCGTCCTCTACTTCCCCATGTATATTTACGCCCTCCCAATGCCCGTCAAACAGCCATTCGGGCGTATTTCTGCCCGCAATATGCAAAGTCGCAGCAGGTACTACGGCGCGCACCTTATGCCAAACCTCCTCCAAAAGCCAACGCACGCCCTCTACATTCGGCTGCCAATCGAGCGAGCCAATAAAACAGCAACTCAAAGCCGAACTATCCGCACCCGCCGACTGCATAAGCTGATATCTTGCCGTGTCCAAGCCGATAGGCACAACGCAGGCAGGAATACTACAGCCCAAATGTCGGTAAAAATCCAAATCCCGCTGCGTAATAGCCGCCAAAAGGTCGTACTGATTGAGCTGCGCCACCTCAAAAGCCTTGAGCCTGCGCGTCAGCAGACCCAGATACCAGCGCTTTGCCCAAGCCGTAGTGCCCTGCAAGATGCGTTTCCAAATTTCGTACTCTACATTATGCGAGCGCAAAACGATTTTTGCCCTGCTCACAGCGCGTATCGTTTCGATATAGGGCGCTAAATAAAGCGTCTCCAATTGCACTATATCAAAATGCTGCGTCAGCAAAAGCGTGCGCAATTTTTCCGCAAACTCCGCCGAAATATAGCGCTCCACATGATAGGAACGCGAAGAAAAAAGGTTCAAAAAAGCATCTACCAACTTCAAACGATTGTCGATATCTACTACATGTATCGCCTCATAATGGTCATAATCGGCAGGCAGGGCGCTAATATCAAAATAGTGCTTTGTCGTATTCATACTTAGCAAGGTCAGCGAGCAGCCTTCCCTTTGCAGCGCCTGACTTAGATACGTTACCGCGACGGATTCGCCGTCTTTGAGCGGATACGGAAATTTTTTGCAAAGTTGGAGTATGCGCATTTTGTCTTTCTGTCTGTCTTTCTGTCTTCTTTTTTTTGGGCGAGCCGCTTCGCGCCGTAGGCGCTCGCGTCGGGCTTCTACGGGTTCGCTGAACGCTCATACCCGCGCCTAAAGGCGCGGGTACTGCCGCTATGCGGCAGCCCTCCGTATCCCTCTCGCTAATGCAATCTTTATCTGTTAACGGGGCAGCTTGCTATAGCGCTGGCTTTTTTTTTCCTGCGCGTTATGGATTTAGTCGGGAGATAGCCCAACGCGGCTGCGGCTGCAATTCGGAAAGGGTATACAGCAGCCTATCGTGCATGCGATTGGCTCTGCCCTGCCAAAATTCGATTTTGTAGGGCTTTACCACAAAGCCGCCCCAGTTTTCGGGCAAAGGCAGGACTTCCTTATCGGCAAACTGCGCTTTTACCTGCTCAAAACGCGCCTCCAAGTCGGCGCGGCTCTCCACCACACGGCTCTGTTTCGATGCCCAAGCCGCTATTTGGCTGTCTTTGGGGCGGGACTGAAAATAGGCACGCGAAACGCTTTCGCCTACCCGCTGGCTCAAACCCTCAATGCGAACCTGCCGTTCCAGCTCTTTCCAGAAAAAAAGCAGGGAGCAGCGCGGATTTTCTGCCAATTCCCCGCCCTTGCGGCTGCCATAATTGGTATAAAATACAAAGCCCTCTTCGTCAAAGCCTTTCAGCAAAACGGTACGCAAGGAAGGAAACCCTTCCGAGTTGGCGGTAGCAAGCGTCATCGCATTGGCTTCCTCGATGCCGCTCGCCTGTGCCTCCTCAAACCAAGCCCGAAACTGCTGAAAGGGGCTTTTGCGCAAATCCTCTTCATTCAAACTCGCCCGCTGATAGTCGCGGCGCAGTTGGTCTATATCGCGAAGCATGGTGGTAGGTAGTAAGTAGTAAGTATAAAGTACTATGCCTCCTTTCGGCGACACAGTACTTTATGTTTATATGATATTGGTTCTGCGTATCTTTGCGCCCCAAAAAAAACTAACTCGTAACTCGTAACTCGTAACTCGTAACTCGTAACTCGTAACTCGTAACTC
>CAYXSA010000178.1:0-3862 GCA_964467315.1 uncultured Saprospiraceae bacterium | reverse complement strand
CATCGCCAGGGAATATCATCATAGGGCCAAACATTGCGTAAAAACCCAAGAGCATAAGCAGAAAGAAAAACGTATCGACCACCACCGTATATAGAACTATCATCACCGTTCTGCCTGCTGTCATGCCCTTTTCGCGCGAGATAACAAACATCGACACCGCCGAGCCGCCTACGCTTGTCGGCGTTATCGCGGAACTAAATTCCCAGATAACAATCAATTCAAAGCATTTGCGCCAGCTAAAATGCCCTTCAGTTATTACACGCAGGCGCGCCATGTAGCAAAAATGGCGAATACCCACAAAAACCGCCGCCATGAAAATCCAAAAAAAAGTATGCCCCGAAAAATCTATTTTTCGGAATTCCTCCATACGGAAATTGCTCGCAAATAGATACACCACCAAGCCCAAACCCAAGACGATGGGTAAAGCGATTTTCCAAGGGCTGACGGAGTTTTGAAGCTGTGCGTAGTCGGGTTCTGCGGCAGCGGGCGCAGTGTTTTTGCTTAAATCTTCTTGAGACATGATGTGATGAATGTAACGAAAACATATATTAACCGACCAGCTCTGCGGCGGAAATCGAAAAATTATTAAAGCCTTCTGCCTGTTGTAGCTGTATTTTACCCTGCTGCAAAAGCTCCAGCGTTGCCAAGAAAGTATAAATTGCGTGCAAGCGGTTTTCGCATTCTTCAAACAAATCAATGAAATCCAAACGCCCCCTATCGGTTTCTTGCAGACGCTGCATGATATACATATGCCGCTCTTCCATGCTGTAATTGTGCCTAACCACCGTATGCACGATTTTGGCATTTTGCAGCTTAAAGCGGTCTAAAACCTGCTGATACGAGCGCAGCAGCTTAAACAAGGAAAGATGCTCCAGCTCCACATCTGCCGCAATGCGCTGCGTCTGCTCATGCAGATACAGGGGCATACTTCCGCGCTCGTAGCGCGCCGCTTGCTGCGCCTCCAAGTACTCAAATTCCCCCAAGGTCGCCTTATATCTGCGATATTCCAACAGTTTTTGCACCAATTCGGCGCGCGGGTCGATAACTTCGCCCTCCTCGTTCAGCTCCACGCGAGGCAAGAGCATACGCGATTTTATGCGCATCAGCGTCGCCGCTACCAACACAAAATCACTTGCCAAATCGATATTCAGCCGCTGCATCGTGTGCATATACTCCAAAAAATCGCCCGTTATCTTTGCTATTGGAATATCATAAATATCCAGCTCGTCGCGCTCAATAAAGAACAACAACAAGTCAAAGGGACCCTCAAAATCGTCAATCTTTATCTTGTAGCTCAAAACCCAATTTTTTACTCGACAAATGTAATTTTTTTGCCGCAAAGGGCTTTCATTCGAGCATAATTTATTGATTAAATAACTTTTTTAAGTGAAAAGCGAAAAGTGAAAAACAACTGCGCTTTGTGTTATAAATAATCTAATGTTGTGTAAATCGGCGTTGCCTACGGTACAGCAGCCCCGCCCAGCGCCCGAAAAACATCACTTTTCACTTTTCACTTTTCACTTTTAATGGTACGCCGCCTCATCGGGCAGCAGACCAAACTGTATGCTATGATGCCAAATATGCTTACAATGAAAGTACAGCCAATCCTGATAAGAGAGCATACCCAATACGGGGTGCAAAATGCGTAAATTTTTCTGGTCTTCTTCCTCCGAAAAGCGCTCAAAAAACGCCCCGATAGCCTCCCGAACCCCCTCTATCGCCTCTCCCAAAGAGCCATACTCCAAAGGCTGCGGCTCCGCAATAAATCCGTCCTTAAACTTTATATTGCGCGGTATCTGGCGCTTCTCTACGATGGTAGCCTGATAGTTGCGCGCCAATTTATCCGCCTCAAATAGCGGCTTTATCTCCGCAAAACCACAAGACAAAAACAAGGGCATACGCAAATGCTCTACCATCTGCTGCGCATTCATCATGCCCCATTGCGCAGGCGTTTCGGGCGAAAGCCGCGCCAGCGTCGTATAGACCCCCTCGCGCAAAAAATCAAGATACTGTTCCATAGTTACGAATGACGAATGACGAATGACGAATGATAAAAACGAAATTAACGCGAAGCGAATAATTTTTCTTTATTGTCTGCGCAAAATAAAAAAAATAGCTTGTTTTAGCCTTATCTATTAAAAAAATAGCTCAAATGGGTCTTCTCCGCCATCTATATAATCAAGCGCTATCACGACACAAAGCGGCTGCACAATTCGTCATTCGTCATTCGTCATTCGTCATTCGTCATTTGTCATTCGTCATTCGTCATTCGTCATTCACTTCGTGGGTGGCTTCGCCGCTCGTCATTCGTCATTCGTCATTCGTCATTCTCCTGATAGCAGGCTGCACCACCGAAAAGGTCGCCTTTCGCCCCGAAGAGGTGCAAAAGCGCGTCGTGGACTCCTTCCCCGAAATCACGGATACTGCTTTTATCGGCGTAGTCAACCTATCGCAAGACGAGGAGCATCATTGGCTGATTGCCTACAACGAGGAGCAAGCCCCCGCCGTCTTGCGTATGTATGATGCCACCGACCGCACAAAAGCCCCGCATATCCTGCGCATCAAACGCGCGCCCTGCTGGGTCGAAAAGGTAGAACTCAACGACGTTACCCACGATGGGGTCGGCGAACTCGTCGTTTATCTGCGCTACGATTACGGCATCTCGTACCAAGGCAGGGAAATCGTCGTCTATGAAAATCCCTTCGATTCTTCCGCCGCCAATATACGCGACATTTTCAGCCACCCGCTGCTGCAAATCTGGGAGCGTATAGATAGCTTCGAGAGCGAATTTGGTATGCCCCGAAAAGTGCGCACCAAAGGCACGGATATGAGCGTAGAGATTTTTGAAGATGTTATTTTGCTGCAAGGCTTGTTTGAAAACCAAAAAAATCGGCGCAAAGAATTCAAATGGAGCAAAGAAAAGCAAATTTTCGAGCTGATACGCGACGAACAGCTGCACGAAAGGAGCGAGGATGAAAAAAATCGCCCCCAAGTGGAGGCGCGCAGCGAGGAGGGCAAACTGCTTTTGGAGGTCGTCGCGCATGACGAAGGCTGCCGCTCCTTTGTCCTCGAAAACAAAGCGGGCAACCTCATGGATTTGCCCGACTACCTGCGCAGCGCCCTGCTTTGCTCCCCCATCACCACCCTCTCGCCCGATGGGCGCTACCTCGTATACACCAATCGCAAAGGGCGCATGCTCGAATACTACGACTTCAACACCAAGCGCAGCCGCCCGCTTTTGGAGCGCATTGGCGCTATCGAGGGCATCTCCGAAATCGTCTGGGCGCAAGCAAATAAGCAGCTTTACGCCGCCTGCATCCTCACCAATCCCGAAGAATATATCTACAATACCCGCATCTATATTTTCAAAATCAACGCCCAAGCCCAATCCACGACCTACACCTACGAGCAGCCCGCTTGGTACGAATGCCGTAGCCGCACGGGCACTTGCACCGCCCGCAAGGAGGACGATTACCGATTCAACAATAAAAATAATTTCGTCTTCCGACTGCGGCGCGGCGAGCAGATAACGGAGGAATTTGCTACGATAGAACTGCCGAAGTAGTAAGGGCTTTTTTTATTTTTTTGGGCGTGCCCGCAGCCCCAAAAAGGGGGCTGCGGTCGGGCTATTCAGGGCGAATCATCATCGCCCCAAATGGGGCGAATGTTGATTCGCCCCTACTATCCCTCACGCAAGTTGCCCGCCCGCAAAGGCGGGCGCTGCCCCAAATCCCAGCGGTATCCCTATGAATTGTCGGTACTCGCCCTTGTAGGCTTGGGATACGCCATCTTCACGCTGGGATACGCCATCTTCACGCTGGGATATGTCATCTTCACGCTGGGATACGCCATCTTCACGCTG
>CAYXSA010000177.1:0-4079 GCA_964467315.1 uncultured Saprospiraceae bacterium | reverse complement strand
TTTCACTTTTCACTTTTCACTTTTCACTTTTCACTTTTCACTTTTCACTTAAATTTCAGCCATTTGGGGCGCTGGGCAAAGAGCGTGTAGCGGAATTTTCGGGGCAATCGATGTAGGTCGAGCAGTATCTGCATACTGGGGCGCTCTTCGGCTAAAAACGCCTCCCAAGCGCTGCCCGTCAATAGTTTTTCTGCTTCCGTGCTGCGCAAATCCAATTTTTTTAGCGAGCGGATAGACCACAAAGAAGCAGGCAAAGCGCGCAAAGGATTGCCGCGCAAGTATAGATGTTCCAAGTTCGGCAAATCCATAAAAAAATCCTCCTCCAAAGCACACAAGCGGCAGTTGCTTAAAAGCAGGGTAGCCAAGTTTGCCGATTTTAGCCGCCCGCGCAGGCAGTCCGAGCCACCCATGCGCCAATTTTTGCACAAGTCCAAGATGTTCAAACCTTCGGGCAATTCCAAGAGCGCTCCGCCCCTATCGCCCAAGCACTCTATTTGGCAGCCACTCAAATCGAGCGAATGCAAAAATACGCAATCGCGCAGCAATTCGGCAGGTAACTCCCCTAAGGGGTTTTTCGATAAATTTAGCTGCGCCAGACTGCGCAAGCGCGCAAAACTCGCAGGCAAATTTTTCAATTTATTGGCGCTCAAATTCAGCTTGCGCAGGGGCAGATTGCCAAACTCTTCGGGCAATGCCTCTATATCGCAGCCCTGCATACTCAAATACAGGATATAAGAGCCGCAAAAATTCGCCGAAATATGCCGAATAGGGTTTTGGCTTAGATTTAGGGCGTTCGTAGAAAGGCGAAAATCCAAGCGAGCGAGCTGATTTTGAGACAAATCGACCACTTTCAACCTTGTAACCTCGCTAATAGAGTCGGGCAGCTGTTTAAGGGCATTATTAGGCAGATGCAAATACTCCAAATGGCTGCATGCTCCCAAATTTTCGGCTATCTGCGCTATACTGCCGTTGCGCATATTTAGGGTGCGCAGGTCTTTTCGCAGCAAAAGGGCGGGTATTTGGGTTGGGCTCTCTGCGCTATTGGCAAATTGGCAGTAAATAGCATCTATATAGCCCAAATTTTCTAAGCCTGCGGGCAAATTGCGCTCCCCATAGAGCCGCCGCGCCGAAAAACGCTGCGCCCAAGCGGGTATAATATCTAAATTCAGCCAATCCAGCGAGCAGCTTTTTAGATTGGGCAGGCTGTCGATGCTGTCGGGCAGCCAGCGCAAGAGGTTTTTAGCCAAAGATAGCGCGGTCAACTGCTGCCAATGCCCCACCCGCAAACCATCTAAGCCCGATATTTGGCAATGATCCAAGCCCAATTCGCGTAGATTTGGCAATTCGTAGAGGCTTGCAGGCAGCTCGCCTATCGGATTGCCCTGTAAGTACAGACATTCCAGCCTTTTCAGCCGCCCCAACTGCTTTGTATGCGTATGCGTCAAGCCCGCGCAAGGCAAATAAAGGCTTGTTAGGCTATCGGGCAGCGTTTTGGTGTCTACTATCGGCAGCCATTCGCTCAATTCGCATTGTATCGACAGGCTTTTCAAGCTCCCGCAATGCCGCAAAGAGAGCCGTTTGCTGGGTTTCCCGTATACCCGAACCTGCATACTGTCTATATATTGCCCCGTCGATTGGCAGAGTCGGCAAAAAAGCGCCCAATTATCTGCGTTTAGCAGCAATTCCACCCGTTTGAAGAATAGCTTTTCCGTCCGCAAACCGAGCTTTTCCCAGTCCTTAAAACGGAATTCTTTGGCGATGTCCCAGCCTACGGACAAGCCTAACTGCAGACCCAACTCAAAATTCTCTCCCGCGCCCATCTGCAAAAGGCTCAAAATATGCGTGCGCTCGCTTGACATCTGCTTTGTGTTTAGGTACTATGCCGCCTTGCGGCGGCAGTGGTAGCAAGTACTATTATTTGGCGTTCTCCTTTCGCAGGCTGCTTTAATTGTATTTCGCGGGAGGGATAGCAGAGGAAGCGCCCACAAGTGCTGCAAGCACGCCGTGGTAGCGCTGCAACGGATAGCCCGACGGCGCGACCTTTAAGCCGCGTTAGCGGCGGGGAGCGCCGACCCGCCCAAAAAAGTGAAAAGTGAAAAGTGAAAAGTGAATACGGAGTAAACGCGTAGCGAAAAGTGAATATAAGGTAAACGCCCAGCGCATAATACTTGCTACCACTGCCGCCGCAAGGCGGCATGATACCTATGGACGCAAAGCACAACCTACGACGCAAAGCAGATCTAAAAGTGGCGGCGTATCCAAGCGAGTTGGTGCGTATACTTTTCGCCGTCGTAGATGCCTTTTTTATGGAGGCTATCGAGGCGCACGCCGCGCGCGCTGGCGTGTAGGACTTGCTCGCTGTGCCAAACGATGCCGACATGCGTAATGCGCTGATTATTTTCGGACTTGAAGAAGGCGAGGTCGCCAAATTGGCGTTCATCTACGGGGACGAGTTTGCCCTCTTCGGCTTGTTGGGCGGCATCGCGGGAGAGGCGCACCTGCACCATGCGCATCAGCACCTGCACCAGCCCTGAACAATCCACGCCAAAGGGCGAGCGCCCGCCCCACATATAGGGCGCACCCAAAAAAGCTGTGCCCATTTCTTGCAGATTATCCAAGCGTGCGAACTCGCTAAGGGGCTTAAATAGGTAATTTTCGCCGTGATAGACTGCGCCGTCGGCATAAATTAGGCTCAAATCTATGAGAGGCGAACCCAGCAAAAGCGGCTGCCGCCGACCGCTTTCCCATTCGACATAACTTATCAGTTCGGCGCAAAACTGCGGCGTGCGCCCGTATTGCTCGTAGACTTCTTCGTCGATGGGGAAGGCTTGAGCCGACAAAATCCAACCGCGATAGCCGTCGGCGCGGATTTGTATATGCGCCCAGCCATCGGCGCGCTCCTGAATAATCATAAAGCATTCGCCGTAAAGCAGTTGGGTAACCTGCTCGGCGCGGTGCTCACCCGCAGCATAGACAGGCAGCAGGCTATGCAGGCAAACGCCATAAGAAACGGTATTGGTTGGTGCTTGGCTCATGGGACGATGCTGGTGCTTATATCTTCAAAATAGTATTCTATGCGTCGGGCGGTCTTGGTCTGGGGCTTGATGTCGGCGCGGCTTAGGGAGATGCTGACGGTAGCCGCGCCTTTGGGCAGGGCGGCGATTTGCTCTAAAGGCAGGGGCAACATACCTTTGGGCGTGTCGCCGATGTGGATAATGCTGGTCGTTTTTCCGTCGCTATCCGTGATGAGTATGCGCAATTCGTCGGCTGCGCCGAGCGCTATGCCGCCCTCCCAAGCCAGAGCGCCGCCCTTGCTTAGGCTCAAATTTTGGCTACCGATGCGCAGATTGGCAAGCTGCGGCAGGTCGAGCGTATCGAATAGCTGCTTTTGTCCGTCGGTGTCGAGATGCCGCAAAATATAAGGCGGCGAAAAATTGACAGGCTCCTGCAAAAGCCGAAATTGGGGCGCGCTATTGGGCAGAGATTTTACTTGCATCACTTGCTCGCCCAGCCAATACTTAGAAGGCAGGCGCGCATCTTTGCGCTCCGTCTCAAAGCTAACTTCCGTCTGCAATTCGCGCTTGCTCGCCACATAGCGTATATAATGGCGCTTCGTGCTAAATTCCCATTTTTCGGGCTTGGGGCTTTCCTTATCTTTTTTATCGGGCTGGCAGCCCAGCGCTAAGGGCAGCAGCCAAAAGGCAAGCAGGAAGCGGAGTATTTTTTTGGTGAACATATTTTCCGAATGACAAATGTTTATTATTCGTCCCTCGCTCCTCCCCTCCCTTTGCAAAAGGGAGGGGCTGGGGCTGGGTTAAAAATCACTTTTTTTGGGCGTGCCCGCCGCCGTTGGCGGCGGTCGGGCTATCCGTTGCAGCCGCTACGCGGCTTACACTGCTATCCCTCACGCATTTTAAGTGAAAAGTGAACAGTGAAAATTATGCCTTATGTATTGTTTATAAGAACTTGATTATCATTCACTTAAATCTAAAAATAAGTGCTCAAAAAATTGCAAATTTTAGCCAAAAAATGCACTTTTCACTTTTCACTTTTCACTTTTCACTTTTCACTTTTCACTT
>CAYXSA010000176.1:0-4177 GCA_964467315.1 uncultured Saprospiraceae bacterium | reverse complement strand
ACCTTTATCCAACCCGCACTGCTCTCCAGCCAAAATCATAAAGCACCAAAAAAATTTAAGCAACTCTTGCCCTTAGCGTCGGCAGCTATTTCAAAAAATTATGGGGACTTGCTACCATTGCCGCCGCAAGGCGGCAGAGTACCAGCGCGGCGACAGCCGCGCAGTACCTATACATCAAGCCAAACGCAGCGACTGCAAAATAATATCCATAAACCGCTCGCCAAAAGCCTGTACTTCATCGCCATAGTCGCGCCCGATATACTTACGCCCTGCCATCTGCCAAGATTTGCGCAGCAAGTCCGCCAAGCCTGCAGCATCATCTACGCCAAAAAATTCGGCTTCGTCGCGTAGGGGCAGCTGCTCGCGGTGCACTGCCAAATCCGACACTATCAAAAACTGATTCATCGCCTTCGCGTCTTCTACCACCGTACTCCAACCCTCAAAACGCGAGGCTTGTACGACGGCTTGGGCGGCATTCATCAGCGCCAATTGGTCTTGTCTGTCTATAAAGCCCAAAAAGCGAACCTGCTCCCCCAAGCCCTCGCTTTCTACGAAAGCCTTTAGCTGTTCTACGTGCTGTGGGTGTCGATAGTCTGCCTCCTTGCCCGAAAAAACCATGACAATATCACTATCGCCCGCCGCGCACAAACGCAGCATAGCCTGTATTATCAATTCGTGGTTTTTGTGCTTCCAAAACTGATTGGGGGCAAAATAATAGCGCTCTGGCAACCTATACTTTGCGCGTAAATCATTGATATTCAGTTGTTTATAGCTTTCGTCGTGGGTAACGGCAAAGGGCAAAACGTGTATTTTGCATTTGGCGATGCTGCCGTATACGCGCCGAAAATCTGCTGCAGCCGACTCGCTGCTCAAGACTAAATGCGGCATTTGCTCGGCTACGAAGCGATGATTTTCGCGCCTATCGCTCAAATCTAAAGCACCAAATAAATGCGGCAAATGCTCTTCCTGAAAGTCAGGTATCCAGCATAAGCGCTGCTTTGCCAGCGCCGTAAAATGCAAAAAGCGTCGACTGCGCAAGGGAAAGGCTGCATCCAAGCGCGGACGGCTCTCGAATAGATTGTTATCAGAAAAAAGCCGCCAAGCTCGGTTGATAGCGCGCTGCCAAGAGGCAGGCTGGGCGTTGAGGTTGGCGAAGGCAAGGGCGGGGTAT
The DNA here is from genome assembly GCA_964467315.1 of uncultured Saprospiraceae bacterium. Classification (GTDB taxonomy): domain Bacteria; phylum Bacteroidota; class Bacteroidia; order Chitinophagales; family Saprospiraceae; genus JAAFIM01. Next base: position 3,006 of record CAYXSA010000176.1, on the reverse strand, counting down.
TGGGTGAGGGTGCGCAGTTGCTCGTAGTCGGCAGCTGAGGCGCTCAAGACAGTGATGAGCGGCTGCGACATAGTGGGCAGCCGACGCAGCGCCTGCACCAGATTTAGCACGTAATACGTGCCCCCTATCCAAGCGGGGTCGTTTTCGTAAAAAAGCCCAAGGTTTAGGCGTGGAATTGTCGAATCCATTCGGCATAATTGGCTAATCCGTCTGCGAGCGCATAGCTTGGCTGAAAGCCCAAAGCTCGTAGCTGGCTAATATCGGCGCGCCAACGCAAGGGGTAGCCGATTTGTTCGCGCTGCGAAAATCGCAATTTTCCCGCATAGCCCAAAGCAGAAAGCAAAGTTTGCGCGGCTTCGCGTATAAATACCTCTTCGCCTGCGGCTACGTTGATGGCTTCGCCCTCAAAGGCGGCTTTATCTATGACGCATTCCAATACGCGGAGCAGGTCGGCGATGTAGATAAAATCCCGCGACTCTCTGCCTGTGCCCCAAAGTTCGAGGCTCTCGGCGTTTTGGCGGGCTTTGGCGGCGATGTCCCAAAAAATTTGCTTTTGCAAGCCCTCGCCGTAGGCGGAAAAGATGCGTAGGGCACAAGTCGGCACGGAGAAGCAGCGCGTATACATCGTGCAAAGCTCTTCAGCCATTTTTTTGTGATAGCCGTAGGGCGAAAGCGGCTGCAAGGGGGCAGTTTCTGCTACGGGAATGCTGCGCGCTTCGCCATAGACGGCAGCGCTAGAAAGCTGTATGAGTCGGCACTGGGGGGCGTATAGGCGCAGGGCTTCGAGTAGGCGGGCGAGTAGGTCGACGTTTAGTCGGTAGTCGGTGGCGGGGTCGGCAAAAGAGGCGGAAACATTGGCTGCGCCCATGCAGTTGATGCAAACATCGAAAGCGGCGAGCTGCAAAATGGGCGCAAAATCTGCCTGCTCTTTATTCAGCACATGGTAGCGCGCACCCAAGTCGGCAGCGGCAGCATTGGGGGGCGTGGGCTGTATGTCGACTGCCCAGATTTGGTAGTCGCTCCGAGTAGCGAGCCAGCGAGCGAGGACATTGCCGCCGATAAAACCGCCAGCGCCCAAGAGCAGTACGTTCGTCATAAATAGCGTGATGTATAGGTATCATGCCGCCTGAAGGCGGCAATGGTACTATGTCGCCTGAAGGCGGCAATGGTACTATAGTACCCGATATTTTTTGTGATAGCTGACGAGTATTTTTGTAAAACGAATCAGCAATGCTAATGCTTGCAATGCGTGAGGGATAGCAGCGGAACCACCGAGCGTAGCGAAGGTGATGGAGCGGATAGCCCGACCCCACGACCTTTAAGCCGCGTTAGCGGCGGGTCGTGGGGGCACGCCCCCAAAAAAAATGCTTGATTTTAGGCGTTTGCCGTTTCGGCGAGGGCGGTAGCCAAGCGCGAGTAAGCCAATTTTTCTTCGGCGTAGGCTTTGGTGATGATAAATTCTTTGACTTCGCCCTTTTTGCTGGGCAGCTCAAACATCGCGTCCGTCATAATTGCCTCGCACAAGGAGCGCAGTCCGCGCGCGCCGAGTTTGTAATCCATCGCCTTGTCGACGATATAATTTAGCGCGTCCTCCTCGAATTTTAGCTCTATTTCTTCCATCTTGAAGAGCTTTTGATATTGGCGGGTGAGGGCGTTTTTGGGTTCGGTGAGTATGCGGCGCAAGGCGTTGCGATCGAGCGGATTGAGGTAAGTGAGTACGGGCATACGACCGAGCATTTCGGGGATTAGTCCGAAGGCTTTTACGTCTTGGTGCGTGATGTATTGTATGAGATTTTCGCGGTCGACGCGCTGAGCGTTAGCATCTTGGAAGCCGATGACGCTGGTATTGATGCGGCGGGCGATGTGTTTTTCTATGCCGTCGAAAGCGCCGCCACCGATAAAAAGTATGTTTTTGGTATTTACTTTTATCATGGGTTGGTCGGGGTGCTTGCGTCCGCCTTGTGGGGGCACGAGTACGTCGGTGCCTTCGAGCATTTTGAGGAGTGCTTGTTGTACGCCCTCGCCCGACACGTCGCGGGTGATGGAGGGGTTATCGGCTTTGCGGGCGATTTTATCGATTTCGTCGATGTATACGATACCGCGTTCGGCGGCTGTTACGTCGTAATCGCAGGCTTGGAGTAGGCGGGTGAGCATACTTTCCACGTCTTCGCCGACGTAGCCCGCTTCGGTGAAAACGGTGGCATCGACGATGGTAAAGGGCACGTTGAGCGATTTGGCGATGGTGCGAGCAAGGAGGGTTTTGCCTGTGCCTGTGGAGCCTACGAGTAGGAGATTAGATTTTTCTATTTCTATACCGTCGGCATCTTCGAGTTGGTTGATGCGTTTGTAGTGGTTGTAGACGGCAACGGCGAGGACTTTTTTGGATTCATCTTGCCCGATGATATAGTCATCGAGTTGTTTTTTGAGGTCTTTGGGCAGGAGGACGCTCAATTTATCGTATTTGCCTTTTGCGCCTTTTTTGCCCTTTTTGCTGCCGTAGCCTGTTTGGGCTGCGCCCAAGCCTAATTCGCCATCGAGGATATCGAAGGCTTGAGTGATGCAGCTATCGCAGATATGTGCGTCTAAGCCCGAGATGAGGGCATGACATTCGGATTTCGGTTTATGGCAGAAGGAGCAGCGGGGCTCGCTATTTTTTTTTGACACGTCGGAGAGAAGGTATAATTGGTGTGAATATCGGGGCGCGAAATTACAAAAAAGGGCGGGATATATGCGCAAAAATGCTTTATTTTGGGCGAATAATTCGCGTAATCGTTTGGGCGAATGATTATTGGCCCCTACCTAATTTTATATGCGTGTATACTTGCTGATTTTGGTTGCCGCCTTAGGCTACTTTGTGGATATTTACGATTTGGTGCTCTTCAATGTGGTGAAGCGCGAGAGCCTGCAGTACATTATGCAGGGGGCAGGAGCGGAGGAGATTAAGAATATGGGCATCTTTCTGTTTAATATGCAGATGTTTGGTATGTTGGCGGGGGGGCTCTTGTG
>CAYXSA010000175.1:0-4298 GCA_964467315.1 uncultured Saprospiraceae bacterium | reverse complement strand
ACTTTTGGGCGTGCCCCTGCTCCCCCGTGCGCAAAGGCGCACGGAGCCGTAGCATACTACGGCTCTACGGGTCGCAGGGTCGGGCTATTCGTTGCAGCGCCTGCGGCGCTTTCACTGCTATCCCTCACGCAATCTTAAAAAACTTAATCTATCATTTTATTTACCCCGCCAAAATTTTATTGTTGTCATCTAATTTGATTTTTGCTGTAAAAAATCTGTGTAAACTTGTATTTATCTGTAAAACGGCGTAGCCCTCCGCGCAGCCAAATCTGTGTACTAAAAATCCCTTTTCAAATAATTTATTTACCCCGCCAAAATTTTACTTGTTATTGTAAAGTGTGAAATTTTATTTTTCTGCAAAAATTGTTAGCATCTGCCTGAGCCTCGAAAATTTTTAGGTTTCACTTTTCACTTTTCACTTTTCACTTTTGGGCGTGCCCCTGCTCCCCCGTGCGCAAAGGCGCACGGAGCCGTAGCATGCTACGGCTCTACGGGTCGCAGGGTCGGGCTATTCGTTGCAGCGCCTGCGGCGCTTTCACTGCTATCCCTCACGCAATCTTAAAAAACTTAATCTATCATTTTATTTACCCCGCCAAAATTTTATTTATTGTATCTAAGTTTAATTTTTCCTATAAAATAAAAAAAAGCACAATTTTTTTTATTTTAAGTAGTATAATAGGCATGGGCTTTCGGATACAGTTCGCAAAGCCTGAGGAACGGGAAGTGAACGAGGCTGTAAAGCGTGAGGGATAGTAGCGGAACCACGCGCCTTTAGGCGCGTGATGGAGCGGATAGCCCGACCCGCCGCTGCGCGGCGGGGCACGCCCAAATAAAAAAATCCCCCAACTTTCCGTAGAAGGTTGGGGGATTTTTTTTTGCTTCTTAGACATCTACGCGGGCGTAGCGGGCATTTTCTTCGATGAATTGGCGGCGGGGAGCTACCTCGTCGCCCATGAGCATTGCAAAAACAGCATCAGCATTTACGGCTTCGACGATGTCGACGCGGCGCAGCGTGCGCGTTTCGGGGTTCATGGTCGTTTCCCAAAGCTGCTCGGCGTTCATCTCGCCCAGACCTTTGTAGCGCTGAATCGTGATGCCAGAAGCATCCTCGCCGCCCATTTCGGCAACGATGGCATTGCGCTCGGCTTCAGTCCAGCAGTACACTGCCTTTTTGCCCTTGCGTACTTGGTACAGGGGCGGCGCGGCGATGTAAATATATCCGCGCTCAATGAGCGGGGTCATATAGCGGAAAAAGAAGGTGAGTATCAGCGTGGTGATGTGGCTGCCGTCTACGTCCGCATCGCACATGATGACTACTTTGTGGTAGCGCAGGTTTTCGATATTGAGGGTGCGAACCTCGTTTTTCTCTTCTATGCGCACGCCGAGCGCGGTGAAGATGTTTTTAATCTCTTCGTTTTCGTAAATTCTATGCTCGAAGGCTTTTTCTACGTTGAGGATTTTACCGCGCAGAGGCAGGATAGCCTGAAATTCGCGGTTTCTACCCTGCTTGGCGGTGCCGCCTGCCGAGTCGCCCTCTACGAGAAATATCTCCGCTACCTGCGGGTCGCGTGCCGAGCAGTCGGCGAGTTTGCCAGGCAAACCCGAACCCGTAAGCACGCTTTTGCGCTGTACCATCTCCCGCGCCTTGCGGGCAGCGTTACGCGCCTTTGCCGCAAGGGCAACTTTTTCTATCAAGGTGCGCGCTTGCGATGGATTTTCTTCCAAATAAGCTTCCAACACGCGGCGCACGCAGTTGGCTACCACCGTACCCACCTCCGAATTGCCCAATTCGCTTTTTGTCTGCCCCTTAAATTCGGGGTTTTGCACCTTGACGGATATAACGGCACTCAATCCCTCGCGGAAATCTTCAGCCGAAACGCTTACTTTTTGCTTTTCAAAAATCTTATGCGTATCGCCGTACTTTTTCAACTCCATGCCTAAGGCGCGGCGGAAGCCCGCTACATGCGTGCCACCTTCGATGGTGTTGATATTATTGACGTAAGAGCGCAGATTTTCGCGGTAAGAGTCATTGTACTGGAAAGCAACCTCTACGACCGTGCCGTCTTGCTCGCCTTGCACATAGAGCGGCGCGGGCAAAATAGACTGCCGACCCGCTTGCTCGTCGATATACTGCACAAACTCCAGCAAACCACCTTCAGAATAGAAATCTTCGCGCTTGTGCTCGCCGTTTTCTATAGTCTCGCGCTCGTCTGTGATGCTGATAAACAAACCCTTATTTAGGTAGGAGAGCTCGCGAACGCGACGGGCTAAAATTTCATAGCTATACGTTAGCTCGGAGAAAATTTTGGGGTCGGGCTGAAAATGGATAATCGTACCCGTTTTATCGCTTTCGCCCACTATGCGCACATCAGCTACGGGTTTGCCCTCGCTGTAGTCTTGCACGAAAATTTTACCCTCGCGGTGGATTTCTGCGCGCAAATGAATAGACAGCGCATTCACGCAAGATACACCCACGCCGTGCAAACCGCCCGACACTTTATACGTGTTCTTGTCGAATTTGCCGCCCGCGTGTAAGACCGTCATTACCACCTCCAAAGCCGATTTTTGCAGCTTTTGGTGCATGCCCGTCGGGATGCCGCGACCATTGTCGCGCACCGTTATCGTGTCGCCCTTGTGTATGATGACCTCAATATGCGTACAATAGCCCGCCAAATGCTCATCTATAGAGTTGTCGATGACCTCATAGACAAGATGATGAAGCCCCTTCGTATCGGTGCTGCCGATGTACATACCAGGGCGAACGCGTACCGCTTCCAGCCCTTCGAGCGCTTGGATATTGTCCGCGTCGTACTGCGTATTTGCTGCCGCTAAAACGTTTTCTTCTGCTTGCATAATTAGATTTTCTATAGGCACAAAGGTACGATTTTTAAGCCGATTTTCCTAATTTTAGACTCGCATTTTTTCAAGCAAAAAAGTTAAATTTTTTATCAAAACTACGCAAAAAAGTGCTTATTTTTGCTTACTTTTTTTCGTAGCTTCTAGCTTGCTTTGCAGCGTTTTGGTCTTTGCATTTAAGAAACCTTCCACAGATTTGCTCGCCAGCGCGCAGGCTTCGAGTTCTTTGTTCATAGCCTTGGCGTCGGCTTCCGTCCGTTGCGGTTTTAGCAGTATCTGTTCTATCTTGGGCAGATAGTCGAAAGCGATTTTAGACAGCTCATTGACGGCTAAGTTGGCAGCTTCCCAACAGCTAAGCTCGCGTTTACCAGCTTTTTTCAGGCTCTGTTGTGCCTGCCGACAATCGCGCTGCATCTCTGCTATCGCTGTGTGCAATTCCGCCGTAGTCGCCTGTTTTTGCCGTATCTTATTGAGAATAACCACTACGCCGTTGTAGCTCTCCGTCAAATGCCCCACGATGAGCGCCAACGAGACCAGATAGTCCTGCGCCTCGTGCAACTCATACACCGCCTCGCGCCCTTCTTTGGGGCTGACGAGCAGGAACTGATATTTTTCCCCCACCCGCTCCGCTTCTTTGTCGTAGGCTTCAGCCAGCTTTCTATCGTTGGGCGACTCTGCCACCTGCAGCGCATAAGACTGCTCTAAGGCTGCCAAACAGCGCTTACACTGCAATTCCTCCTCGGCTTTGCTCAGATACTCTTTGCGGGCGATTTTGTTCAAAACAGCCGTTTTTTGCTTCCAATAATCGAGCATTAGCTTGTGTAAAGCGGTGCAACCTGCGGGCACAGTCATTTTGGTAGCCTTATCGATATGCTTTTCTATGTTGGCAAGGTAGCTAGTTTGGCGTTTTGTCCGCTCCGCTTCAGCCAACTGCGGCTGAAATTGCAGGCTATTTAAGTTGTACAAATCTACCGACATAGCGTCTTGCAGCGTTTTGAAGCTATTAAAATACTGCAAAACTGCCTCCCGCTCTGCTTCGCTGATTTCCTCGCTGCTGATTTTTGTCGTGTCCGCCTGCGTCGTGTCCGCCTGCGCCTGCGCAGGGGTTGAGAAAAATAGCAGGCAAATAGCCGCTGCGAAAAATGCTTTTAAATACTTGATAATCATGGATTTATGAGTTGAGTGGGTTGAAAAAACTTTTTTATTTTTTTTGGGCGTGCCCGCCGCCATTGGCGGCGGTCGGGCTATCCGCTGCATCACCTTCGGCGCAAAGCGCCTTCGGTGGTTCCGCTCCTATCCCTCACGCAAAGGTACACACAAACGGTATACCATCAAAAAAACAGATTCCGTTTTCGTACCGAAGGGCAGCCGCCTGTGGCTGCCCCGCGTGAGGGATAGCAGCGTAGGGGCGAGTAGGGGCAGACCAATGTGTCTGCCCCTAC
>CAYXSA010000174.1:0-4357 GCA_964467315.1 uncultured Saprospiraceae bacterium | reverse complement strand
TGAGGGATAGCAGTGGAAGCCGCGCAGCGGCTGCAACGGATAGCCCGACCGCCGCCGTAGGCGGCGGGCACGCCCAAAAAAAAATGATAGATGAACAGGGAAAGTGAAAAGTGAAAAGTGAAAAGTGAAAAGTGAATTTTGGTAATTTTATATATTCGTAACTCGTAATTCGTAACTCGTAATTTATGAAAGTAGGTGCATTAGAAAGAGCCAGCCAAGACCGCGTAATAAGGCTGTTTCGGCAGGTATTGGGCTATAGATATATCGGCAATCTCGGAAAGGAAATAAATACGAATATACGCGAGGAGGATTTGCATAGATTTTTGTCGATGCAGGGGCATAGCGCCGAATTGGCGGAAAAAGCCCTGCTGGAACTTAAGCGCATCGCCTATCTCGGCGTACATGACGATAAATTGTATGAGGTAAATAAGGCGGTTTATTCGGCATTGCGCTACGGCGTGCAGCTGCGCGAGCAGGTCGGCGAGCAAAAAAAGACCGTTCATTTTATCGACTGGAAAAACATAGAAGCCAACGATTTCGCCGTAGCCGAAGAGGTAACCGTAAAGGGCGAAAAAATCAAACGCCCCGATATCGTCTTATACATCAACGGCATCGCGCTCGGCGTGCTGGAGCTAAAACGCAGCACCGTAGACGTAGCGGAGGCTATCCGCCAAAATAACGACAACCAAAAACATCTGTTTATTAAGCCCTTTTTTACGACCATACAACTCGTATTGGCAGGGCAAGATATACAGGGGCTGCGCTATGCCGCCATAGATACGAAAGAAAAATACTATCTATCTTGGAAAGAAATTAACCCTATCTACAACGCAGAGGACAAATATCTGCTGGAATTGACCAAAGAGATACGCGCCCAAGCCGCGAAAGTAGAAAGCGAATTGGATAAAAATATCATCGAGATGCTGGGCAAGGAGCGCTTTCTGGAGTTGATACATGATTTTGTCGTTTTCGACAAGGGGCAGAAAAAACTCTGCCGCCCCAATCAGTACTTCGGTCTGAAAGCCGCACAAGAAAGCATCCGCCGCAAAGAAGGGGGCATCATCTGGCATACACAAGGCAGCGGCAAAAGCCTTACGATGGTCTGGCTGGCGAAATGGATACGCGAGTACAATCCCAAAGCCCGCGTATTGATTATCACCGACCGCACAGAATTAGATACCCAAATAGAAGGCGTATTCGGTGGCGTAGGCGAAAACATCGAGCGCGCCAAAAGCGGGGCGGACTTAATCGAGAAACTCAACCAAACTACGCCCGCGCTGCTCTGCTCGCTGATACATAAATTTGTGGGTAAAGAAGAAAAGGAAGAAGCCGACTACGCCAATTATATCGAAGAACTGCGCAAAACCCTGCCCAAAGATTTTAGCGCCAAAGGCGATTTGTATGTATTCATCGACGAATGCCACCGCACCCAAAGCGGGGATTTGAACAAAGCCATGCGGCAGATACTGGGCGAAAAGGCGCTATTTATCGGCTTCACAGGCACACCCCTGATGAGCAAGGACAAGCCCAAAAGCATAGAAATTTTTGGCAAGTATATACATAGCTACAAATTCAACGAAGCCGTAAAAGATAAGGTGGTTTTGGATTTGCGCTACGAAGCCCGCGATATAGAGCAGCGACTAAAATCGCCCCAAAAAGTAGACGGCTTGTTTGAGTCGAAAACCAGCGGACTGAGCGACTACGCCAAAGCCGAACTAAAACGCAAATGGGGCACACTCAAAAAATTATTTAGCTCCAAAGATAGATTGCAGAAAATCGTAGGCGATATTATTTACGATTTTTCGACCCGCACGCGCCTAAGCGAGGGCAGCGGCAACGCGATTTTGGTCTGCGATAGCATCTACAGCGCCTGCCGCTATTATCAGCTTTTTCAGGAGGCAGGATTTAAGAAATGTGCTATCGTTACCTCCTTTGCGCTCTCTATCAACAACATCAAAGGCGAGGGCGAAGGCTATACGGAAAAGATACAGCAGTACGATATTTATCAAAAAATGCTCGGCGGCGAGTCGACGGAAGAGTTTGAGGCGGCAGTAAAAGAACGCTTCATAAGAGAACCCGCGCAGATGCAACTGCTTATCGTCGTGGATAAGCTGCTAACGGGTTTCGATGCGCCGAGCGCAACGTATTTGTATATCGATAAGTCCATGCGCGACCATAATCTATTCCAAGCCATCTGCCGCGTCAATCGCTTGGACGGAGAGAGCAAAGAATACGGGTATATCGTAGACTATAAAGACCTATTCGGCAGTCTGGAGCATGCCTATCAAAATTTTACCGCCAACGCCTTCGAGGGCTACGATGCTGCCGATGTGGCGGGCTTGCTAAGCAACAGACTCCAGAAAGCCAAAGAGCAGTTGGACGATAGGCTGGAGGCAATACGCATGCTTTGCGAGAACATCGCCCCGCCTCAAGGCTCGGCGCAGTATATCGCGTACTTCTGCGGCAATACCCAAAACCCCGACAATCTCAAAGAAAGCCAGCCGCAGCGCCTCGTTTTGTATAAATCCGTCGCCGCCCTGCTGCGCGCCTACGCCGCTATCGCCAACGAGCTGGAAGAAGCTGGCTACACGACAGCGCAGGCAGAACGCATACGCAAAGATGTGCAACATTTTAGCCATGTGCGCGAAGAGATTTTAATCGCCAGCGGCGAAAAAATAGACCTTAAAGCCTTTGAACCCGATATGCGCTATCTCATAGATGCCTATATCGGCGCAGAAGAAAGCAAAAAAATATCCGCCTTCGATAATTTTGGCTTGGTCGAACTACTCGCCAAAGAGGGCAAAAGCGCCCTCGACCAACTGCCCAAAGGCATCAGAGGCAGCAAACAAGCTATGTCGGAAGCCATAGAAAATAATATGCGCCGCCTAATTATAGAAGAAAGCCCCAGCAACCCCGCCTATTACGAAAAAATGAGCCTGCTCCTCGCCGAACTCATCGAATTGCGCAAGACGGAAGCTATCGACTACGAAACTTATCTACAGCGCATCGAAGAACTCGCCAAAAAAGTCAGCCAACGCGAAAACGCCCCCCAATACCCCAGCAGCATCTACACAGCCGCCCAACGCGCCCTATACGACAACCTCAACGCCAACGAACAACTTAGCTTAGCCTTAGATGCCGCCATCTTGAGCGACAAACACGACGAATGGCAGGGCAATCCCCTCAAAGAACGCCACCTAAAAAACAGCATACTAAAACCCATCTTGGAGCAATACGAGCAAAGCGATGTACTCGAAACCCTTTTTACTATCATCAAAAACCAAAGCGCCTATAAATGAGCGAAATCCTAAAAATCGGCGAATTAAACATTGATTTAATCCGCAAAAACATCAAAAATATGCACCTCGCCGTGTATCCGCCTACAGGCAGGGTGCGTTTGGCAGTGCCCAGCCGCGCAGAGGAGGAAACCATACGCCTCTTCGTCGTCTCCAAAATCGCTTGGATACGCCGCCATCAACGCAGCTTCCAACAGCAAAATCGCCAAAGCCCCTTAGAGTATAAAGCCCGCGAAAGCCACTATTTTCAGGGCAGGCGCTACCTGCTGAGCATCGAGGAAGCCGATGCGCCCGCCCGCGTCGAGCTAAGAAACAACAACTACATACAGCTTTTCACCCGCCCAAATAGCAGCAAAGAGCAGCGCGCCAGCACCATGCGCGAATGGTATCGCGCAGAACTAAAAGCAATTTTGCCCGAAATCATCGAGCGCTGGGCGACAAAAATCGGCGTAAAGGTCGAAGAATGGCATATCAAACAGATGAAAACCCGTTGGGGCACCTGCAATATCCCCAAAAAACGCATCTGGCTCAATCTCGAACTCGCCAAAAAACCGCTGCAGTGCTTGGAATACGTCGTCGTGCACGAACTCACCCACCTACTCGAACGCTACCACAACGCCCGATTTTACGCCCTCATGGACACATTTTTGCCCAATTGGCGCGCCCTCAAAAGCGAACTCAATCAAGCGCCGCTCGCACACGAAGATTGGGCGGAGGAAGCAGGTTAGGGCTGTTTTTTTTGGGCGTGCCCGCCGCTTGCCCCCCGCCCGCTGCGCGGGCTGCCCCCATCGCTACGCGACGGGGGGCGGCGGTCGGGCTATCCGCTCCAGCCCTTCGCTTCGCTACGGGCTTCCGCTTCTATCCCTCACGCAGCGAATGACGAATGACGAATGACGAATGACGAATGACGAATGGCGAATGATGAATGACGAATGACGAATGACGAATGGCGAATGGCGAATGGCGAATGACGAATGACGAATGATGAATGACGAATGACGAATGGCGAATGGCGAATGGCGAATGGCGAATGGCGAATGGCGAATGGCGAATGGCGAATG
>CAYXSA010000173.1:0-4429 GCA_964467315.1 uncultured Saprospiraceae bacterium | reverse complement strand
TCACTTTTCACTTTTCACTTTTCACTTTTCACTTTTCACTTTTCACTTTTCACTCCCGAATGACCCAAGCCTGCGCGTTGAATTTGCGGCGGATGTCTTGCAAGTGCAGTTTTAGTTCCGATTCGGCGCAGGTGATTTGTATGCCTACGCGCTGCAAGCCTTTGCTGGTGGTAGCGAGGTCGGGAAAATAACCCTCTTTTTCGAGTCTACGCAGCACGCGGCGCGCATTGACGGGGTCGGCAAAAGCGCCGATAACTATCACAAAAGTTTTGGCGTTTTTATCGACTTTTTTGACGACTTCTATCTCTTCTTTTTGCCAATTTTTGTCCTCGTTGGGGGTGGGCGATGGCGGAACGATGGGCGCAGATGTGGTGTCTACGGCATTCGTATCTATGGCGTTAGTATCTGGTAGCGGCGCGGGCGGGTTGTTGGTGGGTGTGGTGTTATAAATGGGCAGAATGCCCGCCTGTTGTCCGCCGTTTTCGCCGCGCGGATAGAGCCACCAAATGCAGATGGGCAGCCCGATGAGCAGCAAAACCAGACCCGAAATAGCGGCTCTGCGTCGGGCGGAGTTTTGTCCTACTTTTTCGCTTGTATTTAGCAGGGTGGGGGCTTCTTTTCGCTTGCCCAAGGGGCGGCTGCCGCCTGTGCCGACTACGGGCGCGATGCCCTCGATTTCTGCCAGCGGGCGCGAGATGGGGAAAATCCGCCAAAGCGTAGGCAGCGCATAGGCAGCGCGCAAAAAATTGACCGAGGTGTCTTGCGAGAATTCTATTTTGCCGTCCGAATTTAGGAAAATTTTGCCTAAGCGCGGTAGTTGCAGATATTGGCGGCTAACGAGTTCGGTGCCGAGTTCTTCGACCCATTGGGCGAGCTTTTCGGCGGCAATTTTATAGGGCAAACCCTGCTGCGCGGCGATATGATTTACCAGCAAGCCATCATTGTCTATTAGTCGCGGATTGAAGGTCAAGCGGCGACGCGGGGGCGCAATCTGCCCTTCGACAAATTGTATCTGCGCAGGCACATAATGCGTAAGAAAGCCCCCAAAATTGGGCACTATCACGCAGTCGTGCGTATAGAGCAAATCCTCGATGTATTGCTGAAAAATATGCGGCTTCATGCTGAATTATCGATTATCCCATTGCAGGGCGTAGAGTACGGTTTGCCCCTGTCCGTTGACGACCTCTACCGAGTAGGTATCGGCGGGCAGTTTGCGCAAATCGACCTCATAAATAGCATCGCTGGGCAGCCCGTTTAGCTGTCCGTCTTGAAAAATAGGCTCTCCCTTGCTCGACAAAATGCGTATCGACTGCATGGGTTTGCGCTCGACGGCGATGGCTGCAAAATCCACAAATAGGCGTTCTTGCTTGATATTCAGATAAAAAGCCCAGTCGCTTCCCTCCATGCCTTTGCCTGCGGGTTCGAGATACAGGTCAAAATTTTCCCAATCGACTTCCTCCGTCGTGGTGGAGGCGGTGCGCACTTTGGAGGCGGATACGGTGGAGGTGGTGGCGGCTACATCGCTCGTTTGCGCGCGCAAACCAAGCACCCCAAAAAAAGAAGCGAGCAGAAGCGTTAATGTTTTTTGCATCGTTATCCCAGTTTTTAATTCCCAAGCCTGCTAAACGGCGAGCATAGCGCCCAATTATATGCGCAAGGTATAACTTTTTTCGGAAATGGTACAAATCCTAACGCTTTTTTGTGTGGCGTGCCCGCCGCGCTGAAAAGGCGCGGCGGTCGGGCTATTCAGGGCGTATCATCATCGCCCCTGTGGGCGAATGTTGATTCGCCCCTGTGGGCGAATGTTGATTCGCCCCTACTATCCCTCACGCAGCTTGCAAAGCCGCCAAAGGGGCGGCTTGCGCAGGCGCTCTGCTTTTTATGTAACTTTATCGCTTGATTTGGCTTATTTTCTTTATTTTTGTTGCCGTTCCCTACCATCTTATCTTTTTCTATCATAAACAATCTTACAAAATGAGTCATTTTAATTTTGAAAATGGGGGGGAGCGACCTCTCCGCGCTAAAAACCCAAGTTGCTGAACTCCAAAAAAGCTACAACATGATAAAGCAGGAGGCAGTAAAAGCAGCTTTAGCAGCTTTCGACCAAGCCCAAAAAACTATAGCCCCGTTCGCTTCGCGGCTAAAAGACGCTTTAGCGGGTAAAACAGTAGAATTTTCGCCCAGCGAGCAAGCGACCTTGAGCGCAGCCGCCCGCGAAACGAATGCCTTGCTTACCACGCAGCCTTTCCTATCTCCCGAAAATGCCGCCGCCCTAAAAGGCAAACTTGGCACTGCGCAGGCTCTGCAAAAAATTGCGGCGCAGCAGCAAACGCCCGCATTGAGCGAGGAGCAAAAACAGGCGATAGCCCAAAAAATCGCCACAGGCGAACACCGCAAAAAAGACCCCAGTCAAGGAGGAACGCAAAGCGTTATCGGCTGGCAGACGCTTGATGATGATGTTGTAGACGCACAAAACAATACCATCAAAGAAAGCCGTTTTAAGGTCGCTAAAGCCGTGCTTGAACAAAATCCTATTTTTGTAGACCTGCTTAAAGAGTTTGCAGACCCAACTGACTCTGCAAGCGACAATTTTGGCGCAGAAACAGCAGGCAAATACGCTAAAGTTCGCTTGGAATTTGAAGTACTGCCTGAGCAAACTATGGTAGACTTATTCGGTATGGCGGGTGGCATTGTTCAAACTCAAGTGCGCCTTCCAAAGACAAACCGATGGTTTGATGTTCTTCAATTTAATGGTCAGCGCACAGACTTGGGCAATTTGGACGAAAATATACGTGTTTATATTGCCCTGAAAAACCAAGACAAAGACAAACTGCCCACAGGCAACCTTAAGGCACAGCCAAAAGAGCCGTATGTAAAGAATCAACGCAAGGAGCAAAAAAGCGACGACTTTGCAGACCCTATCGTGCTAATTACCCACGAATTTATTATACACGCGCGAGATGCTGCCGAACGTGTTTATCAATTCAAAGAAAATATGGATAGCGTTAATGCTCTTAAACGAGAAATTGTAGGGAGCACGTTTGAAAATGCTCCTCTTGGCAGCGCCGAAAAGCGATTTTCTTGCGAGCATCAGCTTATATCTGGTATTGATGAAAATGGAAATCCTGGTGGGCGTAACAGCGAGTACGAACGTACAAACGATGCCACTTATGAATTGCTAAAAAATCCGCCCCAAGACGCAAATATACCCAAACTTGTGCGTAAAGCCAACAAGGGCAGTAACCCTGGCAAGCCGGAGGCCACAGACGATTACGTCCCACGCGGGCAACTTGATGCTGTTGATATTCATGGCAATAAGCTTGATTACATAGAGCAGGTTACGCCTGATGAAGCCTTCTTGGTAGCACGCTTATCAGAGCGGCAAACATATACACCACCCAAACATATGCCCACTACCAACAAAAATATCGCAAAGGAGTATGACGATGCAAAAAAAACTAAGAAATAGTTTATTTTTTTTGCTGTCGCTTTTTGCTATGCTCTCTTATTTTTCTTGCATTCCTTTGACTCCCGTATGGCCTGATTACTACATGAAGTATGACACCACCATAACCGTATTTATGAATGGTTACGACCATACAATGGCGAGAAGCGAGCAAAGAATAAGCAGCCATGATAAATATCACGGCTACAGCCTTGATAAAACCTATCGGGCATATCGCAAGATAATTTTCAAAAAGAAAGACGCTATTTATAGGCTGTACAAACGGCGCGGGCAAGCGGATACGCTGGTAGCTTATTATCCGCTCTCCTCAGAGAAGCCAGTCTTTCGCACCTATACCTATCCAGGCGAATTAGCATTTTTTTTGGATACCAAATATGGAGCGCCTTCTGTATTGCCATTTGATTTTTCGGATAGCGTAGCTACTACGGAAGCTTTCAATGGCAAAGGAATGCAATGCGAGTTTTTAGGCACAGAACAAGTACAGATATACAAAAAAAAGTACGACTGTTACAAATACCGAGAGCAACCAACGGAGGCTTGTCGACAAGGTCTCAAAAATTACAGAAACCCAAAGCGGCATGACCCTGAAAAGAGCCGTTTCCAGTTGTATTGTTTTACGGAAATTTGGATAGACAAGAAGACACTCTTGCCAGTACAAAAAAAGCTTTGGCTGGATTTACTTGAACCGCAAAAAATCGCTGTACCTACGCCCATATTTTATGGAACTTACTATTTCAGCGGCTTCCCTGAAACAAATGCCCGTACTTACAGGCAATACAAACGCCAAAGTAAAGACGATAAATAAATTGCACGCCCCGCGCCTCCTTTGGGCGCGGGGATTTTTTTTTGCGTGAGGGATAGGAATGTAGGCGCTTTGCGCCGAAATGGATAGCCCGACCGCCTGACCTTTTAAGCCGCCTTACCACAAGTGCGTAAGCACGCCGTGGGGCGGCGGGGAAGGCG
>CAYXSA010000172.1:0-4669 GCA_964467315.1 uncultured Saprospiraceae bacterium | reverse complement strand
CCAAAAAAGTGAAAAGTGAAAAGTGAAAAGTGAAAAGTGAAAAGTGAAAAGTGAATACGCAGTAAACGCGTAGCGAAAAATGGTAATTACGAAAACGGTTACAGCGCATATGCGTTTGCTCTAAAAAATGCTGATAGACTTTCATAGCCATTATGCTTCCGAGCTTGCTGCTTGTCAGCTTTTGAATGCCGATACTTGGCAGCAGGCGGAACAGGCAATAACTGCGCAGCGCTTTTCGCTGGGGCTGCACCCTTGGCGCGCGCACTGGTATAAGCTCGATGCAGCTTTTTGGCAGGAGCTGGAGCGGCTCGCAGCTCTGCCCCAAGTTTGGGCTATCGGCGAATGCGGCTTGGATAAATACTACGAACAGCAGACCAGCAAGGAGGCGCAAGAGGCGATTTTATGCGCGCATTTTGAGTTGGCTGCGCGCCTGCAAAAACCGCTTATTTTGCATACCGTCGGCAGATACAACGAGACTTTGCGCCTGCTCCAGCAGCGGGCAAAAGGCGCGCCCGCTCTGGCTTTGCATGGCTTCGCCTCGCGGGCATCGGTGGCGCTTCCCTTTTGGAAAATGGGCGTTTATACCAGCTTCGGCGCTGCCCTTATGCAAAATGTCGCCGCACAAAATGCCCTGCAAGTATGCCCCGCCGAGCGCTTTTTTTTGGAAACCGATGCACAAAAGCGCTATGATATACAAGAAATTTACGAAAAAGCCGCAACTTTGCGCGCCGTTGAGCTGCCCCAACTCCAAATGCAAATAGAGGAAAATTGGGCACGCTTTTTTGGTAAATCACATAACGTATTGATAGACAAGAGTTTATAGCATTTATGAGCGATATAAAAACCGACCCTTTGCGCTGGCTTTCCCGCACCGAGTTGATTGTAGGGCGCGAAAATTTAGAAATTTTGGCGGGCAAGCAGGTATTGGTTATCGGTATGGGCGGCGTGGGTTCGTTTGCGGCGGAGTTTATCTGTCGCGGCGGTGTGGGCAAAATGACCATAGCCGACGGCGATACCGTCGACCTCACGAATTGCAACCGACAACTGCCCGCTACGGCGGCGACAGTAGGGCAGTATAAAGTAGACATTATGTCAGAGCGGCTGCGAAATATAAATCCTGCATTAGATTTGACAGTGATAAAGGAGTTCCTCACGCAGGAGCGCATAGAGCAGATTTTGGAAACGCGCTACGACTATGTCGTGGACGCGATAGACAGCATCACGCCAAAATTGCATATCATCAAAACTGCCTACGAGCGCCGCATTCCCTTCGTCAGCTCGATGGGGGCGGGCGGGCGCATCGACCCGACGCGGGTGCGCATTGCCGACATCTCGAAAAGCAAAAATTGCAAATTGGCGCAACATGTCCGCAAGCGTTTGAAACGTATGCGCATCAAAAAAGGCTTCAAGGTTGTGTACTCCGACGAGCTACCTGCGGCGCATTCGCTCATGCTTACGGACGGCACGAATTTCAAAAAATCGGCTTACGGCACCATGTCGTACCTGCCTGCTGCCTTCGGCGGCTGCTGTGCGGCGGTGGTTTTGCGCGGTCTGCTCCGCAAGAAGGGCGAGCCGCTGGATATTGGCGGGAATGAGGATTAAAAAAATATAGCAAATCCGCCTGCCGCCCCTTTGGCGGCAGGCGGGCAAAATTTGCGTGAGGGATAGTAGCGAAGGCGCAAAGCGCCGTAGCGAATAGCCCGACGGCTGCGACCTTTAAGCGCCTTTCAAGGCGCGGGGAGCAGACGGCACGCCCAAAAATTCGTAACTCGTAACTAACTATATGGCTTGGTATCAGCGCAACGCAAACAACATTAGCACCGTCAATACGGAACGCCGCGAAACGCCCGAAGGCGTATGGCATCAATGCGAATCCTGTCAGCATACAGGCTTGGAAAAGGATTTTATCGCCAATAAATTTACTTGCCCGCAGTGCTCGCACCATGAGCGCATCGGCTCGCGGGAGTATTTTGATATAATTTTCGACGAAAAGCAGTACGAAGTACATTTTACCAACCTGCGCAGCATCGATTTTTTGAATTTCGTGGATACGAAATCTTACCAAGAGCGCTTGGAGGCGACGCGTAAGAAAACAGGCTTGCAAGAAGGTACGGCGGTGGCTTTGGGCAAGGTCAAGGGCTTGCCTTTAGTCGTGGTGGCGATGGATTTTGATTTCGTGGGCGGTTCGATGGGCAGCGTCATGGGCGAAAAAATTGCCCGTGCCGTTGATTTGGCGATAGCCAACAAATCCGCTCTGCTGGTCATCTCCCAATCGGGCGGCGCACGCATGATGGAATCGACCCTCTCGCTGATGCAAATGGCGAAAATTTCCGCCAAGCTGACCCAGCTCACGGCGGCAAAATTGCCCTATTTTTCGCTGATGACCAATCCGACGACGGGCGGCGTTTCTGCCTCCTTCGCTATGCTGGGCGACATCAATCTCGCCGAACCTAAGGCGCTTATCGGCTTCGCAGGCCCCCGCGTTATCAAGGAAACTATCCGCGTGAAAGACCTGCCCGAAAATTTCCAAACCTCCGAATCGCAGTTGGAAAACGGCTTCATCGACCGCATCGTCGACCGCAAAGACCTGCACAAAACCCTCGCTACCCTGCTTCAGTACTGGCATTCTGTGTAGTAGGTAGTAAGTAGTAGGTAGTATTAGGGCTTGCTACTTTGAAAACGAAAAATTTTTTATCATCATAAAACGCAATGAACAAAAATACGATAATGGCTTTTATGCTGCTTTTCGGCTTGCTGATGGTCTATGACTATCTTAGCCGCCCAAGCACATCGGACATAGAAGCCTACAACCGACAGATTGACAGCCTCAACCGCATAAAGCTCGACAGCATTCGGCGAGATAGCGCTATGGAAGCCCAGCGCATCGCCTTAATCAATAGCATCAAACAAGACTCTACCCGCGATACCAGCGAGATAAAAGCCATTGAAGATTCGCTAAAAACGTCTAAAGAGCGGGAACAATTTGGCAATTTTCACCCCGCCTCCAAAGGCGAGGAGCAACTCGTAAAGCTCGAAAACGATAAAATCCGCCTTACCTTCAGCAGCAAGGGCGGCAGGCTCGTAAAAGCCGAAATTCTGGGCTTCGAGGGCTACGACCAAACGACGGAAGATAGATACGACCGTCGCCCTGTAGTGCTTTTCGATAACCCACAGAACAAATTTCATTACCTTATACCCCTTGCCTCCGCGCTGCGCGGCGCAGTCTTGACTTCCGACCTCTATTTTCAGGTCAAACAAGAGGGGAAAACCCTGCGTTTTGTCGCTCCTACCACCGACCCAGCTAAGTACTTCGAGCAAATCTATACCCTCGAAGAGGGCTACACGCTCAAATACGATGTAAATGCCGTCGGCTTGCAGGAATTGATGCCCATCAACAACACCAATTTGCAGCTTTCTTGGCATAGCTTCTTGGGCAGAATCGAAAAAAATAGCAGCTACGAGCGCACGATGACTTCCATACACTATAAGGAAGTCCAAAATAGCCCTTCCTACTGCACTTGCGCCGCCAGCGTGCAGGAAGAACACGCCACACCCATACAATGGGTGAGCCATTCGCAGCAGTTTTTCAACTTTTCGCTGGTCGCCACAGGCTCCACACAGTTCAGCAAGGGCAAATTCGAGACATTTATGTCGCCCGAAGAAGCCGCGCACCTCAAAGAGTTGAAAACGGAGCTGTTTCTGCCCGTTTCTTCCGCCAATGCGAGCTATAGTATGCTCCTATTTTTGGGACCCAACGACTACAATATACTCGGCGCAACCAATACAGGGCTGGAAAGTATCATTCCCTTCGGCTGGAGCATCTTCGGCGCTATCGGAAAGTATGTTATTCGCCCCATGTTCAACCTTTTGGCGACCTTCATACCGAGTTATGGGCTTATTATCATCTTGCTAACGCTGATTATCCGCATCGTTATCTATCCTTTGCAGTATAAAATGCTGCTTTCTGGGGTGAAAATGGGCTTGCTGCGTCCCGAATTGGAGGCAATGCGCAAGAAATTCAAAGACAATCCGCAGGGCGCACAGATGGAGCAGATGAAAATGTTCCAACAATACGGCGTAAACCCGCTCGGCGGCTGTTTACCCATGCTGCTCACCATGCCGATTTGGATTTCTTTGTATCGATTTTTCCCCGCTTCTATAGAATTTCGACAAAAATCCTTCCTTTGGGCGGAGGATTTGGCGAGTTACGACTCCATCGTCGATTTCAGCTTCTATATTCCCTTCTATGGCGACCACGTAAGCCTCTTTACCCTGCTTTGGGCGGTGTCGATGTTCGCATTTTTGAAGTATAATTCCAGCCAAATGGACATGAGCGCGGGCGGCGGGCAGATGAAAATGATGATGTACCTCCAGTACGCCTTCCCCGTCATCTTCTTTTTCGCCCTCAATAGCTGGGCAGCAGGTCTGACGGCCTACATGCTTTTCAGCAACCTGCTCAATATCGCCCAAACCTACATCACCAAAAACTTCGTCATCAACAAGGATAAAGTTCGAGCCGAAATGGAGGAGAACAAGAAAAATCCCAAACAAAGCGGCTGGCAACAACGCTTTGAGGATATGACCAAGCAGATGCAGCAAAACCAAAACAAAAAGTAAGAATGACGAATGACGAATGACGAATGACGAATGACGAATGACGAATGACGAA
>CAYXSA010000171.1:0-4873 GCA_964467315.1 uncultured Saprospiraceae bacterium | reverse complement strand
TACCAATTGCTTATGCGCAACATTCGTCATTCGTCATTCGTCATTCGTCATTCGTCATTCGTCATTCGTCATTCGTCATTCTTAACTCGTAACTCCCAAAAAATGTTTGAGCGCAAGGAATATCTACTATTAGCGACGCTGGCGATAGCGAAATTTACGCACATCATGGATTTCATGGTGATGATGCCGCTCGCGCCGCAAATCATGCGCTTGTTTGGGATTGGGACGCAGGAATTTGGGATTTTGGTCTCGTCTTACACGATAAGCGCGGGGGTTATGGCGATTGTGAGCGCGTTTTTTATTGATAGATTTGATAGAAAAACGCTGCTAATGGCGACTTATACGGGCTTCGCCTTGGGTACGCTGGCTTGCGCTTTGGCAAATAGCTATGAGACCTTGCTGGCGGCGCGCAGTCTGACGGGCATTTTTGGCGGTTTGCTCAATACGCTGACCTTGTCTATCGTGGGCGACTTGTTTCAGCTGCAAAAACGCGCTACCGCTACGGGCGTGGTCATGTCGGCGATGTCGGCAGCGGCGGCGCTGGGTGTGCCTGTGGGTCTATATTTTTCGACCCTCTATCAATGGAACACCCCATTTTTGCTGATTGTCGGCGTGTCTGTGCCGATATGGCTGGGGCTTTGGTTTTTTGTGCCCTCCGTGCGTGCGCACTTGGAGCGCAGCGAGGGCGAAGAAAAACCGCGTTTTTTCGACGGTTTGCGCGCTACTTTTGGCGAATGGAATCAAATCCGCGCCCTGCTGCTAAGTATGTGTTTGACGATGGGGCAATTTATGCTGATACCGTTTATCGCCCCCTTCATGGTCAAAAACGTAGGTTTTGCGGAAATGGATTTGATGTATATTTATCTTTTCGGCGGCTCGGTTTCGCTGTTTACGGGCATTCTGATAGGTCGTTTGGCGGATAAATTTGGGCATAAACCCACCTTTTTTGCGACAGCGGCACTATCGGCGCTGCCTATATTTTGGATTAGTCAACTGCCTGCGGGCGCGCCTTTGTGGTGGGCTTTGTCGGCGACGACGGTGTTTTTTATCTTTATTGGCGGGCGTTTCGTACCTGCTACGACGCTGGTCGTTTCGAGCGTCAGCGCCCGCAATCGCGCCAGCTTTATGAGCTACAACACCGCAGCGCAACAGTTTGCGGCAGGCGCGGCGGCTATCATTAGCGGCTCTATCCTCGTCGAGCTGCCGAAAGAGCTGCTGCACTTCGAGTGGGTCGGATTCATCGGTATCACACTCACGGCGGCTGCCATTGCTTTAGCGTATAGCCTGCGGATTGGGGGGAAGTAGTAGGTAGTAGGTAGTAAGTAGTAGGTAGTAGCTCGTCATTCGTCATTTGTCATTCGTAATTCGTAATTCCCAACTGTGCTTTATCATTTATTTACTTATTTGCGCGAGCAATACGGCTTGCCTGGTGCTGGTTTATTTCAGTATCTGACCTTTCGGGCGGGTCTGGCTATTCTTATTTCTTTGCTGATAGCGCTCGTTTTCGGCAAGCGCATCATACGCATGATACAACGCCTGCAAATCATCGAAAAGCAGCGCGCCTTAGGTCTGCCCGACGAAGACCTGAAGGCGAAAACGCCAACAATGGGCGGTTTGATGATACACTTGGCGATACTCGTGCCCTGTCTCTTGCTCGCCGACCTCACAAACGTATACATTCAATTGCTTATCTTGGCAACGGTCATGATGGGCGCTGTAGGCTTTCTGGACGACTATCTAAAGCTTACTCGTGGCAAAGACGGCTTGGCTGGGCGCTATAAGGTTTTGGGGCAGATACTACTCGGTATTATTGTTGGCGCAGTAATGTTTTTTCACGACGGAGTAGTTGTGCGGGTCGATAAAGCCTATCTTGCGCAGTGCGAAACCTGTGCTGTCGTACAGACCGTGCAAGTCGAGCGTGTGCCCAAATCGGGCAGATATGAGAGCATGTATTATGTGAAAACCGCCATCACGAATGTCCCCTTTTTCAAGGGCAATGAGTTTGATTATGCCGTTTTCACTTCGGTTTTGGGCGACAACAAGGGCAAATTAGCTTGGATAGTTTTCATTCCCTTTGTCATCTTCATCATAACGGCGGTCTCCAATGCTGCCAACCTCACGGACGGCATCGACGGGCTGGCGGCGGGCACTTCGGCGATAATCGGGGCGACTTTGGGTTTGCTCGCCTACGTGTCGGGCAATACGATTTTAGCCGATTATCTCGGCATCTTATACATACCGCATACGGGCGAAATCCTCATTTTTACCTCTTGTTTTTTGGGTGCTTGCGTCGGCTTTTTGTGGTACAATACCTACCCCGCCCAAGTATTTATGGGCGATACGGGCAGTTTGGCGCTGGGTAGCATCATCGCCGTGCTGGCTATCGTTATCCGCAAAGAGCTGCTAATTCCCTTACTTTGCGGCATTTTTCTGGTCGAAAACTTATCCGTTGTCCTCCAAGTCGCCGTTTTCAAGTACAGAAAGAAAAAATACGGGCTGGAGTACGCGCAAAAAAATCGGCTCTTCCTCATGTCGCCCCTGCATCACCATTTCCAAAAATTGGGCTACCACGAGTCGAAAATCGTCGCCCGCTTCTGGATTGTCGGTTTCATGCTCGCCGTCCTCACGATTATCACGCTCAAAGTCCGCTAAGCAAGCTGCATAAGCTGCCACATTGCTCAGTTTCGATTCAAGATACACAAAACACTATCGTCATTCGTAATTCGTAATTCGTAATTCGCTTGGGCGTGCCCCCGCTCCCCGCGCTAACGCGCTCAAAGGTCGCGGGGTCGCGTGTTGCAGGGTTTCAGTACGGCGCATACATGCGCCGCACCGCGCTACGCGCGCCCTTCCACCCGCTCACGCTTGTCCCTGATTCAAACCTTCGTATGCTCCCTTGGCTTCTCTTTCTTATTTGGTCGGCGCTCAATTTGTACGCTTTCGGGCTTGTCGCTTACGACAAATGGCAGGCGCGGCGCGGCGGCTGGCGCATCAGCGAAGCGCGGCTAAAACGCACTGCCCTCTGGGGCGGCAGCGTCGGTATGGTGGCAAGCATGCAGATTTGGCGGCATAAAACCCAAAAATCCAGCTTTTACCTGCCCGTGTACGGCGCATTGGGTCTGCATATTTTGTTATTCGCCGTAGGCGCTTGGCTTTTCTAAAAAAATATGCGCAAATACGGTATACTCCAAATTTTAGCGGTTATTTGCTTATCCGTGAGTGGGGTCTGGGCGCAATTTGGCGTAGCCGATACCAGTCGGCGCGATAGCCTGCCCCGCCCTGTCAATCTCGACAGCCTTAGTGAGGAGGGGCGCGACAGCCTCGACCTTGAGCGCTCTCGCGCTCGCGGCGATAGCAACGGCGTATACTTTTATTTCGCCGACCTCAGCCCCACGCCCCTGCTGGTCGATAGCTCCCTCGATGCTTTCGAGCAGGTAGAGCCTTTTTATTGGGCGCGTAGCACAGAAGCGGCAGACAATAGCCTGCTACTTCGTAGACTTACGCTTAGCGGCTTGTTGGGCGCTATGCCTGTGAGCACGACTACGCCGATGCTGATGCGGGGCGGTTTTCGGGTGGGCTTAGAGGCAGATATGCCCTATCGGCTCGCGCCCAATAGTTTGCCCGTGTATGAGATAGAAGGCAATCGCGCTTTTACGGAATTATACTACTCGCAAATCAGCCAACGCAATACGATATTGCGCGCTACCATCGCCCACCGACCCGCCAAAGGTTTGTACTACAGCCTGCATTATGGTTTGATAAACGCCTTCGGCTTCTTCGATAATGAGGGCGTGCGCAATCAAAACATCGCCTTGCATCTACGTTACAGCCGCCGCCGCAGCGAAACGGCGCTTATGTTCTTCTCCCAAAGCCACTTAAGCAGCGAAAATGGCGGCATCGAAGAGGGGGAAATCATCGACAGCACCTCTACTACCCTACTTTCGGGCATACGGGTCTATCTTTCCGCCGCCGAAAATCAGCATAAAGGCACGCAAATTCATTTTCAGCAGCTTTTTTACAGCGATACCAGCGCTATCATGCCCCGTTGGGGTTTGGGTTATGCGCTTCAATGGCAGGAGCACCGATATAAGTACTTCGACCTTGCTCCCCCGCAGGCATATTATGCCGATTTCTTGACCAATACGCGGGGAATTCGCGCTTATAGCGAGCATCAGACAGCGCGGGGGGACTTGATTTTTCGCCGCTCGGCGGGTATCGACAGCCTGCCCGCTGCGACGCGTTGGGAAATGCAGGCAAAAGTCTGGGGCGCACTGCATTTTTGGGCGCAAGAGCCCCGAACAACTGCGCAAATACTGAATATCGGCGCAAATATCGACGGAAAATTGCGCTTGCGCCGCTTTCTAAATATAGATTTTCGCAGTCAGGCGGTAGCGAGTGGCAGTGGTGTAGATATCAGCGTATATGGGCGTTTGCGGGCGGATTTTTCGCGCTGGTTGGCAGTGGAGGGGCAGATTTTCGGGCAGGTTGCGCAGCCGAGTGCGGTGTATGAGCGTTTGTATGTATCGCAGGTGCAGCTTTGGGACAATTCCGCCGATTTTCGGCGAGAGCAGCAGCAGCAAATCCGCGCCGCCTTGCTTATTCCTGCCCTACGCACCCGCATAGAAGTACTTCAGCACAGCGAGCGGCACAAAATTTACAGCGACGAGGCGCGATTTATGCGGCAACTTTCGCCCGATAGCGCCGTAGGGGTGTTTGGGGCGCGTTTGCAACAGCAATTGCAGTGGCGGGGCTGGCATTTGGATAACACGGTGCTATGGCAAAGCGTCTATAGCGGCGCTTCTGTCTATCGTCTGCCGACTTGGCAACTGCGGCACAGCGCCTACTGGGAAGGGAAAGCCGACAAATTGCGGGT
>CAYXSA010000170.1:0-4895 GCA_964467315.1 uncultured Saprospiraceae bacterium | reverse complement strand
ACTTTTCACTTTTCACTTTTCACTTTTCACTTTTCACTTTTCACTTTTCACTTCCACGCCCAGCGCCGTATCGTCGGAGCGGCGGTCGGCTACGCCTTCTTGTCTGCCGTCGGGGTGAATCATGATAGCTTCGACCAAGCCCATAGATTTGCGCGCTTCGACCTTATGCCCTAAGGCGCGCAGTTGGCGAATGGTGGATTTGCTAAGGGCATCTTTTTCGTGTTGGATTTTATCGGGCGAGTGCTGATGATGAAAGCGGCGAGCGTGTACGGCTTCCAAGAGCGGTTTATCGAAGATGAGCACATTGGCTAAGACCTGAAAAACGATGGTCGGTATGGTCGCCCCGCCTGGAGTGCCGACCAGCATAAAGAGTTTGCCGTTTTTTTCGACGATGGTGGGGGTCATGCTGCTAAGCATACGCTTGTTGGGGGCGATAGCATTGGCATCGCCGCCGAGTAGACCGAAGACATTGGGGCTGTTGGGTTTGGCGGCGAAATCGTCCATCTCATTGTTGAGGATGAAGCCGCCGCCTTTGACGACGACTTTAGCGCCGTAGTTGGTATTGACGGTGGTGGTAACGCTAACGGCGTTGCCATCGGCATCGGTAATGCAGTAGTGGGTTGTTTCTTCGCTTTCTGCAAGGCTGCCCGCTTTGGTATCCGCGCTAAGGCTGGCTTTTTTGGGCGAATAGTCTGCCATGCGCTGGAGCAGATAGGCGGAGTCGCAAAGCTGCCGCAGGGGCACGGTATAAAAATCGGGGTCAGCCATGTATTCGGCGCGGTCGGCATAGGCTCGGCGCATGACTTCCGCCATCAGATGCACGGCGGCGGGCGAATGAAAGCCGTATTTTTTGAGTTTGTAGGGGCGTATCATGCCGAAAAACTGCGCCAACAGAAGCCCCCCGCTCGAAGGCGGCGGCATAGAATAGATGCGATAGCCTTCGTAATCGAATTGCAGCACCTCCCGCCATTTGGATTGGTAGTTGGCTAAGTCGGCATGGCTGATAAGCCCGCCCTTCGCCTGCATTTCGGCTACGATAGAATCCGCCACCCAACCCGCATAAAAGCCCTCTCTGCCTGCATCTCGAATCATGCGGAAGGTATTGGCTAAGTCGGGCTGTAGGAGGGTATCGCCTTTTTTCCAAAGGCGAGTGGAGTCGCTTTGCACGAAGGCGGGCGCATAGCGATTGACTTTGAGGAAGATGGGGCGAAAATCGTTGAGGGTGCTGGCTTCGTAATTGGTGAGTAGCACGCCATTGGCTGCCATATTGATGGCGGGTTGTACGACTTCTGCCCAAGAGAGTTTGCCGTAGCGCTGATGGGCTTGCCACATACCGTCCACGCTGCCTGGTGTGCCTACGGCTAAGTGCCCATCGCGGCTAAGGCTGTCGATGGCATTGCCTTTTTCGTCGAGATACATATTGCGGGTAGCGGCGGCGGGGGCGGTTTCTCGAAAATCGAGGCTGACTACGCCGCCTGCGGCGGGACGATAGAGCATAAAACCGCCGCCGCCGATATTGCCTGCGCGTTGGTAGCAGACGGCGAGGGCGAAATGTACGGCAACCATCGCGTCGATAGCGTTGCCACCTTTGGCGAGTATATCCACCCCGACGCGGCTCGCCGCTGGGTGTGCCGTTACGACCATACCGCGCTTAGAAAATGCCTGTTTCGGCATCTCGTATTGGGCTTGTGCGGGCGGCGTAGGTAGGGTGCTACAAGCCGTGAAGAGCGAAAATAGCCAAAAGGCATAGACGAGCTTTTTCATGGGCACAAAAGTAAGGTTTTGGTAGTAAGTAGCAGGTAGTAAGTAGTAAGATTTTTTGGGCAGCAGGTAGCAAGTAGTAAGATTTTTTGGGCAGTTGCTGGGTGGAGAGGGCATTTTTAATAGCCTTTTAGTAGAGTTTCGTTTATTTTTGCAGATAAAAGCCCGAATAAGCGATTGGGCTAGCGATGCGGAGCAGTGGCGGCGCAGCCGACAGATGCAAGACCGCGCATAGCGCGGGCGCAGCAGCCGAGCGAACAGCGAGCTGCGTAGCGTAGCGACCCGCAGCGGCATTTTGCCGCAAGGGTAGCCCCAACGAAAGAAGCAAAAATAAAAGGAAAAAGCCCCATGTCCCTACCCATACCCCTCGCCAACTGGCTGCTGCTCATAAAAAACGAAAAAAGCGCCGAAAATATCGACCTCGCTATCGCTTTGCTGCCCACTTTGATGGAAGAAAATGCATCAGAATTGCCCCTTGTGCTGGCTGCAGCTTACTGGGGGACAATAACGCGCGCGGATAGGGCAAAAAAAGAGCCGCCCTTGCACGCCGCCCTGCGCGAATGTCTAAAAAAATGCGGTTTTCGGCTCGAAGAATTGCTTAATTTTGACCATTGTGAATGGCAGGGAAAAGAAGTGCCCGCCATCGCCAAAAAATGGCAACCTTTTGAGGCAGAATACGCCCAAAAACAGGACATCAAACGCTTGTATTTGCTGATGTTTGAGCAAATTTCGCCCAGTCGCTGGCTGATGCTCTTGCTTCTCGATGCGTATCAAAAAAAAGCGCCCATAGCCCTTTCTTTTTCAACAGAAGAATGGCGCATTATGCTGCGCGGCTGCCAAATGTACGATGGGAAAAGTTTTTTTATGCCGTATGATTACGATGAGGGCGGATTGGGGGTAGCGCCCGATGTTATTTATGAGCTGGAAGAGTTGGAAGAACTGCGTATTTCGTACTGGTCTGAGATATCGCCGCAGATTTACAGGCTTAAAAATCTTAGAAAGCTCATTTTTGAGGTTTCTTTTTTTGAGGAATCGACGATAAGCTTAGACTTGCGGCAATTTCCCTTATTGGAAGAATTGAGCATCCACGCGTATCAGTATTTTCCCCAGCTAAGCGGCAGCGATTCGCTGCAAGTTTTACAGCTTGACAATGAGGGCTCGGAAGAGCAGTATAAAAATCAAGCCCTGCCCGCCGCCATCGCCGAGATGCCCAAGTTGCGCAAATTGTCGCTCTCGCGTATGCGCCGCTATGAAAAAACTTGGGAAAAAGAGCCTATAGCGCAGCCGATTAGCTTGTTTTTTACTTACGTCGATGCTGATTTTTTGGCTAATGCCCATTTTTTAGCCTTTCGCCGCTGCCGCTTGCTTAAGCTGAACTGCTATAGCAGCAAAAAATTGCCCCCGCAGCTTAGCGAATTTAGCGAAATAGAGCAATTTGATTGTAATGGCAGCATCAGCAGCTTCCCGCATTTGCTACTCGGCTGGCAGCGGCTGCGCAGGCTGACAATGACAGGGCATACCATCGCGCAAATGAGCGAATACGTTATAAAAACGCTGCTTTCCCGCTTGGAATATCTCGAAATATACGCCACTATCGCCATACGCACCCGCATTGAGCGCATATACGAGCAGATGCGAGAGGAGAGCGCAACGAATTGTGAGCTTATTTTTAGATAATCAACAAGCAAGTCCACCCATGCCCCCATATTTTCGCAAAAGTAGCGCCTATTTATTCAAAATATCGCTGATTTTTATGCTGCTTTTGCATCTGCAAATGGCGCTTGCCTATGCCGTCGGCGCGCTTAGTGAGGACAGCAGCATCCGCATCGCTGTTTTCTGCATTTTTGGGCTGCTAAATTTGGCTATAGGCTTCTTTTTGCTGCTTATTTTCAACGAAGAAGGGCGCGGAAACAATGGAATTTTGATGCTTTTTCTCGCCTTGCTGCATCTGCCGCTGCTTTGGGTATTTACGGACTATTGGAATCGGCTAAACGCCCATCAGGAAAGCATTAGCGGGCGCTTGCCGCATCTGCTAAGCGAGGATATCGAGGAGCGAAGAGTGCCCGAAATGGGTAAAAATTTCCTGCTTACGGGCGTTCGGCTCGACGAAAAGCTCGAAATGCGAAAAACGCGCAGTTTCCGCGAGCGCAGCCGCCAAAAAGATAGCAATGGTGAGGCGATTTATGAGGAAAGGGAAGTAGAATTTCGGCTAATTCCCCTCTATGCTTTGCGCTATGCGCCCGATAAAGTGCCGCAGCCCCTCGCTTTTGTCTGTTACAACGAACGCCGCCGCTCTTTGTACCCCTTCGATACGAAGCAAATCTTCTATTTGCCCCCCAAAAGCGAGCTAACGGACATTTACGCGCAGCTTGCGGAGGAATTTCGCATAACTTACGGCTTTCCCAAGCCCGAAAATGGGGCGTATTACTGCTTTGAGCAAGCCGATTTGCAGCAGTTGCAAGCAAATCCCCCCTCGCTTTGGTCTCGTTATCTGATTTTTATGGCTATTTTTCTCGTCTTGCTGCTCTTGCCGAAAAAAATCGGCTAATTTTATGCCCGTTTTTATTTTTTGGGCGTGCCCGCAGCCCCTCACGCAAATTTGTAGTATATCCGTGTCCAAGAAAACAAATGCTCTGCGTCAATTAGACGCTTTTGGGGTCGAATACGATATTATTCATTACGTTTATGACCCAGCGGAGTTGAACCTCGAACGCATCGCCAAAGACAATCAGCTCGAAATAGCCAATATCTTCAAAACGTTGATTTTATTGACTGATACCGCTGAGCCACTCGTAGCCCTCGTGGCGGGCGACCGCACCCTCTCGCTCAAAAAACTCGCCGCCCTCGCCGCCTGCAAAAAGGTAGAGCTTGCCCCCTTAGACCAAATACAGCGCATCACGGGCGGCTATCAGCGCGGCGGCTGCTCGCCTTTGGGTATGCGCCGCAATTTGCCTACCTTTGTCGATGCGCATGCCCTCGACTTCGAAAAAATATATGTCAACGCAGGCATACGCGGCACGCTCTTCGGTTGCGCCCCCACCGAACTTATGCGCGCCATGCAAGATTTCGCCCAAATTGCAGTTTTAAGTGAAAAGTGAAAAGTGAAAAGTGAAAAGTGAAAAGTGAAAAGTGAA
>CAYXSA010000169.1:0-4915 GCA_964467315.1 uncultured Saprospiraceae bacterium | reverse complement strand
TCGTAACTCGTAACTCGTAACTCGTAACTCGTAACTCGTAACTCGTAACTCGTAATTTATAAGCAGAATGATAAAAAAATATAAGACCTCTTTGAATTGCGCTAATTGCATACGGCGCGTAACGCCTTCTGTATCGGAAGTAGCGGGTATTCATTCTTGGGAAGTGGATACGGCGGTAGCTGAAAAAGTCTTGACCTTAGAAGCAGAAAGCGAGGAGGCAGCAGCGGCTTTTGTGGAAGCGGTAGAAGATGCGGGATTTGATATAGAACCAATCGGCTAAGATGTTTAAGCAGATTTTTTGGGTATTGGCTGCGCTGGCGCTGCTGCTTGTTGGCTTTTCGGCTTGCGGCGCTGCGGATAAGGAAGGGGCGGGCGGGCAGGCGGCAGCGGATACGCCACTGCCTTTTAAGCGAGCGAAGAATATGCTTTTGAGCAGAACGGCAGCGGGTTGCTATCGCTTGCGGATACCCTCAGCTTGGCAGGCGGGCGGCGAGGGGCGAGCCTATTTGCTTTGCCCCAAAGATAAAGCTGCTGCACAGACCCTACTGCCAAAGGAGCAGCTTATCCCCTTGCCTGCTCTGCGTATCGTCTGCAGCTCCACAGTGCAGGCGGCGATGCTGGCATTTTTGGGCGAAGCGGGGCGCATCGTCGGTATGACGGACGGGCGCTATCTGTACGACGAAAAATTGAGCGAGCGGCTGCGCAGTGGTGATATAGTAGACTTGGGCGGAGATGGTACCATAGACTATGAACGATTGGTAGCTTTAGAGCCCGATTTGGTCTTAATTTTTGGGCAGGGGGCTGCCTCGAAACTGGCGCAGCAGCTCGAACAACTGCGCATTCCGCATATTTATATAGCGGAGTATCTGGAGGAAGATGTATTGGGAAGGTCGGAATGGTTGCGTTTGATGGGCATTTTGGTTGGTAGCGAGCAAAGGGCGGACAGCTTGTACGAAAAAGCCATTTTTGAGCCATACGAGCGACTGCGGGAGCTGGTGGCTACACGCCCGCTTGCCCGCCCCAAGCCGACCGTTATCGCGGGGGTAGCTTACGAGGGGACTTGGTACGCGGCGGGCGGGCGCAGTTATATAGCGCAGCTGGTCGGCGATGCGGGCGGCAATTATATTTGGTCGGCGGATACCAGCAGGGGCGGGCTGCCCCTAAGCTGGGAGCGGGCTTATGAGGAGGGCAAGGACGCGGAATTCTGGCTAAATGTAGGGCAGGCGCGTAGCATGGGGGAGCTTTTGGCAGTAGATGGGCGCTATGCGGATTGGGAGGCTTTCAAGCGTAAACAGGTTTTTAACTATCATAAAAGGGTATCGAAGGGGGGCGGCTACGACGTTTTTGAGTCGGCAGTGGTGCAGCCGCATTTGCTCCTGCGCGACTGGTCGCAGATAATTCGGCACGAAGGTTTTTTTAATGTAGATAGTTTATACTATTATGCGCCGCTAAAATAGCCGCAGCAAAGCCCCTTTTACCTTGCGTGAGGGATAGTAGCGAAATCACCGAAGCGCGTAGCGCTGAAGGTGATGTAGCGGATAGCCCGACCCCGCGCCAAGGGCGCGGGGGCACGCCCAAAAGAAAAAAAGCTTTACTTTTGCAATGCTGTCTTATTTCTAAGCGTTTTGGCGCATAAAATCTATGAAAAAAGCCTTACTTCTGCTCATTGGGGTCTTATATTGCGGCTTGGTGCAAGGGCAAACCAATAAAGATACGGCGGCATTGCCGCATATAACGGACTCTTTAGCGCACTATGATACGCTGTTTTCGCATTATCGATATACGGATTTGCCTGCGGCTTTGGAATATAGTTTTGCGGGTTTGCATTTGGCGCAAGCGCGTAGGGACAGCAATCAGATAGGGCGTTTTTTGGGGCTTATCGCCATTTCGTACAAAAATCTGGCGCGTTATGACAGCGCTATAGCGCATTATCAGCAGGCGATAGAGCTGGATAGCCTGCGCGGCAATCGGCTGGAAATGTGCGGCAATATCGCCAATAAAGGCTTCGCGCACAAGCTGCGCGGCGAGTATATTGAGGCTTTGGACTGCTATTTGCGCGCTTTGAGCCTGCTCACGGAGGCAGATACGCCGCATATACGCATAACTATTCTCAATAATATAGGCAATCTATATGCCGACCAAAATGCCTATGAGCAGGCAGAAAGCTATTATTTGCGCTCTTTGGAGCTGGCAAAAGCGAGTAAAACGCTCAATTCCATAGGCTATGCCTACAACAATTTGGGCAACGTTTTTTTTGCGCAAAAGCAGTACGACGAAGCATTAAGGCATTTTAATAACTCCATAAAAGCCAAAAAAGAGACAGGCGATAGACGCGGGGAGGCGAGCAGTTATGGCAATATCGGGCGCGTATTTTTGGAGCGCGGAGGCTTGGATTCGGCGCTGCATTATCTGCATACCGCCGAAGCCATACTTATAGAAGTCAAAGACCATGCAAATTTGGGCGAAGTGTACTTGTACTTAGGCGATATTGCCTTATTGCAAGGCAAGGAATCGGAGGGCGTAGCCCTCTATGAGCGCAGCCTGCAAGCCGCACAAACACAGGGGCGCAGACCGCTTTCCGACCGCTTGTATCTGCGGCTTTCGGAGCACTACGGCAAAAAAAAGCAGTACGAAAAAGCCTTTTATTTCGGGCAGCAGTATCATCGCTTGCACGATTCCCTGACCAGCGTTGAGCACGTAAAACAGATAAATAACCTACAATTCAACGCTAGAGAAAAGGAAAATCGGCTTACCATCGACAACCTCCAGCAGACCAACCAAATCCAAGAACTACGCGCCGAGCAGCAAGCCAATGCCATGCGCTTATTGATAGGAGGGCTGATTTTTGCAGCGATTTTATTGATTGCCGCCTTCTTTTTTTACCGCAGCAAACAGCACCACAACGAGCAATTGCAGGATAAAAACGCCCAAATCGCCAGCGCCCTTCAGCAAAAAGAATTACTTTTGCGCGAAATACACCACCGCGTAAAAAACAATCTGCAAATCATCGCCAGCCTGCTCAACCTGCAACGCAATAGCCAAAAAAGCCCCGAAACGCTGCTACAGCAAAGCCAAGAGCGCATTTATACCATGTCCGTGCTGCACGAAAAACTCTACCAGTCGGAAGACGTAGGCAGCATCGACTTGCAGGACTACATTTTGCACCTTGTCGGGCAACTGCGCCAAGCCTATCAGACCAGCGGCGACTTGAAACTGCGCATCGACATTGAGCCCGTGCAACTCAACATCGACACGCTCACGCCCTGCGGGCTTATCCTCAACGAAATCATCACCAATGTTTTTAAGTACGCCTTCCCGCAGCCAACACCAAACGATGAAGCCGCCATCATCGGGCGCAATATCGAGGGCAAAAGCTACGAATTGCGCATCAGCGACAACGGCATCGGTCTGCCCGCAGGCTTCAATATATCCCGCGCCCGCTCCTTAGGACTCCGACTCATACAGGGTTTGAGCCGCCAGATGCAGGCGGAACTCACTATACAAGAGCGCCAACCGACGGAATTTATTTTGCGTTTCCCCGTCGCGTCCAACACCGCGATTTAAACGTTTTTTTGGGCGTGCCCGCCCTCCTTAAAGGTCGGTCGGTCGGGCTATTCGGGGCGTACCACCATCGCCCAAATGGGCGAATGTTGATTCGCCCCTACTATCCCTCACGCGAATATGGCGCAGTGCGCGCAAAGGCGCGCCCTGCATTTTAGATAAAAGTCCACAAAGCACTATCCGCTTTGCTCATCATCCGTAACTCCTAACTCGTAACTCATGTCCACTGTCTTAGAAATTTTGGTTGTAGAAGACGAATTTGCCATTGCGCTCGACTTGGAGTCGCGCCTGGAGCAGATGGGGCATCACGTCCTTGGCATTGCTGCCTCTTACGAAGAGGCTTTGGAACTGGCGGCGCAGGAACGCCCCCAATTGATACTGATGGACATCAATCTGCGCGGAACGCGTACAGGCATAGACGCAGCCAAAGCCATCTATGCGCAGTATCAAATTCCCATCATTTTCCTCTCCGCCTTAGGCGATGATAATACCTTCTCGCAGGCTCTGGGCACTCAAACCTATGGCTATTTGGTCAAGCCGTTTAAGGACTTAGACCTAAAGCACGCCATACAGATAGCACAGCAAAAGCATCAGAGCTTATTGGCTAACAACCATTCGGCGCATTTGTATCGCAGCTTGCTGAATACGCATTGGATACAGCCCTTTTTTGTTTTCAACGAAGACCTGCAATTGGTTTGCTGCAATTTCGCCGCCGAGCAGCTTGCCGATATACGCAATTTGACCTTTGCACGGCAGCCCCTGCGGCAGATTTTCCCCGATTTGTTGCAGCTTTTTTCGCAGTTGGGCAGCGAGCAGCCTATAAAAACTACCCTCCAAACCTTAGGCGGCTTACAGCAGACTCTAAGCGTGATGCTGCTCGATTTGGAATTGCCCGCAGCAGGGCAAAAACATTATATACTCGTATGCTCGCCGCATCATCACGACAACAAACAAGAGGTACTCGGAGCCAATAAGCAACTTAGCTTAGAGCATGTTGTCTTTGTAAAAGACAAATCGCGTTTGGTGAGCATACTCGTAGGCGATATACTCTGGGTCGAAGCTTTCGATAATTATACGGTTATCGTTACCGAAAAGCAGCGCACGCTGGTTTCTTCCACCCTCAAAGACTTGTTGGAAAAGCTGCCAGCAGGGGACTTTATGCGTATACATCGCTCCTATATCGTCCAAATCGCCAAAATCAAAAAAATAGAGGACTACGACGTATACCTCAGCGACAAACCCTTGCCCGTAAGCAAATCCTACCGCGATGAGCTTATCTCGCGCATCAATATCCTTTGAGAATTACGAATTACGAATTACGAATTACGAATTACGAATTACGAATTACGAATTA
>CAYXSA010000168.1:0-4980 GCA_964467315.1 uncultured Saprospiraceae bacterium | reverse complement strand
AAATACCACTGTTTAATTTTTAATTACCCCGCCAAAATTTTACTTGTGTGTATTTTGTGTTAAAAATCTGCTTGAAATTTGTATTTAAGTACTTAAAAAAAATACCACTGTTTAATTTTTAATTACCCCGCCAAAATTTTACTTATGTGTATTTCGTGTTAAAAATCTGCTTGAAATTTGTATTTAAGTACTTAAAAAAATACCACTGTTTAATTTTTAATTACCCCGCCAAAATTTTAATTGTGTTGATAGTTTGGCATAAGCGCAAACCGCACCATAAATACTTATTCGATACGCCAAGGACTCTTACAGAGCAGTGCATCTTACCTGATACCTAATTTGGGCGTGCCCCCACTCCCCGCGCTAACGCGCTTAAAGGTCGTGGGGTCGGGCTATCCGCTACATCACCTTCGCTACGCTCGGTGGTTTCGCTGCTATCCCTCACGCAAAAGGGGCTCCCAACAGTATACCATAAAAATTTACAATTTTTGCCTATCTTTGCGGCAGAAACGCACCATATAAAACTATGTCAACACCGCGCACTGTCGCTTTTCATACGCTGGGCTGCAAGCTCAATTTTTCGGAAACCTCCAGCATCGGGCGCTTGTTTGAGGATGCAGGCTATTCGGAAATTGATTTCGAGGCAGCAGCCGACGTATACGTGATAAATACCTGCTCCGTAACGGATTTCGCCGACCGCAAATGTCGACAAATCGTGCGCCGAGCCCTGCGACACAATCCCACTGCCTTCGTCGTCGTCGTCGGCTGCTACGCACAGCTAAAACCCGAAGAAATCGCCTCCATCGAAGGCGTAGACCTCGTCTTGGGCGCTGCCCAAAAATTCCAAATCCTCGACTACGTCGACCAACTCTCTAAAGCACAAGGCAAGGGCATGATTGCAGCGGGCGAAGTCCGCGAAGCCAAAGATTTTGTTTCCGCCTTTTCCTTTGGCGACCGTACACGCTCCTTCCTCAAAGTGCAAGACGGCTGCGACTACAAATGCACCTTCTGCACCATACCCCAAGCACGCGGAAAAAGCCGCAGCGATAAGGTCGAAAACGTCGTAGCCAATGCCCAAAAAATCGCCGAAATGGGCGTAAAAGAAATAGTCCTCACAGGCGTAAATATCGGCGACTTTGGCAATGGCACAGAAGTCATAGAAGGCGAAAAACCTAAGAAAGAAGCCCTATTCATCGACCTTATACGCGAATTGGATAAGGTCGAAGGCATAGACCGCTTTCGCATCTCCTCCATAGAGCCCAATCTGCTGACGGAAGAAATCATTGATTTCGTCGCCCAGTCCCAACGCTTTGCCCCGCATTTTCATATCCCGCTACAATCGGGCAACGATAAGCAACTGCGCATGATGCGCCGCCGCTATACCCGCTCCCTATATGCTGAACGCATACAGTGGATTAAAAAACTAATGCCCCATTGCTGCATCGGTGTAGACGTTATCGTGGGTTTCCCCGACGAAACGCAAGAGGATTTTGTAGAAACCTGCAATTTTATCAGCGATTTGGATATTTCTTATCTGCACGTTTTTACCTATTCCGAGCGCGCCAATACCCCCGCCATAGAGCTGCAAAATAGCGTGCCGATGCAAGTGCGCCGCGAGCGCAACGAGATTTTGCGGCAAATATCCGACAAAAAACAGCGCTATTTTTATCAGCAGCATCTCCACAGCCAACGCCCTGTACTCTGGGAAGGCAATCGCACGCAGTCGGGTATGATGCTCGGTTTTACCGATAATTATATCCGCGTACAACGCCCCGCTCAAGAAGAACTAACCAATACCATCGCCCTGCACCCGCTGAGCAGCATCGAATACATCGACGGCAGCGAGATAAGCGCCAAATGATGCACTGCACGGGTACTGCACTGCTCGCTTCGCTCACAGCGCTGGTACAATGCCGCCTTGCGGCGGCAGTGGTAGCAAGTATTGAATAATTGAGTAGATAGCTGCCGACTTTGTTGTATAGAAATAGTATTCCACAACGCACAACAACAACACACAAAGACCATGAGCCAAACAGAAAAAGCCGTATTAGTGGGCTTCGGCACGCTGCTACTACAGGAATCTTTAGGCGATACGATAGGCGCAGATGGCGCACAAACCAAGCGTTTTCGCCCCGTCATCATACAAAACTATCGCCGCCTCTTTAATCTGCTGCCCGACCACTATCCCGCCATAGTCGCCGATAAATTGCGCAACAATCAAACCGAAGTAGCCGCCGCCAATGTCGAACCCGCAGAAGGTTTTACCTTCAACGGACTTGCCTATGAGGTCGATGCCCAAGATTTAGAAAATCTCGATAAGCGCGAGCGCTATTATCTGCGCCAAGAAGTCGATTACACCGATTTTTACACGGGCGAACCCTTAGGCAAATGCTTCGTATATGAGTCCGCCCCCGATGCTCGCTGGATAGAGCGCAGCGTAGACAAAATTTTACCCCTCTGGCGCGATATCGTCTATGCCCGCGTTGGCGCTTACCGCATCGGCGAGGATTTTGGTAAGTACTATGATGCTACTACTTACCTCGCCGACGGAAAAACCCTGCTCGCCGACTTTTACCGCGAACACCTAAGCGCACTACTCGACTTGGATGCCATACGCAAGTAATGACGAATGACGAATGACGAATGACGAATGACGAATGACGAATGACGAATGACGAATGTTATGCGGCTGCTTGCTGAACGGGTACAGCCTCTTGGGCTAGCGATGCGGAGGGCTGCGCGTAGCGCAGTACCGAGCGCCGCAGGCGCGAAGGTATGAGCCGATAGGCGAACCCGTAGCGTAGCGGCGCGGCGGCACGCCGCGCAGCCCCCAAAAAACGAAAAACGAAATAGCCCCCAAGAGGCGTTTTTTCTTAGCCTTCGGAACGGTAGCACGCAATTTATGCGCAAAATTCGTCATTCGTCATTCGTCATTCGTCATTATCCCGCCAGCCACTTCGCCAGTGCGCTGGCGGCTTTTTTTCCGACGACCTCCGCCCAATCCTCTTGAGTGGCGGCGCGTAAATGCTCGACGGAGCCGAAATGCGCGAGCAACTGCGTGGCGATTTTTTCGCCGATGCCCTTGATTTGGGTGAGCTCCGTCTGCGTGAGCGCCCGACTGCGCAAATCCCTATGAAAAGAGATGCCGAAGCGATGCGCCTCGTCCCTGATTTGCTGTATGATTTTCAGCGAGGGCGATTTTTTGCTAAGCAAGAGCGGGACGGGGTCGGCGGCGAAATAGATTTCTTCCAAGCGTTTGGCGATGCCGATGATGCTAACTTGTTCGGCGATGCCTAAGGCGTGCAGGCTTTTTAGCGCGGCGCTTAGCTGCCCCTTGCCGCCGTCGATAACGATTAAATCGGGCAACTCCGCCTTGCTTTCCAAAAGGCGTTTGTAGCGGCGAAAAACGACCTCTTCCATCGCGGCGAAGTCGTCGATGCCCTCTACAGTCTTGGTGTTGTAGTGCCGATAATCGCGCTTGGCGGGCTTTCCGTTGCGAAATACCACCATCGCCGAGACGGGAAAAGTGCCCTGCAAATGCGAATTGTCGAAGCATTCGATATACGCGGGCGGGCGCTGCGTGCGCAAATCGCGCTGCATCTCGGCAAGCAATTTTTCCGTTTTCGTCTGCTGTTGCGCCTTGTTGAGGTCGGTTTTGCGCTGTTGCAGGATAAAGTACTCCAGATTTTTTTCTGAAAGCTCTATCAGCTTTTTTTTGTCGCCCTGCTTGGGGATATGGATTTTTGCTGGCTGTGCGCCTTCGGGCAAGACGATGCGCAGGGGGGCGATGATTTCGGGCGCATAGCTGCCAAATTTTTCGCGCAACTCTGCCGCCGCAAATCCCAGCAAATCGGCGCTGCGTCGGGTCAGGTTTTGCTCCAATTCTACCGTGCAGGCGTTGATAATCGCGCCTTGCACGATTTTCAGGTAATTGACATAAGTGCGGGCGGCTTTGCCATCTTCGCGCTCGGCTTCCTCCTTGATGCTGAATACGTCTACGTCGCGTATCGTGGAACTCACCACCGTAGATTTGCTTTGATACTGCTCCAGCGAGCGCAATTTTTGCTGCAAGTCGTGCGCCTTTTCAAACTCCATATTTTCGGCAAATTGGGCTATCTGCTCCGACAAATAGCGGCGCACAAAGGAGAAATTTCCTTTGAGAATGCTGGCTACAGCCTCGATTTTCTGCATATACTCGCCCTCTTTTTCAAATCCGACGCAGGGCGCTTTGCAGTTTTTTATATGATATTCAAGGCAAACTTTATGCTTGCCCTTGTCGATGCTGTCTTGAGATAAATGCAGCTCGCAACTGCGCAAGGCAAACAATTCCTTAATCAAATCCAGCAGCACGCCCACCCGTTGTTTGGAGGTATAGGGACCGAAATAGCGCGCACCCGCCTCCCGCCGCATCTCATGCGTATAAATCACGCGCGGAAAACGCTCCGCCGTGATGCAGATGTAGGGATAAGGGCGCGTCCATTTGAGCGCCACATTGTAGCGCGGTTGGTGCCGCTTGATAAGGGTCGCTTCCAGCAGCAAAGCGTCCTGCTCCGTGTCGACTACCGTATATTCGATGCGGGCAGCGCGGCGCACCATGATGCGCGTTTTGTTGCGCATCTGTTTGGAGTTGAGGAAGTAAGATTGCAGCCTTTTGCGCAAATTTTTCGCCTTGCCGATGTACAAAATTTCGTCGTCGGGCGCGCTGATAAACCGATATACGCCCGCCTGCGTGGGCAGGGAGGGCATCAATTCCTTAAATTCTTGTCGCGTCATCGCAGCATTTTGATTTATTGCCAGCGCAAAGATACGTTTTTTTTGGGCGTGCCCGCGCTCCCCCGCGCAAAGGCGCGGAGCCGTAGCATGCTACGGCTCTACGGGTCGCGCGGTCGGGCTATGCGCTGCGGGGCGAGGGCAGACACATGGGGCTGCCCCCAGGTGCGCCGCATGTAGAATTAAAATGTCGTATTATTCCAAAAGTCT
>CAYXSA010000167.1:0-5093 GCA_964467315.1 uncultured Saprospiraceae bacterium | reverse complement strand
ATCACCATCGCCCCAGATGGGGCGAATGTTGATTCGCCCCTACTATCCCTCACGCTTTTTATCCCGCCGCGCAAAGGACGCGGCGGGCTTCAGTACAAAAAGTAAAGCATTGGCTAGTCATTCGTCATTCGTCATTCGTCATTATTTATACGCTTTTTGGTAGTCGACGGCATCGAACGCCATTTTGGCGATGATTTCGCGCATGATTTCGGAGGTGCCGCCGACGATGGTGGCTACGCGGGCATCGCGGTACATGCCTGCGATTTGATATTCTTCCATATAGCCGAAGCCGCCGAACATTTGTAGGCAAGCGTCGACGACTTCTTTTTGGAGTTCGGTGGCTTTGAGTTTGGACATGGAGCATTCTTTGACGGCGAATTCTCCTTCTTGTATGAGGTAGGCGGTGTGGTAGATGAGTTGTTGGCAGGCTTTGACTTCGGTGGCGAGGTCGGCGATGCGGTGGCGCAGGACTTGGTATTTGGAAATAGATTTTCCGAAGGCGCTGCGTTCGTGCATATATTTGAGGGTCATTTCTATGCAATAGTCGGCGGCGGATATGCTGAGTATGGCGGCAACGAGTCGTTCGAGTTGGAAGCTATCCATGACGTAATAAAAGCCCATACCTTCGTCGCCAATGATATTTTCTACGGGTACTCGCACTTGGTCGAAGGCGATTTCTGCTGTATCGGAGGAGTGCCAGCCGATTTTGTTGAGTTTGGTGCGCGACAGGCCTGCGCTCTGGGCATCGATAATAAGGAGGCTATGCCCTTTTTCGGTGCGCACGAGGGTGGTGATAAAATCGGCGGAGCATCCGGAGGTAATGAAGGTTTTCGAGCCGCTGACGATGAAGTCGTCGCCATCGCGTTTTGCTGTGGTGCGTATGGCTTGCACGTCGCTGCCTGCATCGGGTTCGGTGATAGCGAGGGCGGCGATGGCAGTGCCTGCTATGGCGGGACGCAGGTATTTTTCTTTCAAAAAGGGGCTACCTGCTTTGGCTAAGTGATTGACAGCCATGTATTCTTGCACGCTGATAGCAGCGCCTAAGCCGCCGTTGGCGGCTCTGCCGATTTCTTCTAAGAAGACGACGGAGTAAAACAGGTCGGCATTGCTACCGCCGTAGGCTTCTTCGTGTACCAAACCCAAGTAGCCCATATCGCCGAATTTTTTCCAGTCGGAGTGGGGTATGGTGCGTTCTTGTTCCCATTTAGGGAATTGGGGAATAATTTCTCGCTGTAAAAAATCGCGGACGGATTGGCGGAATAAATGGTGTTCTTCTTGGAAGTAGGGGGATTTTTGCATGGTGTGTAGTCGTCTTCGGAGGAGAAATGATTAAAAAAAATGTACTTGTCGCAAATATGAAAAAAACAATGACATGAGGTTAAATAATTAGATATTTTTTATTATATTAGATAACGTTTTCGTAATATTGCGCGTTTAATGGGGGTGCGGCAAAAGTCTGAATAAGAGATATTTTGCGAGAGGGATACGAAGGGCGGCGCTTTAGCGCCGTACCTGCGCGCCTTCAGGCGCGCAGGTATGAGCGAACAGCGAACCCGCAGAAGCCCGACGCGAGGCGCATAGCGCCGAAGCGGCTCGCCCCCATAAAAACAAAATTTATTTACCTACATTTTTTTATTTAAATCGACATTTTATGAATGTTTGTTACTCATTTTTGAGAAGGTGCCTATTGTTGTGTTTATTTTTAGGGGCAACAGGTTTGTTGAGTGCACAGCAGACGGAGGCAGAAATACGTGCAGAGATTGCGAATTTGGAGGAACTGATGGGGCGGACAGACCAGAGCAGCGCCGAATATCGCAAGGTGCAGAATTTGCATACCCAGTTGCTTTCGCAGTTGCCAAATACGCCAGTTCGTTTTACGGACATGGGGGCGTATGTGCAGTTTTTGAAGCAAGGATCTTTGTTGGCTACGGGTACGGAAGCACGCAACAATTGGGAATCGCAATTAAAATTGCGTCGTCCTATTTTTGAAAATTTTGCAGAGGAACAGACGCAAATGCAGCGCGTTTTATCGCAAGCAGAGTACGATGAGTGGAAGAGTTTGGCGTACTCGCTGCCCAACTATTACCTGCGATAAATACGATTTTTTTTTGGCGTGCCGCTGCTATGCGCTTCGCGTTCACTTCCGGTTCCTCACGCATTCTGATTAAAGCAGCCCTCTAAAATTTAGGGGCAAATCGTTTATACAAGCCACTATATACCGCTTATGAAAAATATTTTACCATATTGTTTAGTTTTTTTAGGGCTTTCGCTGCCTCCCTCACTAATGGGGCAATGCCCAGTAGCGGCACCAGCTGACCAAACTATCGCTTGTGGTGCTACGGCTACTGCTACAGCGGCAAATAATTTTGTTACCTATTCTATCGTAGCGCAAAGTTGCGGGCTTGTTAATTTGCCAAGTCCTACACAGGTTTTTGGTGCCGCCTCCAACAATTGCGATGACTGCGTTACGGGTGAGATAAATATCGGATTTCCCTTCAATTTTTATGGCACTGTCTACAATACTGTAGCTATTCAGTCCAATGGTATCGTTGGCTTTGGGGGACTTACCTTCACGGGGTTTTCGCCCTTTGCTATACCTGCTGGCGGGGCACCAGACAACTACATTGCGGGTTTGTTTATGGATATAGATGTTCGCTGCGGGGGCAATATTACATATCAACTCGTGGGCACTGCGCCGAATCGGCGTTTTGTGGTGAGCTATAATAATGTTGCGGCTTATGGTTCGGGGACTTCTTGTACAGGCACAGGGACAGCCACTTTCCAAATTATACTCAACGAAAATGGTTCCTTTAATACCGTAATTTCGCAGTGGTCAACCAATTGGAATGCCACGACTTCTGGCGCAGTAGCCACACAAGGCGCGGAAAACAACAACGGCACGCATGCTTATCCCGTGCCTGGTCGCAATAGTACGGATTTCAGTGGCATAGTTCCAGCCAATCAAGATTGTTATTTGTTCAATCCTGCGCCTTGTAATTTTGTACGTTGGCGGCAAGGCGGCACAACCGTTACCGCCAGCACAACTCTTTCCGTATCGCCTACTGCTACAACAACCTATACTGCGGAATGGAATTGTAGTGGGACAATTTGTACGGATGATATGATAATAAACGTTACGCCTCCCAGTCCTGCCGTTACAGCTTCGGCGACAGGATTACCAAGCTGCGCGGGGCTTAGCGTTAGTTTCACAGCCGCGCCTACAGCGCAAGGAACGGGCGTAACTTACCAATGGCAGCGAAATGGGGTGAATATACCGGGTGCAACAAGCGCTACTTATTCGGGAATCAATGGCACTAATTTTAATATAGGCGACCAGATAAGTGTGGTGATGTCTGGCACTTCTTGCGGAAGTCCTTATTCGGTCAACTCCAATAATGTAACTATTACTAGTGCTGCACCTATTCCCACAAACGTCAGCCATTGCGCCAATGAAGCCAGCCAAGCGCTTACTGTTTCAGGTTCTTGTGTGACTGTTGGTGCAGGTTCGGTAGTAACGCAAGGGGCAGTTTTTAATTCAGGTAACTTAGCAACTGGAGATGCTACTTGGAATCGGAATGGAGGGGGGACGTTTTGCGGAGCTTCAGCGGGGACGAGTAATCTTTATGACGTTGTTACGTTCACCGTATCGACAGCAGGCTCTTACACTTTGGATATGTGTTCGCCCAGCTTTGATTCGCATGCCTCTTTGTATCAGAATGCTTTTGATGGGGCGAACCCTTGCGGTACTCCTACCAATTTTGTTGTAGCTGATGATGACAGCAATCCGAATTGCTCTTCCTCGCCTCGCCTGACAGCAAACCTTGTACCTGGGGTAACGTATTATTTGATAAGTACTAATTTTAGTGCGGGAACGGGGGCTTATAGCTGGACTTATACGGGTCCTGGCGGGGCGACTATATCTGTATCAGGTGCACCAGCGGTTGCTCCTTTTAATTGGTACCTAGCGCCCACAGGCGGCAGCGTTTTGGCTACTGGTACGAGTTTCAACCCTGTAGGGTTTGCGGGTTCGGGTTTGCCGAATACGGCTACTGCTGGTACTTGGACTTACTATGCAGCTTGCTCCGCCAATCCAGCTTGCCGTGTCCCCGTTACCTACACGATTGGCGAAGCCAATATCAACGCTACCGATGTTACCATTTGTCGTGGTGGGACT
Source organism: uncultured Saprospiraceae bacterium (assembly GCA_964467315.1). Lineage (GTDB taxonomy): Bacteria > Bacteroidota > Bacteroidia > Chitinophagales > Saprospiraceae > JAAFIM01. The sequence goes on along the minus strand of CAYXSA010000167.1, from coordinate 919 downwards.
GGTAGTTTTTCAGCTTCGACCGTCTGCCCAAATACAACGAGTTGGGGCACAAGCGTATCCGTATCTAGCACTTTCAATGCAGGTACTTTAGCGAATTCTGACCCTACTTTTGTACGCCCCTCAGGTTCTAGTACAACTTTTTCTTCGTCTGGTATTACTGTGTACTATGATGTTTTCACGTTTCAAGTATCAACTACGGGAGTTTACACACTTGATATGTGTAACTCTTCTATTGATGCTTATGCTACGCTGTACCAGACTTCTTTTTCGCCTGCTAGCCCTGCTACAAATTTTGTCATAACCAACGATGATGGCAGTGGCTTGGGCTGTTCCTTAGATCCGCGTATTCAAACCACGTTAACGGCTGGTGTTACCTATGTTTTGGTTAGCACAGCTTACAGTAATGGTGGTACAGGCGCTTACAATTGGACATACTTTTCTGGTCCCGCTGGTGGACAAATTCTCGTCAATCCGACAGTTACTGCTGGCACTTTGCAATGGTACTTGAATAGCACGGGCGGGTCTCCGCTTGCGACTGGTACAACTTTTAATCCTGTTGGAGTTGCTGGTTCTGGACTGTCGAATACGAATACACCTGGCACTTACTCCTATTATGTAGCTTGCTCAGGCGCTCCCACTTGCAGAAAACGGATTGATTTTGTTATTCAGCCGCTAAACACCATAGCAGCAGGCACCAGCCAAACGCGTTGTATCAATAGCGCCATCGCCACCATCAACTTGGCGACTACGGGCGCAACGGGCGCAAGCTTCGCAGGTCTGCCCACAGGGGTAACAGGCTCTTGGGCAGGTAACGTAGCCACTATCAGCGGTACACCTACAGCAAGCGGTACCTTCCCTTACACAGTAACCACCACAGGCGGCTGTACCCCAGCCACGACCACAGGCACCATAACCGTAA
>CAYXSA010000166.1:0-5166 GCA_964467315.1 uncultured Saprospiraceae bacterium | reverse complement strand
CACTTTTCACTTTTCACTTTTCACTTTTCACTTTTCACTTTTCACTTTTCACTTACACCGCCAGCCGTCGCACACTGCGGCGTATGCTGCTCCAATTGATATACATAAAAAGGGCGCAAAAAACCAGCCCCACCGCTAAAACGAGTGGCGATAAAAAGAGCGAAAGCGTCGTATAACCCTGCGCTACGAGCGAGCTGGAAACGAAGTATTTTACGGGCAGAAGCAGGGCAAAGGCTGCCGTAGCCACGAAGGCAAAAAGCCGCAAAAGCGAGCGCGCCAGCGTGCGCGTGATGCTGCCGTCGGTATAGCCGATTTGCAAAAGGAGCTGTATATCGCCGCTCGATTGCGCGACCAAAAGCTGAAAATTGAGCACGAAAACGAGGAGCGACAAACCGATGATGATCACCGAAATCGCTGCGATAAACAGCAATAAAATATCTAAAACTGTCTTCAATTCGCCCCCGATAAGCCCACCCCTGCTAATTTCGTAGCTCTTACTTTGCAAAAAATCGTTCAAATCCTTGCTGTAAGGGTTGTCTACCGACAAAACAAGCTGATTAACGGGCTGTTGCTGCTCGCCAAATTCGCGGTTGGCATAGTCCATAAACGACTTAGGCACAAGTATAGAGTTGATATTGGGCGAAAGTGCTACGATGGAAGTGCGCAAAGCCTTCGCCTTGCCCTTGCCGTAGACCTTCAACTCGCCCGAAATCTGCCGAATCGTGCCCGAAGTGAAGGGCGGCAAGCCCTGACTGGGGGCAAAACCATAATTATACAGCGATAAATAGTCGCTCGAAAGTATAAGCGGCACGTAATCATCGCCCTCTTTCCAGCGAAATTCCGATGTATCCACACCCAAATAGGTATTGGGTACGGTTTGCAGGAATAAAAGCGTGTAAAAACCCAGAGAAGAAGCCGAAAGTGAGGCCTGAAAACCATTGGAAACGAACTCCCCAACGGAAGAAACGTATGGTTTTTGCCGCAATTCGGCGATTTCTTCCTGTGAGAACTCCGAAGGCGCTCCGAGCGTATTAAAAACGTTCATACGCTTATTGATAACCAATAAGTTATTATCCTTTGCCCCCCGCATCAGCGTATTCATATCGAGGTAAAATTGCAGGGATAAAAGCAGCAAAAACATACCCACCAGCACACCTATAGATGCGCCCGTGATTTGCCAGCGGCTTTTTTTATGCAAAAGGACTTTGGGGAGGAGGGAGAACATGATTTTTAGCGTTATGTCAAGGTACTGCGCCGCCTGCGGCGACGCTGGTAGCAAGTATTTTTTTGGATATGGGGTTATTTTTTGCTAATTAGCAGCTTGTCGATGCGCAAACCGTCCATATCTATGACCTCCATACGGTAGCCATAGAGTTGGATATGCTCGCCCGCTTTGGGGATATGCCCCATTTGCTCCAAAATCAAGCCGCTAATGGTCTCATGTGCGCCTTTTCGCAGCCGATTATCCAAGCCCAGCAGCTCAATAACATCGTCATAGGCGGCTGTACCATCGATGAGATAAGAACCGTCTTCGCGCTGCACCACATCGGGCGCATCTGCATCGCCTGCATCGGGCATGATACCGAATATATTTTCCGATAAGTCGTGCTGCGTAACGATACCCTCAAAATGTCCGTACTCATCTACGACTACGCCATAGTAATTTTTTTGCTTGACGAACATCTCCAGCACGCGTATAGCGGTGGTGGTGCGCGGGATATAAAGCGGTGGCGTGCAGATTTGGCTTATCTGAAAATCTTCGCGCTCGTGCTGCTGATAAAAATCCTTGATATGAAAAACGCCGATAATGTTGTCTTCGTCCCCATCATAAACAGGGTACTTGCTAAAGCCGCTTTCTTGTATATTGGCTTTTATTTCTTCTGTTGTGTCCGTCTTATCTATCCAAATAATATCTGCGCGGGGAGTCATCAAAAGGGCGCTTTTTCTGTCCTCGAAGCGAAGCATATTTTGCAACATCTCGGTTTCTTTGTTTTTTAGCGTGCCTTGTTTGTTGGCAAGGCGTATCATCGTGCGCAGTTCCTCCTCCGATATGGGGCGCTCGCCGCCTTCTTTGATGAACATTACCTTCAATAAAACCTTCGTAGACACCGTCAGCAGCTTCACAATAGGGTAGGTTATCTTCGTGAAAATGTTAATTATGGGGGCTACGATGGCAGCGATGTTTTCGGGATTGTTCAGCGCGATGGTCTTGGGCACCAATTCGCCTAAGACGATAGAAAAATAGGTTATCAACGCCACAACACTAATAAAAGCAATCTCGCCACTATAAGCAGCATCTAAACCCATAGAGATGAAAAGCGGCTCGATTAGAGCAGTCAGCGCTGCCCCGCCAAATGCACCCGAAATAATGCCTATCAGCGTGATGCCAACCTGTACGGCGGACAAAAATTGTTCGGGGTCTTCCAACAGTTTTAAAGCAGTCGTAGCGCCTTTGCTCCCTTTTTTGGAGGCATTTTCTAAGTTGGCAAGTTTGGAGGAAACCAACGCTGTTTCGGAGAGGGAAAAAAAGCCGTTGAGCAGGGTAAGGATAAAAATTATGACAATTTCCATTAAGTTATAAATTACGAATGACGAATGACGAATGACGAATGACGAATGACGAATGACGAGTTACGAATGACGAGTTACGAATGATAAATTTTGCGCATAAGCCATTGATAGTCAAGTATATACACAAATCACAATCGTAACTCGTAATTCGTAACTATGGCGTGCCCCCGCTCCCCGCCGCTACGCGGCTTAAAGGTCGCGGGGTCGGGCTATCCGCTGCATCAGCTTCGCTACGCTCGCTGGTTCCGCTACTATCCCTCACGCAGGATATGGCGCGCAGCGCAGCAAGGAGCTGCGCTGCGCACGGATTATGAATGTCTTATGCGCAATTATCTTCTTCTGCGCCGCTTGCTGTCGTCCTCTGCGCCCAAGACCGCAACGCGCAAAAGCGAGCCCGTAAGCTGGGCAGAGCCACCGACCAAGCCGCCAATCAGGAGCATCAGCAGCCAAATAACAGAGGGGCTAAAATTGAGCAGTTGCGAGATGCGAGAGAGCAATTGCCCGTTGTTGGCGCTGTCGATAAGGTAGGCATGAGCGCCCCAAAAAAAGACCACACAGCCAAAACCTGCCAAAAAACTGGCAAACCCGCGCAAACGCACCGCCAAACCCACCAGACCCATCGCTACAGCGATAGTCCACCAAGGCAGCGATAGCCAATGAAATACCAACAAAAGAGGCAACGCCACAGCAAGCGAAAGCAAAAATTTCATAATATGAAAAAATTATATTTTGCGCAAAAATACACTTTTTTGAGAATTACAAGCTATGAATGACGAACACGGAGTAAACGCGTAGCGAATGACGAACACGAAGTGAACGCGTAGCGAATGACGAAGTGCACATAATACTTGCTACCATTGCCGCCGCAAGGCGGCATAGTACCTAAACACAAAGCACAACCTATGGACACAAAGCACAACAAAGCACAACCTAATTTATCCTAAAAACAGCCGTCTGCACCCGTTTAGAAATGCTGCCGTCTGCCTCCGTTTGAGATAATATGAGCTTTTGCGCGCTTTCTTCGCCAAAAATTGCCTGCAAATCGCGCACCCGCCCTATGGGCACTTGCCGCCTTTGGCATTCGGTGTAAAATGCCTGATGCGAGGGCAGCAGCAAAAAAGCCTCTTGCAAAATGTTTATCAATGCCAGTCGGTTTTCTACCCGCCGCGCATTGTCCGCAAAGCGCGCATCCGTAGCCAATTCCGCCCGCCCCAGTATATCGACCAGCGCAGCAAACTGCGCCTGATTGCCCGCCGCCAGCACATATTGCGTTCCGTCTTTTGCCTCAATAAGCTCCCCATAAGGCGCTATATTGGGGTGTAGAGAGCCGATGCGCTGCGGCACTCGCTCCCGCATCAGGTAGCCGCTCGCTTGATTGCTCAGCGCCGCTAATGCCGAAGCGTATAAGCTTACTTCCACCGTCGCCCCCTGCCCCGTTCGTTCCCGCCGATACAAGGCACATAAAATCGCCTCCTTGAGCTGATGCGCCGCAAGCACATCAATCAAAGCGACGGGCATTTTCGTAGGCGGGTTGTCTGCCTGCCCATTCATATACATAAAACCCGTCTCCGCCTGCAAAACCACATCGAAGGCGACCCGCTCCAAACCCTCCGCATTTGGCTCAAAGCCGCAAATGTTTGCATATATCAAACGCGGCGCAACTGCTCGCAAACTCTCCGCATCCAAACCCATACGCCGAGCCGAAGAAGGCTTAAAATTGGCTACGACTATATCCACCTGCGGCAGCAACGCATATATAAAATCTCGCCCCGCCGCTTGTGCTGTGTCCAAAAAATGTGTTTCTTTGTTCCAGTTTACGCTGGCATAGTACGCCGATACGCCGCCTTCTTCGACCTGCTCGCCCCGCAGCAACCAACTGCGGGTAACGTCGCCCCCAGCCCTTGCGTTTTCTATCTTTATCACCCGCGCCCCCAATTCGGCAAAAAATAAGCCCACAGCGGGACCCGCCAACACACTCGCCAATTCCAAAACCGTCAAGCCCTTAAACAATTCTTTTTCTTCGCTCATACCGAAATAATATACATAAAATCTATGACCTACAATAAATTATACGACATCGTAAACAACCTGATGCAGGAGTTTAATACCTCCGATTCTTCCACAGAAGAAACCGAAACGGGCGTTTGGTCTTTTCTCGCACAAGATACGACAGGGCAGTTAGTTATGGCACAAAATGATAGCGATGATACGCTTTCTTTGTTTTTGCATCTGTATCTGATGCCCCTGCCTACCCAAAATCGCGAGTTTTTTTATGAAGAATTGCTGCGCTACAATACCGCCAGCCCCTTTGCCAAGTACGGCGTACATGAAGATTACGTCGTCTTGTCTATCGCTTTTCAAGATTTTAGCCTCTTTACAAAGGAGTTTTTTGCGCTCGTTTTTCGCCGCTATCTGACCTTCGTGCAGGAAACCCGCGCCGATATGGGCACCCGCTATTTCGATTATAGCAGCAGCAGCGCCGACTACGACAGCCCGACCAGCGAAGAAGACGATGCGCCCGAATACAGAGAACCCCGCTAAAAATGACGAATGACGAATGACGAATGACGAATGACGAATGACGAATGACGAATG
>CAYXSA010000165.1:0-5298 GCA_964467315.1 uncultured Saprospiraceae bacterium | reverse complement strand
AGTGAAAAGTGAAAAGTGAAAAGTGAAAAGTGAAAAGTGAAAAGTGCGTTTTTTTCGCCAGACTTGCAAATTTTTGAGCACTTATTTTAGCTATAAATAACTGATTATCAATTTATTATACATAAAGTATAATTTTCGCTACGCGTTCACTTTATGTTCACTTTTCATTTTTCATTTTTCACTTAAAAAGCGTGAGGGATAGCAGTGGAAGCGCGTGTAGTGGCAGACCATTGGTCTGCCCTACACGCGCTGCAACGGATAGCCCGACCGCCCGACCTTTAAGCCGCGTTAGCGGCGGGGAGGGCGGGCACGCCCAAAAAAAATAAAAAAACACCCACTGCGAATAGATGAAAAAAATCGACTGGCTCGTGCTGCGGAGCTTTGTGCCGCCTTTTATGATATGGTTTTTCGTGGCGCTTTTTGTCTTCAATATGCAGTTTTTGTGGAAATATATCGACGATATTATTGGCAAGGGCTTGGAATTGAGCATTATTTTCGAGCTTTTGTTTTATCAGGCGCTGGCAATGATACCGCACGCGCTCATATTTGGTATGGCGCTCGCCTCCGTGATGACGGTGGGCAATTTGGCGGAGCATTACGAACTGGCAGCGATGAAATCGGCAGGCGTAAACCTGCTGCGCATCATGCGCCCGCTGATTTTTGTGGGCTTGGCGATAACTTTAGGCTCTTTTTCGGTAGCAAATTACGCCATACCATTTGCCTCCCTCAAATTCAAAGCCCGCCTTTTCGATATACGCAAGCAAAAACCCGCCCTTGCGCTCAAGGCGGGCGCATTCAACAACGATTTTAAGGATTACAGCATCTATATCGGCAAAAAAGATACGAATAATCGCAACTTGGAAGATGTGCGCATCTACGACCATACCCGCCAAATGGGCAATGTCAGCCAAACGAACGCCGAAAAGGGCGAACTGTATTTTAGCGAGGATAAACGCTACCTTATCATCAAACTCATCAACGGCGAAAGGCAGGAAGAGCGGGCTCCCGCACCGCAAAAACCCTATTCCTATCCCTATTGGCGCATCGGATTTAAGTCCTATATCAGCATGTTTGACATGGGGCAATTCGATACCAAACGCACGGACGAAGACGCTTTCGGCAATCATGCCAGCCTTTTGAGCGTGGGGCAACTCATCAATGCCGCCGACTCGCTCCACAAACGCGCCATACGGCGAGTGCGCGAAATGCAGCGCTCTACAGATGCCTTTTTTCATGCGCGCCGCGATATTTTGCCAATGGAAACCGATACCAGCAACAAGGGCACCGTTACCACACAACTGCCTATTCTCACGCAGGAGGAAAGCGAAAAAATCGCCCAAGCAGGCTACACACCCAAAAATATCTTCCCCCCCGCCAGCGCGACGAGCCAAAAACGCTTCGATGAGGGCATCAACCCCGCCGATAGATATTTAGCCTTTCAGCGCGCCAGCAGCAGCGCCCGTCACATACTCACACAGGCAAATAATATGCGCAAAGTCCTCGAAAATCAGGAGGGCAACCACGCCGAATATGAGCACGAAATACATAAAAAATTCGTCTTCGCCCTCGCCTGCATGGTCTTTTTATTCATCGGCGCACCGATGGGCGCGATTATCCGCAAAGGGGGGTTTGGCATACCCGTCCTTGTAGCCTTCATCGGTTTTATGGTCTTTTTTGTGCTCAATCTGGTCGGCGATAGACTCTCTAAAGACCTGATTTTGCCCTGCTGGCTCGCCTCTTGGATGTCCCTAATCGTACTCGCACCCATCGCCGCCCTGCTTACCTACCAATCCATGCAAGACACCAACCAAATGAGCTGGTGGGAATGGATAAAAAAGCGCATACCCTTCATTGCAAAGGGCTAACGGAACGAACAATGCGCTCAATCGTGCTTGCTTGCCGCTCTACTTCCGCCGCCTCGCCCCAAAAATAGACCACCAAACGCTTATTTCCACGCATCGTATGCAGTCGGATAACCTGCAAAGTGCTATCTTCGCGCCAACGCGATACACTCTGCGAAAATTCATAATTTTCTGTCGCCAAAGTCTGCACGGCAGGTGCATCTACATAATGATAGCCCCAAACAGGCTGCCGCAAAAGACTATCGACCTCGTACTCCGCGCTCGAAAATACCACCATATTTAGGCTGCCCTTGTACGAACTATTCACCGTGCCGCTCGTACAATGGCAGGCACGCGCATCCAGCACGCCGCCCACGTACCATTCGCGCGGCAATTCATAGCGCAAGCCCAAACTTGCCTGCTCCAAAAGCTTCCACTGCTGGGCAAAAAGTTGCCCCAGCGGCAAAAAAGTTGCACCTAATAGCAGCCCGCATACAAGAAATGTGAATTTATTTTTCATATCATCGATAGGCTGTTTTCGTTCTTTCTATCTGCATTTTTTTTTGGGGCTACCCTTGCGGCGAAGCCGCTGCGGGTCGCTACGCTACGGGTTCGCTATTCGCTCAGTACAGCCGTTGCATGCAACGGCTCTACGCGCCGTGCCTGCACGGCTGCACCTGCTTCGCTACGCTCGCAGCCCTCCGCATCGCTAGCCCAATACAAGCCTTATTTTGTAATTTTATCTTTTTCCGCTATTCCGTTCCGCAAATATACCAAATGTCCAATAATTATACCGCAAAATAATGAAAAATCAAGCAGATACCCCGCCAAAATCCTATGAAGCCGCTCTCGACGAAATCCAAAAATTACTCTCCGCCATCTCCGATACCCAAACAAAATTAGCCGATTTAAACTTATATACGCAACGAATACAGTTTTTGCTGCAATTTTGCCGCGAACAACTGCGCAGCATCGAAAAAAACAGCTAAAAATGACCTCTAATAATGACAATACTTCGGTAACAGGTATCATGTACACAGGTATCCCGAATATCGTGTTTGTCTATGCTAAGGGTTATTGGTGAAAGATTTATTTTATAATTCGGCATCAGCGCGAACCCCAGCATAAATACCTATTCGATACGACAAGCGCTATTATAGGGCAGCGCATCTTACCTGATACCAAAGTATTGTAATGACAAACTGAGGTTTAACAAATTTGTAACTAAGTTGTTAGTTATATACCGTTTATTCGGCGTATCTTTGTGTTTAACGAAGCAAAGACGGCAGCTATTCACACAAATTATTAGTACTTGATACCACTGCCGCCGCAAGGCGGCATGATACCAACGCGGCGACAGCCGCGCCGTACCTAAACACCACGCAGCACTATGGACACCTTAAGCGAATATCGCAGCCAGCGGGCAGCCTGTCGGGAATTATTTGCCAAGAAAACGCGGGACTATGGCACATCTTGGCGTATTTTGCGCCCTTCTTCGCTCACCGACCAACTCTATATAAAAGCCAAACGCATTCGCTCCATCGAAGAAAAGGGTGGAGAGCAGCGCGTAGGCGATAGCATACAGTCCGAATACATCGGCTTAGTCAACTACAGCCTCATCGCGTTGATACAGCTACACACAGCCGCCGATACCGATTTGGAGCTATCTACCGAAGTCGTCTTGGAGCAGTACGACCACTGGGCACAGCAAACGGAGGAGCTTATGCAGGCGAAAAATCACGACTACGGCGAGGCTTGGCGCGATATGCGGCTGTCTTCGCTTACCGACCTGATTTTAGTAAAACTTTTGCGCCTGCGCCAAATCGAAGCACACGGCGGTAAGATGCTCGCCTCAGAAGGCGCAGCCGCCAATTATCAAGATATTATCAATTATGCGCTCTTCGCGCTGATAAAAATGACGAACGCGGAGTGAACGCGTAGCGAATGACACAGCGCGGCACATCAATACTTGCTACCACTGCCGCCGCGAGGCGGCATAGTACCTAAACACAAAGCACAACTTATACAAAACATTCGTAACTCATGACTATTTATACTTTTTTTCTGCTCATCATGCTCATCGCGGCTGTGCTCTGGTTGAGCTTGGGCTACGGGCATAGCAAACTGCGAAAAGAGAAAGTTACCCACCCGCTCGCTTGGTATGTGCAGTACTTCACGGGGACGCTGCTCATATTTTCGGGCATGGTCAAAGCAGTAGACCCGATGGGTACAGGCTACAAGATGAAGGACTATTTTCAGGAGTTCGGCAATCAGGGGCTGCCTTTGATGGACTTTTTTAAGTCCTATTCGCTGACCTTTGCCGTTACGATGATTGTTTTTGAGCTGGTGATAGGCATTGCGCTCATATTCGGCGTGGGCGGCAAAAAGACGCTCATGGGCAACCTGCTGATGATGATATTTTTCCTTGTCCTCACGGGCTTCAACTATCTCACGGGCTTTACGCCCAAAGGCGCTACCCCTGCCGAAGATATTGGTATTTTCCAATTTGGGCAATGGGCAGCCTTCGACAAAAATAATATCCGCATCAGCGATTGCGGCTGCTTTGGCGACTTTATGAAGCTATCCCCACTGGAAACTTTCTTAAAAGATATTTTCCTCACGGGCATATCTATCTATATCTACAGCGTAGCCTACAAGCTCAAAGAACTGCTGCCCGCACCGCAAAAAATACGCGCCCCCTTCATAGGCTTTATCACGGCGAGCAGCCTGTTTTTCTGCTTGATGAATTTTTACTTCAATGAACCGATGATAGATTTTCGCCCCTTCTACGAGGGCGTAGACTTGGTGAAAGCCAAAGCCGACTGCATGGCGAATGCGCCTAAAGTCGAAATTCATTTCGTCTATAAAAATAAGCAAACAGGCAAAACGGAGGAGTTTTTAGCCACGAACCTGCCGAAAGACCTCGCCGAAAATTGGGAGTACGTCAACAGACGCGATAAAGAAATCTCCGAAGGCTGCAAATCCAAAGTAACGGAGCTGACCCAATTCCCCGAAATCGACGACTATACCCAATTCCCCGAACTCGCAAAATCCGATGGGTACTCGCTTTTGGTCATTTCTTCGCACCCCGAAGAGGGCAATAAATCCGCCTTCGAGCGCATCTCGAAAATCGCCAAAGAAGCCCACGACGCTAAAGGCATACCCGCTTACGGACTTTACTACTACATCAAAGACCAAAACGGCAACGGACAAGACGACGAACTGGAAAAATTCCGCCACGACCACCAACTGCCTGTAGATTTTCGCTTTGGCGACGAAAAGTTAGTCCTCACCATCTCCCGCGCCAATCCTGGTTTGCTGCTGATGCACAAGGGCAAAATCGTCAAAAAATTCCACCATCGCCACATTCCCGCCGACCTCGCCACTTTGAGCGAATATATGAAGTAATGACGAATGACGAATGACGAATGACGAATGACGAATGACGAATGACGAA
>CAYXSA010000164.1:0-5311 GCA_964467315.1 uncultured Saprospiraceae bacterium | reverse complement strand
ACGAACGGCGAAGCCCTCCGCGAAGCGAAGTGAACGCGAAGCGCATAGTAGGGGCAGACCCCAGGTGTCTGCCCTTTGGGGCAGCACAGGGCTGCCCCGCATAGCCCGACCCTGCGCCCTTTTTGGCGCAGGGGCACGCCATAAAAAAGGCTTTTACTTGCCTAATGGACTCCTCGTTTTTTTTTGGCGACCCAAAGCGCGCCCCCGATACCCAGCGCAGCGAGCGCCCAGCCCCAGCGCCAATTTCGGGGCAGATGTAAGGGGCGCGTATCGCCGACCTGCAAGAATGCCGACCAAAAGGCGGGGTGTGCAGCAATGCCTTTAGCTTGCTGTAGATACTGCAATTTGGCGCTGCGCAGGGCGCTGTCTTTATCTGCGCCCGCACACATCTTTTCGTAATAGATATTGATGAGTTGGGCGGTAGTTTGGTCATTGACAGTCCATAGGGAAACGAGCATCGAGGGCACTCCCGCATAGGCAAAGGCACGCGCAAGGGAGGCTACCCCGTTGCCATTTTCAAATTTGCCGTTGCCTGTTTCGCAGGCAGAGAGCACGACGAGCTGGGCATGCAAGCGCATTTGGCTTATCTCATGCGCGTACAAAAAATTATCTTCTGTACTGTCTGTGCTTTCGCTCATTACCAGCGTGGAGAGTATTGGCTCTTGTTCGTCGCTTAGCCCGTGCATAGCGAGGTGGATAATATCGCATTCTTGGACGTAGCGCTTAAAATTGGCTTCTGTAGCGCTGCTATTGAGCAAAAAAATGCCCTCTGAAAACATGTTTTTTAGCGTTTCTACCTCTCTGCGTGCGGCGGGCAGGGGCTGCAAGCGGCTGCGTATATGCCGCTGGATATGGAGTCGGTGGCTGCTGTCAGGCGCGGCGGCGACGGGGGAGTAGTCGGCAGCCATCGCCAAGATGCGCCCCTTATGCGCGCCCTGTCTGCCTTGCTCTATGTTGCTTTTCCAGAGCAGCGAAGAGGGGCTGTAGGATATGGTGTATTTAAGCAGCAGATAAGGCAAATCTTTGTAATTTGGCTGCTCGCCGCTTTGTGGCGCTTGAGTCAAAAATACCTCAAAAGGCAGGCGGGCAATGCTCGCATCGGGTATGATGATAAGCCGCTCGATGCTGGGGCGAGCCTTCAAAAGAGGCTCCAGCAAGCGCGCATAACACCAATGCGAAAGCTCGCTGTAGCGTCTGTATGCGCTATCGGGCGCATGCAAAAGGGCTGTAAAATCGCTTAAAGTGCTGTGTAGAGAATCGGCTACCGCATTGAGCGTGGCGCTGCTTTCCGAGAGTCGAAACATCTCAAAATTTACCGCATCGAGATAAAAGGCATAAGCGCCGCTATCGCTAAGCGTGTATTCGATAAGGGCGGTATTGGGCGGAAGTAATGCCCGCAAAGCTGCCGCAGAAGCCGCTGCGGGGCGCTCTCTTAGCTCGGCGTAGCGCGGATACTCGCGCCGAATGCGCTGCTGTAGGGCGCTTATCTCCATGCCCAATGCATTGTAAAGCTGCAAAAAGCTGTCTAATTCTTGCTGCCTGCGCTGGTCGGAAAGCCGCGCTTTGAGCCGATTTTGCTCCGCATACAAGCGGTCTTCTTTGCGTGCGAGCGAGTCGGGCAATTCGCCAAAGCGGCGTGTACCACTGCTGCGAATGCTCTGCAAAACGAGCGCCGACTTGTGTATTTGCGCCAGCTCAAAGGCAGGCTCTGCCGCTTTCGACTGCCAAAAAATGGGCAAACTCCGCCCCAACCATTGGCTGCTTAACCTAAACGCATTCAGGCGGTCGGCTTCTGTATAAAAATAAGCCCGCCCCTGCTGTAGCAGCTCTATAGCGATTTTTGAGAGCAATACGCGCTGCAAAGCATCAGCTTCATGCTCAAAGACGATTTCTAAAGCCTGCAAAAGCAGCTCGATAGGTTGGTAGCTCTCCCAGCGGATTTTGCTTAATTCTTGCCAATCTGCTTGAATGGGAAAACTTAATGTCTGCGCGTACAGACAGCCGAAAAAGCGCTGTATATATGCCCGACCTTTCGCAGTCTCGCCGCTGGCGTACTGAAAACGCGCAAGCCGCAATAGCGCATCTTGGTGGTGTGGATGTTGGAGGCTTTGAGTTTGCTCGCTAATTTTTAAGGCTTCTTCGGCGAGGGCAATGGCAGCGGGGTATTGCTGCATTTTGCCGTATAAATCCGCAAAATTGGTAATGATGGTGGCGTATTTGGGGTGTGTTGCGCCATAGAGTTGCCGAGCAAGCTGATATAACTTTTTAAAAATAGCGGCAGCTTCCTTATATCGGGTAGCAGAGGTATATAAAATGGCTAAGTTGTTCAGGGCTGTGATATAGTCTTGATGCTGCTCGCCGAGTTTGTTTTTGTAGCCTTTAGCCGCTTGGGTTAGGGCTTTCTCCCCATCGTCGTAGCGGCGCATTTCTTTGTAGAGAATGCCGAGATTGTTCAGCGCGTTGATGTATGTCGGGTGTTCTGTGCCATAGAGATGTTCGCGCAGTTGTAGGCATTCTTTATATAGGGCTTCAGCTTCCGAGAAGCGATTTTGCCGCTCAAATAAGGCAGCAAAATTATTGAGGCTGCCCGCATAAGGGCGGCTATTTTTGCCGAAAAGTTGTAGGCGTGTGCGCATTGCCTCCGACAAAAGCCGCTCGGCGCGTTCGTAATCTCCTGTATTTAGGGCGAGTACGCCCCAGTTATGCAGTACTTGTGCATAGTCAGCGTGCTGTTTTCCATACAAATTTGCATAAACGCGCAGGGTCTGGGCGTAAATCTCGTTTGCTTTTTCGTATTCTCCCATCAAGCCGTATAAGACTGCCAAATCGTTGCATTCATGGGCGTAAAGGGCTGTATTTTTGCCTGAAATTTTTTCTTGCAAGTCCAACACTTTTTGCAGTTCTATTTCTGCTTGAGCGTATTTGCCCATTTTAAGCGTGGATAGGGCGTGCCCATGCAAAAAATTCGCGTAGCGCTGCCCATTTTTGGGGGCTTCGAGCAGCAAAACGCTATCCCAAAGGCTTTGAGCCTCTGCGTAATTGGCGAGGTCGTAGGCGCATTCGGCGCGTATCCACATAAGGTTTACATAAAAACTATTGCGCTTTGCCCCTGTTTTTTGCAAAATTATCGGCGCGGCGGCTTGCGCCTGCGCCGCTGCCGCCTCAAAATTGCCCGAATTGTAAGTAGACCATAACACACTATCTATTTGCGATAGCGTAAAACGGCGAAAATCCTGCGCATCAAGGCAGGCGGCAAGCACAAAAAAATAGAATAGCAGCAGATATTTCATAGTAGCAAAAAGCAGCAACAAAAACAGCAACAAAAAACCAACTTGCTAATATACGTCAGCTTTTCCACAAAAGGGGCTTTGCTGCAAATTTATAGGGCTTTTCTTTTTTATTTGTTCCGCCCGTACAAAGGGATAAAGCCCGCGCCCCGCGCCCCTTTGGCGCGTGGGCTTGTAGGGGCGAATAATTATTCGCCCTTTGCGTGAGGGATATGCAGAGCCGTAGCATACTACGGCTCAAATAGCCCGACCGCGCCGCCTTTTTAGCGGCGCGGGCACGCCCAAAAAAAATCAAATCGCCTGCTCGTGCTCGTGCTGGTCGAGGTCAAAATAGCGGATAGAAAGCCGCTTTAGTGCGTATTCTTGCGCCTTAATATCGACAAAAGCGGGCGGCGACAGCAAGCGAAAATGCGGCCAACCCTCCTCATCATACGCCTCCAATGCATAATGCCCCTCCAATGCCAGCAGCGTGCAGACGGCTACGTGCATCAAATCCTGCTTCTCTTCCTTCGTAAATTCTTCGCGTATCTGCTGCGTTTCCTGCACGCCGATAAGCAGCAAAATCGCCTGTAAATCGGGCAATTTATCGCTGCCCATCGCATTTTTTACAAAATTGCGCACCCGCAGCCACTCAAAATCCAGTTGCCAATCTTCCATATTTAGCCCTTTAGATATACTTCCGAAGCCCCAAAACCATAGAGCGGGTGATGCTCATTGACTGTGCGCAAAACCAACGGATGCGTGCGCAGGCGCGTGATGACCGCATCTTTTAGCTTGCCATCGCCGATGCCATGTATCAAAACGACGCTTTCTATGCCCAATTTGGTCGCCTTTAGCAGATAAGCATCCATCTTATTGAGCTGAAAACCGAGGATAGAACCCACGATTTTTTTGGGGTCGGCTATCAGTTGCTCTACGTGCAAATCCAGCACGCGCGGAAACTGCGCCCGCTGCTCCGTGATGGATAGCTGCTGCGGCTTCGCCACTACGGGCTGCTCCGCCAAATGCTGCTTGGTGTACTCCGATAGATTGCGCTTTTGCTGCTCCAGCGGATTATAATTTTGGTCGAATAGCTGATACAAATGCGTCGTAGCCGACATGAGCGGCGTATTTTCGCGCAGCTTTGTCAAAAAGCTCTTGAATTTGAGCTTTAGGCTAATTTCAAAATAGATGGACTTGCTGCTAAAATCAATTATCGGGCTTTCGTGAAAATCTCCATGCCGAAGCTCATCTACAGCATAAAAATCATGCGGCGCTATGGTGTGCTGCAAATCCTGTTGCTGATAATTGTTCAGATAGCGCTTGTACGAAAAGCCAATAGAATTGGGCGTATCATTGACCAAGTACACGATATAATGCTGCGGCGCATCTTGCCAAAAAGCGATATACAGACCCGAATTGGTCGCCGCTCGCTGCCGAATGGGCGAGGCGATAAATTTGGGTTCGTCCGAAACTGCTGCGCTTGGGCGTATTTCCTTCTCTATTTCCAGCTCTTTTTTCAACGCCTTGTTCAAAATTTCCGTTTTGCCCAGAGCCTTGCTATCGTAAAAAACGTCCTCCGTCGATAGGCGCTTGATTTTTTCGTGCCGAGCGCGTATGTTGGAGAGTTCCGCCTGCCGAAAATCGCGCGACAAAATTATATCGTCCTCAAAAGCGACAATTTCGCCGTCAATATCATACGACCAAGCCATATAACTGCCATCGAGATTATCCCGCGTAATGCGCGCCGCATCGCCCGTATATCGGAAGCGGATTTGGTCGTTAACCTGAAATTTTCCCATTTTTGTAGATGCAGTGGGTTATTGGTACTTTTTTTTTGGGGGGCGTGCCCCCGCCCCCGCCTGCGCTGTAAAGCCGTAGCATGCTACGGCTCGCGCAGGCGCACGCCGCAAATGCGGCGCGCAAAAGGGGGCGGGGTCGGGCTATTCGGGGCAGTCCTGTGCTGCCCAAAGGGCAGACACATTGGTCTGCCCCTACTATCCCTCACGCGTTGCGGGCGAATGTTGATTCGCCCCTACTATCCC
>CAYXSA010000163.1:0-5330 GCA_964467315.1 uncultured Saprospiraceae bacterium | reverse complement strand
CGAATGACGAATGACGAATGACGAATGACGAATGACGAATGACGAATGACGAGTTACGAATGACGAATGACGAATGACGAATGACGAATTTTAGCCCACAGCTAAAGTGCTTGCTAGCACTGCGGCGAACGAAGTGAGCGGCATAATACCTACGACACCAAGCACAAGAAGCACTAACGTCTTTCCCAGATTTGGCGAAATTCCTCGATAGTCGGGGCTTCTTGGGCGATTTGCTCGAATTGCAGGAAAAATTGTTCGTTGCTTAGCAGGCGTTGGTAGCCGCTTTTGTAGGTGAGGGTAGAAACGACGCTTACGCCGATGGCGCTGGCTGCCCAGATAACCCAAACAGCGGCGGCGCTTTGCAGCATCTCGGCAAAAGCGGCGAAGGCGCTGCTAATTATCGCAAAAAAGGTAACCCCCAACAAGAAAACCCATCTTGCGCGCTGCGAGCGCCGCCAAGCGGCTTGAGCGGCTACGCCTGCGACCTTATTGCGGATTTTTTCGTAGGTCTTCGCGTCTGTGCGAAGGGTCTGATAAAGCTGCTCGGCGGTGTCGAGCGGGCGGAAAAATTCTACAGCATTCATATATATTCAGTTCTTTATATCGTATACAGCTCTTCCAAGCTTTGCGTGAGGGATAGCAATGTAGAGCCGTAGCATGCTACGGCTCGCAATGGATAGCCCGACCGCCGCGCCCGCCCTTTGCGGGCATTGCGGCGGGCACGCCCCCAAAAAAAGCTCAAAAAAACCGATTTTTGCCCATTTTTTGGGCTACTTCACGGCTAAAATCGCAAAAAACTTCGTTTTTACTATACCTTTGGGGTGTAGCGCTTTGTGCCCCAATTAAAAATAACGCAAAAGTAAAGGTTTTCTAACGGTATGTTGTCAAACAAAACAATTAAACATGATTACATTATCACTTGTCATGCCCGTGTACAACGAGCAGGACTGTATCGCGCAGGTCGTAGGCGACTGGATGCGCGAGTTGCGGCTGCATTTTTCCGACGATGCCTTTCGGTTTATCGTCATCAATGACGGCTCGCGGGACGGGACGGGTGCGATTTTGGACGAGCTGGCGCAGCAGTACGCGCCCTTGTTGGTGGTGCATCAGGTCAATTCGGGGCATGGTGTGAGCGTGTACAACGGCTACCGCAAGGCGCTGGACTTGGGCAGCGAGTACGTTTTTCAGACGGATAGCGACAACCAATTTGAGGCGGCGGATTTTGGCTTGCTTTGGCAGGCGCGCACGCAATCGCCCTACATTTTGGGGCAGCGCAAAATTCGCTACGATGCCTTTGCGCGCTTGGTCATCACGCGCATCGTCATTTTGCTAAATTTGCTGCTTTTTTGGGTCTACATACCCGATGCTAACATTCCGTACAGGCTCATGCGGGGCGACTATCTGCGCAGTTTGATGCAGCAAATGAGCTTTGTGCCCTTCATTCCGAACATTTTTTTGTCCGTTTTGGCGCGGCGAGAAAGCACCCCGCTGCTCTCCATTCCCGTCCAACACAAGGAGCGCAAGACGGGTACGGTTTCGATTTTGCGCTGGAAACTGATAAAAGTTTGCTTTCAATGCAGTTGGCAACTCCTCAAATTGCGCTTTAGCACTTGGTTTTCGCGCCGCAATGCCGTCAGTCTATAAGAACAAATTTATGCCGTCTTGTGCTTTTGTGCAGGGCGGTTTTTTTTTGGCGTGCCCCCGCTCCCCGCCCACGCCAAAGGGGCGTGGGCGAGGGCAGCCACAAGGGCTGCCCCTACGGGTCGCGGGGTCGCGTGTTGCAGGGTTTTAGTACGCCGCAAAGCGGCGCACCGCGCGAGAGGGCAGCCACAAGGGCTGCCCCTACACGCGCCCTTTCACCCGCTCACGCGAGCTTAGTCAAGCATTCAAGCACGAAAAATTCGTCATTCGTCATTCACTTCGTGGTGGCTTCGCCGCTCGTCATTCAATTTACGCGCTATGAAACATTTTTTATCTTTTTTCGTCTTGGCATTTTCGGTTACTACCGCGCTAAAATCGCAAGTATTGCCTGCTGCGCGGGCGGTGGACTGGTCGCGGGCGGGCTTGGTAGCTGCCGATTTGCCGACCTTTTCCAACGTCGTAGACCTTAGCACGACCTTCTCGGGCGATGGTACGACCAACAACAGCCCTGCTATGCAGGCGGCTTTATTAGGTTTGGGCACGGTGCCCACAGTTTTGCAGCTCCCTGCGGGCAATTTCGTATTTCAGTCGCCTATTTTGTTGCCCGATAATGTCATCTTGCGCGGGCAGGGCATGGATAGCACCAAGCTCATTTTTTCTTTAGGCGGCACGGGCAACTGCATTCAGGCTGTAGGCTCGCAGACCAATAGCGACAGTACGCATTTTACGGCTTCCGTTGCCAAAGGGGCAAACTATCTGCCTGTTACGCAGCCGAGCCGCTACACAGTGGGCACATTTGTACGCATCGTGCAGAATGATAGCAGCTTTATGTTCTCGACTTGGTCGTATCGCACGCTGGGGCAAATCCTGCGCGTGGATAGCATTGATGCAGGCGGTATTTACGTGAATGCGCCCCTGCGGCGTGCCTACGACCTATCTCGCCGCCCGCATCTCGTTCGCCTCAATATGCGCCGCAATATCGGCATCGAATGCCTATACATCGACCGCACGGACGCTACTACAGGGCAGACCAATAACATCTTATTCGGCTACGGCTACAACTGCTGGGTGAGGGGCGTAGAAAGCAACCGTTGCAATTTTGCGCACATCGCCTTAGAGGCTTGCACCAATGTGGAACTGCGCGGCTCTTACCTGCATCACGGCTTTAGCTACGGCGGTGGCGGCAAAGCCTACGGCGTAGTGCTGCAATACACCACAGGCGAATGCCTCGTGGAAGACAACATCTTCCGCAATCTGCGCCACTCCGTCCTACTGCAAGCCTCTCCCAATGGCAACGTAATCGCCTACAACTACTCCCGCGAACCATTTTGGAACGAAAGCTTTTTCCCGACCAACTCGGCGGGCGATTTGGTTTTGCATGGCAATTACCCCTATGCCAATCTTTTCGAGGGCAATATCGCCCAAAATATCGTCATCGACAATTCACACGATGCCAACGGCGAAGACAATGTTTTCTTCCGCAATCGCGCCGAATTATTTGGCATTTTCTTCTCCGATGCAAGCTCACCCAATCAAGTATTCATAGCCAACGAAGTGCCCAATACGACTTCGCCCTACGGCTTATTCAATCTACAAGGCACAGGACATTTTGAGTACGCCAACAACCATCGCGGCGCTATCCGCCCCGTCGGCACGGATGCTACTCCCCTATTGGATACCTCTTATTTTCACGATTTTCGCCCCAGCTATATCTACAATACGACTTGGGCGGGCATCGGATTTCCGTACTATACCCAAAACACCAATCCCGCCAAAGAGCGCTACACCTATTTGCAAAACAGCGCCAACCGTTGTGGCAATTCCAGCACCCCTTACCTCTATTTTCCGACCACTACGACCATACAAGTCATGGAAGATGCGGGCAGCGTATACGTTCCCGTTCGCCTCGCCAACGCAGGCGACACCTATGCCCGCGCCGAACTCGGCTTCATAGCAGGCGGCACCTCTGCAATAGAGGGGACGGATTTCGCCGCCCTTTCGAGCGTTTCCTACGATTGGCTACCGATGGATAACGAAGAAGGCTATTTGCGTATCGACATCACGGACGATAACACGGTAGAAAATACCGAAACCATTCGGCTCGTTTTGCGCGCAGGCTTTCAGCACGTACAAGTATTGGCGGATAGCACCCTGTTTATACAGATTATCGACAACGATGCTATCGGCGTAAGCGAAGCCGCCAATGCCACAACAAAGACAGTGCGCCTATTTCCCAACCCCACTATGGGCAATCTGCAAATTGCCGCCCCCGAAGGCTGGCAGGGCAGTCGACTGCGTTTATTCGACGGCTTGGGGCGCGAAATATGGCAAACAGCACTACAGACTACCACTGTAGAATTGCCCGCCTTCTTGCCCAGTGGCTTATATCTGCTACAGTGGGAAGGCAGCGACGACACAGGCAAAGCCCAGCAGCATAGCCAGCATCTCAGAAAAGAGTAAAACAAAAAAGCGCTACACTGCCTTGCATTCGGCGGTGTAGCGCTTTTCTTTTCTCTGCCCTTACTTACAATCCAGCTTAAACTCTACGCGGCGATTGATAGGGTCGCCGCCTGCTTTGAGGGGTTTGGTGCCGCCGTACCATTCGACTTTTATGCGGCGGGGCGGTATGCCTTTGGAGGTAAACCATTGCTGTACTTTCTGTGCGCGCTCTTTCGATAGCTGCATATTGCGGTCTTTATTGCCGAATATATCCGTATGCCCGATGACGGTCATCGTAACGTTGGGATTTTTTACTAAGAACTCGTGCAATATCGTAAACTGCCGTTGTACGTTTGCCATACCCATAAATTCGGGCGAATTGTCGGAGAATTTCGCTTGGTCTAAGACCATGAGCTCATTGCAACGGATATCGCTCTTTTCGCGCAGGCGGGGCATGGGGAAGGGGTTTTCGCGGTCGGGTTTCGGCTCTTCGATAACGATGGGTGGCGCAGGCTCTTTTTTCGTGGTCGTGTCTTTGGGCTCGGGTTTGGGGTCGGGTTTCGGCTCTGGTTTCACGTTGAATTTCTTGTTGAACTCCTCCGCCGTCTTGTCGCTATCCTTTTTCTCGCCCAAATCCTTGCTTTTTTCCGTCTTGAGTTTGACGTTGAAACAGTTAAAGTGGTTTGTAGCGTTTTCCTTGCCGCGTCCCTCGATAAAGTCCGCAAACTCAATATCATTGGGCAGTCGTGGGAAATGCACCTCACAGGTAAAGACCGTATTTTGCTTTTCCAATGCGGGCGAGCGCAGCTCACTGCGCACCTTGCTGGCGATTAGCTCGCCGTTGCGGCGCACGTTGCGGATTTCCAATAGCTCGAAGTCTGCATTTTTGCCTTTCGCCTTCAGATACCAAGGATAATCGCCGCCTGGAGGGTAAAATATCGCCTCCGTCGTGATGCCGCTATTCGGGTCGTAAATGTGTACGAAGCGAAAATAAAAAATCGTGCGGTCTTTGGTATACTCGATTTTATCCAAAATATAGCTATCCTGCCATTTTTTATACTGCGGTTTATGGTCTGTAAATTCGACCTTTTGGGCTATGGCAGCAGGGAGGACAAAAGCCACGAAAAAAAGAAGCGCAAGTAATCGGTACATACTTAAAATATCTTTAACAGGTAAATGTAGGTGTTTATTTTTTTTGGGGCATCCGCCGCTCCCCGCCTGCCGCAAAGGGCGGCAGGCGGAGCCGTAGC
>CAYXSA010000162.1:0-5413 GCA_964467315.1 uncultured Saprospiraceae bacterium | reverse complement strand
AATGACGAATGACGAATGACGAATGACGAATGACGAATGACGAATGACGAATTATGAGCGAGTAGCGAATGACAAATAGTACTTGCTACCACTGCCGCCGCAAGGCGGCATAGTACCTATACTCAAAGCCCAATCTATACACGAAGCACAATTATCATTCTTTATTGAGTAAATCTTGGAAAAAGGCGATAAACTCCGCCTGTGTCATGCTGCCTTGGTCGCCGCTTTGTTCGGCTTTGCCTTGCAGGCGCACGGAAACCTTGCCTTCTTCGGCTTCTTTCTCGCCGACAATCAACATCAGGGGAATGCGTTTCATCTCGGCATCGCGGATTTTGCGCCCGATGCTTTCGCTGCGTCCGTCCACGAAGCCGCGAATATCGGCAGCGGCAAGCTGGCGTTGCAATTCATGCGCATAATCGGCGTATTTGTCGGAAATCGGCAGCAGCGCATACTGTTCGGGCACGAGCCAAAGGGGGAATTTGCCCGCCGTATGCTCGATAAGCACCGAAACGAAGCGCTCCATAGAGCCGAAGGGGGCGCGGTGTATCATCACGGGACGATGTGCCTGCCCGTCTGCGCCGATGTACTCCAAATCGAAGCGTTCGGGCAGGTTGTAATCTACTTGTATCGTGCCCAACTGCCAAGAGCGTCCGAGCGCATCGCGCACCATAAAATCGAGTTTGGGACCGTAAAAAGCCGCCTCGCCGAGTTCGGTAGTGGTTTCTAAGCCTGCTTCCTGCGTGGCTTCGACGATGGCGCGCTCGGCGGAAGCCCAATTTTCGTCCGAACCTATGTATTTGCCCTTATCTTCGGGGTCGCGCAGGGAGATTTGCGCCGTAAATTTCTCAAAACCCAGCTTGCGGAAAACGAGCAGAGTCAGCTCCAGCACGTTGAGGAACTCGGCTTTCACCTGTTCGGGGGTGCAGAAAAGGTGGGCATCGTCTTGAGTGAAGCCGCGCACGCGAGAAAGACCATGCAGCTCGCCCGTTTGCTCGTATCTGTACACGGTGCCAAATTCGGCGAGGCGTATCGGCAGGTCGCGGTAAGAGCGGGGGCGATGGGCGAAAATCTCGCAGTGATGCGGGCAGTTCATGGGTTTGAGCATGAATACCTCGCCTTCGCGGGGGGTTTCTATGGGGCGGAAGGAGTCTTTGCCGTATTTTTCGTAGTGCCCAGAGGTAACGTAGAGGCTTTTGTTGGCGATATGCGGGGTCATGACGAGCTGATAGCCGCGTTTAGCCTGCTCTTTTTTCAGAAATTCTTCCAGCCGCTGCCGCAGCGCGGTGCCTTTGGGCAGCCAGATGGGCAGACCCGCGCCCACGCGCTCGGAGAACATAAACAGCTCCAGCTCTGCGCCCAATTTGCGATGGTCGCGCTTTTTGGCTTCTTCGATAAGCGCCAAATGCTCTTTGAGGTCTTTATCTTTGAGGAAGGAGATGCCGTATATGCGGGTGAGAGCTTGACGGGTATCGTCGCCGCGCCAGTAAGCGCCCGCTACATTGGTGAGTTTTACGGCTTTGATAAACTCGGTATTGGGTATGTGCGCGCCTTTGCAGAGGTCAATGAAATTGCCTTGTTGGTAGAGGGTGATTTCGCCGTCTTTGAGGTCTTGGAGCAGCTCCAATTTGTATTGGTCGCCTTTTTCGGTGAAATAAGCGATGGCTTCGGCTTTGGAGACCTCGCGGCGGGTGTAGGGGTTTTTCTGCTTGGCGAGTTCGAGCATTTTGGCTTCGATGGCGGGCAGGTCGTTGGTAGACAGGGAGCGCCCTTGCAGGTCAACGTCGTAGTAAAAACCCTGCTCGATGGCGGGACCGATGCCAAATTTTACATTCGGGTACAGCGCCTCCAGTGCCTCTGCCATGAGGTGTGCCGTCGAATGCCAAAGGGTGCGTTTGCCCTCTACATCGTTGAAGGTAGCCAAGCGCAATTTTGCATCGCGCGTGATGGGGCGCGTAGCGTCCCAGACCTCGCCATCGACGACGGCGGCGAGTACATTGCGCATAAGCCCCTCCGAGATGGAGCGAGCGATTTCCAGACTGGTAACCCCCGACGCATACATACGAACGCTGCCATCGGGTAGTGTAATTTGAATCGACATAAACTAAGGCTTTGAGTGTAAAAAAGAGAGCGACAAATATAGGAAAAATAGCTGTAACCGAAGCCCAATCCTTATGCGTTATTCGTCATTATTTGTCCCACCCCCCCGCCCCCCGCCTGCCAGCATTGGGGCATTTTCTCACTTAGGGAGCTGTAGAGGGTGCGGATACGGTTTGCGCCCCGCCCGCCTTTCGCGGGCGGGGCAAGCCTGCGTGAGGGATAGTAGGGGCACTATAGGGGCCTAGTATACTAGGCCCCTATAGTGCCCCGAATAGCCCGACCGCAGCCCCCTTTTTGGGGCTGCGGGCACGCCAAA
This sequence comes from uncultured Saprospiraceae bacterium, assembly GCA_964467315.1. Taxonomy (GTDB): domain Bacteria; phylum Bacteroidota; class Bacteroidia; order Chitinophagales; family Saprospiraceae; genus JAAFIM01. The sequence goes on along the minus strand of CAYXSA010000162.1, from coordinate 3,000 downwards.
AAATGCTTTTCGAAAAAATAAAATAAGGGAAAATATAAACAAATGTAGAATAATACATATCTTAGCGACTGTTAAGGCAAAATATCATTTTTTCGCTTCCTTTCAATCATTTGTTTCTCACATGAAATTATATTCACTACTTGCTGCTGCCTTACTGGGTAGCTCCTCCTTTTTGCAAGCTCAGACCTTCGTGAGTACGACGGCGGCAAACCGTAATGTGATTCTCGAGGAGTTTACGGGAATCAACTGTGGGTATTGCCCAGATGGACACTCTACAGCCAATAGTATAGCAAGCGCAAATCCTGGTCGTTTTTGGGCGATAAATATACATTCTTTTGGAACTAATAGCGGTCAGCCAAACTATGAGACCACAGTTGGCGATGCGATAACTGCTTACTATGCTCCCACAGGTTATCCTAATGGCGTTGTAAATCGCGCAGGCGCAAGCGTGGGTCGTGGGAGTTGGTCAGGCAATGTAACGACTCAATTATCACAGGCTTCGCCCGTAAATGTCGCTGCGCGTTGTACCATCAACCTCAACACCCGCCAGATGACGATGACTGTAGAAACCTACTATACAGGCAATGGCACAGGTTCTGCGGATCGTTTGAATGCATTTATCTTGCAAAATAACGTAGAAGGCCCACAATTAGGAGCATCAGGCAATCCCAGCGCTATTTTGCCTAATGGCAACTACAACCACATGCACATGTTCCGTCACTCGCTCACGGGCAACTGGGGAACTACTCTAACAGGTACTACTCAAGGGACTTTCCATTCTACACCTTTTACGTACACGATACCCGCGAGTTATACCAACATTCCCGCCAGTTTGGGCGATTTGGAAGTGATAGTATTCATCACAGACAGTATCACCAACGTGCAAACTGCAGCGAAAGCGCAGATACATTTTCTCACCTCTGTGGCGCTCGGAGCAGACAACTTCAATGCTACGGCAAGCGGTACTTTTTGCACAGCCAGCGCAGACCCTACGCTCAGACTACGCAATATGGGTAGCAGCTCTATCAGCTCAGTAGCGGGCACTTATACCGTCAATGGCGGTGCAGCTGTTCCCTTCACGCATACGCTCACCACTCCCGTACCTACAGCAAGCATAGCTACTATCCCCGTTACAGGCGTAAATATGCCCAATGCAGGTGCCAATACGGTAGTTTTCACGATTACAGAACTCAACGGTACAGCTGTATCGGGCATCGCTCCCGCCAACCTGACCCTCAACCGCGCTGCGGAAATCGACTCTCCTGTGGATTCTGTGCAGTTTGTATTGACTTTCGACAACTATCCTGAGGAAACCTCTTGGAGATATATCAATGAAACTACGGGCGCTACTGTACAACAGGGCGGCACTTATAATACGGCTCCTGACCGCAGTTCGCTTACCTTTATGCTCCCGATGGTAGACGGCAACTGCTACCGCTTGGAGGTATTGGACAATGTCGGCGATGGTCTTTGCTATGGCGGCGTTTGTGGTAGTATCGCTGTTACACACAATGGTACCAGCCTTTTCTCCTCAAACGGTCAGTTTACGGCCTCTATTGCTACGAAGTTCAAGTACATGGATTCAAGCGCACCTGTCAGCGTTGCAGAAGTAGAGGGGGCAGCCTCCAATCTGCGTCTTTATCCCAACCCGACCCGCGACCAACTCAATTTGGAGTTTGAGCTTGCCCAAGATAGCGACCTAAATATCGTGCTCATCAATGCACTCGGTCAAGAAGTAGAAAAAGTAAGCAACGGCAATACGGCAGCAGGTTTCCACAATTTGCAGGTATCTACTGCCAATTTGGCAAGCGGCACTTATTTTGTCCGCTTCCAAAACGGCAACAAAGTAAGCACTCAACGCTTCGTAGTCTTGCGCTAAAACAAAGCCAAGCCCTCGCGCGTTTTACCAATAGGGTAGCCCCTCCGCTTCGTTGTCGGGGGGGCTATTTTTATTTTTTGTTTTCTTTTTAAGTAACTGCGCGAAATAAATTCACATTCCGCAAAGCGCAGTTTCGGGCTTGGAAACCAAGCGCAGCGCGGGTTTTCAAGTTTGAAACAAGCGAGGATAATGTGAATTTATTTTGCTTTCGTACTTACTTGCCCTATCTTCGCGCTCCATCAAACTACGCAATCGTATGCAACCGCTACCAGAAGTTACCAAAAATCTGCTGATAATCAACGTATTAGTCTTCCTCGCGCAGCTCACTATACCTGAGCTCACGACCATGCTTTCACTGCATCCGCCCGCCTATAGCGATGGTTTTGCGCCCTATCAATTCGTTACCTATATGTTTTTGCACAGCCCCCATATGCTGATGCACATATTTTTTAATATGCTTTCGCTCTTCATGTTTGGGCGGGACATCGAGTATGCGCTCGGTGCAAAGCGTTTTTTGCTCTTTTATCTGCTCACAGGCATCGGCGCGGGTTTGCTGCACGCGGGCATACAGCATTGGGAGCTAAGTCAGGGGCACGCCAGTAGTTATGCGCTTACTTTGGGCGCTTCGGGTAGCATTTTTGGCTTGCTGGCTGCCTTTGCGATGTTGTACCCCAACCGCATCGTTATGCTTATGTTCCCCCCCATACCCATGAAAGCCAAGTATTTTGTCATCATTTTTGGCATCATGGAGCTAAGTCTGGGCTTTTCGGGCGCGGGTACGGGCGTGGCGCATTTCGCGCATGTAGGCGGTGCGTTAGTCGGCTTTTTGATGATACTCTTCTGGCGTATGCGCGGCGAAAGATTTTAAGAAAGTGAAAAGTGAAAAGTGAAAAGTGAAAAGTGAAAAGTGAAAAGTGAAAAGTGAAAAGTACATTTTTTACCTAATTTGCAAATTTTTTAGCAATTATTTTTAGATACAAATAATTGATAATCAAGCACTTAGACATCAAGTACCATTTTCGCTACGCGTTAACTACGTTTTCACTTTTCACTTTTCACTTTTCACTTAATTTGGGCGTGTCGGCGCTCCTAAAAAGGTCGCGCCGTCGGGCTATTCGGGG
>CAYXSA010000161.1:0-5651 GCA_964467315.1 uncultured Saprospiraceae bacterium | reverse complement strand
TTTTGCGTGAGGGATAGTAGGGGCGAATCAACATTCGCCCATTTGGGCGATGGTGGTACGCCCTGCATAGCCCGACCGCAGCCCCCTTTTTGGGGCTGCGGGCACGCCCAAAATTAAGCCGCTCGTCTTTTGCGTATCCACCAAAACGAGCCCCCTGCAATAGCAGCAATGAGGGCAACTATAGCCCCTGTAGTCCAAATTTTGGAGCTGTTGGAGGCGACAGGCAGGGCGCTCGTGCTGCCAAACTGCACGAAGGGCGACCAATAGGCAGGGTGCGCCGCGATGCCCTTGCTGAGGCGCAAATACTCGCGCTGCGTGTTCTGTAAGGCAAGGTCTTTGGGCTCGCCGCGCAATAAGGCTTGATAGTAGATTTGCATAAATTGGCTGGTTATCTGGTCGTTTACCTGCCACAAAGACACCAACAAGGAGGGATTGCCCGCCGCTGCAAAGGCACGCGCAAGACTCAATGAGCCCTCGCCGTCGCTGGTTTCGCCCGCCGCCGTTTCGCAGGCTGAAAGTACGATGTGCAAAGCATTCAGCTTAATAGCCTCTATCTCGCCACCGTCGAGAAAATTATTCTGTATACTGTCGCCGTCTTCAGTGAAAACAAGCTGCGACAAACGATAATCGTTGAAATCTGCCAAGCCGTGCATCGCTAAGTGCAGCAGCGTAAACTTATCCGCTTTCTGGTAAAAGTTCGCCTCCGTAGCCCCCTCGCCCTTGATAAATTCGCCCTCGAAAACTTGCGACAAATACGCCACCTCGCTATGCGTAGCAGGCAAGGGCGAAAGCACCCGACGCAATTGTTGATAGTTGGGCGTGCGCTCCCCGCTTAGGCTATCGCGGCGCATATAGTCCGCCGACATCGCCAGCATTCGCAGCGGCAAGCCCATCAAACGCTGTTCCTGCACAAAATCATCCAGCAGCAAGGTCGCCGAATAGTGATAAGAAACCGCATACTTTTGCAGCAAATAGGGCAAATTGTTGTAGCTTGCTTCCTTGTACGATTCGGGCGCGGGCGCAGTAAGCAAAGCTGAAAAAGGCAGCAAAGACAAATCGCCATCGGGCAAAATTATCAAACGCGTAGCATCGGAAAAATCCGCTACAATGGGCGCTACAAGCTGCTTGTATAGGCTATGCGCGCTCGTTGTGTAGGCGGCGTAGGCGCTATCGGGTTGCTTATGTATTCCTTCAAAATCTATCAAAGAGCCTTGCAAGCGCTTGCATAAGCGGCTAAGGCTGTCGCGCTTTATAGGCAGCGCATAAAAGCCCGCCCGCTCCCGATTGGCAGCAAACACATACAAAGCCTCCTGCGCCGAAAAATAAGCAATAAATAGCTGCCCGCTTTGTAGTTTATCTTGTAGCTGCTGCATCGTTATCACTGTGGACTTTCCGCGAAAGCGCTGCTCCAGAGCTGTAGGTGCTTTGCTTTCTTCAAAGAGCCGAAAGAGCGCAGGCATATCTATCCCCTTCGCATCGAGGGTAGAGGCTTCTATCATCTCGCCCAGCAAGATATGCTGTAGCTTTACGTGCCCGATGCGGTCTAAATGGTCGTCCGTGCGGTTTCGGTATCTGCGCGCCAAGTCCAGCGTAGCCTTTGCGAAATCGTACTGCTCTTGCATAAATTTTGCATCACCACTTTGGGCATATCTTAGCGCTAAAATTTTGCAATAGTCCTCAAATAAACGCTGCACCACCCGAAAACTCATAACCTCCCCTTTCAGATAATCAATTCTGTCAGCATCGGCTGCGCCTATGGGCTTCGCATTCAGCCGCATAGCTTCCTTATTCAGCTTGTCAAATAAGTCCAGATTGCCCATTTCTTGCTGCAACAGCGAGAGCAAGCGTATCGCGTTTAGATATTCTTCGCTTTCCTCGCCAAAAACTTCCATCACTTGGGTTTTAATCTCCAAGCCAAGCTGTAGAGCTGCTTCTATTTTGCCCATCTCCTGCAAAAGGGAGGCTTTGCGCTGTAGCACATCGAGCACATTATAGGAATTTTTAGGATAGTTGGCGCGGGTAAACTCCTCATACTCCTGCGTATAGGCTTCCGCCTGCGCCCAGTTTTTGGTAACAGCATAAAAGGATTGTGCAAAGTACAAAATATCCGACTGCTCCTGCGGCGTGCTAAATTTTTCCCGCGCACTCAAGAGCCGATTAAGCAAACTTTTTGCTTTGTCTAACTGGGCAGTCTTTAGATACAAATCGCCCAAGCTTGCGTTTTCGGCAAGCCAAAGCACCCGCAGGGAGGCATTTCGGCTATAGTCGCTTGCTAAGGCTATTGCCTCCAAATGCGTGCGCTCTGCTTGCTTGTTGTTGCCGTAGCTGCCATAAAAAATTGCCAAATTGCCCAGCACGTCGGCGCTTGCCATAGAGTCGATTTTTTCCGTCTGCGATAGCAGTTGTTGCGCACGCAACAAATAGGCTTCATTCTCTTTGGGCTGATTGCGCAGCCAAGCAATATAGCCCAAATTGCTGTATACCTTCGCCGCCGATATTTTGGTTTTTTCGCCCATTTTGCCGCCTCTTTCATAGATTTTTATCGCCTGTAGGGCATACTTCTCCGCTTCGTCCAACTCGTAGGCATTGACAAAAAAAGGCACAATTTGACGACAAATCTCCGCCTCTGTCCATTCTTCTTTGGAAATAGCCAGACATTCGCGCAGGAGTTTTTGGGCGAGTTCTTTTATCTGTGCGGGCTCGCGGCTCAGCTCTGCTTCGCAATAAAAGCGATTGTAGAGCATATCCAATTTCATAGAAATGTTCTTTTGCACACAATCCTTCAAGAGGGCTATTTCCAAATTTGCCAGCGCGGATTCCCATTCGCCTGCGTCCATTTGCAGGGCGATTTTCTGCGTCAGCGCGTCTACGCAAGCATCTTGCGCACACAGGTTTGCCGCCATAGAGAGCAGCAGAAAGCATAAAATTCCAGTCCTAAGCATGTTCCGTTTTTAGTTCATTTCTTTTTTTTGGGCGTGCCCCCGCGCCGCCCGCCCGCGCAACGGGCGCGGGGCGGGAGCCGCAATGAATTGCGGCTCTACGCGGCGCGGGGTCGGGCTATACATTTCAGGGCGCACATTGGTGCGCCCCTACATTCCTATCCCTCACGCTTGGCGCGGCGTGCCGCCGCGCTCCGTTTCCATTTTATTTTGCCATATACCACGAGCACAAACCAACCAAAGAGCGGTATAAAATACGCCAGCGTTATCGGCGCTCGCCAGAGAAAACGAAATATCGCCCCCCAGCCCGTATATACGCTGATTTCCCTTTTTCCTTCCTTGCCGCCTTCTACAAACCATTGCCGCTCGAAGTCGTGAAATAAAAACGCCCAGCCAAAGGGCGTATTGTACGGGAAATACCGAATGTTGCGCCACATACTGCGAAAAAATTCCCCTATGCTATAGGGCGCTTTGCCGTACTCCGCTACAGCCTTATCCAAATCCTCTTGCATCATACCACGCACGCGTTCGCAAGCGTCTTTTATGTCCGCATCCGTCAACTCTTCGTAAGGCTTATCGTACCATTCGTAAGGGCTGATGCGCCGCCCCATCACAAAACGCATCTTACAAGGGAAAGCCAAATAAAAGGCAAACGGAAAAAGCAAGAGCAGCGTCAGGGGGCCCAGCGGCATAAAAGGCACCCCAATTTTATTGAACAGCCGATTGACCCAATTTGAGCTATACATAAAGGGGGCAACGTACTCCGCATTTACGGTAGAATACGACATAATATCCGTGCGATACTTTATCGCCATGCGCACAAAGGAAGTCGCAAAACGCTGCAATTTGTATTTGCGATTAAAGCCCTTGCCAATACCTGGTACGCCTTCGGGATAAATCAATAAATTGCCCTGCGATTCGGGTAGCTGCATCATCGTCTCAAAATTGAGATACTTTGCATCTATGCCGCCCGCCGTTTTCCAAGCGTGCAGCATCGTATACGGGTGCATCGCAGGCGCTTGCGAGAGCATCGGAGCTGTGAGCACCCGAAAAAGTCGGGGCAACTCGTAGTTGAATTTCTTGAACATACCGCAGCCGAATATCATCGCGTCCCAAGGAAACGCCATACCCGAATGATTGGAAGCAAGAATCAAGGGGCGCTCTGGGTTGTTGCGTTGCAAAGGCTCATCGAAACCGATAAATTCGGGTCGAAAATAGCTATCGGCAACCATCGTAAAGAAAGCCTCATTGAGCGAGCGCACGAAATTCAAATCGTAATGCTCGTCGTATATATGCTTGTTTGCCTCGATAGCCTCTTGCAAAGCCTGCGGCGAGTCGTAAGTAGATTTTGCTTTCATAGAGGAGTTACAAATGACGAGTTACGAGTTACGAGTTACGAATGACGAAGCAAAGGCGTAGCGCATAATACTTGCTACCACTGCCGCCGCAAGGCGGCATAGTACCTATACATAAAGCACATAATCGTCATTCGTAACTCGTCGTTTTTTTGGATTGTAGCCAATCTTGGAGGTCGGCGGCTTGGGGGTGTAGGACGTTGGTAACCCAGAATTCGGAATCAAGCAGCAAATCGGATTGCTCTATGCCTTCGGCGACAAAATCGGTAACAAGTCGGTCGAAAGGCACAAGCACCCGAAAAAGTATGTATTCTTCTTGGTTTTCGCTCTGTTCGATTTCGATATCATAATGGCGGGCAAGTTCGGCATAATCTTGCTGAATGAGGCGAGCTTTTCCGCTGTTGATATGTTCGGCACGAGGGCAGGCGACGGCAAAATAGTAGCGTATTTTTTTGCCCAAGCCGCCTAAACCTGTGGCGATAAAGCCTACGGGTTCGTCCATGAGGCTATTTTCTATGCGCATCTGCACCTGCATTTCGGCGGCGTAAAGCCATTCTTTTTGAAACTTAGGCAGGTCGGGGTTAGCGGCAAGCTGCTGAATGAAACGTAGGGCGCTGACGCTTGCATCGGCAGACAGGCGGACGAGCTGCCGTTTGAAAGCGTCTATATCTACCCAGTTGTCTATATTGCCGAGCCAATGCTGTAGGGCGCTAAACTCTTCGCTTTCGGGCTTGGATTTGTCGGTATCCTCGACGAGGAGCCTAAATTCTTCGAGTACTTCGGCGCTGATACCATGCGGAAAAACGCGGATTTCTCTTGGCAGTCGGCTTATGAGCTCTTTAAAATTGCTGGGCGAGTCGTTCGTTTCGTGCTCGTCTGGTTCGTCGTCGTCGTGTGGCATAATTGCGCGAATGGGTGAAAATTTGCCAAAGATATATTTTTTTTGCGGTACATTCGCAGCACAGAGAAAGTGAAAAGTGAAAAGTAGAGCCGTTGCATGCAACGGCTCTACTTGAGGGAGTTTTTTATGTGCGTAATCTAGAGCCGTTGTATGTAAGGGCTGTACTCAGCGCCCGCCCGCCCTTTGCGGGCGCGGCAAGCCGCGTGAGGGATAGTAGTGGAAGCGCGTGCAGGGGCAGACCAATGTGTCTGCCCTTAGCGCGCTGCAACGGATAGCCCGACCCTGCGACCTTTAAGCGCCGAACGCCCCCTTTTAAGGGGGCAGCCGCGAAGCGGCGGGGGACGGCGCGGGGAGCAGGGGCACGCCCTAATGACGAATGACGATTATGCTTTGTGTATAGGTTGTGCTTTGTGTATAGGTTGTGCTTTGTGTATAGGTTGTGCTTTGTGTATAGGT
>CAYXSA010000160.1:0-5845 GCA_964467315.1 uncultured Saprospiraceae bacterium | reverse complement strand
TTTTCTGACCTTTATCCAACCCGCACTGCTCTCCAGCCAAAATCATAAAGCACCGCTAAATATAGATTCCTGCTGCTGCTTCAAAGACGCATTTGAAGATATCGAAGGAATATATACAAAAAGAATAAAAAAGCCTAACCCAAATTTAGCAGGAGATTTCAAAACAAAATGGGAAAAAAACACAGCAACAGACAACGCAGAACCTAATTGCGACGAGCTTTGTTCAAAAACAAAATCGCTCTCTATAAATCGTTGGGATGGCAAAAACGAAAATGCTTTTGAAGAAATACGAAAAAAATATAAAGCCTTATTTGACCAAAACAACCGAAAAGACGCAATGCTTGTTTTTAAATTAAAGGCTGGCAGCGGTTACCTCAAAAAAACTCCTACAAAAAGCGATAGCAGCCATTGCGATTTTTATAGAAGTGATGATTTTTCGCTGGATATGCTGGAAATTATAAAAATCGTTCCATTAACCTAACGCTAACATAAACCATGAATGATACCCAAATTAGCACCAAAACAGAGGTACTCCTACACGAGGATTTTGATTATATATATACAGGCAAAAACGAAGCAGGCAATGTCGTAGTCGGCTTTTTCGTGGAAGAAATGGAAGACGAAAGCCGCGTACGTTATCTGCAAACTATAGCGAATAAAGAGCAACTTTATGGATATTTTTCAGGAAAAACATCTTTATACGATTTTTTATTGCTTGCCAAGCAAGTCGATGAGCACATAAAGAGCTACAGTGGGCGCACTGTATTTTCTGTAATTCCTGTAGAAAAGCACAACCTTAAAGAAAATTTTGAATCTTGGAAAAAAGTATTCTTTCGCCAATTGCGCCCCAGTTTTTTTGATGAAATCGCCGAAACACTCCCAGAATATACTTTACAGCAGTATTTCGCTCCCACAGATAAATTCACTGACTATTCATATACCACTGATGCTCCAGCAATGGTTGCATAAAACTTCACACACCATAATATGAGTCAGTACCAAATAATAGGCGTTTTTTTGCAGGAAAGCCACTTTGAATTTTCGGGGCACCACAATGTAGAAATACAAAAAGGAGAAACGTTTTTGCAAAAAGCGTACAAAATAGAAAAAGACAAGCTTCAAGTTGTTTTAACAGTAGCATTCAAAGCGAGCGATGAAAACGCTCCCAACCCTTATAGCATCAAATCAAAAATAGTGATGCTGGGGGTTTTCAAACCGAGCGACTTGCAAGACAGCAATTTAGAAAATTTTGCCAATATCAACGCGCCCGCAATAATTTACCCATTTGTACGCGAACATTTGGCAACACTCACAGCGAAAGCAGGTGTTTCTACAGTAATGCTTATGCCCGTGAATTTTGTGGCACTGAATGCAGACAGCAACAAATAGAAACTATGAAGATAGCAAATACTTTATTGATTGCGCGCCGCAAAAAGTTGCGGCGTGTAGATAATTTTTTTTCTTGTACAAAAGCCCCTGCGCGCCCGCCCTTTGCGGGCGCAGCGAGCGCGTGAGGGATATGTAGAGCCGTAGCATGCTACGGCTCAAATAGCCCGACGCTGCGCCCTTTTTGGCGCAGCGGCACGCCAAAAAAAATAAAAAAGCCCCTCCCTTATTGCAGGGGCTTTTTCTTGCTTTGCGGGCGAACGATAAGCGGCGCTTTGTCGGGACTGTTGCCGATGCAATACAAAAAACCATCGCGCGAAGCCACATAAATCCGCCCCTCATGCACCAAAGGCGTAGCCTCGCCGCGTATCGCCAAACGCGCCGAAAGGCTAAAATTATACTGCGCATCGTGGCGAAAAAGATAGAGCGAATCGTAGGTGAGCGCCAAAATCTGGTCGCCAATGAAGAGCGGCGTAGAGATAGCAGGCCCCGTCGGATACTTAAAAACGGTCTTCGGCGTGGCTACGCTCGTCTTGCCGTCGAAGAGCAAGACCTTCTTGCTCGTGTCTATCTCGTTGAGTGCGAAAACGTGCAAAAAACCGTCGATAGCCACGCAAGCGCCCATCGCCCGCGTTTTCCCTTCTGCATAAGATTCGTTGGTCGATACGCTGCCGATAATCCCCCCCTGCCAACTTGCAAATTGGCGGTTTTCGGTCGGATAGTACCAAACTACAGGCGATACAGCGCTATCTCGCTGCGGGTCAAGCTTCAAAACCCCGCCCTTGCCCGCAATGTACTGCTTTTCGACGGCTATCAAAATGCAGCTATCGCGGGTAGCAACAGGCGAGCCATCCATATCGGAGCCGATATAAAACTTCCAATCCATCGTCTGCGTCGGTACATCATAGCCCCAAACCCAGCCCGAACCAGAAGCGAGATAAATGCGCTGCCCCAACTTTGTCGGCGAGCCTTCGGTAACGATGTTGCGACTATGCAAAGCGACATCGCGCAGCGTATAAAGGCTGTCGGTTTTTTTATAGATTTGCGGCTGTAGGATGCCGTCTAAAGTGTCGGCTTTGGCAGGGTCGGGATTAAAAACGACGAAAAAACCCGTTTCCAAACCCAAGTACGCCGTATCGCCAACGACCAAACAAGAGGCATCTACGTCGCGGCTATAGCAGTGGGATTTATCGCTGCTCAGTCGCCAAAGCTCTCGCCCTGTGAAATAGGAAACCCCGCGATAGCTGCCGACGGTTTTCGCCAAACTTTGCCCGCTCGCGCGGCTGCCCTGCATCACCAATACGGCTTCTTCCAAGTTGCGCGGATTGGGATTTATCCAGAGCGTACCCGTCCCTTTTATCACGTCGCCAAAATTATGCTGCCAGATAAGTTCTCCGCTATCGGCTCGGATTTTCTTTAGATTGTGGTCGTAAGCGCCCTGAATGAGGTATTTGACCCCATTTTCTTCGACCATCAGAGGCTGCCCTGTCCAACCTGCCCCACTCCAAGCTACCACCCCTGCCAAATTGGTCGTGCCTGTACCCAAAAAATGCTGCCAAATGATGTCCAGCCTTTCGGGCAGTTGCTCGCCGTAGTAATTGCGCCCCTCGCTATGCAAGAAACTTTTATTGATGATGCGGATATCATAAATTTTGCCTGTGCTATCGGTGTAACGCGTTTGCAGAGGGTCGCGCGCGGGCACAACAGCAGCCGTATCGGCGCGCAGGGCGAGGCTATCGGCGTTGGCGGTAGAAGTTGGCTGCTTCGTATTGGAGGAGCAAGCCGCAACAAAAAAGCAAGCAAAGAGGTAGAGAAAGGGGCGCATGGGTGTTGGGTAAAAAAAGATATACAGATTTATGTGCGCTTTATATCCCTACGCGTGCGCCTGTTTTTTGATAAAAACATGGACGAACGCCGATGCGCACTATGTTTCAATCTGTACATCATGTTGGATTAAAAAAAATATACACAGACTTTGCAAATCTGTGTATATCTGTTGTTATCTGTGTGCTAAAAAAACTAAACGCTATAGCTGCCTTCGGCGGCGAGGGATTTGGCTATCTCGCGGCGTAGGTTTTTGGGGTTGATGCTGGCGGCATTGGTGGCGAGGATTTGCGGTAGGCTATGGGCGGGCAGTTGCTGCAAAAGCGCGGTGGCTTGGGGAGTAGCCAGCGCCAAGAGGGCTTCGGTAGCGTTTTTCTGCGTGCGTTGGGCAACCTCGTAGGCATGCACTTGTGTGATAGCAGCAGCGGCTGAGCTGGGCGTTTTGCCCAATGCGGCAATTTTCTGCAAACGTAGCAAGCTGCTTTCGAGCGCGAAAGCGTCCGCCATAATATCGCTCAATGCCATAGCGAGTTCTTGTTCCGTTTTTAGCTCTATTTCGCCGCTTGCTTGCGCGCGTAGGCATTCGGCGAGTAGGGCGTTGAAGGTAGCTTTAGCGCTTTGCAAGACCGCATTTTGCCAGCCTTCGGCGCTTTGGGGCGTACCTTTGGCAAAGGCTGCGGCGCGAGGTGTGAGTAAAGCGGCAATGGCTTTAGGCTCTTTGGGCAGACGGCGCAAAACCATCGTCATCATCAAAATGCGGTTAATCTCGTTTGTGCCCTCAAAGATGCGATTGATGCGATTATCGCGGTAATCGCGCGCTGCACCGTACTCCTCCGAAAATCCGTTGCCGCCATGTACCTGCACTGTGTGGTCTGCCACCGCAAAATAAGCGTCCGAACCCAAGACTTTGAGTAGGGCACACTCGATAGCGTACTCTTCGGCTGCTTCCAAATAAGCGGCGCTGGCGCTACTGCCTGCTGCTGTAAGGCTTTGCACCTTGTCTTGTATAAGCTGCGAGGCGCGGTAGCAAGCGGACTCCAGCGTATAAAGCATAATAGCTTGGTCGGCGATTTTATGCTGTATCGCGCCAAAATTGGCTATCGGCTGCTTGAACTGCATACGCTCGTTGGCGTAGCGTATCGCCATAGAGGCATTGCGTTTGCCCGCACCGAGCGCCATCAAACCGAGCTTAAAACGTCCGACATTCAGCACGTTGAAAGCGATTAAATGCCCCTTGCCTATCTCGCCCAAGATATTTTCTACGGGCACTTGCACGTTCTCAAAAAACACCTGCCGAGTAGAAGAGCCTTTTATACCCAATTTGTCCTCTTCTGCGCCAAAAGACATACCCGCCGCGCCGCGCTCCACGATAAAACCCGTGAATTTATCGCCGTCGATTTTAGCAAAAACGATGAAAACGTCGGCAAAAGCCGTATTCGTTATCCACATCTTTTGCCCGTTGATGAGGTAATGTTTGCCGTCGGCACTAAGGTCGGCACGCGAGCGCGCTGCGAGCGCATCGGAGCCCGAACCGGGTTCCGTCAGGCAGTACGCCGCCTTCATCTGCCCGCTCGAAAGCGCGGGGAGATACTTCATTTTTTGCGCCTCCGTGCCAAAATAAAATATCGGCAAAATGCCAATGCCCGTATGCGCGGCGACAGATACAGAAAACGACATGGTAGCGCCGATTTCCTCCGTCAAAAGGCTATTCGTATTCGTATCCAGCGCCATACCGCCATAAATTTCGGGGATATTTGCACCCAGCAAACCCAGCTCGCCCGCCTCTTCCAGCAGTTTTGCGCCGATATTGTCTTGCTGTTTTTCTATCGCTTTGATGTTCGGGAAAACGCGGGTTTCGGCAAAATTGCGCACCGTATCGCGTATCATCTGCTGCTCTTCGTCAAATTGCTCAGGCACAAAAGTCTGCGCCGCATCGACGTACATAAATTCGCCCCCGCCAAGCGTGAGGTCTGTTGTGGTGTTCATAGACATACAAAAAAAGTGGTTTATGCGGTTTTTGGTGATGATATTTTTTTTTTGGCGTGCCCGCCGCGCATCTGCTGCGCCAAAGGGGCGCAGCAGGAGCCGTAGCATGCTACGGCTCTACATGCGCGGCGGTCGGGCTATTCGGGGCGTATATTTATACGCCCCTACTATCCCTCACGCGAGGAACTCCCGACTTTATCCTTTCAATTTGGGGTTATTCGCGTGCCGCTCTGTATCGCGTTTTGTTTTCTTTTCGAGCGATTCGGTCAAGGCTGCCGTGAGGTCTATCCCCGTTTGATTTGCCAGACAAATCAGCACAAAAAGCACATCCGCCATCTCGCCTCGGAGGTCTTCCTTTGCTGTCAATTCGTCTTCCTTGCGCTTGAACGACTGTTCGCCGTACATACGCGCCATCAGGCGCGCCACTTCGCCGACCTCCTCCGTCAAAATAGCCATATTCGTTAGCTCTCCATAGTAACGCACGCCTACCGTGCGCACCCATTCGTCTACGATTTTTTGCGCCTCTGCTAAAGTCATGTTTTTTTCATTTTGTTTATATACAAAGCTACACAGTTTTTTAAGCGCGAAGTAGCTAAAAAAAATGGTGCTTTATGATTTTGGCTGGAGCCCTACATAAAAGGATAAAATT
>CAYXSA010000159.1:0-5888 GCA_964467315.1 uncultured Saprospiraceae bacterium | reverse complement strand
TTCACTTTTCACTTTTCACTTTTCACTTTTCACTTTTCACTTTTCACTTTATTAGTGTCGAATAAGCCGCAGCGTATGCAGCCTCTGCCCCTGTGCATCAAAAACGCTGCACATGTACAGACCTGCCGCCAAATTTTGCAGCGATAAAATCGCCTGCCTATCCACAAAAACGCCCTCTCCGCATACTCGCCCGCAGAGGTCGTATACAGACACTGTTGCCGCCGCAGAAACCAATTTTTCGGGAGCCCAGATTTGGCAATTTTCGCCGCCTGCAGGGTTGGGTAGCAAACGCCAGCCCTCTGTATATGCCAAATCTTCCCCCATCGATAGCGGCGTATATAAACAGGCATTCGTATCGCTCAAGGTCGCCCATTCATCAAAATTGATTGCCAGCGTATCCATACAGCCCCGTCGCAGACAGCTCAAAGCCAAATTATAAGCATCGAGCTTGCCCCAACCCCAATGTATATTTGGATAAGTAGGCGATTGCGCAAAAACCAAACTATCCACCCTTGCCGTAGCCCGCACTGCCGCCAGCACCTGCGCCGCATTCGACTGTGGGCTGCATTGCAAATACAAAGCCACTGCGCCCGCTACTATAGGCGCAGACATAGACGTTCCTCTATTCGTAACGTGCCAGCCGCCTGCATCTAAATTTACCATTCCATTCATACGAAAAACCATCAAATCGGGCACAGGTGCCGCCGATAAGACCTGTCCGCCCGAAGCGCAAATATCGGGTTTCATGCGCCCGTCGCGCGTGCCGCCCAAGCTCGAAAACTGCGAAATACCCCCTTGCGGAAAACCCTGAGTACCCAAATACAGAGAGTCGCCCGCATAGTTTATCATAAAGGTTTGATTTTGATAAGAGCCGACACTAATCACCGATTCGCTACAGTTCCAAAAGCCGACAATACTCTGTAGGCTGTCGGGCGCATGATAATAGTCGACGGGGCGGGGCGGGGCAAGCAGCATATTGGAAGTGCCCGTCAGCGCGGAAGCGCTCCAAAGGTCTATTTGGCTGCGTCCACTGCTCGTAAACTGCCAATAGTCTTGGGTATTGGGCGATTGGATTTGTATCCAGCATTCGTATACGCCCTCATAATTGCTGATATAAACGTTCATGCGCACCGCCTGCCCATTGGGTAGATGGTAGAGGGTTTGCTGATACAGGTTGCTGCTGCCGTTGGGGGCGGGGAAGTCTGCCAAAAGCTGAAAAACGGGGGTTTGCGCTTTGATGAAAAGGCTATTTGCATCGATATTTTCGAGGGAAAAGCGCAGTTCTTGGGCATTGGCGCTGTCGGCGTAAAAGATAAATTGGGTAAGCCCTTGCGCGGCGAGGGGCTGAAACCAAATGCGGGCGGTATCGGCGCTGCTTTGCAGATTGGTACGCAGATGAAAGCGGCTTGCGCGGGCGTTGCCTGCTGCCTGTGAGAGTACGACTCCTGCGAAGCTATCTAATACGGTGTTGATGGCGCGGGTATGTAGGTCTTTGCCGTCGTGAGAGCCGACGTAGCTGCCGACGCTCGAATTGATAGAACAAGGCATACCCAATTGGCGGCTGCGCAGCGCCGACCAATAAATAGCATCGGCGAAGCGGGGCAAAAAGCTGCCATTTCCTTCTGCGACTTTCACCCACAGTAGGCTACTTTCGGGTGCTGCGCCCCTGTGTTTGCCTGCGGCGCGGGCGTTGCCTGCGGCGATGCCTGCTACGTGCGAGCCATGCGCGGCGGGTGCTTGCTGCACAAAACCGTCTTGTATAGCGGTACTATCCCATATAGAACCGTAGCCAATTTCGGTTTCTCCCCAAGTGGATTGTAAGCCTTGATCCCAGATATAACGGACGCGGGTCGTAGAGTCCTCATGTTGAAAATCGGGGTGCCGCCAGTCGAAACCATCATCTATGACGGAGAGCAAAACGCCGCGCCCGCGCAAGGCAAAGGGCAAATCCTGCGTGCCTGTGTGTACCTCGCTTAATCGGTTGTGGTATAGCAGCAAGGTGTCATCGGGAAAGGAAAGGCGTTGCATTGGGGCGCGTTGGGCTTCGATGCGCAGTATGGGGGCGGCGTTTGCCCATTTGGGGATTTCGTTAAGGGGTATTTCTACAGCGCAGTACTGTCCTATGCACCATTTTATGCGGCTGCTGTGGGCGTTTTCTGTCTGCCATTGGCGGAGTTCTGCGCCGCTATCGCTGCGGCGGCAAAGGGCGATGCCTTCTGCTTTGAGTAGGCTAAGGCTATCGGCGGGTGTGCTGTGCAGGCGCGCCAAAAGGTCGTTGTTGGCTCGCCATAACCGAGCCTGCAAATGAGGGTTTGGCTGAGTATGCAAATCGCCTACGAATAGCAGCAGCAAAAACAGCGCAAAAAACAGCGGACGCATCAGCATAAATAAATGGGACTCGGTTTGAAAGAACGTGCAAGCGAGAGGGATAGTAGGGGCGTATCAATATACGCCCCGAATAGCCCGACGGCGCGCCAGTAGGGGCAGCCCTTGTGGCTGCCCCCGCCCGCGCTCCTTTGGCGCGGGCGTGGCGCGGCGGCTCGCCCAAAATAAAAACGCTTAAATAACCCACTAAAGTAACAAAAGCGCCCGACTTCCCAGCCGAGCGCTCTAAAATTTATGTGTGCGTGTGTTTATGAAGACTTCTTTGGTGTAGGCGCATCTACTTTATTTCGGGCAATTCTTGCTTCGGATAAGAGAGGTGGAAGCAGTAGCGCAGCACGTCGTAGCTGGTAACGATGCCCATCAGGTCGTCGTTGTCATCGACGACAGGCAGCGCGTGAATGTAATTATCGAGAAAAATTTCCGTAGCCGTACCGATTTTATCGCTGGGGGTGATTTTGGCGAGATGCTCGCTCATGAGGCTTTCGGCGCGGTAATTTTTCAAAATAATATCGTCTAATTCGGCAGCGCCTGGATTGAGGCGAGAGCCGTGCAGGACTTTACTGAAGTCCGTTTTGCTGATAATACCCACCAAGCGCCGCAGCTTGACAACGGGAATGTGGTGAATGTTGTGCGAGTCAAAAAGGTTTTTCACTACGTCAAGCGTATCGTTGTAATTGACGGTGTAGACCTTCGTGGTCATAATTTCGGAAACGGGATTGTTCATCATGGCTGATAAAACGGGGGATTGAGGTGCTGTATGTTGAGAGAAAAAAATGCGCTTATGGGTTCATCTCTTTGGTGTCGTGGTTGATGCCGAGTGCGGCAAAAATGGGGCACCAACCAGAGATGGCGGCGAAGAAAAAGCCCAGTCCTAAGAGCATAACGGGCAAAGAATGTAAAACCCCACCAATGATAACAGTTATCATAAGCATCATGTAGCGGAGGAAAACGTCGGCGAAATTCATATTTGGCTTCATAACTCGCGTGTGCTGGTTTTGGTTGTGTTGTATTGTAGCGTGGTGTATAGGTACTGCGCCGCTCACTTCGTTTGCGGCGCTGGTATCATGCCGCCTTGCGGCGGCAGTGGTACTTAGCTATTTGATAACACAAAAGTAGGACAGGGGCGCGGGCTATAAAATGACGATTCGGCTACGAAGCTACTAATGTTCGGCAATAAGAAAAATGCGCTAAGTCATTTTTGGCTTGCACGCAGGGTATTTGCCTTTGTCATGGCTTCTTGGGCTTCTTGGGTTTTGCCTGCGTTGGAGAGTACGGCGGCGAAATTTTGCCAGAGCGTTGGGTCATTGGGAGCGATGGAGATGGCTTTGCGCATATGCTCTTCTGCCTTTGCGACATTGCCCGTCATCGCGTAGCTGATGCCGAGCGCGCCGTAATTATCGCCGCTTTCGCGCTTAAATTGGAAAATAGCGCGCTCCATGAGTTCGATGCCTTTGGCGGGATTGCCCAAATCGCGGGCGTAGACCTTTGCTAAGAGTTCGGTGGACATGATATGCGTCGGATGTGTCTTTAGCACGCCTTCCAGCGCGGCTTGGGCAGCTTTTCCGTCCATCTTGTGCCAAGCCACTAAGCCGATGTTGTAGAGTGCGGTATGAAAATCGGGATTGATGCGCAGCGCTTCGCGGAAATGTTTTTCGGCAGTGTCTAAGTTGGGACGCAGCTTGGGGTCTTCGGGATTTGTGAGGAATTTATTGAGTTGGGTATTGGCGTAATAGTACTGCATTTTGGCGCTATTGGGTGCGTTTTTGATGTCGGCAGCGAAAAGGGTTTCGTTATCCTTCCAGTCGAGCGAGCGCAAAACGGTTTTCGGCGCATAGTAGAGCGCTAAGGCGTAGAGCGGCAAGGCGTAGACGCTTAGGCTAAATTGGCGCAGACTTTCCGCCTTCGATAGATGCCGCAGAGCGCCTACCAGCAAGAGCAGCATACCCCAAGAGGGGAGATAAACGAAACGCTCCGCCATCGGCGCGCCGATATTGAAGAGTATATTGGTGGTCGGCGCAAGGGGCAGCAGATAGAGCCAAATGCCAAAACCCAAAGGGCTGCGCTTGATTATCGCCCATACGCTCCAAGCTCCCGCCGCTGCATAAAACAGCCAAACGAGCAGCGAAAGCGGCGAAGAAAGGGAGCTGAACGGGATTTGATTGTAGGAATAATCGGCGCTTAGGCTGGTCGGCAAGACAGAAATTTGCGCATACTTGCCCAAGATAACCCCGATAGTGCCAAATTTTTCGCTAAAACCAGAGCGCACAAAGGGGTTTTCCATAATGTCGGGATTTTGCGCCCCAAAACCGCCCACCATCGCATAACGCAAAGCAAAATACCCTACTGCCATCGCAAAAAAACTGCCCGCCACCAAAGGCAAAAAACGCCGCTTTTCTTCCCCATAAAAAACCCAAACCGCCGCAGGTGCTAACAAAACAAAGGCAAAAGTATGCTCTTTCGAGAGCATAGACAGAAA
The DNA here is from genome assembly GCA_964467315.1 of uncultured Saprospiraceae bacterium. Lineage (GTDB taxonomy): Bacteria > Bacteroidota > Bacteroidia > Chitinophagales > Saprospiraceae > JAAFIM01. Next base: position 1,027 of record CAYXSA010000159.1, on the reverse strand, counting down.
AAACAAAGGCAGCGCCGCCCCAAAAAGCAGCCCTTTTTTTGTGCCCTCGCTGCGCAGATAGGCATCTAAAGACAGCATCGAAGCCACAATAAAGAGCAGCGCCATCAGCTCATCTCTGCCCTTGATATTGGCGACCACCTCCGCGTGCACAGGGTGCAAGGCAAACAGCAAGGCTATCCAAAACGCCGCCGCCTCGCCCCCACCGCTCGGCAGCCAGCGACGCAGCAGTTTATACAGTAAGACTATAGATGTTGCAAAAAATAGGACATTCAAAAAGTGCCCCGTCTTCGGACTTAAGCCAAAAAACTGATACTCTACGGCAAACATCACCAAAGACAAGGGGCGATAACGCCCGCCCGATAAAGCCATAGACTCATCGCCATAGATGCCATCGAAAAAATCACGGGTCGCCAAACTTTTTATGCCCGCAAAACCCTGCTTAGTAAATTGATTTTCAACGATTACTATCGAATCATCGAAAGCAAAACCATGCCCCAGCGTTAGCGCATACACACCAAAAGCCAGCACAAAAAGCAGCAGTTCGAGCAGCAAAAAAGAAGGCTTTGCGCTCGTATTTTGAGGCAAATTGGGCAACGCAATTTCGTCTATTGGCGTATTTTCCGCTGCCTTCGGTAAGGGGCGCGCAGCCGTAGAAGGCTGTGGCGGGACTTCGTTTTTTTTCTTCTTATTAGCCATAGTTCGCTGATTAAACTTTTTTATTTTTTGGGCGTGCCCCCGCCGCTGACGCGGCAGGGTCGGGCTATGCGCTCCATCACCTTCGCAGCCTGCGGCTGCTTGGTGGTTCCGCTGCTATCCCTCACGCGGTCGGTCGGCGCTTCGCGCCTCCCTTTTGAGTGAAAAGTGAAAAGTGAAAAGTGAATACGAAGTAAACGCGTAGCGAAAATTACACTTTATTTATAAATACTTGATTGTCAATTACTTATGATTAAAAATAAATGCAAAATAAGTACCTAAAAAATTCACTTTTCACTTTTCACTTTTCACTTTTCACTTTTCACTTTTCACT
>CAYXSA010000158.1:0-6240 GCA_964467315.1 uncultured Saprospiraceae bacterium | reverse complement strand
AGTAGGTAGTAGGTAGTAGGTAGTAGGTAGTAGGTAGTAGGTAGTAGGTAGTAGGTAGTAGGCGCGCAAAAAATCTTACTACTTACTACTTACTACCACAAAAAATCAAAAAAAAGTCGCCAAAAAATTTGCAAGTGTGGAAAAAAGCCCTACCTTTGCACAGCAATTCGAGAAACGAAGCATTTTTGGCCCGTTCGTCTATCGGTTAGGACTCGAGATTTTCATTCTCGCAAGAGGGGTTCGACTCCCCTACGGGCTACCAACAATTAAAAGGATAGTACGCATTAGTTGCCCAAACTAAAAAGCGGTACTATCCTTTTTTTGTTAAATATACTGCACTGCACACACTCAAATAAGCATGAAACTCTCTCAATTCAACTTCAACTTACCCAAAGAGCTAATAGCGAAGTACCCCAGCGATAAACGCGACGAATCGCGCCTGATGGTCTTACACCGCGATACGGGCAAGATAGAACACCGCATTTTCAAGGACGTATTGGAGTATTTTGGCGAGGGCGATAGCTTCGTTATCAACAATACTAAAGTATTTCCCGCCCGCTTATTTGGGCAAAAGGAAAAAACGGGCGCGCGTATTGAAGTGTTTTTGCTGCGCGAGTTAAATTCGCGCTCTCGTCTTTGGGACGTGCTCGTAGACCCCGCGCGCAAAATTCGCGTTGGCAATAAGCTCTATTTCAACGACGACAACGGCGAAGAGGTCTTGGTGGCAGAGGTCGTAGATAATACCACCTCACGCGGGCGCACGATTCGCTTTTTATTCGACGGCACGGACGAAGAATTTAAGGCAAACCTCGATAAACTCGGGCATACGCCCCTGCCCAAATACATCAAGCGCGAAGAAGAGCCACTTGACCGCGAGCGCTATCAGACCGTTTATGCCAAAGAAACGGGCGCAGTTGCCGCACCTACTGCAGGTCTGCACCTCACAAAGGAGCTTATGAAAAGGCTCGAAATCAAGGGCGTAAATTTTGCCGAGCTCACCCTGCACGTCGGCATCGGCACCTTCCGCAATATCGAAGTCGAAGACCTTTCTAAGCATAAAATGGACTCCGAATACTTCCGCATCTCGGAAGAAGCCAGCGAAACGGTCAATAATTCCATGCTCGCAGGCAAGCGCGTTTGCGCCGTCGGCACGACCTCCATGCGCTCCATAGAGTCCGCCGTCTCCGCCTCCAATCAGCTCAAAGCAAGCGAGGGCTGGACAAACAAATTCATCTATCCGCCCTACGATTTCCGCATCGCCAATTCGATGATAACGAATTTCCATTTGCCCAAATCCAGCGTCCTCATCATGCTTTGCGCCTTCGCGGGCTACGACCTCGTGATGCAAGCCTACGAGGAAGCCATGGCGCAGGAATACCAATTTTTTAGCTACGGCGACGCGATGCTGGTCTTGTAGAAACTGTTTTTTTGGCGTGCCCCTGCTCCCCGCCGCTAACGCGGCTTAAAGGTCGCAGGGGCGGGCTATGCGGGGCGAAAAAATCGCCCAAGTGGCTTACTATGCGCTTCGCGGAGGGCTTCGCCGTTCGTGTTCCTCACGCAAATATGGTGCGCGGCGCAAAAAGGTTGCGCCGCGCATTTTTTTATAGCTTTTCTTGCAGCCAAATCGGCAAAAAATTATCAAAAGCAGCAACCAAACGCCGCTCTATCTCTTGTGTATCTGCGCCCCAAAAGGGAATTTCCAGCGCATAAATGCAAATCCCTTTTCTTTCAGCTTCGGGTATGATATTAAAAACAGCTTGTTTGGGCTCGCATTCGGCTTCCGTATTCGGATACAACAATACAGCCGTATCGCAAGAACGCCTATAAGCATAGCTCAGCATCTGATACATATCGGCTTGAGATATGCCTTTTTTTTTGTCTGCTCGCCAATTTTTTTCGCGTACCTTATATTTCGTATCTATTATAACGCGCCGCTTTCCGTCCTCCGAGCTAATAAGTAGGTCATGCTTCATTTGGAAAGCCTTCGGATTGCTGCTTAGGCTCAAATCCGCTTTTTGCGCCTCGATTTTGTACTTTTTCGCAAAATGTTTATATAGAAAACCCGCTACAAAATCCTCAAAAATACGCTCCATCGGCAGCAGCAAGCACCAATTTGTAAGCGCATAGCTTTGTGCCTCATACAGTTGCTGCTGCAAGATAAGCCGACAGCTATCCAATACGCCCGTATAAGTCTCAAAAAATGGATTTATGGGTATTTTTTCCAATTCCTGCGCGCGAATGGGGCAATCTTCGACCTCATCCAGCATAAAAATAACTTCCCCCCAAAGGCGTTGATTATCATACATTTGTGTTTGGGCGAGCATGAGGCGGGCGCAGTATTTCATGGCTCTATTGAGCAGATTATCGAAAACGAAAGGCTCCGTATCGCATTCTAAGCGTTGAAAATTGCCCGTAGCAAGCTGTCTGTGGACATAGCGCGAAAAATTGATACGCCCGCGCAGTTGCTGGGTAGTTTCTTCCGAACTTTGGTACATCGAAAAGGGTTGCTCCTCGATAGCTTTGGCAAACTGTCTGCCTATAAGCAGGCTAATCCATTCGGGCAGCCGCTCCACATCGCCGCTCTGCAAATGCGCATTAAGAGATGGATATCGCCAGCGGCTACAGTAGTCGAGCCAGAAAAAAATATGCCGAAGCATACTATTTTTTTGCGCTGGGTTGGGCTGCTCCCCATAAACGCGCTCGAATATCTTGGGATATATTTCTATAAGTTCGGCTTCGCCATTTTGCACAAAGCCCACATAGTTAGAGGCTTTTATATTGCCGCTATCGCTAATTTTTAGAAATCGCTGCTCCGAACTCTTAGGCTCTTTTTCGCTATTCGAGAAAGGCGCATAGACGCTATGACGCTGCTCCCAAGCAAGTTGCAGGCTTGCGCGGAGTGTATTTAGGTCTTTATTGCTTATTGTCTTATTCCTGTGCTCGTATAGTATGGGCATAATGCTAAGTTCGTTTTATGTCCCAAGTATATTGCTGGCTATCATATTTGACGCTCCAAGCCGTGCCAGCGAAAATGCTTTCTACTACCTCCGTTTTATTGGAAAAATACTCCATGAGCAGCGGTATAACCTTATTGCGCAGCACTTTTTCTATATCGGGCGCATTCATAAAGTAAGCATGTCCAATAAGAAAATCCGCAGTTTTTTTGAGCGTATAGATTTTGTTGTTGATGGCTTCGAGTAGTTTAGCTGCTGCCAAACCCAATTTCTCGTATTTGGGATAATAGCCCCAAAACTCAAAGCGACGGCGTAGGGCTATATCGACTAATGCTATAGATTTGTCGGCAGTATTCATCGTGCCGATGATATATAGATTGGGTGGCACGCCAAAATACTCATCGCCGTCTGCGTTGGGCAAGGCAACCGTAAGTGCATTGGCTGCGCCAAGCCGCTTATCTTCTTCTATCAGCGTGATAAGCTCGCCGAAAACCCGCGAGATATTGGCGCGATTGATTTCGTCGATAATGAGAACATAGTTTTTTAGGGTTGTGGGTGTTTGTTGCTTTTTTTGGGCGGCAAACTTTGGCGATAGTTCGTATTCTTTTAGCGCATTAAGCAGTGGATGATAGTAAACGCCCAAGCCTTCGCGCGATTGCTCTCGGGTGTTGTTGTACATTTCCTTTAGCGTGTTCAGTTTTAGCACATGGTTTTCGCTGCCGCTTTTTTTCAAAAATCTTATGCTTTTGCTGTTGCTGTCGTAACCCAATATCTTAAAACTTACGCCTTCTCGCGCCATTTTTACTTCGATATATTCTACTTCTTCTTTGAGCAAGTCCGCAGCAAAAGCCTCCCAAAGCGCTTCAAAATCAGCGGAAGCGTTTTCTCCTTGTTTTTTGCTTTTTTCCCAATTTTGTTTTGCTCGCTCTACGAGCCGCTTAAATATACCTTCTCTGCGCTCGAAACGAAGGGTGCTGCCCCCATCTGTCGAGGGAGCTATACCGCCGATAAAATCTTCGTAGGCATAGTTTTGATGAAAGGTAACAAATTCTATTTGTCCCTCTCGGCGCAGCTTATCGAAGGTTTCTTTATCGCATTTGTAGTCTTCGCTTTCTGCGTTTGTGCGGCGGTTTTCGGCGATATTTACGGCAACGCTGATGCTGTTGTAGGTTTTTCCTGTGCCAGGAGGCCCATAAAGCAGGATATTTTTGGGGTGGGGTATGATAAGCAAGGGCAATTCAGGCGCAATTCTGGAGGGAGTTAAGGCAGGCGTATTAGGAGGTTTTATGCCCTCCGTTCTTTTGTCTATAATTTGAAAGCCAAGCGCTTCTAAGTAGACGTTTGTGGGAGCGCCTCCTGTTTTATTCCAATCTCGTATACCTGTGTAATAGTGGTTTATGCAGCGCATAATTTCTACTGGCGGATAGGGCTTCCCTTTTATAACAACATCAAATTTCATAGATTCGCGGTTGGGGGTAGCTAATCCATTTCTATCTATATCTTCAGCAGCGCGGAATACGTCTTCTTTTGTGATTTTATTGGGGTCGAATGTCATAGCGTATTTTATTTTGAAAGGCGCGATACTTTTAATAAAAATACCCGCCGCGTCCTTTGCGCGGCGGGTGCAAAATTTGCGTGAGGGATATGTAGAGCCGTAGCATGCTACGGCTCAAATAGCCCGACCCGCGCCCCTTTTGTAGGGCGCGGGGCACGCCCAAATAGAGTGAAAAGTGAAAAGTTAAAATAGTACTTGATGTATAAACTTCTGATTGTCAATTATTTAAAGAAAAAAGCTTTCTGAAAATTTGCAAGTTTTAAGAAAAAAATGCACTTTTCACTTTTCACTTTTCACTTTTCACTTTTCACTTTTTTAGTCCGCCGACTCTTCGGGTTGCTCGTAATCGAAGGGCAAAATTTTGCTGTCTTTGATGGTGGAAAGCGTCATTAGGGTCTTTAGGCGCTCGATTTCGTCGATTTTAGAGAGCGTTTTGAAGAGTAATTTTTCGTAGCTGGGTATATCTCGGCAAACGAGTTTCATTACTACATCGGCTTCGCCCGTGATGATGTAACATTCGACGACCTCGTCGATTTGTTTGATTTTTTCGATGAAATTTTCCAGCGCATTTTCTTTGTGCCAAGCCAGCGACACGAGTACGAAGGTTTGCACGCTAAGCCCAATCACATGCGGGTTTACCTGCGCGTGGTAGCTTTGTATGATGCCCGCATTTTCGAGCTTTTTTACGCGTTCGAGGGTAGGTGCGGGAGATAGACCGATTTTTTTGGAAAGGTCGAGATTCGTGATTTTGCTATTTTCTTGCAAAATTCTAAGAATGCTCAAATCGACTTGGTCTAACTTCTGAGAAAGGTTTGGCATGGAGAAAAAAGATGGTGCGAAAATTTAGTGTACGTTTATAGTGCCTGCTGCCGACGATAATTTTGCATTTTTAGGCGCTTGTCGCACAAAGGACTGCAAAACTACGCTATTTTTCTAAACAAGCAAATCGCACTGCTTTTTTCGCCAAATAAAATTTTGTTAATCCAAGTCATAAGGCAGCTCGCCCGCGCCTTGCCGCAAGAGGGTAGGGGCGCTACCGCTACAATCCACGATGGTCGAAGGCTGCACGCCGCCCACCTCGCCCGCTACGACCATATCGACCAGATTGCTGTACAAATCGTAGATTTCTTCCGCATCGGTCGGATATTCGTTGATGTCGTCCTCGACTTTTAGCGAAGTCGTTATGAGCGGATTGCCCAGCATACGCACGATAGAAAGCGCGATTTCATTGTCGGGAATGCGTATGCCGACCGTCTTGCGGTTGGCGTTGAGCAGCTTGGGCACCTTGTTCGATGCCTCCAAAATGAAGGTAAAAGCCCCAGGTAAACACTTGCGCATGAGCTTGTAGGTGCTCGTATTGAAGGGGCGCGTGTACTCGGAAATGTCGCTCAAATCCTTACAAATAAAGGCAAAATTCGCCTTTTTTAGCGCGATACCCTTGATGCGACAAAGCCGCTCTATCGCCGCAGGACGCGTAATATCGCAGCCCAAAGCATAAACCGTATCGGTCGGATAAATAATAACGCCGCCATCTTGCAGGCAATCAATCACTTGGCGAAGTTTGCGCTCCTCTGGGTTGCGCGGGTGTATATGTACTAACATGGAATGACGAATGACGAATGACGAATGACGAATGACGAATGACGAATGACGAATGAAAAGTGCACAAAATAATACTTTTCACTTTTCACTTTTCACTTTTCACTTTTCACTTTTCACTTTTTTGGCGTG
>CAYXSA010000157.1:0-6329 GCA_964467315.1 uncultured Saprospiraceae bacterium | reverse complement strand
CCCCTCGCCAAATTTTATTTCCTATTTTTTTGGCTTTTAATCACAGATTGTGAATTTGCCCACGCGCCAAAGGGGCGCGGGGCGCTGCCTGTCTGCGGCTTATTTGCACGTTTTCCGTATCGTCAATCCATATGTTTCCATGAAAAAAAAGGGTTTATTTCTTTCCGCCGCGATGCTCTTGCTCGCCGCTGCTTGCCGCCGTGATACCAATACGGCTACACCGCAGTTTTACGAACTTAGCAATGCCTCAGTAGCACAGATACAACAGGTCGGGCAGTCGGATTTTGTTGCCGTAGGCTCCCAATTTGACCAAAATAACCAAAACACGGTTTATCTTGTCCGCTACAATCTGCAAAATGGCATCGTTTGGGAAGAAAATCTAAACCATAGCGCGGGTATGATTACAGGGCATCGCCTTGCCGTACACGACAATAATGTTTATGTCCTTGCCAATGACGGCACAAACAATGCGGTCGTTCATCGCTGCGACCTCAGCACAGGCAGCAGCCAAGGCAGCGCCGATTTTGCCAACTCCGAGGGCACAGACCTACGCACCGACAGCGACGGCAATGTATTTGTCGCAGGCACTACCAGCGATGTAAACACCAACAAACCCGCCTACGACCCCACAACAGACCTTAGCGACCTATTCCTCACTCGGCTCGATGGCAGTACGCTCGCCTCTGTTTGGCATAGCGTCTACGGCTTTCAGCACCTCGAAACTGGGGGCGATATTGGCTTCGGCGCAAACGATGTCCGCCTTGTCGGTACTACCGAAATAAACAACGGCAGCGGCGGCATCGCATCAAATGCGATGGTCATAAAATTTACGAAAAACTCCTCTGGCATTACCAATAGCGCTACTACCGCTACTCAAGATATTTATCTATCGTCCGCAGATGCCGACGGCGATAATGTGGCTCTCCTCTCGCACGATGTCGCGGGCAATTTGCGCGCTACCACCCTCGATGCTGCCGACAATAGCCTGACAGAAACCGCCACTGCTGACCTCTCTACGCTCCTGCCCGCAGGGCAGGCAGTCAGCACCCACCAACACGGCAGCGGCTATATCGTCGTAAGCAATAGCCTCACACACCCACGCGTTACGAGCTTCGATAGCGCTTGGGGGCTTGATTGGCAAGTGGCTTTAGACGGAAATGCTATAGGCAGCCAAGCCGCTTCCACTATCCGAATCGCCGCAGGCAAAAGCTGCATTGCGAACATTGGGGGCACAGACTATTGTGTCGTTCCGCTAAATTTGCTCAATAACAATACCACTACAGCCGCTTTCGTACTTATCAATCTTAGCACAGGCGCTGTTACCCGTTTGTAGTCCGCTCATAAAAACGGATAAAGCAAAAAGCCCCACACTCCAACGAGTGTGGGGCTTTTTTTATTCGTCTTCGTCCTCCTCGTCTTCCTCGTCATAATCTTCTTCTTCTTCTTCATAATCTTCTTCTTCTTCTTCATAATCTTCTTCTTCTTCTTCGTCCTCCTCCTCTTCTTCGTCCTCTTCTTCGTCCTCTTCTTCGTCCTCTTCGTCATAATCTTCTTCATCCTCTTCCTCCTCCTCTTCGTCATAATCTTCTTCTTCCTCTTCCTCCTCCTCTTCTTCTTCTTCTTCTTCTTCGCCGCCTTGCCACTCGCTTATGAGATAATCGATGTATTCGGTTTCTTCATCGCTTTCGCCGTCTGTGCCTATGACGTTTTGCAGGTCGTTGATGATGGTGCCCAGCATTTCGGCGGAAAGGTATTCACCGAGTAAGGCGACGGATTCTTCTAAGAGGTCTTCGTCGTCGCGGTCGTGTTTCCAGACGTATTTTAGCACATCGCCTGCGTCGTATTCGCTGCCTAAGGCTTCAAAGGTATTTTGGAGATAGGCAAGGAGTTCGGCGCGTTCGTCTTTGCTAAATTCGTCATCTGCATTGGCGACATGTATAAAAATGATAGCGATGCGATACTCGAGCGGATAGTCGCCCATTGCATCGAGCATATCTTCATAGTCTTCATCGCTCATATTGGCGAGTTCGGACTCGTAATCTCCTAAAACGGATTCTTCATCATCGTGCCAAGTATCTTCGTCGGGTTCGAGCGGGGTAGCGTGTTTGATGATGGTATTGTAGCCAAGATTGTGTTTGGGGCTCAGCACGTAATCGTAGGGCATATAGCAGTAGCCGCCATCGCCCCATTTTTCGCCCCAAGAGTTGCGAACGATAAAAACGCGGTCTTTATCGGAGTAGCCAACGCAGAGCATCGCGTGTAGGCCATGGTCGCCGCGCCCTGCTTCTGTGTCGGAGGGGTTGGGTACGAGTCCTGGTCGGCGGTGTGCGTCGAAGGTTTTATAGGTTTTTACGGCGAAGATGATGGGGTAGCCGTCAGCGAGGGCAGAGCGGAAGCTATCGAGTTCGGGTTTGATGATTTCTTCGCCTTCTATTTCAAAGTATTGTCCCTCTTCGTAGGCGCTTTCATCGGGTTCCTCGTTGACTTTTTTGAGGTTGAAGCCCCAAGTTTCTTCGGAGCAAACGCCGCGCTTTTTGATGCCTTCGACGCAGTACAAAATAGCAGAGCCTGTATCTTTTACTACGCCGTTATTTTTGGGATTGATAGCGCGGGCGTTGTAGTAGATGAAGAGGCGGCTCACATCGTAGGCTTCATCGCCTAAGTGTTGGCGCATGAGATATTCTACGGCACCTGCTACGGCGTTGGCGGTGCAGCTATTGGATTGACCTTGCGACTCTACGGGGGAGAGTTCGGGGCGGAGGTCGACGCGTGCGGGCAGTCGGCGGGAGGAGGGCGTATACTGTTTGCTACCAGGGGCGGGCATACTTGCCTCGTAGCTACTGATGATGCGCTGCGAGCCGTCGGCTTTTTGGATAACGAATTGACGCGACATAGTTAGTTTTGTAGGTCGATAGGTCAAGGTGAGCGATAAAAGCAGGGGGAATTGCGACTGCCCGTGCCGCCCTTTGCGGCGCGGGATTTTTTGCGTGAGGGATAGCAGCGAAGGCGCTTTGCGCCGTAGCGGATAGCCCGACCGCCGCCCGTGTAGAGACGCGATAAATCGCGTCTCCGTGCGCCTTTGCGCACGGCGGGCGGCGGGCACGCCCCAAAAAAGAGGCTTCTAAATGGGCTTCACTCGGCGATAGCCTTCGCTGATGGTAGCGAGCAGGGGGGTAATATCTTGGTGTATATGCCCAGTGCTGAAGATGTGTTTTTGCTCGATTTTGTAACAAAAGTAGTCGCCTTCTGTGGTGTAGGAAAGCGCTCCGCTCTTGCCATGCGGCTTGTAGTGGTCTTTGTGGAAGGCGATTTTAAGTTTTATTTTGTGCGTGGTCTTGGTTTTGGTCTTGGTTTTGGTTTTTCCACGCGCGTTGGTGCGGGTGCGAACTCGCTGGCGAACAAGGTCATTAAGTTCGATTTTTATTTGTGTTTTGTCGAGGAGTTCGGTGTCTAATTCGAGCCATTTTATTTGGTAATAGCTTTGTTTGGTATTGCTGGGCACTTGCGGAGCGTGCGCGGGCGCTTTTATGGCGTATTTTTGTTGCAAGGGGTTGGAGAAGTCTGCCATAAGTTGCAGGCGGGCATCTTCGCCTGCTTCTTCTCGCAGGAGGTGCAGCACGGGCATTGTGAAGAGGCGGAAATGGTTATCTATTTGCTTTTTGCGGTTGCGGCTGCCGAGTATAAAAAGGACTATCGAAATAGTAACAAGGAGGAGCGCCGAGAGAAGCATCCAAGGGCTTTTGCTGCCGAAGCCTAAGGAAATGAATACGAATAAAAACCCCAGAAACATCATGATAAACTTTGCGCTTCCGAAGCGGGCGTATTCGTGGTCGAGGCGCTCATCGTAGGCTTCCGTTTTCTCAAAAAACTTTAGCCAATGGCGCAGGCGATGCGTAGCGCTTATTTTTTTGCTGTCGACGAAGGCTTTTTGCTCCGCATCGAGCAGTTTGTAGATGCCGCCGCTACGGGTGCTGGGGATTTTATTTCTGTAATGAACGGGCGTATTATTGGGGGTACTCATAAGGGGCGGACGGTTTTATAGCATTCGGAAAGGCAGACGAGTAGGGGCAGCAGGTCTTGATGTATATGGTTTTGGTATTGCACTTGTTTTTGTTTTGCCTGTACCACGAAGTGCGTGCTGCTGTCTTGTCGCTGCGCTTTAGTTGGCGTGTCGGATATTTGATAATGCGTTTTTGGAAAGGAGAGGACGGTTTTTATGCTGTGCTTTATTTTACGTTTTTCTTTTACTTTGAGTTTTCCGCGCGGATTGCGGCGGCGGCGGGTGGAGTTGCGCACAAAATCGCTCAATTCTATAGCGAGTAGAGCGCCATCGGCGAGTTCCAGCTCCAACTCCAGCCAAGTGACAGCGTAATAATTTACGATCGTATCGGCGGGTACTTTGCGGATATAGGCGGGCGCTTTGGCTTTGTAGGCGCTTTTGTCGGGATGCGAAAAATCGAGCCGCATTTTCAGCTTTGCGTCTTCGCCTGCTTCTTCGCGTAGGACGTAGAGCAGGGGCATCACAAAGAGGCGGAAGTGGTTGCGTATATCGTCCTCCTCTTTGCCGCGCAAGCCGAGATATATCATCAAAAAAACAATAAATGCCCCTGCGCCCACTGCTATAAGCCAATGCAACGCCGCAACGAAGCCAAAAATACCTAAGGGCAAGCCCATTATCGCCATAAAAAGCGACAAAGTGCGACCAATGGACGGGCCTATGGGGCGAGCTTTATCGGCTTTTTCGTCCCAAAGGGCTACTTTTTCGAGTAGCTCCATCCAATGTTTTATTTTGTGCTTACCTTTTATTTGTTGTGTTGCAGCAAATTGCTTTTGCTCCTCGTTGAAGGTTTTATACAGATTTGCGGCGCTTTGAGTCGCTTCAATTTTTTGCTGAAATGGGAGTTTTCTTTCCATACAGATAAAGAAAGTTTATTGTGTGAGCAAATCTTTGTAAACAGCGCGCTGTTGCCTGCGTATTGCCTCCCAATTATAGGATTTTTCCCACTCTCTTTGCGCATTTCCCCCAATTTTTTTGCGCTCCTCTGGCAAATCCAGCAAAAAACGAAGGGCACGCGCCAATTCCGCAGGTCTATCGGCGCGGCAGAGTTGCGCCGTATCATCGTGGCGCAGTATCTCGCGCACGACGGGCAAATCGGAGGCGACAATAGCCGCACCCGCCGCCATAGACTCGAAAATTTTTATCGGCGAACAGCCCTGTACGCTGTTGCGCTCGCAGTCTTTGAGCGGACAGACGGACACTAAAGCCGAGCGAATATAGGCTTGCAAGAGGGGTTTGGGCAACTGAAATTCCCATACGACCCTATCGCCGATGCCCAACTGTTCGGCAAATTTGCGCAAGGGTTTGGCGATGTTGGGGCGATTGGAGGAGCAAATGACTAAGCGCAAATTTTCGTAATCGCTGAGCTGCCGCATTGCTTTTAGCAATACATCTATGCCCTGCCAAGCTTGTAAAGCGCCAAAATACAGGATATAATCGCCCAAGTCGGCGGGCAAGTCGGGCAAAATTTCGGGCAGCGGGTCTGCGCCATTGCTGATTTTGGCGATTTTCGCGCGAGGTACGCCGTGCAGACGCTCCAGACAATCGGCGATAATCTCGGAAGGAACGATAATTTGGTCGCTTCGCAGCAGGGCTTCCCGCTCCATTTCTTGGATTTTCGTCCGCGTTTTTTGGGGCAAATCGTAGCGATAAGGCAGCTCTATCGAAGGCAGGGCATTCACCTCAAACACCGTCTTATAGCGCCCCGCAGCCTGCGGAATTAGCGCCATCGCCGACCAAAGGTCGCGGAAATGCGCAATTTTTAGGCTCTTTTCTGCCGCCGCACGCTGCTCCAAATGCCAAGTATAAGCCGCCGCCCGCCGCAAATAGTTGGCTATCGGCTCCTTAAATCTATAAATTTCTACCCCCTCAGGCTCCTGCTGCTGCGTCGGCATCTGCTCATTGCCCAGCACGTACAAAAGCCCGCCGCCCATTTCCTCAAACAGCGCCCGCGCCGAATGCTGTATATGCGTCGCCGCCCCTTTCGCTGACGGATATAGGTCGAACGCCGCAAAAATTGACTCCTGTGCCATCTCCTTTTTTGCCGCACAAGATAAAGGTTTTTGCGTTTGTGGAGGTTTTTTTTGGGGCGTGCCCGCGCCGCTAAAAAGGCGGCGCGGTCGGGCTATTCGGGGCAGCCCGCGTGCTGCCCAAAGGGCAGACACATTGGTCTGCCCCTACTATCCCTCACGCGAAATTCGGCGCGCCGCGCCCAAAGGAGGCGCGGCGCATTTTTACAGAAAATTCGCACAACTTTCGCAGTAAAGCCCGC
>CAYXSA010000156.1:0-6527 GCA_964467315.1 uncultured Saprospiraceae bacterium | reverse complement strand
CCCTCGCCAAATTTTATTTCCTATTTTTTTGGCTTTTAATCACAGATTGTGAAATTTTGTAGCCGCCGCGCAAAGGACGCGGCGGCTAAGTTTATTGTTTTTTTCTTTGAAATTCTGCCCGCGCCCTGCGCCCCTTTGGCGCAGGGCAGCTTTGCGTGATAATAAATAACGTGATGTGCAGATTAAAACATAGTGTTCATCGGTGTTCGTCCATGATTTTATGAAAAAATAGGCATATGTGTAGGGGCGAACCAATGTGTTCGCCCCAATAATGCGCATAAAACGCGCCGCTCTGCGTGCTCATGCAGGGCGAACACATTGGTTCGCCCCTACGCGCATGGACATATATCGCAAATAAATTTGCACATCACGTTAAATATCATAAATAAAGCGCATTCGCAATTCGCAATTCTAAAACAGGCTTTCGCTGCTCGCTTCGCTTTGCTCTTCGTCGTGAGCGCTTTCGCTGCTTTCTTCTGCTGTGCTGGTGGCATTGAGCGCGGGGCTTATGTCGGTAATTTTTTGCAGGCGATGTTCGCTAATTTTGCGCCCTAAGGTCGTGCGTCCGCTGATGTCGACTTCCTGAAAATCCAGCTCGCCCGCGATGGGTTTGCCCGTTTTCGGGCGCAGCAGATAGCTAATTTTTGGCTGCGGGTGCGTCGTAAAAAAGAGCAGTTGCGTATCGGCGTGCGTGGGTATGAAGTCGAAGCGCTGCCCCAAAGTGAGGGTATCGACGAGGAAGCGGCGCGCGTAGGTCGTTTGGCGCTCGCCGTCGAGATAGAGGACAGATAGCGGCTTTTGCGGCTCGAATTTCTCGATAAACAGCGTCTCTTTGAGGTCGAAACGGGTCGTGAGCAAATCCACCGTGCAGACCTCGTAGCTGCCATTTTTGTAGCAAGCCAAGATGCGGTCGCCCTCGTCGAAAGCACCCAAAAGGCGGGTTTGTCCGCCATTGGTGGGGGCGGGTTTGTCTACGAGCTTGCCCGTATTTTCGTCCAGCCAAATCTGCATAGCGCCCAAGGTGGAGAAGCCCGATTTTTTGAGCTTGACCTTGCGCACGGGGTATTTGGTGAGCAGATTGCCGCGCGAGGCGCGACCCTTTACCTCCAATTCGGCAAAATTGTAGTCAAATTCCTTCTTTTTCGCCGTGCAACTCTGCGTGAGCTGTACGCCGATTGTTTCGGCTTCGCCGTTGGGATTGGAGGAAAAGTATAAAATTTTTGCCTTCTCTACCCCATCGGCTACGGGATAACGCTTGTCGCGGGTTACGGCAAGCACGCTAAAACGCTTGACGAAAGTCCCGCCTTTTTCCAAGTCCGCATAAGCGAGATTGTAAATGCGGCGCTCATCATTTTTGCGCCAAACGCCGACGTGCAGCGGGTTTTTGCCTATAAAAACCTTCTCCGCCACCTTCGTAACGAAGTAAGAGCCGTCGGCATTGAAGACGACGATATCGTCAATATCGGAGCAATCCTCTATAAATTCGTCCTTTTTCAAGCCATAACCCATAAACCCCTCTTCGCGGTTGATGTAGAGTTTTTCGTTGTTCAGCGCGACTACAGCCGCCTGTATGGTGTCGAAATTGGAGAGCGTAGCGCGGCGCGGGTGGTCTTTGCCGTATTTTTTGAGCAAATTTTCGTAATAAGCAATCGTATAATTATTCAAATCGGCAAGCTGCGACTTGACTTTCTCGATTTGCTGCTCCAGACTCAAAATGTGCTCATCTGCCTGAAATTTGTTAAACTTAGAGATGCGCTTAATTTTTATCTCCGTCAGGCGCACGATATCGTCCTCCGTTATCGCACGGTGAAAGGTCTTGCGATACGGGTGCAGGGCTTTGGCGATGGTATCGATGACGCTTTCCCAAGTCTCGCAATCCTCGATTTTTTTGTAGATTTTTTTCTCAATAAACAAGCGCTCTAAGGAAGCGAAATGCCATTTTTCCTCCAATTCGCCGCGCTCAATCTCGAGTTCTTGCTTTAGGAGGGCTTTCGTATGCTGCGCCGAGAAGGCAAGCAATTCGTCGACAGTCGTAAACAGAGGCTTATCCTGATAAATAACACAGGTATTCGGGCTAATAGAAACCTCGCAATCCGTGAAAGCATAGAGCGCATCGATGGTCTGTTCGGGCGATACGCCCGCCGCCAACTCGACAAAAATCTCTACCTCTTTCGCCGTATTGTCGCTGATTTTTTTGATTTTGATTTTATTTTTGGCGTTCGCCTTCAAGATGCTGTCTACGAGCGTGCCCGTTGTTGTGCCGAAGGGGATTTCTTTTATAAGAATTGCCTTTTTGTTCTCGGCAATCTCTATTTTTGCGCGCACTCTGACCTTGCTGCCCTTGCGTCCGCTGTGGTAATTGCTGGCATCGACCAGCCCACCCGTCGGAAAATCGGGCATAATGTTGGTGCGCTCGCCGCGCAAAGCGACAATACAGGCTTCTATCAGCTCGCAAAAGTTGTGGGGTAGAATTTTCGTTGCCAGACCGACGGCGATACCTTCCACGCCTTGAGCCAGCAGGAGCGGGAATTTCATCGGCAGGGTGATGGGTTCTTTCTTTCTGCCATCGTAGGAGCGTTGAAATTCGGTAGTTTTGGGGTTGAAAGCAACCTCCATCGCAAATTTCGACAAACGCGCCTCGATATAACGCGCCGCCGCTGCGCTATCGCCCGTGCGCACATCGCCCCAGTTGCCCTGACATTCGATAAGCAGGTCTTTTTGCCCCAGATTTACGAGCGCATCGCCAATGGCGGCATCGCCGTGCGGGTGGTATTGCATCGTTTGCCCGATGACGTTGGCGACCTTATTAAATCGCCCATCGTCGATGACGTGCATGGAGTGCAAAATCCGCCGCTGCACAGGCTTCAAACCGTCTTCCATCGCGGGCACGGCGCGCTCCAAAATCACATACGAGGCATAATCCAAAAAATAGTTGCGGTACATATCCGATACCTGCTCCTTGTGCATACCGCTGTTTTCTGCCGCACTCGGCTCGTCCGTTTGATGCTCTTCCATTATAGATTTTATCCGTTATTTTTAGCTTTTTTTTCTTTGGGCGTGCCCCCGCGCACCCCCCCGCCCGCTATGCGGGCTTCCCCCCTTAAAAGGGGGGAGCCATGCGCGGGGTCGGGCTATCCGCTCCATCACACCTTGCGCGGCAAAGCCGCGCTTGCGGTGTGGTTCCGCTTCTATCCCTCACGCAAAGCGCCCGCTTTGCGGGCGCTCATGTAAAGCCCTTGCATGCAAGGACTCTACTGATGTGCCTAAAAAAGACCATTTTCACTCAATCAGTGCAAAGATACAACATTTTCGACAAAAACAACCAATAAAATCAACAAAAAAGTTTTGCGTATAATTATTTTGTGTATATTTTTCGTCCTATTGGCAGCCTGTAGCGGCGGAAGCGAAAAAATTGATACGGAGGCACTCATAGACAAAAAGCCCGAATTGCGTTATTTTGCCAGCACCGACACCCGCAATTTGCGCCTGCGCAGCACTCCCGATTTGGAGGGCGAGGTCGTGGAAATCGTCCCCCTCGAAGGCTCTTTGGTGGAGTATCTACAAGATAGCACCACTTTCGAAACGCAGGTCGGCAAAGGCGACAACGCGATGATAGCCCGCTGGTACAAGATACGCACCGAAAAAGGCAACGAAGGTTGGGCATTTGGCGCGCTGCTGCGCTTCAAAACGCTCAACGAAAACAAAGCCATCACCGCCCAGCAAAAAGCCCTATCCCTACAGTTCGCCCAAGACTCCAGCCAAAAGGCGGCAATACTCTCCGCCGCAGGAAGCAACAAACGCGCCTTAGACAATAAAGTCGACGAAGCCCTCGTCGCCCAATACGGCGCTTACGTGCAGCGGCTCAATGAGCGCAGCATCTGGCACGTTTCTATGGCAGCCGAAGAACTGCAACGCCTTTGCGATAACGCCTCCAGCGCTACCACCGACCGCGCTTATATACAGTTTCGCGCCTTCTATCAACGCGCCGAAAACGAAGTCCGCAAGCAGTACAACCCCGCCAAATGGGCAAGCAAAGCCGCCGATATCCGCCAATACGGGCGCGTACACACAGGCAACGACAGCCTACTCATAACACTGGAACTCAATGGCTTCCGTCTTAGTATCGTAGAAGGCAAAGTCGACTGGACTCAAGACGTAGATTTTCTCGCTCGCAAATTCTATCGGCTCGTATCGCCCAATATGCGCGCCTATCTCAACCAACTGCAATTGGAAAGCGAGGTCTATTGGCTCGAAAATCAACGCCTACTTGTCCCCGCCGCCAAAATCGCCGAATGGGCAGTTTTTTGGTCAAATTTCGCTGACCGCAATACGGATTTTTTGCTGGTCTCCGAAGCACGGCAAAAGGCGCGCTATCTGACAACCATGCTTATCTATGGGCTGCAAAATAGCCCCGCTTTCGATATGCAAAAAAAGCTAAACCCCGACTACAAAGCCGCCTACGAATACATCATTGAGCATTCGCCCAATAGTGACATCGGCGAGCGATTTATCGCATACTACAGCCAACTCAAAGATAACGAATTTCAGCGCTCTGGCGCTATAGAGCAGGCTCAATTGGAATTTTTTGAGTAAATTTTCTATCTTTTTTCCTTTGGGTAAAAGGGCTCAAATTTAGGCGGCGTTTCGCTGGCTTTTTCTTGGGCTTTGTGTATGCTGTAGAGTGCCCAAGCAAAAAATGCGAACACCGCTAAAAACATCAATACCGCCAGCGGCATAAATTCTCTATCGAGTCGCTTGTTTATCTGTGCGCTCAAGCTTTCTGTGGGTTTGTCCTTTTCATTTTTCTTTTTGGGGGCTACAGTTGTTGCGGCTGATGCTGCCATAGCCGCCGCAGCGGGCAGCGCAGCGGCGAGGGCGCTGCGCCATTCGAGGGCAGAGGGTCGGGCTTCGGGGCGCGTATGCCCCTCGTCGAAGGCGCGCAGGAAAAGCCTTTGCAAGTTTTCGGGCAGCCTATCAAAATTTGCGTGCAATTTGGGTATAGTCTGAAAGCGATGCGCATTTTTGCCCTTCGGAAATAAGCCATAGCGCACCATATCGGCTATGCTGGTGATGCGCTCATCTTTTGGCGTGCCCGAAAAAGGCGGCAAGCCGCAGAAAAATTTATAAAAAACGACGGCAAGCGAAAAATTATCCCAAGAGGGCTGTACGATGCGGCTGTTGCCTGCGCGATAGCATTCGGGCGGCGTATAATCGGGCGTGGTGGATTTTGCCGCAAATAGCAATTTATCGCCTTCGCTGATTTGTATATTGTCGGTGTCGATGATGCTCACGCGCCCATCGGGTGCTATCATGATATTTTCGGGCTTTAGGTCGTAAATGATGTATTGCCCGCTTTTGTGTACGGCAGCTACGGCTACGGCGATATTATAGCAGGCGGCAAGCCGCAGCGAAAGCGCTGTAGGCTTCATCAAATCAAAACGCCCATAATCGGCATAATGCCTGCGCGCTATCTTCGGCAGGCACAAAATACCCAGATGCTCGCCCTCTGCCCGCCGCATCAGATAGCCTACAAATTTGCCCTTTTCATATAAAATCTCTTCCACCCAAATAATATCCGTCTTATCTGCTTCCTCTTGGGGCGGATTCTGTAGCTGGTAGCGCAATTTTTTTTCGCGCTCCTTCCCATCGCCGCCGCGCAAGCGCTGCGCAAAAAACAATTTCGCTACGCAATGCCGATAGTCTACCGTATATACCTCGTGCAGGCTGCCATCGCCGCCCGACTTAAAGGGGGCTGTTACTATTTCTACCGATATTTGGGTTTGGGTGTATAAGATGCGCATAGTTAGGAGTTACGAATGACGAATTTTGCACATAAGACATTGATAATCGTAGTATATACCTAAATAAAGGTCATTATTCGTCATTCGTCATTATGGCGTGCCCCCCCTCCCCGCCGCTACGCGGCTTAAAAGGTCGGGCGGTCGGGCTATCCGTTCCAGCGCTACGCGCTTTCACTGCTATCCCTCACGCAAAAAAACATAAAGCATTTAATGAATAAGTACATTGTAAATTAAATTTTAACAACAATGCGATTGTAGGGGCGAATAAATATTCGCCCCCGCCACGCCTACGAAAATGCGGACTGAAGTGGGCGAATAGTTATTCGCCCCTACGCGCACGCCACTGGGTTATTATTGATATTTAATTAACAATGTACTTAATGTATTTAGGAATGCTGGGTTGCGGGCTGCAAATATGCCAATAAAAATAGCTTGCCAATAGTTCAAAAATCAACAAAAAAATACCCGCCGCGCCCCTTTGGCGCGGCGGGTGCCGTATTTTGCGTGAGGGATATGTAGAGCCGTAGCATGCTACGGCTCAAATAGCCCGACCGCAGCCCCTTTTTAGGGCTGCGGGCACGCCCAAATTGAGTGAAAAGTGAACAGTGAAAAGCGAAAAATATCGTGCCTATGTATTGGCTTAAATAATTGACAATCAAATGCTTATTGAGTAAAAAATTCACTTTTCACTTTTCACTTTTCACTTTTCACTTTTCACTTTTCACT
>CAYXSA010000155.1:0-6792 GCA_964467315.1 uncultured Saprospiraceae bacterium | reverse complement strand
TGCGCAACATTCGTCATTCGTCATTCGTCATTCGTCATTCGTCATTCGTCATTCGTCATTCGGCAATTCGTCATTCGGCAATTCGTTCCAAAATCAGATGCGCCAAGCGCAGCGCCTGCAAGCCGTCGGTGAGGGGCACGGGTACGCTATTTTTTTGGCGTACAGCTTCTGCGAAGCGGCGCAATTCCAGCTCTATGGCATTGATGGGCGCGCTTTCGCAGTGCGCAAATTGTAGGTAGCGCTTGCCTTTTGCCGTGTCTATCGCCGTTTGCGTGAGTTCGCTTTCTTGCTCATGCAGTCGGATAAGTTCGGCATTTTTCTGCAGAAAGTCCATGCTTATGTAGGTATCGGGCGAAAAGAGCCGAAATTTGCGCATGGGTTTCATAGAAATTCTGCTCGCCGTGATGTTTGCCACCGCGCCATTGGCGAAGACGATGCGGGCATTGACGATGTCGGGCAGAGCGCTGATGAGGCTTACGCCTGTGGCTTCGACGCGCTGTACATCGGCGCGCACGAGGTGCAGCATGATGTCCAAATCGTGTATCATCAAATCTTCCACTACCGAAACATCGGTGCCGCGCGGCGAAAAGCTCGACAAGCGGTGTATCTCCATAAATCGGGGCTGCAAGTCCTGTAAAGGTAAGATTTCTTGCACCGAAAGCAGGGCGGGATTGAAGCGTTCGACGTGTCCGACTTGGGAGATGATGCCCGCTTTTTGGGCAGCGGCGCAAATCTCTTCCGCCTCTTGCAGGGTAGCCGCCAAAGGTTTTTCTATAAAAATATGCTTGCCTGCTTTGATGGCGCGCAGGGCTGCGGCGTGGTGTGTGGTCGTGGGGGTAACAATATCAACCGCCTCGCAAAGCGCCAAAAGCGCATCGACATCGGCAAAATGGGGAACGCCAAACTCCGCCGCTACCCTACTCGCGGTCGCTGTATCGCTATCATGGAAACCGACAAGCTGAAAAAAATCGGGCTGCGCAAGCAGACATTTTAAATGAATTTTGCCCAGATGCCCCGCACCGAAGAGGGCTATGCGAATAGGCTTAAAATCGCTCATCAGTGTTAAGGGGGCGTAATTCGGTTCGTATTAAAAATGTCTAATAGCATTTCTTTAGCTCGGAAAAGCTGCGCTTTTACTGTGCCGACGGGCATGGTGAGCCGCTCGCTGATTTCCTGGTAGCTCAATTCCTCAAAATAGCGCAATTCTATCATATTGCGATATTTGTCGCTTAGTCGGAACAGCAATTCGCGCAGTTGGCTTTGCCGCTGTTGGCTGATGAAACGTTCTTCGGGGTCGAGTGCTTCGGATTGGATTTGGCTCATTTGGTCGCGGGCATTATCTGCCTGCGGGTTGCCGTCGTCGATAGAAAGCAGGTCTAAGCGCTGTTTGCGGATAAAATCTATGGCGTTGTTGGTAGCGATGCGAAAAAGCCAAGTGCTAAAGGCGTGCGTGGGCGCGTAGGTGTGCAGTTTGGCGAAGGCTTTGGCGAAGGCTTCCATCGTGAGGTCTTCGGCATCGTCGCGGCGGCGCACCATCTTCATCATCGCGTGAAAAACCGTATCTCGGTATTTGCCCAATAGCTCCGTGTACGCCTGCTGCTCGTTTTCTTCGACTGCGCGGCGCACCCATTCAAAATCCTCGATGGCTTTATCCGATAGGTTTCTATTTATTTCCACTGTTTGCGTTGCTGCTTCGTTTGAAGGGCTAAAATAAACGCGAAGATAGTAAAATAAGCCGCTATACCCAAATCATAGAGCAAAATAAATTTTGCCTCTTGCCTATGAGCGCTCTTTTGCGCGAGCAGATACAAGCCCGTATCTACGATTATGCAGCGCCCAAACCAAAGCAGCAGCGCCCCCCAAGGGCAGGCATACAAGGCAAGGGGCAGGAGCCACCAAGACCAAACATGGCTTTGCACAAAGGCAGCGAGTAGGATTTTATGCTTTAATTTATAGCGCACTGCAGCCGAAAAATGTCGGCGCTTTTGGCGAATGTACTGCCCCCAAGTCTGGGCGGGCAGGGTATGTACCCAAGTTTCGGGGTCGAGGCAGAGGCTGGTACGGCTGCCCTTTGCTTGCGCATTCACCAATAAATCATCATCGCCCGAAGCCAAATCGGCATTTTTTTGCCAGTCGTAGCGCATAAATACGCTGCGGCGATAGAGCATATTGCGCCCTACGCCCATATACGGCAGCCCGCGCAAAGCCATGCCCCCATATTGCAGCAGCGTAAACAGCGCCTCCATGCGCTGCCAGCCGCCCAAGATGCCGCCCGCATCGAGATAGGGGCTAAATCCAAGCACAAAATCCGTGTTTTCCTCCGTTTGGGCGAGCATACGCCTTGCCCATTGGGCGCTGGCGGGGCGACAATCGGCATCGCAGACCAAAATCCATGCTGCCGACGCTGCCCGCTCTACACCCGCCGCCAGTGCCGCCTTTTTGCCCGCGCTGCGCTTGTTTTTCAGGGCTAAAATCTCCAATTTTTGCTTCTGCCGATAGCGCCAATTTTGGGCGGCGCGGGCTAAAATTTTCCCGCTCTCGTCGCTGCTGTCGTCATCTACGAGCAGCACCTTATGCGCCCTTTGCCTACGCAGCAGGGGCAGCAGTCGACTCAAATTTTTGGCTTCGTTGCGCGCGCAAACGATTATCGAAAGCCGCGCAAGCTCCGATTCTATCGGCATATTTGCCCCTTTTTGCGCCCGCCCAAAGGCAGCCAACAAAGGCAAAAGCAACCACAAATACATCAACGCCGAGAGCAAAGACAGAGCCGCCCAAAGTATAAATAGTGCTTGCATAATCTTTTTTTTGGGCGTGCCCGCCGCGCCTGCGGCGCGGCGGTCGGGCTATCCGTTGCAGCCCCAGCACCTACGGCGCTGTGGCTTCCACTTCTATCCCTCACGCATTTGCGCTTCGCGCTAAAAAATAACGCCCTTCGGAAACCCAAAACAACCGTTCGGAAAATCGCCTAAGCGCCCAACTGCCTTTTGACGTACTTTTGTTTCAGAAAAAGAGCCAAGCGCTCTATTTCGATTATACAGCCAAAACAGCGACAAATACGACTCCTAACTATTAGCTACCCCAAAACCCAGAATATGTGAGGGACAGCGCCGCTATGGTGCTGTCCTTTTTTTTGTCTACTTTTGTGGCTAAAAATATGAAATACGCTCTTATCGGCTTCTTTTGCTTCGCCTGCTCCCTTTTTACGCAGGCACAAAAAAACGATTGGTACGCGCCCAATGGGGGCATTTTTACCCCGCAGGGCAATCTTCATGTGCTCTTGGTTTTCGTCGTTTTCGACGATGCCCCCAGCGCCAACACCAATTTCCGCAATCACGAACAGCCTATGGAGGGCTGGCAAATCCAAGCAGGCAGCCGACACAGATTACCGCAGGAGGTCGACAGCCTTACAGGCGCTTGCCCTACGATTTTATTTGCAGAAAACGACGACTTTGCCGCCCTTTCCCAAAAGATAGATTACAGCTTTTCCAAAGATTTTTTCCTCATGTCGCAGGGAAAATTTAGGCTTACGGGCGAGGTCTTTAGCGATACGACGGGCGCGCCCATCTCCGTAGGCATCGACGCGAGCGACTGCGCTTGGTGGTCGCAGACCAATCGCAAGGCTTGGGAAAAAATGCAGCAGCTCAATCCCCGCTTCGATTATAGCCGCTTCGACCGAAGGCGCAACAATCCCCAATTTCGCTTCAACAACAGCGATACCGCCCAATTTCCCCCCGATAAGGTGCTGGATTACGTGATTTTCATCTATCGCTTCCGCCGCGATTGGGCACAGCCCCCGCATTGGGGCATACGCGACTGGGCAGGCGCGGGCGGCGGTGTTGCCTCTACGGGCTTGGGCGTAGATACCTCCGCAAGCGGCTACCGCATCCGCGAAGGTTTTACCATGTGCCATCGCTCTGGGGTTTTTGTGCATGAATTGGCGCATACGCTCTACAATATGCCGCATCTTTTCGGCGCAAACAAGGTCATGGGCGACTTTTTTTATACGCCTGCCATAGGCTGGGGCGCTACCTCGCAGACTCCCATTGTGCGTACAGGTATGTCGGCTTGGGAGCGCTGGTATGTCGATTATATCCCCCTCGTCGCAAAGATAGATAGCCCCAAATTTGGAGAGGAGCATGATTTTATTTTGCGCGATTTTGTGCTAACAGGCGATGCCGCCTGCGCCCGCCTCCCCTTTACCGAACCTGCGCAATACCTCTGGCTCGAATACCGAACAGGCAAACACGAACTGGATAATCATTCTTGGCTGGGGCAAACCATCGGCGAAGATACGATATATAGCACCGCTACGGGCTTATATGCCTATATTTCCGAACTGCCCGCCAACAAAAACGAACCCATTAGCGCCCTTTCCAATAAAGCCAACTGCATCAGATTACTCAACGCCAACGGACATTTTGATTATGCGCTCGCCGAGCCCGATAGCGCGCCTTTGCGCAACGCTTGGGGCAACGAGTTATTTACTTGGGAGCGCGGGGAAGCGAACCCCATCAGCGGGCTAAGTCCCTACTATTTTTATCCTTTCGACAAAAATAAGGACGGACAAATCAATATGAACAGCAACTACAATCAAGGCACCTTCGAGGGCGCTATGATTGCGCGCGAGCGCAGCCCTTTGGGCGAAGACATCAATACCTATGCGGCTTTCGGCACTTACAACGAAGATTTTTACCGCCGCAAGGGGCTGAAAAATTGGCGGCGCTCACCTGCCCTTCAGGCGGGCGACAGCCTAAGTATGTCCACAAATCCCCTCATCAGCAATCACCCGCGCTATGTGCATAAAAGCGGCAGCCTGCAGCCCTTTCTTTTGCTTGGTATGCGCCTGCAAGTAGAAGCAATCAGCGGAGAAAGCCAAGCCCTTCGGGTGCGCATAAAGTACGGACATACGCCCATTGCCCGCTCTCTGCGCTATTGCGGCAGGCTCGAATTGCCCAATTTGAGCGGCGACGAGCGGGCAGACTTAGAAATTATGCCCCGCCGCGTCTTGCGCCTTGCGCGCAGCGGCACCCCCAACACCCACCTCAAAGGCGCAAAAGGCGATTTCGTCAATCCCAGCACGCTCACCCTGCAAAAGGGCGCAAGCCTACATTTACACCCCAATTCTACCCTCCGCATCGAAGACGATAGCGCCCTAAAATTGCCCGCAGGCACAAGCCTACGCATAGATAAGGGCGCAAAAATTATCATCGAAAAAGGCGCTACGCTCGATATCCAAGATAGCAGCAGCCTGCAAAAGCATAAAAGCGCCAAAATTATATACAAGTGAGTTACGAGTTACGAGTTACGAGGCGCACATAATCCACTGATAATCAAGCATATACACAAAGTACAATCGTAATTCGTAATTCGTAACTATGGCGTGCCCCTGCTCCCCGCCGCTAACGCGGCTTAAAGGTCGCAGGGTCGGGCTATTCATTTCGGGGCGCATCCACATCGCCCCAGTGGGCGAATGTTGATTCGCCCCTACATTTCTATCCCTCACGCAGTTGCCCGCGCCCAAAGGGGGCGCGGGCGCGCCCTATTCCTGCTCTATTGGCTGCAATCGTTCATTTGGCTTTCTATCTCCACGCTGCGAACGGATACCGTACACAAGCGGGCGAGCAGGTCTATAACCTGTTCTTTATAGTCCGCAAATCTATAATTGTCGAATAATTCGGCTACAGTGGGGTCGCTGATTTTGCTTTCTTTGTATTGGTCTAAAACCCATTCCAAAGCCGAGCGATTGCCCAGCATATAGCGCCATGCTTCGGCGGGAATGCCTGCGAGTTGGGTATTTTCGTCAATAAAAATAATTCCTGCTTCTTTGTCGGCTTTGAGTTTTGGGCGGGGCGAGTCTTTGGGTTTATCGCTTTCGCTGCGCTGTAGAGCAAAAGGCTTGGCGCTTTCGTAGCCGATATGCAGGCGCATCAATTCCTTGCCCCAAGCCGCCCATTTTCTAAAATCTGCATAAAAGGGCAGGCGCGGAAATTCGCGCTTTAGATTGAGTTCGTATTTTTTTCTGTAGGCTGGATTGTGCAAAACTGCATACACGTATTCAAAAATTTCTTCTTTGCTGATGCTCGCATCTCCGTAGTGCTTGCGTACCTGCTCCGCTCCCCAATCCGTGATATTATCTACGCGCTCTCCGTCGGCGCTGTAGCGGTAGAGGGGGAGCCATTGGGATTTTTCTATAGTATCTAAACAAGGGACTGTATCAGATGCGATTATCTGATAATTTTTACTAAACCCAAGACCACACAAACCAATAGCAAAATCATTAGACGTTTTCCGAATTTTATCCCATAAATAAATCATTCCGTTAAAATGCTTATCAAAATAAAAATATCGCTTAGAATATGGGCGATATAGAGATGTTATTATTTTTTCGGGTTCAAATTTTTTAGATATATTTCTGCGTAAATAATTTTCTAATTCTCTATCCCATTTTATAGACATTTTTTTGTCAAAATTTATAGTCTTGCCATCTTCTAAATTTTGTTCTTTTTGGCTAATTCCACTACTTTGTAAAAGGATATTTTTTTTGCGCGTATTTTCATACACCTCCGCAAAATATAACATCTTCTTTTCTAAGTTGCTTTTAGAAAAATCATATACCCAAGCATCGCGCTGACTTTTGACTCCGCTTGAAAATAATTTAAAAAGGGCATCAGCCAATTTACCAGCTTTAGCATCTTTGTCCATCAGCGGCAAAAGACTTTCCCAATCGTTATCGGCTTGATTTATCCAATTATTTTTTGCATCTGGCTGTATGCGGGTGAAGAGGATATGACC
>CAYXSA010000154.1:0-6918 GCA_964467315.1 uncultured Saprospiraceae bacterium | reverse complement strand
AATGTTGATTCGCCCCAGTGGGCGAATGTTGATTCGCCCCTACTATCCCTCACGCAATCATGGCGAACTTGATTCGCCATCTTGCGCCCGCGCCCCAAAGGAGGGCGCGGGCATTTTTTTTGTTTTATCTTTAAGTCTCTGCTATCATTCAACCCATTTCCTTATGAGCCTGCAGCATCTATTCGCGCAAATACGCATACTTCGACAGAAATACGAAGAAATCGCCGCCGCTAAAAAAGAAACCTTTAATGTTTTCAGGATTTTGGGCTTAGAGAGCGATGAAGTGCGCCTACATTCGCGCTTTGTAGCCGAATTGCTCGACCCCAAAGGCAGCCATCTCATGGGCAGCCATTTTTTTGATTTGTGGCTACAGCAAGTCTTGCCCGATTTTGAATTTTCGCGCAAGGGGCTGAAAATCGAAGTCGAAAAAACCATCCCCAGCGGGCGCAGGCTCGATATACTCATCAGTAACGACGAAAATCAATGCATCATCATAGAAAATAAAATCTATGCTGATGACCAAGACCGCCAACTATCAGACTATTACCAATACGGAAAATCCTACCGCGAATTTCGTTTGCTGTATCTTAGCCTTTTCGGCAACTCGCCCAGCGATAGCAGCGCAAAGGGGCTGACAGAAAACCAAGACTATGTTTGCATTTCCTACGACAATGATATTTCTATATGGCTCACCCAATGCCAAAAAGAATCTTTCGATTACCCCATCATACGCGAAACGCTCAAACAGTATCAAGCCGTTCTTAGCCTACTGACCAACAAAAAACACGATAGCAACTATATGCAGGAACTTAGCCGCTTGCTCGCCGCAGACCAAAATTATCTATCCGTATACGATATCAACGAAGCCTTTAAGCAACTGAAAATCAATGCTTTAGCGGCAGTTTTTGAGGAATTGGAGGCGGCTCTAAAGGCGCAGGGCTTGGAGGTAGAAATTCAATTGAAGGGAAAAAGTATTAAAGAAGCGGCGCGGCTTTTTTACAGCGAACACAGCAAGATAAAATGGGGACAATTTTTTATAAAAACGCAAAACGCTGAATTTTCTATAGGGTTTGAGCTTAATCAGACCTTGTATATTATCTTGATTAACAGCGATTTGCAATTTCTCACAGAAGCGCAAAGACTGAAAGCCAGTGAGCTGGCAGGTATAAAATGGCTACGAGAAGGTAAGGGCTTTTATACGCGACCCGATATAGCGCATAGCGAGCTAAACTTCCTCAATCCCAGCGCGGAGCATCTAAAAATTTACCTCGAACCGCAGGCACGCGCCGCCTGGGTGCAGGCGTATGCGGCAGAAGTGAAAAGCATGGCGGAGCGGCTGGGTATCTTGCCAGCAGCCGACCAAATACAGGAACTGCCTACCACGCCCAAAGACCTGCCCGCTACCTATACCGACCAATTCGGCATTGAGTTCATACTCGTAGAAGGCGGCAGTTTTGAGATGGGCAGCAATGAAAAAGACAACGAAAAACCGATTCATACAGTCCGCTTGGATAGCTTCTATATTGGGAAGTACCCCGTAACGCAGGAGCAGTGGGAAAAAATAATGCCCATAAACCCCAGTAATTTTGCAGGTGCAAAGCATCCTGTAGAAAGTGTTAGTTGGTATAATACTCAGTTTTTTATAGAGGAGATAAATAAAGCCACAGGCAAAACCTATCGCCTACCCACCGAAGCCGAATGGGAATATGCCGCACGCGGCGGTAAAAAATTTATGGGCTTTCCTTATGCAGGTTGCCACCAAGCTAAACTTGGCGACTATGCTTGGTATGATGTCAATTCTAACAAATCTACGCAACCCGTTGGCACAAAAAAGCCCAACGAACTCGGTATATACGATATGTCAGGCAATGTCTGGGAATGGTGCGCAGATGGCTATGCGCCGAGTTACTATGCCAATTCTCCTGTGGATAATCCTTGTTGCAATTTGGAAAATAACCAATATAGGGTTATGCGCGGCGGTAGTTGGCGATATAGTGTGGATTATTGCCGTGTGGGGTACCGCGACTACTTTCCGCCCAAGTTTGCGCGCGAAGACTACGGCTTCCGCCTTGTATTAGTGCCATAGCTTGGATGCAGCAGGAAAGGGCGCAGACTGCCCCGCCCGCCCTTTGCGGGCGGGGATAAAAATGCGTGAGGGATATGTAGAGCCGTAGCATGGCACAAGTGCGTAAGCACGCCGTGCTACGGCTCAAATAGCCCGACCCTGCGACCTTTAAGCGCCGAATTTTCAGCGCGGGGAGCAGGGGCACGCCCAAGAAAAAGAACAAAAAATAAAAATATGCAGCCCGAAAAAGCAGAAATTTCCGCCACTTATACCGACCAATTTGGCATAGAGTTCATACTTGTAGAGGGCGGCAGTTTTGAAATGGGGAGCGAGGAGGAGGACGATGAAAAGCCCATTCACACGGTGTTTGTGGATAGTTTTTATATGGGCAAGTACCCTGTAACGCAGGCGCAGTACGCAAAAATTATGCGCGCTAACCCCAGCCGCTTCAAAGGCGAAAGCCGACCCGTAGAAAATGTAAGTTGGCTCGATGCCCAAGCATTCATAAAAAAAACGCAAGAAAAAGCAGCCGAAAACGGGCAATCTCTTACGCAATATCGCCTGCCCACAGAAGCCCAATGGGAGTACGCCGCAAGCGGTGGCAATAAAAGCAAAGGCTTCAAGTATGCAGGTTGCTCGGAAAATAAAATAGCCGATTACGCTTGGTATGCAGCCAATTCCTATAATTCGACCCAGCCCGTCGGCGAAAAAAAGCCCAACGAACTTGGCATCTCCTATCCCTCTCGCAATGTCCGTTGACCATCTGCACCCCTCTATACTATATGTATTGCTACCATTTAGCGACTATGCGCCGTCTTTTCGCCGTTTGCAGCCTATTCGGTATGCTCATCGTATGGGGCTGCGCCAATTTGAAAGCGCAATGCAATTTCTCCCTGCACAGCAGCGGACAGGAAGCCAGTTATACCCAAGTATATATCGCCACCGATGCCGCCCAAAATATACTCGCCAGCAACAGCACAGGCAATTTTAATAATCTCCCCGCAGGCGCTTTTTATTTCTACGCACTCAATTATAATCCAGCCCAGCCGCCTGCGCCCTTGCCTGCCGACCTCATCGGGCAGCCCATCGCCCTCGTAGGCAGCAGCACAGCGGGCTGCTATAATGCCGATTTTTTAAGCGACCGCATTGTCCGCGTCTGTGGCGATTGCCAGCACGTATACACCTTCTGCAGCAGCGACCCGCTTATCGTGCACACTACAGGCGCAAATGCAGCCTATACCCAGCTCTTTGTGCTTGCCGATGCAGTAAGCAACCTCATCGTCGCTACCTCCGCCACAGGTGATTTTTCTGCGCTTTCGCTGCCCGCAGGTAGTAGTCTGCGCGCTTATGCGCTCAATTACGACCCCGCCCAGCCACCCGCGCCCCTGCCCAACGCCGGCACAAATCTCGCCCAATTTGCTACCATCGCCACAGGCTGCAGCAATGGCGACTTTCTTACAGATTTCGCTTGCATCAACATCACCGAATGCGCTACGCAGTGCTTTCGCTCGCAGAATGTACTCATAGGCAACGATATACAAACCCGCAGCAGCGGCGCAAACAGCGCCTATGAGCAAGTGTATATTCTCGCCGACGATACAGGCCCCGAAAGCCTATTATCGTCTGCGTTTTATCTCTCAAAGCGCCGACGATGCACCAGCATACTCTAATGTAGTTTACCTTCAACGCCCCTTTATTCTTTCTCACCAACTGCGTATTTACCCAAATCCCACGAGCGCGCACCTGCATATAGACTACAGAGTAGAAAATGTGGGTGCTATGCGCTTTGTCTTGCAGGATATGCTGGGCAGGGAACTTCTACAAATCGAAAATCAAGCACAAGCGGGCGAAAATCGTCAGGTACTCAACCTGCGAGAGCTGCCCAGTGGCGTATATATGCTTTCCATACACAGCCCTAATCATACGATAAGCCGCAAAATCATCAAGCAGTAGAAGCGCCTGTCGGAAGATGGGAAGCTGTTTTTTTTACAATAAAAAGCCCTGCCGCGTCCTTTGCGCGGCAGGGTATTGTTTTTTGCGTGAGGGATAGCATAGCCCGACCCGCGCCCCTTTATTGGGCGCGGGGCACGCCCAAAAAAAGCAGCCTTAAAACAGGTCGATAAGCTCATCGGCGGCGCGTATGCCACTCAAATAAGCGCCGTGCACGCTCCCACGATATTCGTGGCTGGTATGCTCACCCGCGAAAAATAGCCGATTTTGCAGGGCTTTGGCAAGCTCCAAAAAGGGGGCGCTACCCGCACCCGCGCGCGGAAAGGAGTAAGCGCCAAGCGTGTGCGCATCGCTCGCCCAACGCGTGCGCAACAATTCGACAGGGGCGGGCGTGGAAGCGCCGTAAATGGGGCGCAGGTTCTGCATTACCGCATCGATGATTTCCGCATCGCTTAGGGCTTCGCTTGTGGTGGCGTAGCTGCCGAGCGCGAAGGTCATCAGCGCGTTGTAAGAGCTGAATTTGCGGCAGTTGAGAAAGTAGTTGAAAGCTCCTTTGGTGCTGGGCGTGCAGGCGATGTAGCTGAGGCTGTTGTCCCAAAAAGCTGTATCCCAGCGCAGCCAAAATTTATTGACATTACCCATGCCCAAGTCTGATATAGCCTGCGTTTTCGCGCTGGGCAAGGCGGGCGTAAAGCTGATATGATTGGCTTTTAGCACGCCTAAAGGCACTGTGAGTACGATAAATTGGGCGGTATAAGTCCCCGCGCTTGTGCGTACACTGGGGCGCTCTGTGCTGTAGTCGATGCTCTGCACGGCTTCATTGAGGCGTACATCTAAGCCCGCCGCGAGATGATTGGCGATGGTATCGTAGCCGTTGGTGATTAGGTATTCGTCGCCGCTAAATTCTTCATCATCATAAAAATCGGTTGCCGAAAGCTCGGAAATATCGCCGCCTGTATTAAATTCGAGATAAGAGGAAAGTAGATATTTCCATAGTCGATTGTCGATTTGGTTGGGATAAAGCCGATTGAAGGCATTGAGGAAGGATTCGGAGCGGCTGGCATTGGATTGTATAGCGGCGAGAGCGGCTTCGTAGTTGCTTTCGCCTGTATTGAATGCAGCGTCGCTGTATTCTATGCCGTCTTGCTCGTAGATTTTTACGCTTTCGTCGTCGGTAACAAAATGCGTAGCGCCTGCCTCGCTGGCTAAGGCGCGTATAGGGTTGCGTGTGCCTGCCCCGTGTATCCAGCTTGCGCCCTCGTCGAAGGCGAAGCCTGCGCTGCGATTGGTGCGTACTCTGCCGCCCACGCTGCCTCGCGCCTCTATGACCCTGACGCTAAAACCTGCTTCTTTTAGCTTTGTTGCTGCTGCCAACCCCGCCATGCCTGCCCCGATGACAATGACTTCCTCGCCATTGATATTGTTTTTTCTGCAAGCACTAAGGTTGGGCAGTGCTAAGGCGGAGAGCATCAGCAGGCTATTGCGCACAAAATCGCGTCTTTTCATGGTGGTATTTTGCTTGAAAACAAAAAACGCAGGAACTATCGTACTGGGAAGTTCCTGCGAGGGGTATATTTTGATTTTTGAAAGAGGCTATTTATCGCCGCCCTGATAGGTTTTCGTGTCGTTTTTGATGTTTACGTCTACGCCGTTTTCGATTTTGGTAACGACGAACTCGACGCGGCGATTTTTGGCGCGACCTTCTTCCGTATCGTTGTCGGTGCGGGGTTCTTTTTCGCCGTAGCCCTTGTATGCCATGCGGCTTGCGGGTACGCCTTTTTCGATGAGGTATTCGTAGACGGATTTAGTGCGGTTTTCGGACAGTTTTTGATTATCGCTATCTGAGCCGCGCGAGTCGGTATGCCCTGCGATTTCGATTTCCATCGTCGGGTGTTTTTCCATCAAGGTTACGAGTTCATCAAGTTGTGCGGAGGATTCGGGCAGGAGTTTCCATTTGGAAGTTTCAAAATAGACGTGGTCGAGTTCGATTTTTTTACCGATTTCCATCGGTTCTTCTACCAACGTGGGCGGCGGCACGAAGGCGGGTTTTTCGGGTTCGGGGTGCAGCTCGCAGATAACGATATCATCGAGGAAATAGTAAGCATTTTCAAAGGTGCCGCCTCTGCCTACGTCCTTCATAATCGTGGCTTTATTGTCGAAAAAGTTGCCCATAACGAGGTATTGGGCGCGGTTGGCGGCTTTGAAAGTGCCCGAATAACGCACCCATTCGCGTTTGCCTTCGTTGATGACCTCCGCCACGTTATAATCGGGTTTGGCATCGAGGATAGGCGACCATTTATTTTGCGCGTCCATGCGCGTCATGGGGGCAGGGGAGAGGACGAAGCCGATATTGTTGGAGGCGAATTTTGCGCGGTGATCCATGCAGACCCAAAATTCAAAATAGTACTCCGCACCCACGCGCAAAGGCTTGGTAAGCCGCGCTTGTATGTATTCGCGGTAGGTATCGTGGCGCTCCGATTGGGGGTTATGCGTGAGTATACCGACCATTTTATTGCCGCCATGCGGTTCGTTTATCAGCTCCTTATTGCGTTTGGCTTCGATGACTTTGCTCTGTGGCACGATAAGCCAATCGGGCGTAGTCTGCGAGGGGCTTGTCCAGTCGCCGATAACCAGACGGAAAGCGGCAGAGCCGTCTACATCGTCTTTGGGCAAGGCTACATTGGGTTTGCGGTCTTCAAAACCAGGATTGGGCACGAGGTTGGGACCCGCGCCTTCGGGCACTTGCGCCCAAAGCTGCACACTAAACAACAAAGCCGCAGCAGAAAGTAGAATTTTTATACGCATAGCGAGAGAATTACGAATGGTTATTTTTTAGTTTTTTTTTTATGGCGTGCCCCCGCGCCGCCGCCTGTGCCAAAGGGGCACAGGCGAGGGCAGCCACA
>CAYXSA010000153.1:0-7537 GCA_964467315.1 uncultured Saprospiraceae bacterium | reverse complement strand
CTTTTCACTTTTCACTTTTCACTTTTCACTTTTCACTTTTCACTTTTCACTTTACGACGAGCAGCCAAGCCGTGTAATTATCGCCTTTGATGGCTTCGGCTTCTGCGGCGACAGCGCCCAAAAACGCCTGCGGCTGCCCTGCATACTGGCGCAAGGTCTCAAACCATGCCTTTTCAGAAAATGCGCCATATATGCCATCGCTACAGAGTAGCAGCCAATCGCCACTTTGGAGGTCGCTTAGATAGTTTGCGTCTATTTTGCTGCCTGTTTCGGAGTGTGCCGAGACAGCCCGCGCAAGTACGTGTTTTCGGGCGTGCGTGGCTGCCTGCTCTTGTGTGATGCTGCCTTCATCGACCAACATATTGACGAGGCTATGGTCGCGCGTGCAGTAGCGCACCCAGCCCGCGCGCAAATGATACAGGCGCGAATCCCCACAATGTAGCACCCAAGCGCCTTTTTCTTGCAGGTAAGTGCCTACGAGCGTTGTGCCCATCGCATGGGGCAATTCGTGTATATCTGCCTCTATGCGTAGTTCCGCTTTTAGCTGTCGGCTAAGGCTGCGGCATGCTTCTGCGGCGTTTTCTTTTGTTAGTTGTTCGCCATTTGTTTGCAGCCAATCGGCAGCGATGCGGCAGGCAGTGGTAGAGGCGATGCGCCCGCCGCTTATGCCGCCCATGCCATCGCAGACTATCCAAGTTTTATTGGAGAGCAAGCTCGTAGCGCTGGGGCTATCGGGATAGGCTGTATCTTCTTGATACTTGCGCCCGCCCTGCGCTGTGAGGAAATAAGCGTTTTCGAGTAGCATATATATTGTGTTGTGTGTCTCTTGCCATCGTTTGTGTAGCGTGTTTTAATATTATGGACTACGCACAAAACTTATGAAAAAAATTTGCTTATCCGTCTTGCATAGGCTACCCAAAGAAATCGGGACTGTAAAGCTGCTGACCGTATTTTTCGGAGAGGGCTTGCATGTATTTGGCTACATCAGCTCTTTCTACTCCTGGATTTGAGCTTATCCATTCGGAAAACTCTACAAACATATCGTCCAAACCTGCGGGCATGACCGTGCACAATAGCTTTGCAGGGGCATCCGTTAGATTTTTGAATTGGTGAATCATGCCGCCTTTCGGAATGACAACCGTCGCGCCCTTGCGCGCCAAAAAATGCCCCGCCTCCGACTGAAAAGATAATTCGCCCTCTACGACGTAGAAAATCTCTTCGAAATCGGCGTGCGCGTGCGGCGGTGGTCCCGCGCCTGCGGGCACGCTCATCTCTATCATGGCGTAAGCGCCTTTGGTCTCTGCGCCCGAAATAAGAATGCGATAGGAGCCGCCTGCAATCTGAATTTTTTGCCCTTGCTGCTCGTCTACGGTTTTTATGCTTTTGCTCATGGTGCTGTTTTTTTTATCGAACTGAAAACGTAGCGCAAATATAAGGGAAAAGACAAAATAGCCGCGCAAAAGCCCGCGCCCCGCGCACCTTTTGCGCGGGGCAGGCTCGCGTGAGGGATAGTAGGGGCGAATCAACATTCGCCCATTTGGGCGATGTAGATACGCCCCGAATAGCCCGACCGCGCCGCCTTTAAACAAGTGCCTTTAGGCACGCCGTGGGCGGCGCGGGCACGCCAAAAAAAACAGCAGAAAATTAAATAAGCGCAGCCCCTCTCGAAATGGGATAAAAAGCGTATATTTAGGCGCGTTTTCAAAATAATTAAAACAAATAAATTTCCTCATGGCAAACGAAGAACTCGAAGACAAGGAAAAGGAGCAGGAAGTCGAGCAGGTGAATGCGGAAGAGGCAGAGTTGAGCGACCTGGTCGCCATCAGCAATGCCCCGACCACAGACAGCGCGCCGCCTTCTGGCGGGGCGGAAGTTGCCCCGACGACTGCGCCCCCCGTGCAGCAGTCCGCCCCTGTCGCCAATACCAGCTACGCCCCGCCTGTCGGCGGCGGTACAGCCACAGCGGCAGCGCCCACGACAACGAGTGCCCCCTCAGCAGGCGTATCGGCAGGCAATAACGCCCTCGCCCCTCCCGTAACGGCAGGCGCTACAGGCAATAATGCAGGCAATAACGACAGCCCCACAGCAGGCAGCGGCATGGGCGGCAACGCCCCCAGCGGCGGCAGCGGCACCCCACAAGACAGCGGACAGACACAGTCCGCACCCGTATCCAACAACGATACCTTTTCGCTGAATTTGCGCGAGCTGACGAAAAACGGCTTGTTCAAAAACAAATCGAAAACGGAAGTCGGCGGCATGAGCTTTATGGATAAAGCTATAAAATTCATGCAAGACAAGGTTACTTACGACGAAAATGCGCAAACGGCAACGATTAGCAATATCGCTTTAGGTAGTGTCGAAAACCGACTGTTTAGCTTCACGGACACTAAAATCGACTCGCTCGTATTTAGTACCGCCAACATGATGCCCAAACTACAGAGCATCACCATCAGCTCTGGAGCGATTTCGCTGCTTTCGGCAAAAGGTTTTTACTACGGCGAAGGCATGATCGCCACCCTCAACGGCGGACAAAGCGAATACCAGGTAACCGTCAACAATGCCAACATCAACCTCATGGGCGATGTTATCAAAGTAAATAACGGCTACTTCCGCATCGGCACCGATGGCAAATTCATCGAAGCAGGCGCGCCCGAAATAAAATCCCTCATCTACGATGTAAAAAACTTCAAAGTTACGCCCAGCAGCGTTAGCTTAGAAAGTTTGGATTTGGGCGTAAAGCTGTTTGGCAAAAGCATCGGCGTAAACTTCGCCAACGTCGACGTAAGCTCAGGCAGCATCAACGGCACAGGCACTTTGACCCCCATGAGCGACCTGACGTTTATGAACGGCAAAGGCAGCTTCACCAACCCGCAAGCACAGGTAACTGTAACCAACAACCAAGTTAGCGGCTGGGTAAAAACAGGCATCAGCTATGAAAACGGCATATTCACTGCCGACGAAATCAAAGCCGAACTATCCAACGAAGGCGCAGCTGTAACAATGGATAGAGCCGTAGCCAATATCATGGGCGAACCCGTCGGGCTGGCGAATACTTATATTCGCATGGGCGCGCAGGGCGAGTTTTTGGAGGCAGGCGCTGGAGTTATCGAAACCCGCAAATTCAAAGCCGACGGCTTGGTCGTTACCCCCGAAGGCTTGAAAGTCAAAGAAGTGCAGGCAGTATTGCCTCCACTCTTGGGCAAGCCTTTGGACGTAAAATTCCAAGAATTGAGCGTCATCAATGGCGTGTGGAATGCGACGGGCAGCGTTACGCCGCAGGGCGAATTGTCGTACATGGACGGCAAGTTAAAGCTGCCGAACTTCAACGCGCAAGTAGCGGTAGCCAACAATGCCTTTTCGGGTACTATCACCAGCAACGTCGAGTACAATGACCCCGAACGCATGGCGAAAGCCAACGGCTTGGGTACTATCACTATCGGCCCAGATGCTTCCAGCTTCCAACTCACGAACGGAGCGGCAGAAGTAGAAATGTCGGGCATGAAATTCACAGGCGAAGGGGTAGAAATGGGCATCAGCGGCGCACAGCAAATGCTGAAAATCCAAAAAGGCAACCTAAACGTACCGTATTTCAACGATAAGTTCAACGTTAGCATCAAAAACGGCTTGCTCGACAGCCAAAATGGGTTCAAGTTCGACGAAATGAAGCTCGCTACGGGCGGCATGGTCGAGGTGTTACCCAATTTTAAGGTCGCAGGCAATGTTATCGTCAAACGCAATGGCACGAGCAACGATTACGGCGTATCCGTCGTAGGCGGCATCGTAGACTATAAGGGTGGCCCTGGCGGATTGGAAATTGGCGCAAAAATCAATTTCAACTACAGCCCCACTGCGGGTTTATCGGGCACTATCACCAAACCCGATATTAAAACGAATTTCGCGGATTTCAATTCTACTGGCTCTGTCGCCCTCAGCCCCGAAGGCTTTAGCATGCCCACCGTAACGGCAAAAGTCAAAGGGCTAAGCGATAAACCATTGGTAGCCAACGCCACAGGTGTAGCCTACGACAAAACCAACGGTTTCAAACTCGACCAGCTAAAGGTAGACCTTCCCCAAATCGGAGAAACAAAAATAAATGCCGAAGTCAATCAGTTGGCTATAGGCTCTACGATGTCAGTCGGCGAGGTAAAAATTGGCTTCTCCACAGGCAACCAAATTTCTCTCGCCAGCGGCAAGGTTAATTTGGCGAACCTATCGGGCGGCGCAAGCATCGGCGCAGACGGCAAATGGGGCTTCAATATCGGTAGCGATTTGAGCGTAAATATCCCCAAATTTGAGGGTAGCGGGCGCGTAAATGTCGGCTACGACCAGACGGGGCCTATTCTCGATGTGCAAAACGGTAGCATCAAAACCAGCTTCAACGGCATTGACGTAAAAGCCACAGGCTTGGGCTACGACATCAAGACCAAAAAACTCATGGTGCGCAAAGCCGAAGTTAGCGTACCCGAATTCAATGGCGTACAAGTAACCGCTACTGCCGATAAGGTCAGCATCGGCCCCAATGGCTTCGAAGGCACCCTCAAACTCGCCGCCAACGGAGAAATCCAACCAATGGAGGGCTTCAAAATCAGCAAGCTCGAAGGTACTTACGCCCAAGCAAAAGGCGTATCGACCATCTCTATGAGCTCCTCCGCCAGCGTGCAAAGCAGCAGCTTCACAGGCAACATCAAAAACGTAAAAGCCACCTTCTCTGAAAGCGTAAAAACTTTCTCCGCTGAAGGCATGACGCTCAATACGCCTTACTTCGATGTAAACGTAGCCAAAGCCAACTACAACCACACCGAAGGCAGCTTCGCTATGGAGTCCGCTACCGTCAAAACCAAAGGTTTCGAGAAGTTCGGCAACCCCACAGCTGCCGCCACAGGCATAAGCTACAATAAAGAAGGGCTAAAAATCAACTCCTTCAATACGGCGCTCGGCTGGGAAGGTACCAAAGGCGCCCTCACCCTCAACGCCACCAATATCAACCTTCCCGCCAGTGGCGACCCCACAGGCAGCGCCCAACTTACCCTCAATAGCGGCTTCTCGCTCGCAGGCGGCGCTATCAAAGTAGCACAGCCCCGCGCCGTAGCCAATATGACCAAAGAAGGCTGGGACTTATCGGTAGAAGGTATGGTAGAGCTGCAAGGCGCACAAGGCAGCGCCAGCGGCTTAGTCAATGTCGGATACACCAGCAAAGGCGGACTACAGGCAGGCGTGAGCAACGCTTCCTTCAATGCCGAATTCCCCTCGCTCGGACTCACTGTCGCCGCCCAAAATATCAACTACAGCTACGATAAAAAAGCCGTTACCGTAGAAAAAGGCACTGTTACCGCCTCCAAAATCGGCACAGGCCTCACGGGCGAAGTCAGCGGGCTGACCATTTCGGGCAAAGACATCAACTTCAAAGACCTCAAAGTCGCCGCAGGTGGCATGAACATGGAAGTCGTCGAAGGCGTAAATATGTCCCTCAACTCCGCTACCCTTAGCAAAGAAAAAGGCAGCCTGATAGCCTCCCTACAAGGTGGCATCAATATCGACCGCCAAAGCCCCGTATACGTCAAAGCCAATGCCGCAGGCACCCTGACTTATGACATTACGAAAAACAAAATCAGCGGCAGCGTTAGCAAATTTGACTTGGAAACCTCTATTTTCAAGACAAAAGTCAAAGACATCAACTTCAGCCGCGAAGGTTTCACAGTCGCCTCCGCTACCTTAGGACTCTCCTCGCAAATCGACACGAAAGCCATGCAGAAGTACATTCCAGGTTTCCAACCTTGGATGCTCGACTTCGTAAAAGGCGTGGAATTTGTCGCCGAGCAAATCAGCTACACCAAAAAAGACGGTCTGCAAATCGGTAAGTTCTACCCGAACATTCCGCCCATCGCATTCGAGATGTTCGACGGCGCGCTAAAAGGCGAGCTTGACCTCAAAAACCAAAAAGGCTTCTTGGAAGGCAACAAAACCTTCGACCTGCCAGGCATCAATACGCCCACCTTCACCGTGCCCATCATACCAGGCGTGAGCGGCGAAATCAGCGCGGGCGTGAAAGCAAGCCTAAGCATGGGCGCACGCATCGACTTAGCCAAAAAAGGCGACTATTGGGATTTGACGGGCGGCATTTCGCTCGGTGCAAACATCGATGCGAGCATCTACGGCGGCGTTTCGCTCTCCGTCGTGGTCGCCTCCGTAAGCGCGGGCATCCGCGTTACTGCCAGCCTTAGCGCCAAAGGCACTGCCTCGCTCGGCGGCGGTATCCGCTACAATCCCGAAACCAAAGGCATCGAACTCGCCACGCCCCTACGCTTCAATTACTCCATGATGGCAAAACTCGCCGCCAAATTGCAGCTCGCCATCAACGCCTACGCACTCGGTATCAACGTCTATTCGGAAGACATCGACTTGGCAGAATGGGAAATCGGTACGCTCGAACTCTCGGGCGAATCGCAAGCGCCAGACCTCGCAGGTCTTTGGGGCAATCTCAAAAACAAAGCAAAAGTTACCGCCTTCGGCAGCACCGTCTACGAAGGATAAACCAGTACCAACGACCGTTTTTTCCAGCCGCTACAGCCCCAACTTCGGGCTGTGGCGGTTTTTTTATGCTTTCTTTTTTTGGGCGTGCCCGCCGCGCAAAAAGGCGCAGCGGTCGGGCTATGCGGGGCGCAAATGTAGGGACAAGGCATGCCTTGTCCCTACAGCGCCCCTACTATCCCTCACGCAGTCATGGCGAACTTGATTCGCCATCTGGCGCGCGCCGCGCCAAAGGGGCGCGGCGCGCATTTTTATAAATTAGCCCGCAGCTACTTATAATTGCCGCAGCGATAAGCCAATGCCGTATTCATCTATCTTGACAACTCGCGCACGCAAACGCGTACCGACGGATATGGACATACCTTGATAGATATATTCGCTAACGCGCTGCGTTGGGCTGTCAAGCTCCGTTTTGTAGATTTGTGCTTTGTCTTTGACCCCATCTATACACACAAAAATACTTGTATTTTTGGTATTGAAACCTGTTACCGTGCCTTCTACAATTTGATGCAAATGCACTGCGGGTGTATTT
This sequence comes from uncultured Saprospiraceae bacterium, assembly GCA_964467315.1. GTDB lineage: Bacteria > Bacteroidota > Bacteroidia > Chitinophagales > Saprospiraceae > JAAFIM01. Next base: position 477 of record CAYXSA010000153.1, on the reverse strand, counting down.
TCTTTTTTCAATCGGGCAAAAAAATCCTGCTTAACAAAAGGCATACGACTTGTATCTACTGCGAGCAGATAAGCAGCCAAATCATAGCCCATTTTAGCTGTTTTCCATTGAATTTTTTCGGCGAGTTGGGTACTGCCCCTGCCTGCTTTCATAAAAAAATCGCGCCCTGCTATCGTATCTAAAACATATTCCAAACCCTCAAAATTGTCAATTTTATTGAGCAAAACGATATAGGTAACCTCATTAGCCCTAATGCCCGCCGTCTGCATTTCTATAAGCAGGGCTTTGCCCTCCGCGTAGCTGCTGACTTTATTCATAAGGCTATTATAGGTAACCTCATTAGCCCTAATGCCCGCCGTCTGCATTTCTATAAGCAGGGCTTTGCCCTCCGCGTAGCTGCTGACTTTATTCATAAGGCTTGAATAGGTAACCTCATTAGCCCTAATGCCCGCCGTCTGCATTTCTATAAGCAGGGCT
>CAYXSA010000152.1:0-7601 GCA_964467315.1 uncultured Saprospiraceae bacterium | reverse complement strand
CGAATGACGAATGACGAATGACGAATGACGAATGACGAATGACGAATTTTGCGCATAAGCCATTGGTAGTTAAGTATTTACACAAAGCGCATTCGTCATTCGTCATTCGTCATTCGTCATTCGTCATTCTGTGGCGTGCCGCTGCTCCTAAAAAGGTCGCAGCGTCGGGCTATTCGGGGCAGACCTGTGCTGCCCTTTGGGGCAGACACATGGGTCTGCCCCTACTATCCCTCACGCAGTCGCCCGCCGCAAAGGGCGGCGGGTCGCAAGCTGTAGAGCGTTGATTGGAGAGAAAACATAAAAAACTGCCCGCCGCGCCCTTTGCGCGGCGGGCGCAAAATTTGCGTGAGGGATGGTAGGGGCAGCTCTTGTGGCTGCCCTGAACAGCCCGACCGCCGCGCCTGTAGAGCCGTAGCATGCTACGGCTTTACAGCGGCGGGCACGCCCAAAACAAAAAAAGCCAAAATGTCGGAAGACCCTGCTATTTTGGCAGGAAAATAAAGTGGCTGCGCTTTTGCCATTGTAGGCAAAAAAAGATAGCTTTGTAGGTGCTACAAGCAAGCCCCTTCCTTCGACCTATTTTACCATAAGCCACCATGTTTGAAAAATTAACCGAAAAGTCGCGCCAAGCGATACTTAAAGCGCAGGAATATGTGCGCGCGCGCCAGCAACAAGATGTGCAAATCGCGCACCTGCTGCGCGGTATGATTGACGTAGACGATGCCAATGCAGGCGTTGCCTATCTGCTCAAAAAACTCGGCGTACAGATGGCGGAGCTGACCAATAAGCTCGCCGTTATCATGGATCAATACCCTAAAGTCTATGGCATCAACAACTACGGCAGCCACCTCTCGAAAGAAGCCAGCACCGCCGTACAAATCGCACAAACCGCCGCACAACAGTCGGGCGACGAATTTGTAGCCGTAGACGTGCTGCTTATGGGCATTTTGCGGGTAGAAAGCGACCCCAGCGCCAAACTCCTGCGCACGCTCGGCGTGAAAGAAAGCGACCTACAAGAAGCAACAAAAGAACTTCGCAAAGGCAAAAAAGTAACCTCCGAAAGCACCGAAAACGAATTTAACGCGCTCGAAAAATTCGCCGTTAATTTCAATGAGGCAGCCCGCACAGGCAAGCTGGAACGCATCATCGGCAGGGACGAAGAAATCCGCCGACTGCTGCATATACTCTCTCGCCGCAAGAAAAATAACCCCATCATCGTCGGCGAAGCTGGTGTAGGCAAAACCGCCATCGTCGAGGGCTTGGCTTGGCGTATCGTCAATAAAGACGTGCCTGACAACCTCTTGGATAAAACCGTCTACTCGCTCGACCTCGCCGCTTTAGTGGCAGGCGCTAAGTACAAGGGCGAATTTGAAGAACGCCTAAAGGCAGTCGTCAAAGAGGTAACCTCCTCCGAAAATGTCATTTTGTTTATCGACGAAATACATACGCTCATCGGCGCAGGCGGCGGCGGCGGCAGCATGGACGCAGCCAATATCCTAAAACCCGCCCTCGCTCGCGGCGAACTGCGCACCATCGGCGCTACGACCCTCGACGAATACCAAAAATACTTCGAGCAAGATAAGGCGCTGGAACGCCGTTTCCAGAAAGTCGTCATCGACGAGCCTACCATACACGAAACCATCGCCATTTTGCGCGGGGTGCGCGATAGCTACGAGGCACATCATAAAGTACGCATTTTGGACTCTGCGCTGATAGCCGCCGCCGAACTCTCCAATCGCTACATTTCTGACCGCGCTCTGCCCGATAAAGCCATCGACCTCATCGACGAAGCCGCATCTAAGCTGCGTTTGGAGATGAATTCTATGCCCGAAGCCTTAGACGAACTTGACCGCAAAGTCCGCCAGATGGAGATAGAGCGCGAGGTCATCAAACGCGATGGCGACCCCCGCAAACTCGCTACCCTCAACGAACAACTCGCCAACCATAGCGAACGCCTTGCCCAACTCAAAGCTAATTGGAACTCCGAAAAGGAGATGATCAACATGATACAAGCGAGCAAGGAGCGCATGAGCGAGTACAAACTCACTGCAGAGCAAGCCCGCCGCGCAGGCGATTACGCCAAAGTCGCCGAACTCGAATACGGCAAAATTAAAGAGCAGGAAAAAATTATCGAAAACGCCCAAGCCCAATTAAATTCCCTCTCGCCCGATAAGCGATTGATGAATGGCGAGGTAAGCGACAACGATATAGCCGAAGTCGTCGCCCGCTGGACAGGCATACCCGTCGCCAAAATGCTCGAAGGCGATAGAGAAAAATTCCTACGCTTGGAGGACGAAATCGGCAAACGCGTCATCGGACAAAAAGCCGCTATACGCTCCGTAGCCGACTCCGTGCGCCGCTCTCGCGCAGGGCTGCAAGATGCCAACAAGCCTATTGGCTCTTTTATTTTCATGGGTACGACGGGCGTAGGCAAGACGGAACTTGCCAAAGCCTTAGCCGAAGTGCTTTTCAACGACGAAAATGCCATTGTTCGCTTCGATATGAGCGAGTACATGGAAAAACAATCCGTAGCGCGGCTCATCGGTCCGCCTCCTGGTTATGTGGGCTATGAGGAAGGCGGGCAGCTCACGAACGCCATACGCCGCAAGCCTTATTCCATCATCTTGCTCGACGAGATAGAAAAGGCGCACCCCGATACCTTCAATATCCTTTTGCAGGTGCTCGACGATGGGCGCTTGACGGACAATAAAGGGCGGGTGGCGAATTTCAAAAATACGATTATCATCATGACGACGAATATGGGCGCGGATATTATCCGCGAGAATTTCGACGGCTTGGAAGATGCAGAACCCGCCAAACGTGCCGATATTATCGAGACCACGCGGCTCGAAGTCTTGGAAGCGCTGCGCGGCATTTTGCGCCCCGAATTTTTGAACCGCATCGACGAGCAGTTGATGTTTACGCCGCTCAATCGGGTGGAAATCCGCCAAATTTTGCTGCTCATGTACCGCAGCATTCAGAAGCGCGCCGAGCAGCAGGGCTACAGTTTGCAGCTCACAGAAGCCGCTACCGATTGGCTCGCCGACTTGGGCTACGAGCCTGTCTATGGCGCTCGTCCGATGAAGCGGGTTTTGCAACGCGAAATCGTCAATGAACTCTCCAAACACTTACTTTCGGGCAAATTTGTGCATGGCGATACGGTGCGCATCGATGTCGATAAAGTCAAACAATGCCTGACCTTCGATAAAGCCTAATTTTTTTTGGCGTGCCCGCCTGCCTGAAAAGGGCAGGCGGTCGGGCTATTCGCTTCGCGTTCACTTCGTGGTCGGGGCGTTTCACCATCGCCCCTGAAGGGGCGAATGTTGATTCGCCCCTACTATCCCTCACGCGTATTTTATCCCGCCGCAAAAAGATTGCGGCGGGCATTCTCCCAATAAAAAAGCTCCTACTGTGCTGAAAGTCAGCGCAGTAGGAGCTTTTTTTGTGTACCTATTGCTTATCGCTTAGGCAGTAACGTACACTTCTGTAAGCGCGGCGATGGTATCGTCGTCGAGTTTGCCAGTGGCATCGAGTTCGTATTCTTCTTGGAAATTGCGCAGGGCGAGTTTGGTTTTTGGACCCATGATGCCGTCTACGCCGCCGACGCTATAGCCTGCGTCTTCGAGTATCATCTGTACGGCGAGTGCGGAAAGTTCTTCTACGTCTTCGCAGAAGGCTGCGCAGAGGGCTTGGTTGGTTTCGTCGTCGACTTTTCCTGTGGCTTTGAGTTCGTAGTCGCGTTGGAAGTCGCGCAGGGCGGCGACGGTTTTCGGTCCGACGATGCCGTCTACTCTGCCCAAGTCATAGCCGAGCGCAGTGAGGACGAGTTGAAGTTTTTTGCCACCGAGTTCGATGAAATCGGCATCGTATTCTTCATCGTCTTCCTCTTCTTCTTCGTCATCTTCTTCCTCCTCTTCCTCGTCCTCTTCTTCTTCGTCGTCGTTGTTTTTCTTGGTAGAAGCTACGGAGACGTTATTGCTGATGCTCATCGCCATGCCGAGCATTTTCAGCACGTTGTTGATTTTGTTCATGTCGCTCTGTGAGCTGACTGTGCCGCTGACACTGACGCGGCTACCGTCGACGGAGACTTTGATTTTGGAGGTGTCTACGCCTGCGTCTTGCAGTTGTTTTTTTACTTTGCCAGAGGGGCTGTTGTCGTCGACGAGGTCTTTGAAAAAATTCATGTTGTGTAGATGGCTGCGAGTAATGTAAGTATAGAGAAGCGGTCTGTTTTTGAAACCTTTGATAAAATTAGGGTATTTTTTTGGAATAGCAATAAAAAGGGGCTGCTTTTTTAGGGATAATGTTTTTTCGGGGCGGGGTAGCAGCGCCCCGCCTTCCTTTGAGGCGGGGCATGTAGAGCCGTAGCATGCTACGGCTCTCGCGTGAGGGATAGTAGGGGCGCTGTAGGGACAAGGCATGCCTTGTCCCTACAATTGCGCCCCGCATAGCCCGACGCTGCGACCTTTAAGGAGCAGCGGCACGCCCAAAAAAGTGAACACGCAGTGAACGCGTAGCGAAAAGTGAAAAATGAATACGAACGGCGAAGCCCTCCGCGAAGCGAAGTAAACGCGTAGCGAAAAATGCTTTTTGTATATGTTATACTTGCTAATGTCTGATTTTGACAGCTTATTTTCCGAAGAAACGGCGATAAATAGGGCGGCGGAAGGCGAATTGCGCCCAAAGGACGGGGTAAAGTAGGGCGTTGAGCCCGAAGGGCGCGCGATACTGTATGTCGTCGATGATGATGCAGCGTGTGGGGTCGCTGGGGTGCGCCTGTACGCGATGGCAATGCCGCCATTTTTTGAGAAAAAAGGGCAATTTTGCGCCTTCGCTTTCGTCCGTGAAGAAGCATTCTTGTTGGCTTTCTTCGCGCTCTGTGATGCTGCATTCCCAGCGTTGGCACAGGAAAAAGAGGATTTTCATGCGTAAAATTACGATGTCGCCTATATTGCTGCCATCGAAGCGTTCCAATTCGACTTTGACGAGGGGCGGCGTGAGTTGGGCGAGCAGTTCGGAGTCGAAACGGGCGAAGGTTTCGCGCATGGGTGTGGCGACTTCGGTGCGAAGGAGGAGGGAGGGCATGGTCTTAGTATTTAACGGGCATGATTTTGCAGCCTTTTTGGCGGAGGAGGCGGAGCATGCCGTGTTTTCCTGCTAAGTGCGCCGCGCCGACGGCGGCGAAGAGGCTGCCCGTTTCGGCTTGGGCAAAGAGGCGTTCGACCATAATCGTATTGCGCTCACGCAGCAGCAGCTTGCGTTGGGCGGAGTTGTTGGCTTTTTTTACGATTTGGTGTATGCGGCTCAAATCGCCCGAACAATAGGCATTGATGCTCTTTTTTATCTGTCGGCGCAGGCTGGAGAAATTTTTGGCGGCGCGGGCGAGTTGGCGTATTTGTTCGTTGTCATCGAGTTTTGCCAGAATCTGCAGTTGTTCCTCGAAGGTCTCTAAGCCGCAGATTTTTTTTGCCTGTATTTGGGCGAATTGATAGAGGGTATCGTCTAAGGAGTCGCGCTCCTCGCGTCGAAATTGTGCTTCTGTAAGAACATTTAAGATGGCGATAGGTTTATATTGGAGCATCGCCTGCAGTTCGTGTCCTGTTTCGCGCGAGAAGATTTTGGCGAGTTTTTTATAAATTTTTGGGGGCAGCATATTGGTAAGCACCTGCCCTTCGGGCAAGAGGATAGCTTCCGTGTAGCGGGTTTCGTTGGATTCGCTAAGGTCAAATTCGGCGGCAAATTTATCGCACTGCGATATATACTGCTGTATGGTCTCAATGCGGGCGAAGGCGCGGGCATCTCGGACGTGCATGGTACCAAAAAGATAGGTAGGAGATTGTATTTCTGGGTGTTCTATGCGCCAGAGGAGGGAATTGTTTTTTGTTGATTTCATGTTTTTTGTGCTTTGTGTCGCTCGTTGTGCTCGCGTCGCTGGTAGCAGGTATTTTTGTGTAGTATGTTTAAAGCTGTTCGTAACTCAATACAAGCGCCAGATGGCTTTTTCGCTTTGCAAGATGAGGCTATCTTTGCTGATTTTGCTGATGCGCACGGCGGGCAATTTGGGGTTGTCGGGGTAAAAAATCGAGTCGGCTCTGCGCTCAAAGCGCACGGTTTCTTTATGTGGGGGTGTTTCGTAGCCTTTTATCCGCTCGTTTGTGCGGGTAAATTCGTAGAAAGGGTCGCCCATATCTTTGCCTGTGCTGGCTTGTCCTGCGGTTTCGATGGAACGCACCTGCCATTTTCTGTATAAAAACTGCTCAATATGTTCTTCTTTTACGGTTGGCTGGCTGGCTTTGCAGGAAAAAAGCAGGGTGCAGAGCAGCGCCGCAGCCGATAGCGTGTTGGCATTCATGTATTTATGCGTTTTTTTATACTAAGTTAAATTGTCTATAAAATTTGCCTAATTCGCCTAATTATATTGCGCGTTTATTGAAAAAATCTTATCTTGCGGCAAGGCGTTTTGGCTGTTATTTGCGGTATACTTTGCGAGGAGGGCGGCGAGATGCTGCGCTTGGCAAATTCGTAATTCAAAAGGGGGGCATTATGCAGTATATTTTACATCGTTTTTTGGCAATAGCGCTTCTGGTAGGCGCGATTTCGTCGCTTAGAGCGCAAGACACTTTGCCTTTGCGGGTGGATAAGCTACAGCATATATATGATGCCGTAGATGTCGATTCTATCGTCGTTACGGCTGCGCGCTTTGATGTGCAGGAGTTTGTGCGCATGGTAGAGGCGGACGAAACTTTTTATCTGGCTTTTGCCAATTTGCGCCATGTCAGCTATAAAGCCGACAATGAAGTGCAATGCCTGACGCGTTTGGGCAAACAGAAGGCAGCCTATCGCAGCCGCACGGAGCAGCTGGTGGATAGCCTCCATTGCCGCACGATGACACGCTACGACGAAAAAATCAGCGGCAAGTACTACAAAGGTAGAAAAAGCGAGCGCACACCGCGATACTACACGGCGCAAATGTACGAAAAGTTATTTTTTACCTACGGGCGCGTCTGCCAGCGCGATGTACTTATAGCCGAAGCGCGCCGAAGAAAAAAGAAAAAAACGGGTGCGATGGAGCACCATATTACCGAGCTCAAAAAGCTGATTTTTAGCCCAGGAAAGCGCGCCGATGTACCTTTTATCGGCGCTCGCACAGAGATTTTTAGCAAAAAAATGGCGCGTTTTTACAACTATCGCATCGAGCGCCGCGAGTACAATGGGCTGGATTGTCATGCCTTTATCATCGAGCTAAAGCCGCAATACAAGAAGCGACAGCAAGATAAAACGGTGATAAAGCAGATGGAAACTTATTTCGAGGTGCTCACGCATCAGGTCGTGGGGCGCTCCTATCATCTGCGCTATGACGGCATTTTTTCCTTCAATGTCAAAATGCAGGTCGATGTAACCAAGCTCGAAGATAATTTCTACGTGCCCACCTTCATCGCTTACGACGGACAATGGAGCGTGCCCACACAAGACACCGAAAAATGCAAATTCTCTATGTCGCTTTCCGATTTTCGCCGCCCCCTACAGACCGCGCAGGCGAATGTGCCAGAAAAGTGAAAAGTGAAAAGTGAAAAGTGAAAAGTGAAAAGTGAAAAGTGAAA
>CAYXSA010000151.1:0-7620 GCA_964467315.1 uncultured Saprospiraceae bacterium | reverse complement strand
AAATTAGGCAAGAGAAGCGGGGCGGGGCAGCGTCCCCGCTACGCTTCCAGAACAAGTAGCGTTGGGGCAGCGCCCCCAACGCTTTTGCGTAATATCAATTATAATATTATTTACAGACAAAATAAAAATTAAAATTCTGGCGGGGTAAATAATAAAGTAAAAATAGTATATATTAAAAAGTATTTTATTTTTTTGTGTGGATTTAGGCAACGAAATAAAGCTTAATTGCGTATATTTGTGTTGTATTCTACCAACAAGCCATTATGTCGCAAATTCGTCGCTCCCCATTTTGGTCGGTGTTTTTAATCCTGCTCGTATTGTTAGGCAATACGGGTGTGGGTTTGACGAGTATTTTATGTGGTTGTACGGGCAAGCAGTATACGTCTTTTTTTGCGCCTGCGGAAGAATGTTGCGAGCACGCAAAAGCTGAACAGCCGAAAGCCGAAAAAAAAACCTGCTGTGCACAACATAGCCAAGAGCGCTGTAGCATTTTGCAAGCAAGTAAAGGCAGCGAAAACGAGCAAATAAGCAAAAGATGCTGTAGCAAAAACAGCGGCTATTGGCATACGGATGCAGCCGATACGGGCAGCAGTACTAAGGCGAGCGCAAAAAAATGCGCCTGCACGAAGTGTACAAATGATTTTCCGCCCGCAAACGGGTCTATAGTGGGTCTTTTTCTGCCCTATACGGATACAAATTGGCGGGTTTCGTCGGCGCATTTGGTGCCGCTGCGGCAGCCGCTTTGGGTAATTTTGGCGCTAAGTTGCCCGCTTTCGAGGCAAATAGATAGTCGACATTTTGCAGCATTGCCTGCCTTTGCGCAGGATAGAGCCAACTGGCTACAGACCTATCGTTGTTAGATTAGAAAGGTTGTACAGGAGCAGTCCCCCGAATAGCGGGACTAGACTCGGCGTACCCACGCGTGAGGGATAGTAGGGGCAGACCAATGTGTCTGCCCTGAATAGCCCGACCGCCGCCCCCCGCTTTTGCGGGGGCGACCGCGTAGCGGGCGGGGGGCAGAGCGGCGGGCACGCCCAAAATAAAAACCTTTCTAATAACAGAAAACGATCTAATCTTATGCTACGGAGCATTTTTATAATAGCGCTGCTTTTGGTGGCGAGCGTGAGCGCCTATACGCAAGGGAGCGAGGCGCATCTTTTTCGGGCGATTTTGGTAGATGAGGCGAAAGTTCCGCTGGTCGGCGCTACCGTGCAATGGGCAGACAAACCCGCCTTGGCGGCGGTCAGCAACGAAGACGGTTGGATTAGCGTGGAGCGCGTCGATACGCTGGAAGGGCGAATTTTGCAGATACGCTACGTGGGCTACGAAATGGTAGAAATCGAAATTTTGCCCGATGAGGACAGCCTGCAACTCATGCTGCAACCCGCCGCAAATACCATCGGCATGGTAGAAGTCGAAGCCCGCGACAAGGGGAATTTTACCTCTACGACGGGCAACCACAACACGGAAACCATCAAAAGTTGCGAGCTAAAGCGCGCAGCTTGCTGCTCACTGGCAGAGAGTTTTGAGACGAATGCGACGGTAAACGTATCGGCATCGGATGCGGTAACAGGCAGCAAGGAAATCGAAATGTTGGGTTTGCGCGGTACTTATGTGCAGATGCAGGTAGAAGGTCGCCCCGCGCTCAATCGGCTCGACCGCCCCTATGGCTTGGAATTTATACCTGGTAGCTGGATTGAAAGTATACAAATTTCCAAAGGCGCAAGCAGCGTGCGCACAGGCGCGCAAAGCATCGCAGGGCAAATAAATGTAGAGTTGCAAAAGCCCACAACCGCGCCGAAAGTTTATTTTAATTTATATGCCAATAGCGCAGGGCGTTTTGAGCTAAACAATAATTATGCGTTTAAGCTCTCGGACAAATGGAGTACCTCTTTGATGATGTTTGGGCATTATACGGGCACGCATATAGACCACAACGCGGACGGCTTTTTGGATATTCCCATCAAAAATCAGTGGAATGTTATGAACCGCTGGTTTTACAAAGCGCCCGCTTGGCATGTGGAATTTAACCTACACGCGCTGGGCGATGTTCGTCAGAATGGGCAAACGGCGGAGGCAATGCACCATAGCGGGCAGCACGATTATGCGGAGTTGTATCAGTTGAACAGCAAATTGCAGCGCTACGAATTTTCGGGGAAAGCAGGCTATATAGGCTCCAAAAATCCATTTGAGAGTGCGGCTTTGATTTATAGCGGCACGCGCTATGTGCAAAATATGCAGATAGGTCGGCGAGATTTTGAGGTAGCACAAAACAGCGCCTACGCACAGCTAATTTATCAAAATGCGATAGCAGGGCAAAAAAAGCATCTCATTAGCACGGGTTTGAGCTATAATTTTGACGATATGCGGGAGCGTTTTGAGGCTTTGGATTTGAGTCGGCAGGAGCATTTATTGGGTGCTTATGGCGAATACGAGCTCAATCACCGCCTTGACGAGCGCCGCAGTTTTGGTCTTATCGCGGGTGCACGGGTGGATATGTGGCAATCGACGGCAATAGGCTCACCGCGTTTTTATGTATCGCCGCGCATCAATTTGAAGTACAATTTTTCGGAAGAAAGCGTGGTGCGCCTGTCTGCGGGGCGCGGCATACGCCAAGCGAATGCGCTTAGCGAAAACATACGCTACATGGCTACGAGCCGCGATATTTTGGTGCAAAGCCATGTCATGCCCGAAGAGGCTTGGAATTATGGTCTGAATTTCACGCAGCAATTTCATATCGGCAAGCAAGAAGGCAGCTTCAATTTGGACGTATATCGGACGGATTTTGCCAATCAGTTGGTAGCGGATTTAGATGCAGATGCGGGGCAGGTGCGCATTGGCAACTCTACCGCAAGTTCCTATGCCAACAGCATTTTGGCGACTTATGAGCAGGATTTGTTTGAGGGTTTTCATGCGCGCATCGCGTATAAATTCAATGATGTGCGCAGTATGCAGGGCGATAGTCTGCGTTTGCAGTTGTTCAGCCCCTTGCATCGTGGTTTGCTCACGGCGCAATACGTTACGCCCAAAAAGCGCTGGCAGTTTGACGCGACTCTACAATATACAGGCGCGCAGCGTTTGCCGACTTTGGGTTATGATGGGGCGGATTTGCCCGCTTACAGACGCGAAGGCGTGGGCAAGGGTTATGCGATTTTGTTGGCGCAGGTGAGCCACTATTTCCCCAACGGTTTGGAGATTTATGTAGGGGGCGAAAACTTGACAAATTACCGCCAAGCGCAGCCGATAATCGACGCGGCAAATCCTTTTAGCAGCCGTTTTGATGCGGCTTCCGTCTATGCGCCTGTGATGGGGGTGATGGGTTATGTGGGTGTGCGTTATACGCCAAAATCTTATAAAAAGCCTTCCGTCAGCGAGGGGCACGGACACGCAGAGAGCGGAGAAAATGGTGGGGTGCTTTTTAGCGAAAAACCGCATACGCATCACGCAGAAATCAAAACTTCGGCGCAGTGCGGTATGTGCAAGACGACTTTGGAGACGAACTTAGCCAAACTCAAAGGCGTTGCTGCCGTCAACTTGAATGTGGAAACGCAAATTTTCAAAATCGACTACACGCACGATATCACTGTAGAGGAATTGCGCCTTGCCATCAGCCGCTTGGGCTATGATGCCGACGAAGTCGCCGCCGACCAAAGTGCCTACAATCGCCTGCCCGCCTGCTGCAAAAAAGACGGAGGACATAAGTAAGTGAAAAGTGAAAAGTGAAAAGTGAAAAGGGCGTGCCCCCGCTCCCCGCGCACCGCCAAAGGCGGCGCTTGTAAAGCCGTTGCATGCAACGGCTCTACAGGGTCGCGGGGTCGGGCTATGCCCTACGGGGCTGCCTTCGGCGGTCGTTGCAGCCGCGTAGCGGCTTCCACTGCTATCCCTCACGCAAATTATCAATAAAGCATTGTCTAATTAAGTGCGATATTTTTCACTTTTCACTTTTCACTTTTTTACCCAAACTCGAAATTGGGCGTGAGCGACTGGCGAGTATAAAAATCGTTGATAATGCGCACGACATCTTCGGGGTCGTCCGTCAGTTGTAAAAGGTCGTTATCGCCAGGGCTAACGTTGCGGAATTTTTCAAACATTACGTCCTGTATCCAAGTCTTCATACCGCTCCAAAACTCCGTGCCCATCAGTATAATGGGTATCGGGGTTATTTTTTTGGTTTGTACGAGGGTGATGACCTCAAATAGTTCGTCGAGTGTACCAAAGCCCCCAGGTAGGACGATGAAGGCTTGGGCGTATTTGACAAACATGACTTTTCGGACAAAGAAGTAATTGAAGTTGAAAACCTTGTCGATGTCGATGTATTGATTGAAACCTTGTTCGAAGGGTAGGTCTATATTGAGACCGACGGAAGCGCCGCCAGCTTCATAAGCGCCTTTATTGCCTGCTTCCATGATACCAGGTCCGCCGCCTGTGATGATACCGTAGCCTTCTTGCACCATGCGGGCGGCTACATCGGTGGCGAGTTGGTAATAGGGATTATCGGGTTTGGTGCGGGCAGAGCCGAAAATAGAAACGCAAGGCCCGATGCGGTTTAGGCGTTCGTAGGCATTGGTAAATTCGGCGAGAATCTTGAACATCGTCCAAGAGTTTTCGGCTTTGAGTTCTGCCCAAGTGCGTTGTGCGCGTTTGGTATGGGGTTTTTTGTCTTTTGGTTCTTCCATGTTTTGAGGAACGTAGTATGGTTGAGGTATGGGAAGGAAGCCCGCGCCCGCCTTTGCGGGCGCGGGTTATTGTTATGCGTGAGGGATAGAAATGTAGGGGCAGACCAATGTGTCTGCCCCGAAATGGATAGCCCGACCCTGCGACCTTTAAGCGCCGTTTAGGCGCGGGGAGCAGGGGCACGCCAAAAAAAAAATCGCAAAAGGATAGGCAAGTTAGCCGAAAATTTGAAAACTGCAGCGTTGGCGGCGAAAAAAATTTCAAAGAAACCAAGCAGCCGTAAATTGTGCCATCGCAAAGCCGATATAATTGGCGATGATAAAGCCCAAAATCCCCGCCGCGATGCCCGCCGCGAGTAGGCGCGAGTGCCCCAAAACGTAGGACACTTGGGGAATGAAACCAGGCCCAAAAAAAGCAGCCGTCATGCTTATCATCACCACATCTACGCGAATGCGACAAATCCAGCAGAGCAAGCCGTGCATAACTATAGCGAGCACAAAAATCATAGCATTAAAGCCGATATAGCCGCCGCCTTTTTCGATAATCGTAGCAAAATCTGCCATGCTACCCGCTGCAACGGCAAAAATCAGCAGGATATAATTGGCTGATTCTGTGGTAGTTATCCACTTGCTCGTGATATGCCCCATGAAGCCCGAAATGGCGACACTAATCGTGGTAAGCGTCATCATGAGCACGATTTGATTGATGCCGCCCTCTTCGTTGGGTATCAAAATCGCCATGCCAACGGAAGCCGCTATTACGATCAAGGAAATCCCGCCGCTTTTGAGCAATTCTGCGGCGCGGCGCTGCCAAGTGGCGGCTTGTAGTTCTTGCACCAATTGCGCCTGCTCATTGACCATTATCATATCCTCATCAAGCAGCGCAGCGTCCTTATCTTTGGGTGTTTCGGGTGCTTCGGGCACATAGGGCGGCAAAAATAAGCCGTAAAAACTGCGCGCTACGGAGGTGAGGAAAACGATAAATAAGCCACTACAGAGTATATCCGTAGCCTGTATGACTACAAAAAGTTCAGGTTTCATCTCCAGACCTTTGGCGACGCTGATCATATTGGGCGTGCCGCCGATGTAGACGGCAGAAAGCACGCCCGCCACCTTATCGCCGCCTTCTACTGCCCCCGCATAGTACCAAGCCGTGAGCAAGGTCGCAGCCGTAACGCAGACCGCCATCAAGGCGAAACCCACGAAGACGGGGCGGATGTTGCGCACGATGTCCATGACGGTAGAAGCCGTAATCAGTATCGGCAGCGCCAGCAAAACCGTATAAGTCGCCACCCCTTCCGAAAACCCCATCAAGGCTGTGTTTGCCTCGGCATCAGTCAGCCAAAACTGCTTGGTATTGCCGACAATAATGCCCACCATATAACAAATCACCACATCGCTCACTACCCGACTAATGCCCAAGCCGCGCACCAATCGACTCAAATAATGCGGCGAAATCAAAAAAAACAGAAAAAATAAGACACAAATAAGGATAGACATTTCGGTAGTAGGTTATAGGCAGTAGGTAGTAAGTAGATTGTTAATGGGGGCACAACAATAGCCCCAAAGGGGCTTCCCCTTTCGTAACCGTAGGCGAGCGTAGCGTTGCCTACGGACAAAATATGCGCGTAGTCGGCAGCCTGCGACAGCCGCAAAGTACCATACAGCACTATGCGCTCCTACACGCTCAAATCGCGTATTATTCGCATTTCCTTAAAGCGTTTGATGCAATAATCGACCGTATGCGCCTCGATTTGCTTGGCGCTTTTGAGTTGACGTTTTATCTGGTTGATGTCCACAGATTGTTTGGTGCCCGTGTCCGTTATCATTGTAAAAAGTACATCTATAGGCACGCCACGCCGATTTATGCCCATACTCGCAAGCTCCTTTTCCAAAATGCTGATTTGCTCGTCCAAAAACAAAGACATCACATCTTCGAGCGTGCCAATTTTGTCTATCAAAGTCGCATCAAAACAATACCCTTCGCGCTTTTGCTCTGCCCGCCGAGCTACTTCGAGCCGATACAAACGGTCTAAATAAACCTGCAAATTGGCTAAATCTACCTCATGATTTTTGTCCCGCAGCCTATCTACGATAAGCGCGCTAAGCTCCTCGCCATTGGGCACCTCTATTTTGAAAGCCTCCGCCGTGCCCAAAATAACATCTTGCAAACGCCGCGTATTCATCTTCTCTACGCGCAGTCTATTATCGAATATATTGGGTATAATTTGCTCATACTCAGAGAGATATGCCAAGTACTCTTCCCGCATCGAAAGGATAACCTTGCACTGTATATTCGCTAAAAGCAATTTCTGTAGCTGCTCAAAAAACTCCTGCTGCTCCGCCTTTTCGCCTATAATAAACAGCTCCTCAAATTGGTCAATTATCAAATAAACTGGCTTAAAATAGTCGAGATACACCGAATGCACAAGCCTATCCAAAGGCAGCCCATCGGCAGGTTTGGTCAGCGCGTGTTTGCGCAACTCTGCTACCAGCGAACTAATCATATTGTTCTGCCGACGCACAAAAATCGGATACCAGTCGCCCGCCTCAAAGGCATTCGCCAGCCCGCAGTTGATAATACTCGTCTTACCCGTGCCCGACGCGCCGTAGAGCAGGATTATATTCGTCTCATAAATGCGATGATACAACTCCTCCGTCTCCATATCGCGCCCAAAAAAAATCGCCCTATCCTCCTTATGATAGTAGTCCAAAAACTTAAAAGGGCTGCGAATTTGGTTATCCATGCTTGTCAATATATTTTTATATAGTTAGGAGTTACGAATGACGAATGACGAATGACGAATGACGAATGACGAATTTCGCACATAAGACATTCATCATCAAACATTTACGCAACTTTTCACTTTTCACTTTTCACTTGTCACTTTTTTTGGCGTGTCGGCGCTCCCAAAAAGGTCGCGCCGTCGGGCTATTCAGGGCAGCC
>CAYXSA010000150.1:0-7750 GCA_964467315.1 uncultured Saprospiraceae bacterium | reverse complement strand
TTTTCACTTTTCACTTTTCACTTTTCACTTTTCACTTTTCACTTTTCACTTTCTTTTCGGGTGAAATTTGAAATTCCAAGTAAGGGAGGGTATGATGGGGAAGAGCGAAACGCGATAGGATTTTATGCTGACTGCGCCCGTACGCGCATCGCTTTCGGGCTGCGTGTAAGTAAAAAAGACGTTGCGGCGATTGTAGACGTTGTAGATGGAGAGGACGAGCGTAGAGGAAAATGGCTTTTTTTCTTTGTTGAGTTCGTAGGAAAGCGACAAATCTAAGCGATGGTAAGCGGGCAGGCGCTCGGAATTGCGATTGCCGTACTCCGTCGTGGGGGTAAAACCGATAAAATAGAGGCTGCGAATGGGCGTGTAGGGCGTTCCAGAGCCAAAAACGAAGGTTGCGCCCACATTCAAGCGCTTCGTAATGTCGTAATTGGCGACTATAGCCAAATCGTGGGGCTTATCGAAGCGCGAGGGAAAAGTTACGCCCTGAATTTGCTCGAAGATGCGGATAGAGCGCCCATAGGTATAGGCTACCCAGCCCGTAAGATTGCCTTTGTTTTTGCGAACTAATAGTTCCACCCCATAGGCGCGCCCTCTGCCGCGTATGAATTGCTCTTGTACGTCAGTATCGGGCGTTTGGGTGAAGTCTTCGGAGTAGTCGAGCTGATTGCGAAGGTCTTTATAGTAGAGTTCTACGCTGGTTTCAAACATATTATCTTTGAAATTTCGGAAATACCCGACAGCGTATTGGCTGCCGATTTGGGGGCGCACGATGTCGGAGGAGGGCACCCAAAGGTCTGTGGGCAGCGTAGTAGCAGAATTGGAAACCAGATGTATGTATTGGTTGCCCAAAGTAATCCCAAATTTGAGGGAGGAAGTCGGCGATATGCTATATTTCCCGCTCAAGCGGGGTTCGATGCCGTAGTAAATTTGCCGTACGGGGCTAAACTGCTGAAACATCGACAAGCGCAGACCGAAATTGATGCCCCAGCGCTCATTTATCGCCCAGTCGTCCAAGATATAAGCCCCCGCCTCGCCCGCAAATCGCTTTTCGGGCTCTATAATAAATTCCTCATCGCCCGAAAATGCCTGCGCTATATTGGGCGTGAAGCGGTGATAGGTGTAATCTGCGCCAAAGCGTATATTGTGCTTAGTATTCGGATAGTATTGGAAGCCGATTTTGCCGCCCCAGTCGCGTATGCCCGACTGTAGTTTGAAGCTAAATTGGGTTTGCCCGCCGCTAACCTCAAAATCATAGTTGTTGAATACCGCTAAGGCATTCATAAATAGCTTATCATTCAGCAGCCTATTCCAGCGAATGGTAGCGGTAGCATTGCCCCAAGGCATATTAAACTCGAAGCCGCGACGCGATTGGTTGAGTTTCAGCACGTCCCGCCCAAAATAGCCGCTAATAAAAACCCTATCGCGCTGCGAAATCCGCCAATTAGCCTTCACATTGAGGTCGTAAAAGTAGTAATTGGTGCCCGCGAAGCTGCTATTGCGTATAAGCGGCTGCGCGATGTCGAAAACATAGGTGCGCCGAGCGGACACGATGAAGGAAGCGACATCTTTTTTGATGGGGCCTTGCAGGGTGAGCCGCGAGGCAACCAAGCCAATGCCGCCTTCGAGCGCCCAATTTTCGGAATTTCCTTCCTTCATCTGTATATCCAGCACCGAAGAGAGCCTGCCGCCGTAGTTGGCGGGCATACCGCCCTTGATAAGGGTGGCGTTTTTGATGGCATCGGCGTTGAAAACGGAGAAAAACCCCAGCAAATGCCCCGTGTTGTAGACGACGGCATCGTCGAGTAGAATTAGGTTTTGGTCTACCGTGCCACCGCGCACGTAAAAACCCGCATTTCCCTCGCCTGCGGAGATGACTCCAGGCATGAGTTGCATGGTTTTTATGATGTCTACCTCGCCTAAGAGAGCGGGCAGCTTTTTGGCGGTCTCGATGGAGATTTCTATAGTCCCCATTTCCGTGCTTTTTACGTTTTTATCGGCTGCTTCGCTCTCTACCTCTACCGTTTCCATGTCTTTCCCTTCCCCATTATCGAGGCTAAAATTGATGGTCGTATCTGCTTGCAAATCAATTGTTTGTGCAAGGTCTGGAAACCCCACATAGCTGACACGCAGCAGATAACTGTCCTTCGGCGGCAGGCTTATCGAGTAGAAGCCGTAGACGTTGCTTGTTGCCCCAAATGTTTCGCCTGTGGATAGGCTTTTTGCGAGCAAATTGGCGCTCATTAGGTCTTCGCCCGTCGCATTATCGCGCACAAAACCGCTGATGGTTAGCTTTTTTTGCGCCTGCGCCCCGACGCTAAAAAACAGCAGCGCCAAAACGGCTAAAATGAGCCTAATTTTACCCTTTTTCATGCTATAATGCTTTATTTTTTTTGCGTGAGGGATAGTAGGGGCGAATCAACATTCGCCCATTTGGGCGATGGTGGTACGCCCCGCATAGCCCGACCCTGCGACCTTTAAGCGCGTTAGCGCGGGGAGCAGGGGCACGCCCAAATTGTCTGTTAGCTTTTCGTAAAAAAGAGCAATAAACCCGTCAGCAGCCATAAAAACAGCCAGACCGTGCCCCCTATCCATGCCCAAAGCAGGGCAGCCTGTATGCCGCCTATCAAAAAGCCCAGCCCCAGCGCCAAAACAGCCAAAGCTATCGATGCATATAAAAGCGCCAAAGCCAGCCAGCCGTCTACGATGGCATAGCCCAAGAGCGCCAGCAAAAAGGCGACGACAATGCCGATAGTGCCCATCAGTATCAAAGCCAGCGAGCTGCTGACCAAACCCCAACCCAGCAAAAACGAGAGCAAAATCGTTATCAAGCCCGTCAAAACGAATACGCCCCAAGCCGCCCCATCGCTGCCGCCCTGCTTGCGTAGCAAATGCGTAGGATTTAGCAGCCTTTGCCTGCGCTGCTTGGCTTTCGCGGGTTTTATAGGCTCAATAGGGCTAAAGACAGTGCCGATAGCCTCCACTTTTTGCAAAGAGGCTTTGCCATTGCTGTCGCTGCTGCCATTGGATGCTGCAGCCTCTTCGCTGCTTGCCCATAAACCCAAAAAAAGCAGCAAAAAAATGCAGAAGTAACGCATGATTATATCTATTTTTCTAAAAAACTCGCTTATTTTTGTTCAGTCTTACACGCATATCTATAACCTCTTTTCAAACCAGTATCCATCATCATGGCAAAAGTAGAAGAACTCGAAGGAATCGGACCCGCTTATGCAGGTAAACTCAACGCGCAAGGCATCACGACCATTGAGCAGCTGCTCGAGCGCGGCAAAACTCCCGCAGGACGCAAAGAGCTGCAAGAGCTAACAGGCATCGAAGGCAAGCGCATCATGACTTGGCTCAATATGGCAGACCTCTGCCGCATCAAAGGTGTAGGCCCCCAATTCTCCGAACTTTTGGAGGCTGCAGGCGTAGATACTATCAAAGAACTCCGCCACCGCCGTGCCGACAATCTCCAAGCTAAAATGGCAGAAGTCAACGAGCAAAAGAAATTGACCCGCGTCGTACCCACCGTCGAGCAAGTACAAAGCTTCATCGACCAAGCCAAAGAAATGGAGCCTGGTATAACGTACTAATGCCGTAGGTACTGCGGATGTGCTTATGCCGTAGGTACTGCGGATGTGCTTATGCCGTAGGTACTGCGCTACTCACTTCGTTCGTAGCGCTGGTAGCAAGTATCATGTTGATGCAGCTCAATTCAATACCTACGTGATACTTGCTACCTACAGCTTGAGCGCATCGTACTTGCTACCAGCGGCGCGAGCGATAGCGAGCGACGCAATACCTACAGCTTGAGCGCATCGTACTTGCTACCAGCGGCGCGAGCGATAGCGAGCGACGCAATACCTACAGCTTGAGCACATGATACTTGCTACCAGCGGCGCGAGCGATAGCGAGCGACGCAATACCTACAGCTTGCGCACATCGTACCTACAGCGCCTCTTCCTCCAGTCCCAGCCATTGGAGGGCAGAGCGATAGAGGAGATTGCGTTGGCGCTCTTCGTTTCCTGCGTAGGTGTTGATAATCAGCTCGCCCGCATGGTCTTCGCCCAGCGGAAAAGGATAATCCGTACCTAAGCAAACGCGTTCATCGCCCCAAGCCTCTACGAGAAAACGCAAAGCCGCCTCGTCGTGTGTGAGCGAGTCGACCCAAAATCGACCGACATACTCGGCGGGGCTTTTTTCATTGTCGAGGGCGCAGAGGTCGGGGCGGGCTTTGTGTCCGTGCGCGATACGCCCCACCGTATACGGAAAGGAGCCGCCGCCGTGCGCAAAGGCGATGCGCAGGTTGGGCAGCCTTTCGAGCGTGCCCGAAAAGATAAGCGAGCAGATAGCGCGGGTTGTCTCGGCAGGCATACCGACGAGCCAAGGCAGCCAGTATTTGCGCATATCTGCCTCGCCCATCATCTCCCAAGGGTGCACAAATACGGACATTCCCATATCTGCTGCCGCCTCAAAGATGGGATAAAATTGCGCCTCACCTAAGTTGAGTTGATTGACATTAGAGCCGATTTGCACGCCGACCAAACCCAGTTCCTCCTTGCAACGCCGCAGCTCTTGAATAGCTAAATCCGTATCTTGCATGGGCAAAGTGCCCAAACCCCAAAATTTTTGGGGAAGTTGGGCGACGACTTCCGCGATATGGTCATTGAGGAAGCGGGCAACTTCGGCGCAGTCCTTCGCCTTCGCCCAATAGCTAAACATGGTCGGCACGGTCGAAAGCACCTGCCGCGTTACGCCTTGCGCCGTAAATTCTTTGACGCGCTGCCCGCCGTCCCAGCAATTCGCCTGCACTTCGCGGAAAAATTGCCCGTCGCGCATCATGCGCGCACAACCTTCGCAATGGTGCTGCAGCTGAATGAAGCCGCCGTAGCCGAAACGCTCCTGAAAGTTGGGAATATGTTGGGGCAGAATATGCGTGTGAATATCGATTTTGTGCATAGTTTGGGCTGTTTTTTTTGGGCGTGCCCGCCGCGCATCGCCTGCGCCAAAGGGGCGCAGGCGGAGCCGTAGCACGGCGTGCCATGCTACGGCTCTACATGCGTGGCGGTCGGGCTATTCATTGCGGCGCTACGCGCCTACATTTCTATCCCTCACGCGTTTCTATCATTGCGGCAAAAGTACAAAATAAGGGCGGCATATCGGGCTGTTTTTCTATTTTTGCAGCTCATTCGTCATCATTATTAGAGGTCATTCGTCATTCCCATGAGCAGCAGCCATAAAAATTTATCCGACTACAGTCATCAATCCGCCGAATTGAATGGGGCGGGGTTTCGTTTTGCTATCGTTGTAGCGGAATGGAATAAAGATATTACGGAAGCCCTATGCGAGGGCGCTCAAAGTACCCTTTTGGCGCATGGCGCAAAGGCAGAAAATATACAGTCTTTCCGAGTGGCGGGCACTTATGAGCTGCCGCAGTTGGCGGCTTATCTGCTGGAAGAGAGCCGCAAATCGGAGGAGTTTTATCAAAAAAATCCGACCATGTTGCCTACGCATCTACGGCAGCGCGATGAGGAATTGCAGCGCCGCGATGCACTGCGGCAGCAACTCGCCAGCAGCAATGTCGATGCTGAAACCGCCGACAAAATCGCGCCCCCATTTAGCAAATTGCCTTTTCTACATATTTACGATGCGGTGATATGTTTGGGCTGCGTGATAAAGGGCGAAACCTCTCATAATGAGTACATCAATCATTCGGTAGCGAATGCCCTGCAAACCCTGTCGATGCGCTATTTTAAGCCCTGTATTTTTGGGGTACTCACGCCCAACACGCTGGAGCAGGCTCAAGACCGCGCAGGCGGCAAACACGGCAATAAAGGCACAGAAGCCGCCGCCGCCGCCCTGCAAATGCTGGCAGCGATGGGCGCAGGCACATAAAAAAGGGCAGGGAATTATTTTGTTCGTAGCGTTGTTGTAGGGGGCTTGCAGGCTGTTTGCATGGCATAGCGATGCGGAGGGCTGCGAGCAAAGCGAAGCAGTACCCGCGCAAAGCGCGGGTATGAGCGAATAGCGAACCCGTAGCGACTACGAAGTAGACGCGACCATAGGGAGCGCACCGCCGCCGCGCCCGCCCCCTTTCAAGGGGGCAACCGCGTAGCGGTGGGGGTCGGCGCGGCGGATGCCCAACAAAAAAAAAACTACTACTTACTACTTACTACTTACTACTCACTACCATGTCCAAAAAAGAAAAACTGCGCGGAAAAGACCTGCTGGAAATGGGTTATATGGATAATACGCTGCGCAGCTTGGCGATGCAAATCGTCGGCAAGGGCTACAAACACCAGAGCGCCGAAGAGCAGTTGGCGGTCTTGCGTGCGCTGATAGACAACCCTGCCGCCTACCGCGAAGATGCGATTTTGAGCCCGCTTGCCTTGCGTATGATTGACGAAGAGGTGAAGGCGCGCCCTCAATATGATTTTCAGCAGCGCGATTTTGCGGTCTATGGCGCGAGCGGTATCGACGATAATACCTTGCAACAGATGCGCGCCGCAATGTCCCTGCCTATCACGATATCAGGGGCGCTGATGCCCGATGCGCACTACGGTTACGGGCTGCCGATAGGCGGCGTACTGGCGACAGAAAATGCGGTAATTCCGTACGGCGTAGGCGTAGATATTGCTTGCCGTATGTGTTTGAGCGTGTTCGACTTGGGCGAGGACGTACAAAAATATATAAAGCGCTACCGCGTGCGACTGCGCAAAATGCTGCTCGATAATACCCGTTTTGGTTTCGATGTTTTCGACGATAAGCAGCGGGAAGACGAGCTTTTTGACCGAAATACTTGGCAGAATACCCAGATTTTGCGGCAGCTAAAAGACAAGGCGTACCAGCAAGTAGGTTCTTCGGGCGGGGGGAATCACTTCGTAGATATGGGCGTTTTGGATATAGCAGACGATAAAAACGCTTGGAATTTGCCTGCGGGGCAGTACTTTGCTTTGCTATCGCATTCGGGTTCTCGCGGTACGGGGGCGCGCATAGCCGACCATTATACGAAGATGGCGATGAAAAAGCGCGATTTGCCGAAGGAATTGGCGCATTTGGCTTGGTTTGACTTGGGAGAAGAGGAGGGCGCAGAGTACTGGGAGGCGATGAATTTGGCGGGCGACTATGCAAGCGCTAATCATCATCATATACATCGCCGCATTGCCAAGGATTTGAGCGCGCAGCCTGTATTTATGCTCGAAAATCATCATAATTTCGCTTGGAAGGAAGAGCATAACGGTAAGGAATTGATTGTGCACCGCAAGGGCGCTACCCCCGCCGACAAGGGCGAAATGGGTATTATACCTGGCTCTATGGCTTCGCCTGCCTTTATCGTGCGTGGAAGAGGCGAGGAAAAATCGCTGAAATCGGCATCGCATGGCGCAGGTCGGCTGATGTCGCGTAGAAAGGCGGTAGAAAGCTTTACTTCCTCGCAGATGAAATCGCATCTGCATGAGCATGGCGTAGAGCTCATGGGCGGCGGCTTGGACGAAGCGCCTTTTGTGTACAAGGATATACAAGAGGTGATGCGCGCGCAGACGGATTTGGTCGATATTCTCGCCACCTTCCACCCGAAAATCGTGCGCATGGCAACGGATACAGAAGGCGAAGGCTAAGATTTTTTGCAAAAAAAACTGCAAAAAGCTTGCAGGGTCGAAAAAGCCTACATATCTTTGCAGCACCAAAGAAAAAGAACGGGATGTAGCTCAGTTGGTAGAGTACACGTCTGGGGGGCGTGTGGTCGCAGGTT
>CAYXSA010000149.1:0-7820 GCA_964467315.1 uncultured Saprospiraceae bacterium | reverse complement strand
GGGATAGTAGGGGCGAATCAACATTCGCCCCCTCTGGGGCGATGGTGAAACGCCCTGCATAGCCCGACGCTGCGACCTTTAAGGAGCAGCGGCACGCCAAAAAAAAGTGAAAAGTGAAAAGTGAAAAATGAATGTGCTTAATTACCAATGTCTTATGCACAAAATTCGTCATTCGTCATTCGTCATTCGTCATTCGTCATTCGTCATTCGTCATTCGTCATTCAAAACCAGCCTTTTCGGCGCATAACCCATATGAGTATCAAGGCGATGAACAGCATAAAAACCAATAAAACGGGATAAGCCCAAGTTTGTTCCAACTCGGGCATATGCTGAAAATTCATGCCGTATACGCCCGCGATGAAGGTGAGCGGAATGAAAATCGTGGAGACGATGGAGAGGGTCTTCATGACGCGGTTCATGCTGTGGCTGAGGTACGCGAGATGTAGGTCGGTCAGGTCGTTGAGCATCTCGCGGAAGGTCTCGAAGGAGTTTTCGAGATTGACGAGGTGGTCGTATACGTCATTGAGGTAGGTGAGCGTGAATTTTTCGATGAAAACGGCGGGTTCTACGCGCACGCGGTTTATTTCGGCACGCAAAGGCAGCATGAAGCGGCGCAGGGTGCGGAGCTGATTTTTTAAGTGTAAAACGTCCTCATTTTGATGCTGTTCGGGCTTTTCGGTGAGCTGCTCTTCGAGCTTTTCGACCTTTTCGCGCAGCCACTCCAGTACGACAAAATAGTGGTCTACAATCACATCGACCAAGCGATAAAAAAGGTAATCGGTACGCTTTCGGCGGAGATTTCCGAGCGATTTATGCAGGCGCTGGCGCACGGTGTCGAAAATATCGCCTTCGGTTTCTTGGACGGTGAGCAGCCAGTTGCGCCCGAAAATGATGCTAATTTGTTCATCTTCTATGAAATCGTCGCCGTCTTCGTCCTTCTGTATCGACAGCATTTTGAGCGTGAGAAAGCCGTAATGCTCGTATTGTTCGTACTTGGGCAGATGATTATGATTAAAAATATCTTCCAAAACGAGGTCGTGCAAATTGAGTTCTTTCGCCAATTCGGCTACGGCTTGTTCGTCTTTTACGGCGACATCGAGCCAATAGTTATCGTCTAAATGTCCGTTTTTTATGATATGTAAAGCGTCTGTAGTGCTCAAATTTTGCACGCAGCGGTAGTCGCTGGGGTGGTACTGAATGAGGTCAATCATCTTGGGGCAGGGGCTTTTGGAGGATGATAGCTTGGTAGGAAAAGAAAAATTCGCGTTTTAGGATTTGGGTTTTTATGGCTGCATCGGGAGAAAGTTGGCGCAAAAGGGCGATATATTCGGCTAAATCGTTTTGTTGCGGGTGCAAAATATCGGCAGGAATAAGCCGAAAGATATGCTTAAAGGCGCGATAATTGTGTGCATCTACAGTCAAAACGAGCCAGCCGCCCGCGCGCAGGCTGCGCCAAAGGGCGGCGAGGGCTGCGCGCAGGTTGGCTACATGATTTATCACATTTAGGCAAAAAACATAGTCGTAGGCGGCTTCTTCTTGCATTTTTTCGATTTCTTGAGCTCGAAACTCCTGCACTTGTGGGTAGTTTTTGGGCTCAAAAAATGCAGATAAATCCCTTTTGTAAGCCTCCATCAGGGGGTCGAGGGCTACGACAGTTTGGCGCTGTAGCACCATAAAAATACCTGCCAGACTGCTGCCCGCATCTAAACAGAAAGCGCCATCGGGTAGCTTATCAAAGCCCAATTTTTGCAGAAAATCCAGCCAATAAGCCCGCTTCCAAGCCAAGTATTCTTGGGGATTTCGGCGGCGCAGATAACGCTTCCACCATCGAATTTCGGCAGCCTGTGCCACACGCCAACGGAGCATAATTTTTTTACTTTTTGTAAGAAAAGCCGTGTACACCTTTGGCGTTGCCGCCTTCGCCTGCGTCGTTGAGCAGAAAGCCGCAGCGTTTGCAGTAGAGCGCATCGCTATCGTGCCCTTCTGTAGCGCAAGAGCGGCAGGCTTGAGTAGAAATGTGGTCTGTGTGTTCCTTGCGCATTTGTGCCGACATTTCCGCCGAAACGATGCCCGTCGGCACTGCGATAACCGCATAGCCGATTATCATCATCACCACCGCTACGAGCTGCCCCCAAGGGGTCTGCGGGGTAATATCGCCAAAGCCTACCGTCGTAACCGTTACCACCGCCCAATAAATGCTGCGCGGTATACTCGAAAACCCCTTATTCGTGCTACCTTCTACCAAATACATCAGCGCCCCCAATACCGTAACGAGCAAACAGACGAAAAACAGAAAAACTGTTATTTTCGTCCGACTCGCCTGCATAGAGCGCATGATTATATTGCTCTCTTTCAGAAAATTGCCCAACTTGAAGATGCGGAAAATCCGCAACAGCCGCAGAACCCGTATCGCCAGTAAAGCGTGCGTACCTGACATAAACAAACTTAAATAAGCGGGCAAAATGGATAAAATATCAATAATGCCAAAAAAACTCAAGGCATACGCCATTGGTCGGCGTATACTGTAGAGCCGTAAAGCATATTCCAGCGTGAAAATGACCGTAAAAAACCATTCCAGCGCAAAAAATATATCAAAGTACGCCAAACGATAATCTTCGATACTTTCGAGCGAAACGACCACGATACTTGCGACTATCATTACCAGCAAAACCACATCAAAGGCTTTGCCTGCCCAAGTATCCGCCTCGAAAATTATTTCATGCACGCGCTCGCGCAAACTGCTCGCCTGCCTTACTTTCGTCATCTTTTTCGCCTTTTTTTGAGCAAATAAAGCACAAAGATACAAATCAATACATGAAAAAAATGCGCTTTTTACTACTCTTTTGCCTGCTCTTGTGTAGCGCCCAACTTTCGGCGCAGCAATGGCGTTTGCTCCATACTATAGAATTGCCCGAAAATACGGAAAGCTTCGCCGTCGACCGCCTCAACCAACTATACACACTCTCGCAAAATAGCATACAAAAGTACAGCGCCGAAGGCAAACTCGAAAGCGAATACCGCGAAAACAACAAGGGAAAAATCCAGCTCGATGTCAGCAACCCCATGCAGCCTATCGCCTTTTTTCCAGAATACGGCTATATAAGCACCCTCGACCGCACAATGAGCGAAACGCAAGCATACGACTTCTTGCAAGAGTATTGGACAGCCTTCGCCCTTAGCAGCGATGGCGCTTTTTGGCTCTACAGCAGCGTTCAACAAAAATTGCTAAAAATAGCCCCCAACTCCCCCACGCCCCTGCGCAGCAGCTTCGAAATGGGGCTTACGCTTGAAAACATACTCGGAGGCACACAAAACGACATATATTTCGACTATTGCCGCGAACACGACGGGAAGGTCTACTTATACAACTCCGAAACAGGATTTTTGGCAGCCTTCGACCTTTTTTGCAACTTAGATAGATATTGGATACTGCCCGCAGGCAAACAACTGCATTTTTTGGGCGATCATCTCTATTTTTTGCAGGAAGGCGAAATACAAGCCCGCAGCCTCCAGCAGCAGAACAGCATTTTGCCAGCAGATAAGGCTTTTAGTGAGCAATTAAAACTCGCTTCGCAGATGGCAATTCAGCAAAATAGGCTATATTTGCGCATAGATAGGCAGGTTTTTTGCTATATCCGAAGAGATAATTAAAAAAAATACAGTTTTTTGAAAAAAACTTGCGCGATTGTTTGGTAGTATCGAACGAATAAGCATATCTTTGCGTTACAATTTCTGACAGAGGAAATAATACCAACTAAAAAAACGGTTTCGTAGCTCAGTTGGTAGAGCAATGGACTGAAAATCCATGTGTCGGCGGTTCGATCCCGCCCGAAACCACCACCAAAAACGCGCGCAAAATCTTCAAGATTTTTGTGCGCGTTTTTTTTGCGTACGCACCACCCACCACCAAAAGCCAGCAACTATGAAAACAATAATTCTTAGCCTCTTTGCGCTCACACTCGCGCAAACAGACCCCACACCCAGCGCCAAAGAAGTAGCAACCCAAATGTGCTCTTGCGGCAAATCCATCGCCCAGACCGCCCAAACGCATGCCGCTCTCAAAGAAAGCGACCCGCGCGCCTATGCCAACCACCTCGAAAAAAGCGCCAAAGAAATGATGGGCTGCTTAGGCGGACAGGAAGCAATGGAAAACTTCGTCAAAGGCAAAAGCTACCAACAACGCATGGACTTCGAGAAAGACGTACTCAAAGAAATGGAAAGCACTTGCCCCGATGTAGCGGCAGGACTCCGCTCGGCGAAGTAAGTGAAAAATGAAAACACAGCGGAAAACGTCCGCGCTTATTTTTAGCACACAGATTTACCACGCAGGGGGCTACGCCGTTTGCGTGGTTTTTTTTATGCTTTTCATTGGGTCTAATAACTCCAAATCCGTCATTTATACACACAGCGCAATACTTTTCGCTGTTCACTGTTCACTTTTCACTAAAATAGGGCTATCTTTACCGTTAGCACCACATGGTGTAGCGGCGCAAATGCCGAAAAAAAAACTGTAAATATCCTCCTACCTCTTGCTCGCTTGTGGAAAAAACGACCATACAAACCGATAATCAGCAACTTAGCGAACAGATTGCGCTGCAAAAACTGCAGATGAACCGCTTGGTGGAAATCACGCAGGCAATAAACAGCAATATCGGCAATAAGGAGCTGTTTGAAATGTATCGGATGACGCTCACCATGGAAATGCGCGTCGAAAAATTTGCTTTTTTTATCTTTCAAGACGATGCTTGGGAATGCGCCGCACAGGCAAATACGCCCGAAGAACTGCTTTCGCAGTGCTCTACGGAGGTCTTTGCTGGATACACGCGCCTGACAGGTTTGCGCGGTGTTGAGCAGCCACTTTTGCAGGCTTTTGACTATATCGTGCCCGTTTTGCACAAAAAACAGCATCTTGCTTGTGTACTCTTGCGCGGTTTGCGTGCAGATAGCGGCGAATTGTACGATCAACTGAGATTTGTGAGCACAATAGCCAACATTATCGCGGTAGCACTCGAAAATAAGCGACTTTTCAAAAAGCAAATTGCGCAAGAAAGGCTAAAACGCGACTTAGAATTGGCGGTGCAGGTACAGAATATGCTCATTCCCTCGCGCCTGCCGAGCAACCACCACTACGAATTTGCGGGTATTTATCAGCCGCACGAGGGCGTAGGGGGCGATTACTACGATTTATTGAGCTTCGATGATGATGAAATTGCCTTTTGCATCGCCGACATTTCGGGAAAAGGCATAGCGGCAGCGCTTTTGATGGCGAATTTTCAGGCGAATCTGCACGCGCTCATTCATCGCAGCCAGCTGCACGTCAAAAAGTTCATTTCCGAGCTCAATACTGCCGTCTTGCGCACCACTCAAGGCGACAAATTTATCACCTTTTTCATTGCGCGCTATCACCCCGCGCAGCGCCGTCTACGCTACCTTTGCGCGGGACACAACCCGCCTTTTATGCTGCATAAAGGCGAGCTTACGCGCTTGGACAAGGGTTGCACGATTTTGGGCGCTTTTAGCCGCATTCCAAAGATAGAAATGGGCGAAATTTACCTAGAAAAGGACGCTTTTTTGCTCCTTTACACCGATGGTCTGACGGATTTGAGCAACGAAAAGGGCGACTACTTCGATGGGCAGCGCTTGGAGCAATTTATTTGCGACAATCAAGACTGCACCGTAGAGGAATTCAACAAAAGATTGATGTCTACCATCGCCCATTTCAAGGGGGAAAGCGATTTCCCAGACGATATATCTGTACTCACGGGGCGGATTTTTGTCAATTAGGGCGGATTTTTTTTTGGGCGTGCCCCTGCTCCCCGCGCTAAGGCGCTTAAAGGTCGCAGGGTCGGGCTATTTGGGGCGTATCACCATCGCCCCAAATGGGGCGAATGTTGATTTGCCCCTACTATCCCTCACGCAGTTGCCCCAGCGCAAAGGGCGCTGGGGCGCGGGCGTATTCCCAAAAAATGGTTTTATCCCAGCAGTAAAACCACTTTTTTGTATATTTGCCTTCATAAGAAAACACGATAATGGAACAGATAGAAAAATTAAAAAACGCGCCCTTACAAGAAGTCGCCTTTGAAATGAGGCTCGCCAGCCAACTTGATGACTTCGGCAATAAAATAGACTTGGGTTTTGAAGTAGCCCAAGGCATTTTCGCAAAAGAAATAAGAGAACAATTTCCTATTCATAAAAAAACGCAGTCTTCTCCGCAGCAAATAAGTAGTTTTGGTACACCCATCCATCAGTACTGGCGTGCAGAGCGGGAGTTGCCTTTAGTTCAGCATGGACAAGGTATTTTATCCGTACACCAAGACGGTACAAATTATATATGGGCTGACTTTAAAAAATTAGCCATACAAACAATTCAAACCCTTACGGAAAGTTATTTGAATGCGGATAGTCCTGCCCATGCAGAAACCATTAGCATAGACTATCTAAACGCTTTTGATATATATGAAGGTAGTGTAGGCGACTTCATTAAAGCCAAACTCCAAACGAATGTATCAGACCCGCAGCCTATATTTGGGAGATTGAAAAGTATCGAAATAAATAGAAGTTATCTACAAGAAGACGGCTCTATCCTCACTATCCGAATACAAAACGCAGTAAAAACGGAAACTCAAGCCCCTGCAATCTTGTTGCTCATTTCGGCAAGCATCAGCGGAAAAAAAATAGAAAAAGAACTATCCACATCTTTAGAAAAACTTCATACACTCTGCTCGCAAACATTCAAAAATATCTTAAACAAAAGCTATTATGATGAACTCCGTTAAAAGCATTTACCAAAAAGAAAAAATGCCGACTGCTTCAGTTTTAGGGGCTGGTTATTTGGCAAATAATAGCAAAATACGCATC
Source organism: uncultured Saprospiraceae bacterium (assembly GCA_964467315.1). Classification (GTDB taxonomy): domain Bacteria; phylum Bacteroidota; class Bacteroidia; order Chitinophagales; family Saprospiraceae; genus JAAFIM01. The sequence continues at coordinate 962 of CAYXSA010000149.1, read as the reverse complement.
AATGAAAGAATTTTTAATCTCATCGAAGATTTCCATAATCTAAAAGATAACTGGGACGAGGACGATGCTTTAGCGCCAACGCCTGCCGTGCTTGGCGAAGCTGCTAATTTGGTGCGGACTATAGGCGCTTACGGACAAAAGGTCTATCATACCGCACCAGGCGCAGCAGGAGAAATTATGCTTTCTTTGAGGAATGAACCCTATACGCGTTCCTTAGAGATTATTATTTATCCGCAAAAAACGAAAGTAGTCTTCGTTCAAGAAGAAGGCTTGCCGACACAAGAGCTTTTCCAAAATGCCAACCTAAAAACCTATATAACTTGGCTCAATGAAAAACGGAGATAAAATTTCCGCCGATGAAATGCTCTATAGGCGAGGCTACTCAAGTCCTGAAAAGAAATATCTAAATCCCGATGGCACACCCACTTCGCGCGTTTTTAAGCTTAGAGCAAAAGATGAGGGTAAACTTTCTATGGGTTTGGCGCGTCTGACTACGCCAGCAGTATTTGTGGGAGATTCTACCCTGTTCAATGTTTTTGAAATTAGCAACAACCACGTCGAAAATATAGATTTATATACAATTTTCGACGGCGAGCATAATAAAAACACCCCTGCGCACTGCCTAATTATAGGTATGGAGGAGGAAGACGATGCAAAGCCCGCTTATTTGGCAAAAAACGCAAGAAAAATCAATTTTTAAGCCTGCGCCCCAGCGCCCTTTGCGCTGGGGCAACCGCGTGAGGGATATGTAGAGCCGTAGCATGGCACGCCGTGCTACGGCTCAAATAGCCCGACCCGCGCCCCCTTTTTGGGGCGCGGGGCACGCCCCATTTAAGTGAACAGTGAAAAATGAGTATGAAGCCCAAAGTATCGTGCTTATGTTTAAGCCTCCAAAATTGACAAGTGGATAAAAAAACACTTTTCACTTTTCACTTTTCACTTTTCACTTTTCACTTTTCACT
>CAYXSA010000148.1:0-7865 GCA_964467315.1 uncultured Saprospiraceae bacterium | reverse complement strand
GGAATGAATATATACTTAGTGGGCTGTTTGTTTGCGTGATGCAGCGGATAGCCCGACCGCCGCCGTTGGCGGCGGGCACGCCCAAAAAAATAAAAACTTCCCTCTTACGCAGAGCGCCAAAATCGGGCGATAAGAAAAACAGCGCCCAAGGCGGCAGGCAAAAATACGTTAATTATCCAAAGGCTGAAGGTGGCACAGAGGACACTGCCCGAAAAGGCGGCAGGAAGGAGCAGGGCGGCGACGAAAAGCGCGACGTTGCCGCGTGCGACCAAACCTGTAGAAGGCGGCAGCGGCAGACCCGTTTGGAGTAAATAAATGAGGGCGACCATGCTGAACGCATCGAAAAAGGAGAGCGGCAGCCCCCAAAAATAGAGCATTAGCAGGTATTGGCTGGAATATACGAGATAACGCGCCGTTGCCATGCCCCAAATCCAAGCATCAGCGCGGGGCGCAGCGGCGGAGTCGGCGAGTTGGCAGCGCATAGATTCGAGTCTGCGCGCCCAAAATCGGAAACGCATAAGCCAATCCACCAGCGCAGGCAGGCGCAAATATAGCAAAATTATCGCCGCAGCCAGCAAAAAGAACAGCGCGTAAAGGAGCAAAATAGCAGCGAGCGGCAAAGAAATTTTGCCCGCAATCAGCCAAAAAGTGAGCGCCAAAGCCCCGCCCGCCAAGAGCGTGCCCCATTGGGCGAGGCTGCCCCAGATGGTAGCGACCACCGCCCAAGCGCGGGCATTTTTTTCGACCCAGAGCATACGCCCGCCGTACTCTCCTACCCTATTGGGCGTAAACATCGACACCGTAGCCCCCGACAATATCGCCGCCCAGCCCCTGCGCCAAGAGATTTGAGCACCCGAAGCCCGCATAGCGGGCAGCCATTTGAGCAGCTCTAAGCCCCAGTTGAGCGGCAGCAACAAAATGACCGCCACCAAATAGCCCCAAGCGCCTGCCCGCGCCCAAGCCTGCGCCCATAAGCCCTCATTTGCCCACTGTTCGCGGCTCGATAGCTGCCAATAGAGCAAAGCCAAAAGCGCAAAAACGAGCAGCCCACGCAGTAAAAAACTGGGCAGGCTTTGGAGTATGAAACCAAAAATTGTATCTTTGCGCGTTGACATTTTCCTTTTCCTCTTCTCTCCTTCCCTCGCCAAAATGACGAAAGTTATCATGGGCGTAGACCCTGGCAGCAATCTGTTGGGTTATGCCTTTTTGCAAATCGCAGACCTTGCCACGCCGCCCCTGCTGCTTTCTATGGGCGCGCTCGATATGCGCAAGCAAGACGACCATGTCAGCAAGCTCAAGCAGATATTTGAGGAACTGACGGCGCTCATACGCCTATACGAACCCACAGAAGCCGCCGTAGAAGCCCCCTTCTATGGCAAAGACCCACAGGCGATGCTCAAACTTGGCAGGGCGCAAGGCGTAGCAATGACGGCTATTTCTCTGCAAAATATCAGCGTCGTAGAATACAGCCCGCGCAGCGTCAAACAAGCCGTTACGGGCAAGGGCAACGCCACGAAAGAACAAATCGCCGAGATGTTGCCGCATCTTATCAGGGGCGAACTTATCTACAAACATATAGACGCTTCCGATGCCGTCGGGGTAGCCTATTGCCATTATCTACAGGGCAGGCTGCTAAGCAGCAATATGGGCACGATAACGCCGAAATCCAACGCTAAAAAAGGCAAAAAAAGTGCAGGCTGGGCGAGTTTTGTGCAAAATAACCCCGACCGCGTAGCGGATTGAACTCGGTGTATAGGTACTGCGTCACTCGCTGCGCTCGCGCCGCTGGTACTTTGCCGCCTTGCGGCAGCAGTGGTAGCAGGTATTTAAAAATTGTGTAGATAGCTGCCGACTGCCTGCACAGATTAGCTAAAATCCTCTTGCAGTCGCTCCCAGCGCTCGCGCTCGTTTTTGTCGCTTTTTATATCCTCGCGGGCAAGCATAAGGCGGCAAATATCGAGAATTTGGGGGCGAATTTTCGATTTGTGTAGCCCCAACAAATAGGCTTTCATCAATACATCTGTAGCTTCGCGCCAGCGCTGTAGCCCTTTGTAGGCTTCGTACAAACGCAGAAAAATAGCCTGATGCTCTTTGGTGGGTACTTCTCTTAAGGCAGCCAAAAATTGGGCAACCGCCTCCTCATATTCGGCATTAGATAAATGTAATTCGGCAGCTTGAAGCGGAGTGAGCGACATAGCGGGAAGCGGGGCGTAAAAAAATTGTTGAAAGGTATCGACCAAAAAAGCTATTGTTTCCTGCTCTTCCTCGTATTCGGCTGTGCCTGCGGCAGGGGAGTCTGTCCAACCCTGTAGCCGCACTCGCCCCTGAGGCAAAAAGGCAAAAGATATATACGGCATCTCGCTATCCATCTCCACCCCCAAACGCTCTACAAATCGCGCCACCAAAGCCAAGCCCTCGCAAAGGTCGAGCAAATCCGAGCCGAAAGCCTGCTCCAACTGCTGCCAATCTTTCCTTTGCACCTCTTTCGGCTCCTCAAACCTATCTACAGCGCTGCGCAGCCTATCGACCAGCTCTATATAATGCGGCGTAAGTTCCACCACTGCCCAAGAGCCGAAAAGCGTCAGCAAATCCGCTACATCGTACCACTCGTTGTATAGAGTTTCATCGGCAGCCAGACCTTCTGCTTCTATCTCCCGCAAAATCTCCCCCATCACCCGCACCGCTTCGCAGAGCTGATGTAGACAACCCGCAAAGCGGCGAAGGCTTAGATATTCCAGCGAACGATGGAGGGCATTATGCCAGCTTTCCCAATGCAAAGAATGACGAGTTACGAATGACGAGTTACGAATTTTGTGCTCAAGTACTTGCTACCACTGCCGCCGCAAGGCGGCATAGTACCTATACACAAAGCACAACCAACTTTATATCGGGCGTTTCGCATCAAATTGCTCCAGATAATCGCCTACGCGACGCAGGAAAGAACCGCCAAGCATACCGTCTACGATGCGATGGTCGTAAGAGAGCGACAAAAACATCAGCTGACGTACAGCGATAATATCGCCATACTCCGTTTCCAAGACGGCGGGTTTCTTGCGGATAGCGCCCAATGCCAGTATCGCCGCCTGCGGCTGATTGATGATAGGCAAGCCCATCACGCTGCCGAAGCCACCCACGTTGGTAACGGTAAAAGTACCGCCTTGTATCTCGTCGGGGCGGAGTTTGCTTAGTCGGGCGCGGTTGGCGAGGTCGTTGACTTGTTTGGTCAGTCCGACAAGGTTCAAATTTTCCGCTTGTTTGATAACGGGCACTATCAGATTACCCGTAGGCAGGGCTGCCGCCATACCGATATTAAAGGAGCGGTGGCGAATGATATTGGTACCTTCTACCGATACGTTGACCATCGGAAAATCTTGCAAAGCACGCACTACTGCCTCCAAAAATATGGGGGTAAAGGTGATTTTTTCGCCATATTTTTTCTCGAAAGCCGCTTTGTTTTGCTCGCGCCATTGTACGATATTCGTTACATCGACCTCCACGAAAGAAGCGACGTGCGGGGAAACATGCTTCGACATAACCATGTGGTCGGCTATGAGGCGGCGCATTCTATCCATTTCGATAATGTCCGCATTGCTTTTGTCGATAGCGGGCAGATTAAACTGCGGCATCGCGTACTGCGCTGCGGGCGTGCTTGTCTTTTGGGGGCTGGGGGCTGCAGCTTTTTCGACTACAGGCGTAGTTTCCGTCAAAGGCAACTGTGGACGCAAAGGGGCGGTTTTGCGTTGCTCTACATACGCCAACATATCGTCCTTCGTTAGTCTGCCCTTCTCGCCGCTGCCCGCGATGCTTTCCAGCTCTGACAAGGATATATTTTCTACCTGTGCGATGCTTTTCACGAGCGGCGAATAAAAGCGTGTGCTTTCGGCGAAATTTTCCGCTGCAGCTGCAGTCTGTGTCGGGGCGGGCTGCTGCTTGCCTTTATTTTCGGCGGCTGGGCTCGTTTTCGGCTGCTCTACGGCAGGCGAAGCGGCTGCTTTCGCGCCTGCTGCAGTCTCAATGACTGCTATCGCCGTGCCGATAGGCACTACGCTGCCTTCCGAAAAAAGTATCTCCGCCAAAGTGCCCTCTATCGGAGAAGGAACTTCCGTATCGACTTTATCAGTAGCGATAGTCAGGACGTTTTCGTCCAGCTCTACCCGCTCGCCGACCTTCTTTTCCCAGCTCAAAATTGTCGCCTCCATGACGCTTTCGCCCAATTTGGGCATAATGAGTTCGATGCGTGCCATATCGAAAAAGCTGCTATGCTCTGTATTTTGTGTAAAAAGATGCGCAAAGATAAGCGAGAGTTACGAGTTACGAGTTACGAGTTACGAATTTTGCATATAAATAATGTTGCGCATTAAACTACACTTGCATAAATTTGAAAATTGTTTGCTTTGTTGTGCATTCACTTTTCGCTACGCGTTCACTGCGTGTTCACTTTTCACTTTTCACTTTTCACTTTTTTTGGGCGTGCCCGCCCTCCTTAAAGGTCGGGCGGTCGGGCTATTCAGGGCGCAACTGTAGGGACAAGGCATGCCTTGTCCCTACAGCGCCCCTACTATCCCTCACGCAAAAAACGGCGCGGGCTGCAAAAAGTTGCAGCCCGCAAAATATAGTTTTTTTGGCGTATCTTAGCCCCATTCGTAACTCGTAACTCCTAACTCTATGCTGTACTGTATACCAGGAATGGGCACCGATGCGCGCATTTTTTCGCAAATAGTGCCCCTGCTGCGCTGGTCGGGCGAAATTTGTTATCTGCCTTATTTAGAGCCTTTGAGCGGGGGCGAGGCATTGGAGGACTACGCCGCAAGACTCTACGCCGAGTGCATCGCTCCGCGAGAGGCGGCGCGCGGCGAAGGTGCCGAAAAACCTATTTTGCTGGGTATGTCTTTGGGGGGTATGGTTGCCTGCGAATTGAGCCAAATCATGCCTTATCGTCGCTTGCTCTTGGTTTCTACGGTAAAAAATCGGCAGGAGCAGCCGCCGTATTTTCCCCTGCTGCGGGCTTTGCCTGCGCATCGCTTGGTGCCTGCAAGTTTTACGAAGCGTTTTGGTCCTGCTGTGGCGCGTTGGATGCGCGCTTTCGATGATAGCTTTTTAGACGATTATTTCGAGATGATGCGTTCTATGTCTGATGCGCATTTGGCTTGGGGGCGGCGGGCGGCGGTATCGTGGCGGGGTTTGCCTGCGGGCTTTCTGCCCGAAAACTGTGCGCATTTGCACGGTACACGCGACCATATTTTTAATTATAAGCGCATAAAAAACGCCGACATACTCGAAGGCGGTACACACAATATGATAATGGAGCGCGCCGACGAAGTCGCCCGCTGGCTCAATGAGCGGCTCGCCTAACGATTTTGGCGCGATTTTCGTACTTTTTTGGCAGATTATTTTGAAATTGAAATGCGTGAGGGATAGCAGTGGAAGCGCTGTAGGTACCTAGCATGCTAGGTACCTACAGTGCTGCAACGAATAGCCCGACCGCCGCCGTAAGCCGTAGCATGCTACGGCTCTACAGGCGGCGGGCACGCCCAAAAAAACATTTTTATTTTACCCATACACACCCAAACTACATGAAAAAAGCCTTTTTACATCTACTTTTTATGTTCGCTATTTTTCCGCCTATGCTTTGGGCGCAATGCGAAAACAACAACGATTTTTTTGCGCATATTCCCTTACAAAATGGGGGTAGCCAAAGCCTGCAATTGCATCAGGGCGAATATGTAACGCTGAATGTAGTGCAGGGGCAATTTTATCGCATCTCGACCTGCGGCGGCAGCAATTTTACCACGCGTTTGACCCTCTATAATGGGGGCGGCAGCACGCGGCTTGCCGACAATTATAGCGGCTGTAGCAATGGCAGCAACGGCGCGCTTATCTATTGGCGGGCGACTTTCACGGGAACGCTGCGCATCTTGCTCGACCACCGAAAATGCACGCATCACACGAAAGACGGCGAGCAAAGCAACGACGATTTTGACCCTACGCGCACGGCTACCCTACTGATTGAGCATATACCGCCACCGCCCAACGATCTTTGCGAAAACGCTACGCCCCTCTTTACGGGCGCGAATTGTGCCCCATCTTTTGGGACGCTTTTAGCCGCGAATATAGAGCGCTCGGCTTGCGTAAATTATGCTTACGGCGATGTTTGGTATAGTTTCACGGCTACGCACGTAAATATGGAAATTGCTGTAGATGCCAGTGGCAATTTTAATCCTGCGATAGAATTATATTCGGGCGGCGACTGCAATAGCTTGCAGCCACTGCGCTGCGACAATAGCCAAACGGGCAGCAGCGAATTGCTTGCCAGCGGCGGCTTGACAGTGGGCAGGCGCTATTATCTGCGGGTATTTCATCGCGCTTCCTCCAGCGCTGCCAATGGCAGCAGCAGCAGCAACGACGCTTATCCCGACGACCCAAGTTTTCGTGTCTGCATCGTAGATATTCCGCCCCCTGCCAACGACGACTGTGCCAATGCGACGACCTTAACGCATCATTGGCGTACCCAATGCGGGGCGATTTCAGGCACAACGCGGGGGGCTACGCCTTCCTCTACTGCTGCCCTGCCCCTGCCTGCTTGTACGGGCGAGGCGGACGATGATATTTGGTATGTATTTGAGGCGCGGCATACGGAGGCGTTTATTACGGTGGAAGGATTGCGGGATTTTGCCTTTCAAGTCTTCGCCGATGATTGTGCGACTTCTTATGTTTGTCAAAATTCGAGTTCCTCGAGTATCGGCGGCACAGAAAGCCTGCGGCTAACAGGTTTGCAGTTGGGGACGCGCTACCGTATACGGGTGTATACCTCAGATAGGTTAGACCCTTCGGGCGAGGACTTTGCTATCTGCGTTACGGTGCCTCCGCCGAGCAACGACGCTTGCGCGAATGCTATCGAATTGACGCAGCAGCCTGCCTATGTTTATCATACGGGTAGCGTTTTGGGTGCTACACCCTCGAATCCGACTATAGCCGCCGCGCAATGTTCGGGCGATGGCGACGATGATGTTTGGTTTAGCTTCCGCCCCAGTAGCGCCAACGCTCGACTGCGTTTGCAGACTTTTGATGATTTTGACGGGGTGGCGCAGGTGATGTTTGACTGTCGGCAGTATAGCCGCGACTGTATCAACGATATAGACGGCAGCGGCATAGAGGAGCGTCTTTTGACGAATTTGACTGTAGGGCGCGAGTACTTTGTGCGCGTGTACAGTTATGGCAGCACCCGCCCGCAGAGTTCGAGTTTTAATATCGCGCTCACGGACGAATTGCCTACAAACGTCGAAGAAATCGCTATTGAGGAAGATAATGCGGCGCATTGGCGCTTATTTCCCAACCCTACGAGCGATGTTTTGCGGCTGCTGCATTTGGAATCTGGGACAGAAGGCGAAGCGAAATGGGCGATACGCGATATGCTGGGGCGCAGCCTACAGCAAGGCAGCGTCTATACGCATACAGGCAGTCAAGAATGGACTTTCAACGTGCAGAACTTGCCTGCGGGCGTATACTGGCTCGAATGGCAGCATACGCAGACGGGCGAGCGACAGGCTTGGAATTGGATAAAGCAATAGTTACGAGTTACGAGTTACGAGTTACGAATGTCGCGCATAATATATTGGTAATCAATTAGATACACAAAGTAAAATCGTCATTCGTAATTCTTTGGCGTGCCGCTGCTCCTTAAAGGTCGCAGCGTCGGGCTATCCGTTGCAGCGCCTAAGGCGCTTCCACTTCTATCCCTCACGCGCAGCGCCCGCAGGCGGGCGCTAAGCAGAGCCCTTGCATGCAAGGGCTCTACGTCTGCACATAAAAAAATTTTCACTTTTCACTTTTCACTTTTCACTTTTCACTTTTCACTTTTCACTTTT
>CAYXSA010000147.1:0-7879 GCA_964467315.1 uncultured Saprospiraceae bacterium | reverse complement strand
GAAAAGTGAAAAGTGAAAAGTGAAAAGTGAAAAGTGAAAAGTGCATTTTTTTTGCAAAATTTACAAATTTTTGAGCAGTTATTTTTAGCCACAAATAATTGATAATCAGTTATTTATAACTACACAAAAAGCGCAATATTTTTCACTTTTCACTACGCGTTTACTTCGTATTCACTTTTCACTTAAAAAGCGTGAGGGATAGAAGCGGAACCAGCCGCCTGCGGCGGCTGATGTAGCGCATAGCCCGACCCCGCGCCGCGCCTTTGCGCGGCATTGGCGGGGGCACGCCAAAAAAAATAAAATGAATAACTAACAAGCAAACAGCATGAAATTAAGCTATTACGGACATTCTTGTTTTATCGCCGAATTTGGCGGAAAACGCCTGCTTTTCGACCCATTTTTTAGCTCCAATCCCCTCGCAAAGGGCGCAGGACTGAAAGCCGAAGAGGTAGAAGCGGACTATATTTTGGTTTCGCATGGGCATTTTGACCATACGGAAGACCTTCTAAGCATCGCGCAGCGCACAGGCGCGAAGGTCGTTTGCAACTGGGAAATACACGCTTGGCTGCAAGCAAAGGGCATCAGCAACACGCACCCCATGAATACGGGCGGCAAGTGGACATTTGATTTTGGGACGGTAAAATGCGTCGTGGCGCAGCATTCCAGCTCTTTCCCCGATGGTACTTATGCGGGCAATCCGCTGGGTTTTGTCGTATCCAATACGGAGCAAGGCGCTTTTTACTTCGCGGGCGATACGGCGCTGACGCTCGATATGCAGCTACTGCCGCGCATCGCGCCCATGCTCGATTTTGCTATCCTTCCGATTGGCGATAATTTTACCATGTCTTATGAAGATGCCGCTATAGCCAGCGATTTTATTGGCTGCAACAAAATCATCGGCGCGCATTTCGATACTTTCGGCTACATCGTCATCGACCATAAAGCCGCCAAACAACATTTTGACGCACAGGCGAAGGAGCTGATTTTGCCCGCCGTCGGCGAAACGATGGAACTATAAAAGTGTCCGACTCTGTGTATAGGTGGCGCTTTGTGTATAGGTACTATGCCGCCTGTCGGCGGCAGTGGTAGCAAGTACTTTAGCTGCTGGCTAAAAATGCGCTTCGCGTTAGCCTCACTTTTCACTCAATTACAGACTTTATATTGACAAATTCCAGCAAGCCTGCCTTGCCCAATTCGCGCCCGTAGCCCGACTGCTTCACGCCGCCGAAGGGCAGGCGGGCATCGGAGCGCAGGATTTGGTTTATCGCCACCGCGCCGACTTCTAAGCGCTGCGCCCAGTTTATAGCGCGCTGCGCGTCGGCAGTCCAGACGCTTGCGCCCAAACCGAAGGGCGTATGATTGGCGATTTGCAGCATTTCCGCCTCCGTTTGGGCGCGAAATAGGGCGAATACACCGCCAAAAAATTCTTCGCTTGCGGCTATGTTTTGTGGGGATAGATTGGTCAGCAAAAGGGGGGCGAAAAAGCAGGGCTTTTTTCCTATACTACGCGCCTTGATGCTTGGTTCGATAAGCGTAGCGCCTTGTTGTATGCTGGTTTGTACCTGATTTTTTAGGGTTTGGGCGAGGTCGGTGCGGGCGAGGGTGGAGAGTTGGGTATCCATTTTCATGGGGTCGCCTATTTTTAGCCGCTCTATGGCAGCGATGAGCGCCGACTCAAAAGGCTCGTAAATGCTATGATGTATAATAAAACGCTTGGCGGCTATGCAGGTTTGCCCATTGTTTTGTAGGCGTGCCCAAGCGGCTTGCTCGGCGATTTTTTCTATATTTTCTGCGTCTTCGAGTAGCACGAAAGCATCGCTACCGCCCAACTCTAAAAGCGTTTTTTTGGTATGCTTGCCCGCTAAAGCGCCTACGGTGCTGCCTGTGGCATTGCTGCCTGTGAAGGCGATGCCTGCGATTTCGGGCGCGGCAATCATGCGGGCTAAAAGCTCGTAGCTGGGGCGAATGTGCAGCAAAACGTCCGCGCCTACGCTCTGCGCCCAAAGGTTTTCTATAGCTATGGCGCAGCGCGTCGTATTGGGCGCGTGTTTGAGCAAGATGCTATTGCCTGCCAAAAATGCAGGCACCGCAAAGCGCAACACCTGCCAGATGGGAAAATTCCAAGGCATTATTTGCAAGACGATGCCCAAAGGTTGGTGTATAATTAGCCCGCGCAAGGGGCTGGGCTGCTCGCTCTGTATATGCTGCATTGCCAAAACTTCCCATTGCGCAGGCTCGGCATAATAAAGACAGAGTTGCGCCGACTTATCGACTTCGGCGATTGCTTGAGCAATAGGTTTGCCCATTTCTTGGCGGATAGTTTGCGCCAAGTCCTCGCGTTGCTCGCTAAGCAGTTGCGCCATTTTTTGCAGGCATTGCGCCCGCGATTGAACACCATCATAGCTAAAAAAATCGCATTCCCTGCGGCGTTTATGCACTAAACGCTGCAAAATTGCCGAGCTTGCCGACTCATCGTCCTGCGCAAAAACGGCTAATCGCTTGCCTGTATATGGGTTGAAACTCTCGTACATGGTAATATATTGGTTATGTTCGGCAAAAATCCCCTTTCTCGTATGAAAATGTATATTATACTTAAAAATAATTTGCCCGATAAATTTGCGCCTGTTATCGCTGCGCATGCCTCTTTGGCTTGTTTTAGGCGCTTTGAAACGGACGAAAATATGCAGAAATGGATAAACGGCAGTTTTAAAAAGGTCGTTTGTAGCGCTACAGAAGCCGAATTTGAGGCGCTAAAAATAGAAAGCAATGCGCTTGTGCTCACAGAGTCCGCTTTAGACAATGCGGAAGTATGTATAGCTTTTTGTCCAAGAGAGGAATACCCGAAAAAGTTTAAATTTTTTAAGATGTGGTCTCCACAAGATAGTTGACTGTGGCGGGGCGGAGCTGCGTCCACGCTACGCTGACTAGGGGGCGCTTTTTGCTTTGCTTATTGTTTTTTTATTGGCAATTCTGCCAGCGCAAGCCGCCCCTTTCGCTCCCTTTGGTCGCGTCTACTTCGTGGTGGCGGCTTTGCAAGTTGCCTGAGGGATAGCAGTGGAAGCCGCGTAGCGGCTGCAACGGATAGCCCGACCCTGCGACCTTTAAGCGCCGCTTTCAAGCGGCGCGGGGAGCAGGGGCAGGCCCCAAATAAAAAAACTCACAAAAACGCAATCACTTGACATTGGGGGAGGGAGAGGCGTAGGCGTTCGACTTCGATGCTCGTCAGGCGCGGGCAATCGGCGCAAATGAGTGTGCGCAAGCTGCCGATGGAATGCAGCGGCAGGAGGCTTTGGACTTGGGTGGCGGAGATGTCTAAGACTTCGAGTTTGGGCAAATGCGCGAGCGGGCGCAGGTCGCTAAGGGGGCAATCGTCGATGGTTAGACGGCGCAACAATAGGCATTCTTCGATGCCTGCGAGGCTATAAATGCCCGAAAGGCTGACGGAAACTTCTTCCAATTGCGGGCAATGGCTCAAGCCTTCGAGGTCTTTGATGCTGGGCTGTCGGGCTACGAAGAGTCGGCGTAGGCTGGAAAAAAAGGGCAAAACGCGTTTGAGGCTGCTCAATTCTCTTTCGGCTAAGCGGGCGGATAATTTTTGCAGGGCGCTGAGTCGGGCGAGGGCATCTTCCTCCATGAGGAGCGGATAAAAATACGCTTCATCAAGGCTGGCGAGGGGTATGGTAGCAGGGGGGCTGCTTGTTTTTTGGGATATTTCGGGCAGGTTGGCGCTTTTTATTTGCAGGGTTTGGGTGGCGCTGCGGGGTTTGGAAAATCTCCCCTCTTGCAAGCCCAACATATAGCGCAGGGCGCTCATTTCAGCAAAGCTAAGCCCCAATAAAAAGCCCCGATGCTGCTGCTCGGCGCTGAAACTTTTGGCATAGCGCAGATTGCTGTCTGCCATTTGCTGTAGTTGGCTCTTGGTAGCGGCGGGCAAGGCGCTGCTTTCTAAGCCCTGCAAATGCTGCAAAACTCGATTGGTATTATTTAGCTCTAAGTCGGCTAAAGATATGCAGCCTTCTATGGAAACCGTACGCAGTCGAGGGTTGAAAGGGGCTGAAAGTCGGCGCAGGGCGCTAAAGCCATCGAGTTGTAAGTCTTTTAGCTGATTGGCTTGGCAACAGAGCGTGTGCAGGCTTTCGCTCGCTTGGGGGGCTAAATGGAGGGTTTCGAGTAAATTATGGCTGCAGTCTATTTCTTCTATCTGATGCAACTGCGTACAATTCAAGCTTTTTAGCTGATTGTTGTTGCATTTGAGCGTTTTTAGCAAGGGGTAAGCGCTTGGAGTAAGCTCCTCTAAGCGGTTGTAGGCACAATTTAGCTTTTCGAGCTTGGGGCAAAGGAAGGGAAGCAAATACTGAAATCTGTTGAAGCTAATATCAAGCTCCGTTAGCGTATGCGGTATGCTGCTGCTTAGCAATTCCCTGATATCGTTGCTCGATATTTGCAGCCTTTCGAGCTGCGGGCATTCGGAAATTTCTAAACGTTTTAGCGCCTGTCCGTTGAGGTTGATTTCCTGCAAAGCCGCGCAGTGGCTGATGCGCAGCCAGTCCATGCGCTGTTCGGGGTAAGGCATGGAATTGCTAAAATTCAGCTTTTCCAATTTTGGGCAGCGGCTAATGGAGAGCAGGCGTAGATTGGGGCAATTATGCCCTGAAACTGCTTTCAATTCTGCCCAATCCGACAAGTTCAAATCTGCCTGCCCACAGCCGCTCAAGTCCAGCGTTTGCAAATGCCCTTTCAGAGGCTGCAAAAAATCAAAGGAAAGTAGCGCCCTTTGATGCTCTACACTTTCGCTGTTTAGGTTGAGATGTGTGCAGTACAAAAGGGGCATAAAGCTGCCCAATTCCGCCCAAATCGCAGCCTCATCGATAAGTGCCAAGCCCGTTTGGCGGCTGTACTCCTTTTGCAGACTGTGGTTGCTGGCGCTCAAAGCATGAACGCCCCCATTGAGCGACAAATGCGCATTCGCCAAAAGCAATGCCCGCTGCGCCGAATACAGACCCTCCCACCAATCTTGCAAGCCTGCGTAACGCTCGATTTTCGCGCGCAAGTCCCCAACTTGCAGCTTAGAGCGTTCATTTAGCTGCTTATATGCTGCCTCGTCTATATGAAACTCCCGCAAGCAGCGCATATAAGCTACTTCGAGGTATTTTATTTTCAGCTGGCGCAAATTTAGGCTTTGCAGGCGCGTCGCCGCCAAATCCAACTGATACAAAGCCGCATTTTTTTGCCAATCGAAATGCCAAATTTTGAGCGGATTGCCGCGCAAAATCAGGGTGGAGAGCTGCGAGAAGGGGCGGCTATCAAATTCCCTGATATTGCAATGGGTAAGGGAGCAAAAGGATAGCTTTCGGCAGTCGTCCAAACGCAGTTCGCGCAAAGCGTTTAGGCTGCTACAGCTCAAGGTGCGCAACTGCCCCAGATGCCCAAAATCCAGTTCCACACTGCCCGCATACTGCCAAGAAATATCTTCCAAATTGCGCATAGGCAGGGTCAGCCGCGCCGTTTGTATGCTCGCCTTATCATCGTACACAAATACGCAATGTAGATTTTTCTGGGCTTCCAGCTGCTCTAAGCTTGGGCTTTTTTCTAAATCAAAAGCCGCGTTTTGCAGAAAATTTGCCTGCAACTGCGCCGTCGTCTGGTAAAATTTTTCCTTCTCATAGGCGCTACTACCAAAAACGGCACGCGACTGCAAGAGGCAGTTTATCCAAACTACCCGCCGCTCCGCTTCCTGCAAATTTTTCCACCAAACCGCTAAATCCATAGAGAATTATGAATTTTTCGCATAATCCATTGATAATCAAGTATATACACAAAGAACAATCGTAATTCGTAATTCGTAATTATGGCGTGCCCCCCCTCCCCGCCGCTACGCGGCTTAAAGGTCGGGCGGTCGGGCTATGCGTTGCAGCGCCTGTGGCGCTTCCACTGCTATCCCTCACGCGCAGCGCCCGCTTTGCGGGCGCTGTAAAGCCCTTGCATGCAAGGGCTCTACTTATGTACATAAAAAATTTCACTTTTCACTTTTCACTTTTCACTTTTCACTTTTCACTTTTCACTTTTCCGCGTATATCATCAGGCTGCGGTCGTCGCTGCCCGTGATAAGTTGATTTTCTTGCCAAAGCAGGCAGTTTACGGAATGGCGATGCAGACTGTAGCGGATGGTATCCATGACGCGCAATAGTTGCAGGTCGCTACTGCGCCAGATTTTTACGGTTTTATCGCGGGAGGCGCTAGCGATAAAATTGCCGCAGGGCGAAAGCACCAAATCATTGACGGTGAAGAGGTGTGCGGGCAGGGTGTCGGCGTTGAGTAGGCGTAAATCTTCGCCCGATTTAGCCGACCAAAGTCGCATATAGGCATCTCTGCCACCCGAAACGAGCCGCTCGTATTGGGGCAGATAGAGCAGCGAAAATACGGAATTGCTATGCGCGGGGGTTTGCGAGCGCAGCGAGAAGTTGGGAAGGTCTATGGTGTATATAATGCCCTCGCTACCTGCTGCCCAAAGCGTAGTACCTTCAGGCGATAGGGCAAGTCGGCGTATGGCTTTGGGGCTAAGTTCTAAGGTTTCTTCTTTTTTTCGGCTGCCTCTACCCCATCGCACCAACCGCCCGTCGCCGCCTGCCGTATACAGATGTGCAGTGTCTGCCGCCAGCGCAAAAACGCCGCCAGCGTGGGCGAGGGTCTGCACAAGGGGCGTATTGGTTTCCAAATCGAGCCAGTATAAGCCGCCTTGCATCGTGCCTACAGCGATTTGCTGCGTATCGGGTAGGTAAAGTAAGCCGAAAATGCTACCTTCGACTTGTGTGAGCAAATGCCCGTCTTGCCCCTGTTGCAAGTCCCAGCGTACTACCCAGCCCTCGCCCGCTGCCGACAAAAATTGACCTGCACCCTTGTATGCCGCTAAGGCATAGATAGCCGCATTATGCCCTGTGAGGACTGCCGTTTGACGCAAAGTTATCGTATAGAGATGAAAAAATTAGTGCTTATTTTTTGCGCCTTCTGCGCCTTTCATTCGCTCATGCAAGCGCAGCCTACGGACGGAACAAAATTTTCGCCGCCGAAGGTCTGCCGCACGGATGATTTTTTGATAGAGCCGCTCGTTACCGACGGGGGGGCGGTGTCGATAGTGCCTATGCGCTCGGCAGAAGAGCGGGAAGCCGCCGATGGTTATCGGGGCAATATACGGGTGGAACTGCGGGTATTTGACGTGTACGGGGTGGTGATGATGCGCAAATTGTTGGAGCGCGATTTTCGCCGTTTCACGATGCCAACGGAGCAACTGCCTGTGGGCGTGTACGTCGTAGAGTTGCGCGAGGGCTGCAATATCACCAGCACAAAGATAATACGCCGACACTCGTTTCCGAAATAAAAAGCGAGTTACGAAATTTTGTGTTTTGTGTATAGATTGTGCTTTATATATAGGTATTATGCCGCCTTGCGGCGGCAGTGGTAGCAAGTACTATTTATCATTCGCTGCGTGTTCATGCGAGGTTCGTCTTTCTTCTAAGGCGCGGCTTTTTCGCGCCGTATTTTGCGTGAGGGATAGAAGCGAAGCCTACGGCGCGTAGCGTCGTAGACGCAGCGGATAGCCCGACGGCGCGACCTTTCAGCCGCGTTAGCGGCGGGGAGCGACGGCACGCCCAAAAAAAAGTGAAAAGTGAAAAGTGAACACACTGGGAACGCGTAGCGAAAAATATGGTACTTGATTTTGGTTATAAGCGAATAGTCAAAAAAAGTAAAATTATATATAAATAGTTGATTATCAATTATTTACAGCTAAAAATAAACACAAAATAAGTGCTCATAAATTTGCAAGTCGCGCAAAAAAAATGCACTTTTCACTTTTCACTTTTCACTTTTCACTTTTCACTTT
>CAYXSA010000146.1:0-7910 GCA_964467315.1 uncultured Saprospiraceae bacterium | reverse complement strand
CTGACCTTTATCCAACCCGCACTGCTCTCCAGCCAAAATCATAAAGCACCAAAATAAAATAGGTTTTGGCTCAACCGAATTTATTGTTTTAAGAGGTAAAAAAGGTGTTTCTGACACGAATTTTATCTATTACCTTATGCGCTCCCAAGATATACGCGATAGCGCTATACAGTTGATGACAGGAACATCTGGTAGACAAAGAGTTGAAAAATCGGCATTGGCAGAGCTTAAAATCACTGCGCCCGACCTTGACACCCAAAAAGCTATAGCCGCCATTCTTTCTTCGCTCGATGAGAAAATAGACCTCAATCGCGCTATGAATGCGACACTGGAGGCGACGGCAGCAGCTATTTTCAAAGAATGGTTTGTAGATTTTAGATACCCCGATGCCGATGGCGTTTTAGTCGAGGGGCTGCCAAAAGGCTGGATGTGGGGGAAGTTGGGGACAGATTTCAATTTAACTATGGGGCAATCTCCTCCAGGCGAGTCTTATAATGAAGCAGCAATAGGAACTATTTTTTTTCAAGGAAAAACAGATTATGGCTTTAGATTTCCACAAAACAGAATTTATACAACTGCCCCTAACCGAATAGCGCAAGAATTAGATACTTTGGTAAGTGTCCGAGCGCCCGTAGGCGCTATAAATATGGCTATTGAAAAGTGCTGTATCGGGCGCGGTTTATCAGCTGTTAGGCATAAATCAGGTGCACATTCATACACTTATTATGCTATGAAAAATATCGAAAATAGTTTCAAAAATTTTGAAAATGAAGGGACTGTTTTTGGCTCAATCAACAAAACTAATTTTGAAAATATAGTTGTTATAATTCCGCCTCGTGATATTGTTGCGCAGTATGAGAAAATAGTCAATCCAATTGATGATAAAATCATGACTAACGAGCAGCAAACGCGCACGCTTAGGTCGCTGCGGGACGGGTTATTGCCTCGATTGCTGCGGGGGGAGATAGAAGTACCGATGGGCTAACGATGCGGAGGGCTGCGAAGCAGTACCGAGCGGGCTTTGCCCGCGAAGGTATGAGCGAACAGCGACCACGAACGGCGAAGCCCTCCGCGAAGCGAAGTAGACCCGACCATCGGGAGGGCACCCGCAGCAGCGTGGCGCGGCGACCCGTAAGGGCAGCTCTTGTAGCTGCCCGCCGCGTAGCGGCAAGGGGAGCCGCGCAGCCCCCAAAAAAAAAGAAAAACTCTTACTTTATGAAAAACGTTTTAAGCGAAGACGATATAGAGCAAATCGCGCTAACGCATTTGCAGGCTTTAGGCTATGAATATGTATTGGGCGGGGATATATCGCCAGAGGGCGCAGCGCCCGAACGCCAATATGAGGAAGTGATTTTGCGGGAACGGCTGCAGGCAGCAATAGCGCGCATCAACCCCAAAACAAACCCTTCAGCACAAGAAGAGGCACTAAAAAAAGCCCTTCGCTGCACAGAAAACGAAGAAGCACACCGCTATTTGACGGAAGGCATAGAGGTAGAAGTGCGGCAAGGGGCAGAAATTCGGGGCGAAAAAATCTATCTAATCGACTACGCCCGCATAGAAAATAATGAATTTTTGGCGGTCAATCAATTTACGATAATCGAAGGCAGGCAGCACAAACGCCCCGATATAATTTTGTTTGTCAATGGGCTGCCGCTGGTAGTCATCGAACTAAAAAACCCTGTCGCCGAAACGGCTACGCTACAGACGGCATTCAGCCAGCTCGAAACCTACAAAAGGGCGATACCTTCCCTGTTTGTGTATAATGCGCTTTTGGTCATTAGCGACGGTTACGAGGCGATGAGCGGCAGCACGACGAGCGGTTACGGGCGTTTTATGAGCTGGAAAAGCAAGGACGGAAAAACAGACATTGAGCACCTGCAGCCGCAGATGGAAGTGCTGATAGAGGGCGCGCTCAATCGGCAGACCTTGCTCGATTTGCTGCGGCATTTCATCGTTTTTGAGCATCAAAAGGAAGCTACACACAAAAAAGTAGCCGCTTATCATCAGTATTACGCCGTAAATAAGGCGGTAGAAAGCAGCTTGCGAGCGAGCGCGGCGGCGGGCGACCGCCGTTGCGGGGTGGTCTGGCATACACAAGGCAGCGGCAAAAGCCTAAGCATGGTTTTTTATGCAGGCAAGATGATAGCCGCCCCCGCTATGCAAAATCCGACTATTGTAGTCCTTACCGACCGCAACGACTTAGACGAGCAACTGTATGAAACTTTCAGCAACTGCCAGCGCCTACTACGCCAGCAGCCGCAGCAAGCCGCCGACCGCAAGCATTTGCGCGAATTGCTAACGGTGGCTTCGGGTGGCATTGTTTTCACGACGATACAGAAATTTATGCCCAACTGGGTATTGGAGGGCAGCGCCTCCGCGCATATCGGCAAAAGCGGCGAAGCCCTTAGCGAGCGCAAAAATATCGTTGTTATCGCCGATGAAGCCCACCGCAGCCAATACGATTTTATAGATGGCTTCGCCAAACATCTACGCGATGCCTTACCCAATGCCGCTTTTATCGGTTTCACAGGCACGCCCATAGAAAGCAGCGACCGCAACACAAAAACCGTATTCGGCGAATACATCGATATCTACGACATACAACAAGCCGTGCGCGACCGCGCGACGGTGCCGATTTTCTACGAAAGCCGCTTGGCGAAAGTCAATTTTGACGAAGCCGAAAAAGCATGGCTCGATGAACGCGTAGAAGAATTGTTGGAAAGCGAAGAAAATAGCCAACGCCAGCAAGCAAAGGCGAAATGGTCGAGGCTGGAGGCAGTCGTAGGTAGCAGCGCTCGCATAGAAAAAATCGCGGAAGATATTTTGCAGCATTTTGAGCAGCGCAGCGCTGTATTGGAAGGCAAAGCGATGATTGTTTGTATGAGCCGCCGCATCTGCGCCGAATTGTATGCCGCTATCGTTCGCCTGCGCCCAGCATGGCATAGCGATGAGGACGAAAAGGGAGCAATAAAGGTGATTATGACAGGCAATAGCAGCGACCCGCTGCTAATGCAGCCGCATATACGCAACAAACCCCGCCGCCGTATTATCGGCGACCGACTAAAATCGCCCGCCGACCCGCTGCGCATCGTGATAGTGCGCGATATGTGGCTAACGGGTTTTGATGCTCCTTGCCTGCATACGCTGTACATTGATAAGCCCATGCGCGGGCATAGCCTTATGCAGGCAATAGCGCGGGTCAATCGGGTTTTTACAGAAGACAAGGCGGGCGGCTTAGTCGTGGATTATCTCGGCATCGCTCAAGACCTAAAGGAAGCTTTAGGGGAGTATGTCGCCAGCGGCGGACAAGGAGCGCCTACGCTCGACCAAGAAATAGCCGTCGCCAAGACGCTGGAAATTTACGAAGCCATCACACATCAATTGCGTTTTTTTGACTGGCGACGCTTTTATACGCTGTCGACGGGCGAAAAAATGCAATTTCTGCCCGTTATCGTCGATTATATATTGAGCCAAGAGGGCGGGGAGCAAAGTTTTGTAGAAAATACGCGCAGCCTGCTAAAAGCCTTCGCCATATCTACGCCCCATCCGCGCGTGATGGCAATCCGCGACGAGGTGGCACTATTTCAGGCACTAAAAGTACGCCTTAGCAAAATCGCCGACCACAACGAAGGAGGCAGCAGCAACGAAGAAGCCGAAAGAGCCATAAAACAGCTTATTTCTTCGGCTATCTCCGCCGATAATGTGGTAGATATTTTCGATGCTGCAGGCATTCGCAAACCCAATATAGATATATTGGACGAGCAATTTATGGAAGATTTGCGCAAATTGCCCCAAAAAAATCTCGCCGTAGAATTGCTAAAAAAGCTGCTGAAAGGCGAGATAAAAAAGCGGGAAAAGTTTAATCTTGTCGATAGTCGCCGATTTTCCGAAAGGCTGGCAGCAGCCATCAATCAATACCATAATGGTATGATGAGTACGGTAGAGTTTTTGGAGAATGTACTCATTCCCTTCGCAGCCGAGATACGTTTAGCTGACCAGCGCGGCGAAAATCTAGGTTTAGACTTCCGCGAATACGCTTTTTATACGGCGTTGGAAGTCAGCAATAGCGCTGTCGCTATCTTGGGCGATGAGATACTAAAACATATCGCTACCGAACTGCTAAAAACCGTACGCAGCAGCGCCAGCATTGATTGGGCAATCAAAGAAAGCGTACAAGCGAGCCTTCGACGCAACATTCGGCGCATTTTGCGCGCGAATGGCTACCCGCCCGAATTGCAAGACCAAGCCGTAGAAACGGTTTTGGCTCAAGCAAAACTTCTTGCCGAAGAGATAAACCGCTATGATAAAAAATGAAGCGTTTAAACTTCAATAAAAAATCTCTCTACCCACAAGATAGTTGGTAGAGAGATTTTTGTTAAAACTGCTTCTTTACAAAGGCGTATGCCTTTTGGGCAAAAAACGCTACCGTTGCGGTGGCGAGTGCTCGCAAAAGGTATTTTGGAAATTGCTTCATTGGAAGTAATTTTTAAGATGAAGAAATATGATTTTTATCCCCATGCTTCCACAAAATGCGCAAACATGAACAAACAGAATGTAAATTAAAAGTTTTTAGTTCCTTATTATTAAGAAAAATTCATGTTTTTACATTTTTTTATTGATATAGCCGCCGCGCCCTTTGCGGCGGGGGCAATATTGCGTGAGGGATAGTAGAGCCGTAGCATGCTACGGCTCGAATAGCCCGACCCTGCGACCTTTAAGCCGCGTTAGCGGCGGGGAGCAGGGGCACGCCATAAAAAAAACTGCTTATCCCTTCAAAAAAAGGCATAAATGCGGCTTGGGTGTGTGTTTATAGACGATTTGCGCCTTAGCTGTTTGCCAGTTTTTGCCCGACTCTGCACGGGGGGCGGACATTTCGCGGCATTGGGCGGGCGTGAAGGCGTGAATTTGTAGCCATTCCTGCAAAATCGTAGGCAAATCAAGCACAGGCGACTCCTCGCGCAGACCCTGTAGGTCGATAATTCCGTCTAAAAAGTAGCGTGCACGCAGTTGCGCCAGCGCCCAGTCGTAAATGGACTCGGCGGCGGCGATGCGCTCGATGTTGGCGGCAAAAATACGCTCATAATTTGGCTGCAATTCGCCGAAAATGGGCAAGATGCGATGCCGCAGGAAGTTGCGCGTATACTTGTCGCTTGCGTTGCTGCTGTCCTCCTCCCAATGGAAGCCATTTTCTTGCATAAATTGGGCAATTTCAGTGCGGGAAAAGGGCAATAAAGGGCGCAAAACTGCCGATTGCAAGGGGCGTATACCATGCAAACCGCGCAAGCCGCAGCCTTTGGAGAAATTTAGGAAAAAAGTCTCGATGCTATCGCCCGCATGATGCGCCGTACAGATATATTCGGCTTGAAAATCCAGCCTTTCGCGCTCAAAAATCGCATAACGCAGCGCCCGCGCCGCCTCTTGGATACTCAATTTCTGCGTTTTGGCAAAATGCAGGGTATCGACCCGCTCGCAAACCAATTCCAAACCCAATTCCGCGCATAATTCGCGGCAAAATAAATCCCCGCGCTCGGATTCTTCGCCCCTAAGCTGGAAATTTACGTGCACGACGCGCAGTTGCAGCCCGCCCAAGCCGCTCAAAAGCCGCAAGAGCGCAACGGAATCCATGCCCCCGCTCAAAGCCACTATCAAGCGCTGCGGTAAAATAGGCAATAAGCCGCGAAAATGCCGAAAAAAACGCGTACGCATGGGAGTTACGGGTTATGAGTTACGAGTTACGAATGCGCATAAGACCTTGTGCATAAAGCACAATCGTAACTCGTAACTCGTCATTACTCTACGACTAATCTACCTACCGCCCATCTTTCGCCGCCTTTGCCGCAAAGCTCAAAACTGTATAAGCCTGCTGCCCAGTTTTGGCGCTGAACGATAAATTCGCCGTTGGCTTGGCTCTGGACTTGCCCGACGAGCTGCCCCAATGGATTGTAGATGCGCAATACAGCATTGGATAGGTCTTCGTTGTTGTTGGCGAAATCTACGCGAATGCGCGCCTGCTCGCGCATGGGGTTGGGGTATATGTGTAGTTGTGCCTTACTTTCGGCTTGCGCCCAAGATACGGATAAAACTTGTATGAAGCTATTGCGTGTGCCTGCTATGGTGTGAGAGGCAATATCGGTTTGGATGGCGCTTTGTACGTTGAGGCTTATTTGCGCTTGTAGATTGATGCTTGTTTCGGCGGGTAGGCTGCGGCGGGGCAGCAAAGAGAAGGCGGCGAAGCCCCGCGATTGGGCGCTGTCTTGGGTGGCGGGCAGCCAAGCGTTGCGGGCATTCATATTGATTTGTAGGCGGGCAAATTGCGCATTGGGTAGGCTGCGCAAAGACCAAGTATAGGCATCGGAGGCTGCACCCATGCGAAGGCTTGGCAGTTCGTAAAAGCTCGTATCAATGTCAAGGCTAAGGCTGGCACTATTGGCAGTCGCGGCGCTTGTATTCTGAAAATGTACTTGGTACTCTACAGGAAAGCCGCGATTGATGTAATGCGCCGAGTCGTAGCCTGTAGGCGAGGCGGCTAAAAAATTGCCTGCCCAAGCGGCGCGCACAGGCACACAGTCAAAACCTTTGTTGGGTGTGGTCGTTTCGGTGTAAAATTGGGTGGC
This sequence comes from uncultured Saprospiraceae bacterium, assembly GCA_964467315.1. GTDB lineage: Bacteria > Bacteroidota > Bacteroidia > Chitinophagales > Saprospiraceae > JAAFIM01. Next base: position 1,296 of record CAYXSA010000146.1, on the reverse strand, counting down.
TTCGATGCCTATTTTACCGCTGCCTGCGCAAGCAGGCGAAAGCGCCCAAACTATGGAGTCGCCCAAAATGGCAGGAATGCCGTCTACCTGCTTGATTTCCATGCGATAGCTGCGCATAGAGTCGGGCGCATGTTGGTACATGCTGCCGCTGCCATTGCCTGCTACGACTACGCTGCCCTGCCGCAGCATAATGTTATCTTCTATGACGATGTAGGGCTGCGTAGTGGGAATGGGGCGCAGGTTGCGAACCTTCCACTCGATTGTATCGCCACTGATGCAGCTATCAGCTTCCAGCTCCAGCACAGCATCGTTGAAATTGGGTATAATCGACAGCGTATCGGCGTTGGCGATGTTTGCCTTGCATAAGATAGCCTGCGAAGTGGTCGCATCGCAGCTTAGTTCGACAGCCGCCCAGATGAAAAAACGCTCAAATAAAGAATCCGCAGGCGGGAGATTGGGCAAAACGAAGCGATAGCGATTGTTGCCGAGCGTCAGCGCGCTCGTGTTGGCGGCATCGCTCGAAAAGCCCGTGTAAGAGAGATGCGGATCGAGCTGTAGGTCGAGCAAAATGTTATGGAGGGTGTCGGTGCCGATATTGGAAACTGCTATGCTTATCTGCGCGGGTTGGCAGGGACGCATCAGACTGCTGCTAAGGTCAAGCCGCGTCAAGCCTTGCTGGAAGAAAGTAGATATGGGGAAATCTATTTGCGCTGTGCTGGTTACCAACTGAGTAACGGAAGGGGCTACGCAGCTAAAAGTGTAATAAATGCCCTCATAAGGCAGATGCGGACGAATTGTATACGTGCCCGCTATGAGCGAATCGAACACGTAAAATCCTTGCCCATCGGAAGAGGTATAGCGCTCTTCGCCTGTGTTGGTATTGGTAACAGAGAGGACAATGCCGCTTAGGTAGCGGTCGGCGGGGAAATCGAATTGGCAGTTGGAGAGATTATCCGCCCAAAGCCTGCCTTGTATGAAGGCTGTATTTTGTGCGCTGGCTGTTCGGCAGAGGAGCAAAAGCAGCAAGCCGAAAAATAGGTAAAGTCGAGTATTCATAATGAGGGACTGGCGAATGGAAAAACGAATAAGATAATCACAATACAAATAACGCAAGATTTACGCAGGCGATAGCATACAAAAAAAAGGATTTATCAAAAATAAAAACAGAAAAAAGGCTATAATTGCGGGATAAGTATTGCTTTTTATCTAAAAAGCAAAATCAAGTAAGCGTTTATGTTTTTGGCGTGCCCCTGCTCCCCGCGCTAACGCGCTTAAAGGTCGCAGGGTCGGGCTATC
>CAYXSA010000145.1:0-7970 GCA_964467315.1 uncultured Saprospiraceae bacterium | reverse complement strand
AATTCGTCATTCGTCATTCGTCATTCGTCATTCGTCATTCGTCATTCGTCATTCGTCATTCAAAAAGATGCCTTACATAGACTACGCAAAAATGCCCGCGCATAGCCGCGTTTGGGTATATCAAAGCACGCGCACGCTGACGAGCGCAGAAGTGGAGCAGGCAAACGCCGCCGCCCGCCAATTTGTAGAGCAGTGGACAAGCCATCAGCGGGATTTAGCCGCTTGGGGTGGTGCTTTGTTGGGGCGCTTCGTCGTTCTTGCTGTCGATGAGCAGAAAGCCGATGCTTCGGGCTGCTCTATCGATAAATCCGTGCACTTCATGCAGACACTCGGCACACAACTGCGTACCGATTTTTTCAATCGCATGAACTTTGCCTATATCGACCCCACAGACAACAACATAAAAAGCGCCGAAAGTCAAGATTTTTCCCTACTCTACTCGCAAGGAAAAATCAAGCCTTCGACGCTCGTTTTCAATAATCTCGTGCAAACCAAAGCCGAACTCGAGCAGCGCTGGCGCATACCCTTAGCCGAAAGCTGGCACCGCAATTTCGTTAAGTGAAAAGTGAACGCGCAGTGAACGCGTAGCGAAAAGTGTCGCACTTCATTTGGCTCAAAAAATACTTGATACCAGCGCCGCGACAGCGGCGCAGTACCTAAATATCAAGCACATCAAGCACAAAAAATTCGCCTTACTTCTTCCCGCCTGCTGCTTTGAGTCTGGCGGCAGCGTCTTCAACGGCTTTTTTCTGGTCGTTGATTTGCTTTTGCTTGTCTTCTTGGCTTTTGAGGTTAGCTTTGATTTCTTCTTCCGACTTGCGGATGTTGTCCTCTTGCTTTTTGATGGTTTCTTTAGCGTTCAGAATGTCTTTGTCATGCCCTGATTTTGCTTTTTCGAGCGATTTCAGTTCCTCTTCAAAGTCTTTGAGTTTTTTCTCTTCGGCTTTGAGTTCTTCGGCGAGGAGGGCAGCCGATACAGTACCCGCAAATTCGCGCAAGAGCTTATCGCCTGCTGCGTACTGCTGCGGGAAGTCTTTAGACGATAGATAAGTAAGCCCTACGTTGAACCAAACGGTGAGTTCTGTGCCGCCGTTGTTGGGCAGGTCGACGACTTTGGCGTAAATATCTACCGTATTGGGGCTCATGTCCTTAATCGTGGCATCGTCGGTGAATTGCTCGCCGCTTTTGTTGGATTTGGTCTTGCCTTTGTACTTTTTGACATAGTCGCCCCAAGCGCCCTCCACGTCCTTTTTCTTGGTGCCTGGTAGCTGCATGACGAGGCAATTAAATTGCCCCAAAGACATGGCGCGCGTTTCTTCGCTGATTTTCAGCTCCTTTTGTGCAGTCGCCTCGCTCGATAAAAGCGCAGACATCACGAAAAATGCAGCAAATAATAGTTTTTTCATAGTAGAACGCTTTTTAAGTTGTGAAGTGATAATAACAGTTTTTTGGGCGTGCCCCTGCTCCCCCGCCCGCGCAAAGCGCGTGCGTGAAAGGTCGCAGGGTCGGGCTATTCGGGGCGTTTCACCATCGCCCCGCTGGGGCGAATGTTGATTCGCCCCTACTATCCCTCACGCAGAATATGGCGCGCGCCGCGCAAAGAGCGCGGCACGCCATAATGACGAATGACGAATGAGGAATGAGGAAGGACGATTGTGCTTCATGTAAAAAAATATCAGTGGCTTATGCGCAACATTCGTCATTCGTCATTCGTCATTCGTAACTCCCTTTGCGCCTTTAACCGCAAAAATCGCATCTAAAGTAAAAATAATGCCTATTTTTATCGCAGAATTTCAAAATCTATCCGCCGTATGCAAATAAAACAGCTATTTCTATTCCTTTTACTGCTGCTTGCCGCCCCTGCTGTGCTTATGTCGCAAGAGCGCTTGGCAAAACTCAAAAAGGCGAACGAACTGTATTTGAAGAAACAATATACAGAGGCTATCGTTCATTATGAAGAACTAATGTCTTCCTCCACAGGCGCAGCCATCATGGGCGTAGACTCTCGCCTGCAGCTCGCCGATGCTTATCGACAAACGGGGCAAGCCGTGAAAGCGGAGCCGCTTTACCGCGACCTACAAAACGAGTCGGAAGACTATCCCGAAGTGCTGCTATTTTATGGCGAAACGCTTATGGGTATCGGCAAACTCGACGAGGCGATGGAAAAATTTACGGCTTTCAGCGCCAAACGCCCCGACGACCCCCGCGGCGCTGCACTTGTAGAGCAGTGTAAATTGATACAGGCAATTCGCCCCCTTTATTTTGATGTAAAAATCACGCCCCAAGAGGTTGCCAATACGCCCGCAAGCGAAGAATTTGGGCTCAACTACTACGGCAACGGCATCGTTTTCGCCTCCAATCAAATCGCCAAAACTACCGACAACTGGAAAAATATGGCGAGTATCGATATGTTTTATAGCGAGGTCAACTCGGAAGGCGAACTCCTCGCCCCCCGCCTGCTCTCCAAACGCCTCAACACCCCACAGCAGCAGGAAGGTCCCGCTACCTTCACCCGCGACGGCAAAACCATCTATTTTGCCCGCAGCGTAAAACCCTCACAAGGTGCACCCGACGGCACTCGCCCCGTGCAAATCGTTACGGCTAAAAACGAAAACGGCAAATGGTCGAAACCCGAACCCCTGCCCTTCAACATTACCGACCTCGTATTTACGCACCCCTGCTTATCCGCCGACGGTACACAGCTATTTTTCACCTCCAATATGCCCAACGGCGGACAAGGCGGTTTGGATATCTGGGTCTGCACCTTTCGCGGCGGCAAATGGTCGCAACCCCGCAATATGGGCCCCACCGTCAACACCCCCAAAGACGATGCTTTCCCCTTCCTGCACCCCGACGGCACCCTATACTTCGCCTCCAAAGGGCATGGCAACTACGGCGGTTACGACCTCTTCCGCTCCCTGCCTGTTGGCAACGGTATCGACTGGCAAAAAGCCGAAAATATCGGTATGCCCGTCAATAGCGCCTTCGATGATACTTATTTCCTGCTCTCCGACGACCAAACCAAAGGTTTTATTTCGAGCAACCGCGACGGCTCCGACGATATTTATCAGTTTGTCCTCACAGGCGAAACGCCCAAGCCCCTACCCTCGAATATCGCCCCCCGCGCCGCCGCTATGTTCAACGACTCCGCCGACGTGGAAGGTCTTATCGTAGATAACCCCAGCAACCGCAACAACAACCCCAGCGATGCAGAAAATCGCGTCGACAGCCTCCTGAAATCGGGCGGACTCGTTGCAGAAGACCCCAAGAAAAATACGACCAAACCCGACGGCACCAAACCCGATAACAACAACACAGGCAAGCCTGACGGCGACGGCAAAAACCCAGACGGCACAGACATCGTAAAAGTCGATGGCGGCGACCCCAAAAATCCCGACAATACGGATAATCCCGATAATACAAACAATCCCGACGGCGACGGCAAAAATCCCGATGGCACAGATATAGTGAAGGTCGATGGCACAGACCCCAAGAAAACGGGCAAAAACCCCAAAGGCGGCACGAAACCCGAAAAGCCGAAAAAAGAAGCCGTGGAATTGCTCGTAGAGATACAAATCATCGACGCGACCAGCAAAAACCCACTGGGCAATTCGATAGTGAGCCTTCGCAATGCCAAAACAGGCAAAGAAGAGCCGCTGGAGGTAGAAAATGGTATCATTCGCCTCACCCTACAGCCCGACCAAAAGTATGAAGTTATCGCCAACTGCTCTGGCTACTACGGCGGTAGAATGCCCATAACGACTACAGGCGCCTATAAAACGGAACGTTCGGAAGCGCTGTTTCCGCTGCTACCCCACGAGCAATAGGCGACGCTCCTACCCTACCCCGACTGCCGCGCCGCCTCTTTGGCGGCGCGCTAAACAAATAGCCTCAAAACGAAAAATACAATACCCAATACCTAATATCGCTTTTATGATTCACAGCATATCTATACACAATTTCAAAAAGCTGGAGCAAGTTAATTTTAGCTTGAGCGACATTGTGGCAATTATAGGTCCCAATAATTCTGGCAAAACTACCGTATTTCAAGCACTTTGTTTGTGGGAAGTTGGCGTAACCGCCTATCTCACAGCGCAACAAAAAGGAGATTTGGATAGAAAGGGACATGTTGTTGTAAATAGACGAGATTTGCTAAATAGCCCCGTTTCTGATGCGCGATTTTTGTGGAATAATAAAAAAGTTACCCATAAATCGGATAAAAAAGGAGTTGAGCCTATTCGGCTAAGTGTAGAACTTAAAGGCGAAAATTTTGGTAAAAATTGGGTATGCAAGGCGGAGTTTATATTTTCTAATGCGGAATCTTTTACCTGTAGAATTGTAGAAGGCGCAGCAGATATATTAGAGATTTATGATAAGGGCGGGCGTGTGCATTTCGGATTTTTGCAAACCATGTCGGGTATATCAACGCTCGAAGACCAGCTACAGCAGGGCGCGATAGAAAGACGTTTGGGAGAAGGAAAAACAGCGGAGGTTTTGCGCAACTTATGCTTTGCTGTGCTGTACCCTTCTTCTATGAGCAATCAAGGCAACGCAGAGGAAAATTGGAAGCAGGTCTGTAAGCATCTTCGTATGATGTTTGGCGTAGAATTGCAAGCGCCTGCATTCATAAAAACAAACGGTAGTATAGAACTTACCTATAAAGAAAACGGCATCGTATACGATATATCTGCGGGTGGGCGGGGTTTTTTGCAGACTTTATTGCTACTTGCGTATATGTATTCTTCGCCCAATACGATACTCCTGCTTGATGAGCCTGATGCACATTTGGAAATCATCAGGCAACGACAAATTTTTCAATTGCTGATGGATACAGCCCGTGCAACTGGTTCGCAGGTGCTTATTGCTTCGCATTCGGAGGTGGTATTGACGGAAGCCGCGAATAGCGCAAAAGTGGTGGCGCTCATTGAAAATCAAGCCATTGAGTTAAACACCAAAAAAACAAGCAGTTTTCAAAAAATGCTCACAGAAATCGGCTGGGAAAAGTACTACCAAGCACGGCAGAAAGGGCACGTTTTGTATTTGGAAGGCAGTACAGATTTGCGTATGTTGCAAGAATTTGCAAACAAGCTCCAGCACCCCGTTGATGCCCCCTTGCGGCTTGCCAATGTGGATTACGCCGAAAACAATGAGCCCAATACTGCGGTGCGCCGCTTCACAGCAATAAGGGATATTTTTCCAAATCTAAAAGGCATAGCCATTTTTGACAAAATAGCTAAAAACCTTGCAGATATCAAGATACTTAAAGTGTATAGTCTACAGCGACGCGAGTTAGAAAACTATTTCGCTCGCCCGAAAACGCTAATCACACACGCCCAACTGCTCAAAATACAGTACAAAAGTAATGACGATTGGGAAGCAATTATGCTGGAGTGCATCAATGAACACACGACTCCAGCGCGCCTGCGCAATTTATCTGATGAATGGTGGAATACAAGCAAGCTAACGGATGATTGGTTAGACCCCATTTTTGCAGATTTTTACAAACGAATAGGGCGAAAGCAAGATTTTTACAAACGAGATTACTACCAGCTTATCAAACTTCTGCAAAAAGATGAGATAGCGGAAGAGATTGTAGGGTTATTGGATAAATTGCAGGACTTATTTCAATAAATAGCAAATAATGCTGAGTTTGTTGGCGACGCTCCTACCCTACCCCGACTGCCGCGCCGCCTCTTTGGCGGCGCGGTTTTTTTGCGTGAGGGATAGTAGGGGCGTATAAATATACGCCCCGAATAGCCCGACCGCGCGACCTTTAAGCCCGCGCTTTTGCGCGGGCGGGGAGCGCGGGCACGCCCAAACAAAAAACACCCAAAAATTCAACCCAAAATGTCATTTTTTAGCGAAGATTATGCGCGGGCACAAGACGCGCAAGACGCATTGCGGCACTTGCGTGCGGAGTTTTATTTTCCCGAAGGCGAAAACGGCGAGGAGCAGCTATATTTTTGCGGAAATTCGCTGGGTTTGCAGCCAAAAGGGGTAGAAAAAATCCTATTGGAAGAAGTGGCAGACTGGCGCAAATGGGCTGTAGAAGGGCATTTGCGGGCGCGCAGGGCTTGGAAATCGTACCACGAGCAATTTGCTGCCCCGCTGGCTCGGATTGTCGGCGCAAAGGAGTCGGAAGTGGTGGCTATGGGCAGTTTGACGGCGAATTTGCACCTGTTGATGGTGTCTTTTTATCGCCCAACGCAGCGGCGGCGCAAAATTATCATCGAGCGCGGCGCTTTCCCTTCCGATAAGTACGCTGTAGATGCGCAACTGCGCTTTCATGGCTTCGATGCGGGGGCGGATTTGGTACAATTAACACCGCGCGCGGGGGAGGATTGCCTGCGGACGGAGGATATTTTGCAGACTATCCAAGAGCAAGCCGAAGAAACGGCGCTATTGATGCTCTCGGGGGTCAATTATTACACGGGGCAATGCTTCGATATGAAGGAAATTAGCGCTTATGCGGCAAGTTTGGGCATCGTCGTAGGCTGGGATTTGGCGCATGCGGCGGGCAATGTGCCCTTGCAACTGCATGAATGGGGGGTAGATTTTGCGGCTTGGTGTCATTACAAGTATCTCAATGCGGGCGCGGGCGCTACGGCGGGTATTTTTGTGCATGAAAAGCATCACCGACGGACGGATTTGCATCGTTTTGCGGGTTGGTGGGGGCACGACAAAGAGAGCCGCTTCCGCATGCCCGATGAATTTGTGCCCATAGCGACGGCGGAGAGCTGGCAGCTCTCGAATGCGCCCGTTTTTGCGCTTGCGCCGCTGCTGGCTTCCTTAGAAGTGTTTGGGAAAACCGACATGCAAGCCCTGCGGCAAAAAAGCGAGCGTTTGACGGGTTACCTTTTTGAGCTCATTAACCAAGAATTAGCCGAGCAAGTGCGGATTATCACGCCTGCCGACATAAAGCAACGCGGCGCGCAGCTCTCGCTTTCCTTGCGCGAAAGCCACAGAGGGCGCGAAGTGCATGCCGCCCTGCTGCGCGCTGGGGTGGTGAGCGACTGGCGGGAGCCCAACGTTATCCGCGTAGCGCCTGCGCCTTTGTACAATAGTTTTGCGGATGTGCTAAATTTTGTGCGTCGGCTCCAAGAAATTTTACGCTAAATGCCCGCCGAATCCCTATTTTTCGAGGATAAAAATGCGCGTTTCCATTGCTTGCGCTTTGGCGATGCTGCCCGCCCCTTGCTGATAATTTTTCACGGTTTTGCCGATAAGGCGGACTTGTTTCTGAATTTGGAGTCGGCTATAGGCGAGCATTTCGATGTGATAGCGGTAGATTTGCCCTATCACGGGCGCACGGAATGGCATAGGCGCGGGTACAAGCCCCGCCACATCATTCGCTTAGTAGAGCAAATTTGCGCCTATGTGGGCAAGGAGGGTTTTAGCCTGATGGCGCATAGCATGGGCGGTTTTATCGCGCTAAAACTCTATACGCTGCTGCCTCAACGCGTCGAGGGTTTGATACTGCTCGCGCCGGGTGGCGTGTACAAGGCGCTGCCCTTCAATCGCTGGTTGTTTGCGCGCCCCATTCGCCGATTTTTGCAGGCGACCGTAGGGCTGGGGCTCATACAGCGCATCATACGCGGCGCGGCGAAAATGCGGCTGCTGCATCGCTCCTTTTCGGAGTTTGTGCAGCAGCATTTTGAGAAAAAACACCGACAAGAACGTATGTTCAACTCTTGGTCTTCGCTCTACTATTTTAATGTGCAGCATGAGCGCATACACCGCAGGCTGCTGCGATACGGCACGCCGATTTGCTTTTTTTACGGCACAAAAGACAAAATTACCCCCGTCAGCGCCGCCCAAAAAATGATGCAAGGCATCCCGCAGGCAGAAATTCATACCGTCGAAGACACGCATTTTTTCATACGCGAGCCCCTCAATTCGGCGCTGGCAGCATGGCTGAAAGTGAAAAGTGAAAAGTGAAAAGTGAAAAGTGAAAAGTGAAAAGTGAAAAG
>CAYXSA010000144.1:0-8058 GCA_964467315.1 uncultured Saprospiraceae bacterium | reverse complement strand
CTACGACACAAAGCACAACCTACGACACAAAGCACAACCTACGACACAAAGCACATTTTTCACTTTTCACTTTTAAAATACGTCGCTTCCTTGTAGCCAAGTAGGGAGTATGGAAACTGGCTAATTTGTCGGTTATAATTGGCTACGGATTCGTTGAAGCGTTTGCGTTCGACGGCTATGCGATTTTCTGCGCCCTCAATCTGTGCGCGCAGGTCGTCGAATTGAGCGCGCATAGCTTGTTCGCTGCTGCCTGTGCTTGTTGACTTTGCCAAATCGCCCAGCAGTTGGGCTATCAATTTATTGATTTCTTCTTGTCCTTTGGCGTAGGCGGCTGCGTCTTTGGGGTTGAGGGAAGTCCGCAGGGAGGCAAGTTTATCGAGGGTTTGTTGGTTGTATTCGGCTTGGGCTTGGCTGATGCTGATGAGCTTAGGAATGAGGTCGGCGCGACGTTGGCAAACGTTTTCGACCTGCGCCCAATGGCGTTCTACCTCATGATAAGCGGCGCAGATGCTGTTTTTTAGCAGCATATATACGACAAAAAGAAAAATCAAGACAGCCGCTCCGATGCCCGCCACTATCCAGCGCTGCCGTTCGCGCAGCCCCTTATATTCGCCGTCTGTGCGCCGCATTTCTTGCAAAACGCTGACTGCTTTTTTGTCCAAATGCGGATTTTCATTGCGCAGCACACGGTCGGCATAGTCGACCACTTTTTTCGCATAAAAATCGCGTTTCGTGCTTACATACAATTCGTGCGAGGACTTTGCCGCGCCGTAAAGTGCCTCTTCGTCTGTCGGATTGAGCTTTAGAGCTTCCTCCAATTCGCGCAGCGCGTCCACATAATTGCCAATTTCCAAGTGCGCCAAGCCGCTTTCGGTGTGCTGGCGCAGGGTCTTTTGCGCCTCTGCCCAATCCGCCTCCGTCATGCCGACGGAAAGCGCAATTTCGCGCAATTCCTGCTGCGTAAAGGTGCTTTCTTCGCGCTGGCGCTGCACGTCGAGCATCTTTTCCATGTACGCCTGCAGGTGTTTATCGTTGCTCATTTTGTCCTGCTTTTGGTTTTTCGCGGGCTACGCTTGCCTACGATTAAGAAGAAATCGCCCTTTAGGGCTATTTTTTTGGCGTGCCCCTGCACCGCCCGCCGCGCCAAAGGGGCGCGGACGGGGGGCGTATAAATATACGCCCCTACGCGGCGCAGGGTCGGGCTATGCGCTACATCAGCCGCCGAACAAGTCGGCGGCTGGTTCCGCTCCTATCCCTCACGCGGCGCACATTTGTAACTCGTAACTCCTAACTAAATAAGCTTATCTCGGCTGACGCGCTCCAAAAATCTCTTTTCGTCGTCGCTAAGGCTATTGTAGGTAGAGCGTTTTATTTTTTCGAGGATAGCATCGATGCACTCCTGCGGGCTAAGATGCTGGTATTGTTTGGTAAAGTTATTGCCGTAGCCGCTTAGGTAGGGGTGTATATCGCTGCTGATATTGCCTGTGTTGCTATCGGTGCTGTTGGTATTGGCGAGCGGATTGGTAGGCGTTGTGAGGTTTTCGCGGCGCTGCCCTGCCGTAGCGCTGGGATTGGCGACGCGCACAGTGGGCGATATTTCTCGCTTGGGTGGCAGATTGCGGGCGATGGCTGGGGGACGACGTTTGAAGAGGTCGAAAAATTTGTTAATCGGCTTGCCCAAATCCACCCCGCGTGTAAGCGAGCGGATATATATCCAACCCAAGAAAGCCCCACCCAAATGCGCAATGTGCCCACCTGCATTCCCATCTAAAGGTATCTGTATAATATCCAATAAGACAATAAACCAAGCGACATACTGCAGCTCAATGCTGCCTATGAATATAAAACGCATCACCCCATGCGGATGCAAAACCGCAGTAGCCAAGACTACAGCCATCACGCCAGCCGATGCGCCCACAATAGGCGGCTTTGCAGCCGAGAGCGCAGGAAATACATTGTAAGAGAAGACAAAAAAGAAAGCCCCCAGCAAGCCACCCAAAAAGTATATCGGAAATATCTTGTTGTTTGCCAATAGGTCGTTGATAACGCGCCCAAATCCATACAACAAGAGCATATTAAACAATAAATGCAACAAGCTGCCATGCAAAAACATGTAGGTTATCAGCGTCCAAGGGCGATACAAGAGCTTGCCCAAGTCGGAAGGCAGGTAAAACCACTCGCTTAGAAAGTCGTTATACATTTTCAGCATATTGACATCGCCTTGAGCAAATATCAGATAAACAGGCACAAAGCTAATCCCCAATAGCAAATGTATCGCTACATTGACCATGATGAGCTTGATGACCATGTTCCCGCGCTGAAACTGAAATTTTAAGTCAGACCAAATCGTCGCCATATTGCAAAATTTTAAGGCGAAGCAGTACAAAAGTGCGTCATCGCCTTGCTGTCTGCTGCTTTCTATGTGCTACAAAGATACGATTTTTTATTGTAGGCGTGTGTAGTGTTTATGCCTTTTTTATAGCCGTTCGATGATGGTGGCGATACCCATGCCACCGCCGATGCAAAGGCTAATAAGTGCCGTTTCTTTATCGCGGCGCTCCAGCTCATCTAAAGCAGTCGCCGTAAGCATACAGCCTGTAGCGCCGAGCGGATGCCCCAATGCGATAGCACCGCCATTTACATTCACCTTATCGTGTGCTACGCGCATATCTTCCATAAAACGAACAACCACAGCAGCGAAGGCTTCATTTATCTCAAATAGGTCGATATCGCTTGCCTGCATGCCTGCGCGCTGTAGGGCTTTGCGCGATGCGGGGGCGGGACCGAGCAGCATAATCGTCGGGTCGGTGCCGATGGTGGCGAGTGTGCGAATGCGGGCGCGGGGACGCATACCCAATTTTTCGCCGATGGCTTTGGAGCCAATGAGCGCCATCGCTGCGCCGTCGACGATAGCGGAGGAATTGCCAGCGTGGTGCGGGTGATGGATGCGTTCTACTTCGGGGTAGCGGTCTAAGGCGACAGCATCGAAGCCACCCATTTCGCCGATGGTTTCGAAGGCGGGGCGTAGGGTGGAGAGGCTCTCGGCTGTGGTGCTTTCGCGCACATTTTCGTCGTGGGCGAGCAGCAAAAGCCCATTTATATCGTGTATGGGTACGATGGAGCGATTAAAATAGCCCGCCTTTTGAGCGGCGGCTGCGCGCTTTTGCGACTCGGCGGCAAATTCGTCGAGCAAGCGGCGCGAGTAGCCGTATTTGGAGGCGATAAGGTCGGCGGAGATGCCTTGTGGTATGAACAGCCCTTCCATCGCTACCGAGGGGTCATACGCCATAGCGCCGCCATCTGCGCCCATCGGCACGCGGCTCATGCTTTCTACGCCGCCCGCCAAAATCAGTTCGGCGCAGCCGCTGGCGACGTATGCCGCTGCCTGATTGATAGCCTCCAGACCAGAGCCACAGAAGCGATTGAGGCTAACCCCCGTAAGATGTTCGCCCCAGTTGGCGGCTTGGGCTGCTGTCTTGGCAACGTTGGCACCCTGCTCCATGGTCTGCGTTACACAGCCCAAAATTACCTCTTCCGTAAGTGCAGGAAGTAGGGGATTGCGCTGGCGGTAAGCGTCGAAAAGCTGCCGCAAAAGATAAACAGGCGTACAGCCTAAGAGCGCACCTTTATCGTTGCCGCGCCCGCGTGGCGTGCGCAAAATGTCGTATATATAAGCTTCCATAGTTACGAATTACGAGTTACGAGTTACGAATGTGCGGCTTGGCAATTATTTTATGTGCGGTGGTAGAGCCCTTGCATGCAAGGGCTTTATAGGCGCTGCGCTTGGCGCAGCGCGTCAATGCGTGAGGGATAGCAGTGGAAGCCACGCGTAGCGGGGCTGCAACGAATAGCCCGACCCTGCGACCTTTAAGCCGCGTTAGCGGCGGGGAGCAGGGGCACGCCCTTTTTGAATTACGAATTACGAATTACGATTGTACTTTGTGTGTAAAATGTTGATTGTCAAGTGTTTATAAGTAAAAATAAGTGCTAAAAATTTGCAAGTTAGGTGAAAAAAATGCACTTTTCACTTTTCACTTTTCACTTTTCACTTTTCACTTTTCACTTTTCACTTTTTTAGTTTATCATAATGTTTTCGCGTGGGTACTCGTATGGCGTGTGGCGCACCTGATGCAGGAGGCTAATGATGAGGTTGAGTGTGCCGACGCGCCCCAAAAACATGGTGCAAATAATGACAATTTTGCCTCCATCGTTGAGGCTGGAGGTGATGCCAACGCTTAGACCGACGGTACAATAGGCGGAAAATACTTCAAAGGCGAGGTCGAGGAATTTTTTATCGGGCTCGAAGTATGCCATCAGAAAGGTCGATAAACCGATGACCAAAAAGGAGAGCATAATGATAGCGAAGGCACGATTAATGGACTGCTCGGCGAGTGTGCGCCGCCCAAGATCGATGCGGGTACGTCCCGTGCCGACGCTAAAAATATTGAGTACCGCGACGGCGAAAGTGCTGGTTTTGATACCGCCACCCGTAGAGGCAGGCGAGCCGCCTATCCACATCAAAAACATCATCAGCAGCATGGTAGGCACGGCGAGTTCGCCCATATTGAAGGTATTGAAACCTGCAGTGCGGGGCGTAACGCTGCCGAAAACGGCGGTCGTAAACTGTCCGAAATAGCTATTGTGCTCCGCTATAACTCCCTCACGCTCAAAGATATAGAAAAATATAGTTCCCGCGATGAGGAGTATACTGGTCGTGTATAAAACAATGCGTGTATTGAGATTGATGACCCAAGCCTTGTGTATAAATCGCTCTTGGCGAAACCAGCGGCGGAAGAGGCTAACGATGCTATATTTTAGGTATTCGTATAAATTGAACATGATGGGGAAGCCGATGCCGCCCGCGACGATGAGCGCGCAAATGACCCATTGTAAGGGGTAATTGAAGCGCAGATGGATGTCGTATAAGCCATTGCTAAGGGTAGAAAAACCCGCGTTGCAGAAGGCAGAAATGGAGTGAAAAACGGAGAAAAACAAGCGTTCGCCGTCGTTGATAAAGGTGTTGGTCGTGCAGGCGTAGAGCAGCAAAAAGCCGATAAACTCTATGCCGAGCGTGAAAACGACGGTTTTTATGAGAAACTTAAAGGCTTCGCTGGTCTTGTCTGCGCCGACATAATCCTGTACGAGTAGGGTATTTTGGAAGGAGGATTCGCCTTTGAAAAACAGACCAAAAAAGCTCGTAAAGGTCATCATACCCAAGCCGCCGATTTGGATAACCAGCAAAATGATGGTTTGCCCCAGTGTGCTGAACTGCGTTTGGGTATCCAGCACCGCCAAGCCCGTAACGGTAGCGGCAGAGGCGGAGGTAAAGAGCGCATCAAGGAAGCGTATGCCGCCATCCACATTGTTGGCATTGGGCAGCATCAGCAAGATAGCGCCCACGAAGATAACTATCAAAAAGCTGACTACGAAAATTAGCGTAGGGCTTAGCCGCAGTTGCGAAAGATTGAAGGAGTACTTCGATAGTTCGAGCGCAAAGACGACGACGACCATCGTTTGATTGAGCAGCTCGATGTCCGAAATAAAAGCAAAAACGAGGTTGAAAATCAGCGAGGCGCTAATCAGATACTCAAAGAGCGAGACCCTGCGCAGTCCGCCCAAGCGGTCGAGATAGGCGCGGAAGGCTGTTCCCAAAAAATAAAAACCGAAAAAAAAGAAATCGAAAGTGCGGAAAGCGAAGTTGCTTTCTGCCGTCTGCATGTCGGTGAAACCCTTTACATAGACGTACATAAACAGCGCAAGCGTACTACTCACGAAGAGATAGACACCCGAAAAATTGAACCACCAGCGATGGTTATCGGTCAAATGTTCGTTTAGACGCTGCCAGCGGCTAAGGGGTTGGCTCATACTCGTTTAGCTGCTCCAGCTATATTTTTTGTCCTTGCTCTCCTCGATAAAACCTTCTTGCAATAGCTGCGCAAGCTCCTCAAGTAGGAAAGCGTGTTGGTTGGTGGGAAATTGTTCCAAAAGTTCGTGCAAAGTTAGGTTTTTCCGCATTAGCAGCCGCTTAATTTTGTCCTCGTTTTTTTCTCTGCCCTGTGTTTTTGTTCTGCCCGTGCATACGTCGCATTTGCCGCAAGGGGGCGACTGCGTTTCGCCGAAGTAGGCAAGCAGGATTTGGCTACGGCAGCGCTCGCTGCTTTCGGCATAGTGCAGCGCTGCTGTGATGCGTTCCAAAAATCGGGTGCGCAAAAATTCATATCTTTGTCTATCGAAAACTACATCGCGTTCATGCAAGCGCTGCCGCAAAAAGGTCAAACGAGGGAGATCGCTCTGGGGCTGATAGCGCAAAATGCCTTCCGTTTGCATTTTTTTGAGCTGCACGCCCACATCTACCACGCTCATTTTGGCGCTTTTGGCTATATCAAACTCGTTGATGGGCACATCTTGCAGATTGATGCCCTGATAGAGCCGCAAAACGGTTTTTATTAAGCGCTCTTGGGTAGCTTGACGCAGCAAATAATCGTATAAAACCTCTTTAGAGCAGATAATTTGCAGGCTGGCGGGCTGGAAAACCTGCTCGCTCAATTCCAAATAGCCTTCTTGCATCAGCAATTTGAGCGCACTCAAGGTTTTGACCGCATTTTGGTCGAATTTTCGGCAAAATTCCAGCAAATCGAACTCAAAACTCTCCCCTTCTGCGCTGCCTATAGCCAGTTGGTAGTAGCTTCCCAGCGCGCGATACACGTTTTTGACTTCTGCCAGCGGCGGAAAGCTGCCCGCGTACTGTTCTTCCAGCCTTTGGCGGTCGCTGCTATTGTATAATAAGACCCCATACGCCTTTTCGCCGTCCCTGCCGCCCCTGCCTGCCTCCTGAAAATAGGCTTCCAAGCCTTCGGGCAGGGTCAAATGCACCACTACCCGCACGTCGGGCTTGTCGATACCCATGCCGAAGGCGTTGGTGGCGACGATTATCCGCGTTTTATTCTGTATCCAAGCATCTTGCACCCGCCCGCGAGCGTCCGAATCCAAGCCCGCATGATAAAAATCCGCCGAAATTCCATTTTTTTGCAGGAATTGCGCCGTTTCTTTGGTCTCTCTGCGGTTTTGCACATAGACCACCCCCGAACCCTGCACTTTTTTGAGTATATCCAGCATCTTTGCCCGCTTGTTTTCCTCCTGCAAGACCACATAAGCGAGATTGTCGCGGGCAAAACTCTTCTGAAATACCGCTTTTTGCCCCTTCCTAAAGGCTAATTTCTCCTGAATATCTTCTACTACCAGCGGGGTAGCGGTTGCCGTGAGCGCGATGATGGGCACATTCGGCAAAAGCTCGCGCAGTTCGGCAATGCGCACATAAGAAGGGCGGAAATCATAACCCCATTGCGAGATACAATGCGCCTCATCTACCGCCAAAAAACTGATGCGCATACGCACCAAACGCGCTCGCACCAAGTCCGTGCAGAGCCGTTCGGGCGAGAGGTACAAAAAACGCACCTGCCCATGCACACAATTATCCAATGCGCGGTCGATTTTATAGCGCGGCATACCCGAATATATCGCCGTCGCCTCTATTCCGCGCCTTTGCAGGTTCTCCACTTGGTCTTTCATCAGCGCAATCAGGGGCGAAACGACCACGCAAACGCCTTCCACGCAAAGGGCAGGCACCTGAAAACACAAAGATTTGCCCCCGCCCGTCGGCAATAGCGCCAAAGTATCCACCCCCGCCAGCGCCGATTGAATAATATCCAATTGCAAGGGGCGAAATTCCCCATAGCCCCAATACTGGCGCAAAATTTCATGCGGCAAAGACATAGTTAGTTAATTACGAATGACGAATTACGAATGACGAAAACGAAGTTAACGCGAAGCGAATGATGTTTTTTTGCATAAGGCTTCAAGTATATACATAAAGTCGGATATTTTTCACTTTTCGCTACGCGGTCACTTTTCACTTTTTACTTTTTTTGGGGGCTGCGCCGCGCCCAAAAGGCGCGCCGCCGCTACGCTACGGGTTCGCTATTCGCTCAGTACAGCCGTTGCAGGCAACGGCTCTACGCGCCGTGCCTGCACGGCTGCACCTGCTTCGCAGCCCTCCGC
>CAYXSA010000143.1:0-8183 GCA_964467315.1 uncultured Saprospiraceae bacterium | reverse complement strand
GTGAAAAGTGAAAAGTGAAAAGTGAAAAGTGAAAAGTGAAAAGTGAATTTTTTTCGCCTAACTTGCAAATTTTTCCGCACTTATTTTTATTTATTTTAGCTCATAAATTATTGATAATCATAATTTTATGTGCTATATATAAAGCAAAAAAATTTTCGCTACGCGTTCACTTCACTCCGCGGAGGGCTGCGCCGTTCGTGTTCACTTTTCACTTTTCGCTTTTCACTTTTCACTTAGAAGGCGCGTAGCGCCGCCGCGTGAGGGATAGCAGTGGAAGCGCGGAGCGCTGCAACGCATAGCCCGACCCTGCGACCTTTAAGCGCGTTAGCGCGGGGAGCAGGGGCACGCCAAAATTAAGCATGCTTAATTAACAATAAAAAACGAGATGGAAAGAAGGGTTTTCAGCCTTGCTGATATACAGCAAATGGATAAGGATTTTCGCACGCAGCTTATCAATGGTTTATCGGGCTACAAAAGCGCGAATTTGGTGGGTACGCGCTCGGCGGAAGGTTTGAGCAATTTGGCTATTTTTAGTTCTGTGGTGCATTTGGGCGCAGACCCTGCCTTGATGGGCATGATAGCACGCCCGTTTAGCCCGACGACGCGTCGACATACGGTAGAAAATATCTTGTCGACGGGCTTTTATACCCTGAATCAGGTGGGGGCAGATTTTTTTGCAAAGGCGCATCAGACCTCTGCGCGTTATGCGGAGGAAGCGTCGGAATTTGCGGCTGTGGGTCTGCGGGAGGAGTATTTGGGGGATTTTCCTGCGCCCTTTGTAGGCGAATCGCTGCTAAAAATCGGCTTAAAGCTGGAGGAGATAGTCCCGCTGGCTATCAACGGCACGCAGCTGATTATTGGTTCGGTGCAGTACCTTAGTTTGCCTTCTTTGGCGTTATTATCGTCGGGGCATATAGAATTGGAGGCGCTAAATGCAGTGGCTATCGGCGGTCTGGATACTTACTACTAGGGCGGGCAGCGTTTGGGGCGCTTGCCGTATGCGAAACCGAATAAGCCCTCCTAATTGCTGAAAATAAGCGCTTTGCGTACCTGCTCTGCGCTAATTTTTTGGTCGAAAACGGGTTTACCAATTTCGGCAAGCAGGACAAAAAGCAGGGTTTGCCGCTCGTTTTTTTTGTCGGCGCGCATGAGTTGCAGCAATATGTCAAGGTCGGCGGCGCTGTATGGGGGTATAGGATAAAGCTTTTGGATTTGGGTGCAAATTTCGTCGGCGCTCTGCTGGGGCAGCGTACCGACAAGGGCAGCCAAGCGGCATTCGTAAAATAGACCTATTGCTACAGCTTCGCCATGCAAAATGGGTTTTCGCCCTTCTTTGTGGCTAAGGCTTTCGACGGCGTGCGCTATCGTGTGCCCCAGATTTAGTATTTTTCTTAGACCCTGTTCTTTGGGGTCTTGTTGGGTTATGCGGGCTTTTAGCTCAATGCTGCGGCGTATGAGATGCAGCGGGGGGATTTCTTCTTGCTTATATTGGCAGATTTCCGCCCAATGTTCGCGGCTGTCTAAGAGGGCGTGTTTGAGCATTTCGGCAAAGCCAGAGGCAATTTGTTGGGGGGCGAGTGTCTGCAGCCATTCGGGGCAGACGAGGACGGCAAGGGGCGGGAAGAAAGCGCCGACAAGGTTTTTGATGCCTGCGAAATTGATGGCGGTTTTGCCGCCTGCGGCTGCATCGACTTGGGCGAGCAGGGTCGTGGGAATTTGCACGAAATCAATGCCGCGCATATAGTTTGCGGCAGCCCAGCCGCCTAAGTCGCCGAGTAGCCCGCCGCCTAAATTTATCAGTAGACTGCGGCGGTCGGCAAAATTTTCGTGTAAACCCTGCCAAATTTGGCTGGCTTCTTTGATGGTTTTATGCTGTTCGCCGTCCTCAAAGGGGGGCAAAATGCAGAGCGCATCGACAAAATCGGGATAATTTTTCCGCAGTAAAGGCAGGCAAAATGTATGGGTATTTTGGTCTGTGAGCAAAAAAATGCGGCTATACTGCTGCTGCCATTGGATAAAAAGGGGGCGCAGTTGGTCTGTATCGGAGAGCGGGGCGATGATGGTCATGGGCACTTTGGAGTAGGCATAAAAAAAACAGATATACACAGATTTTTCCTTTTGCGAGGCTGTGTATATCTGTTCAGATATTAGGCTTACAAAATACGATTGCAACTTTGTATAAGCCGCCAAATTTTATTTTGTTGCTGCGTTGTTTTTTGCGGCGATAGCGCTGCTATCACCTTAAAAAACGCCTTGTAAAAAACAAAATTTTGCACTTCGTAGATGCCTTCGGCGTTCTGGCTTCTCCAAAATGTCCTCATATTTTGTAAGCCTATTTTACGTTTATGGTTACTTGCCTTTGGCGGGTGTAACGGGAGCGGGGGCTGCTGCTGTGCCTGGTGTAGAGGCGGCGGCGTGTGCTTTTTTGGCTAAAACTTCGATATCTACGACGAAAGCATCTTTTAGTTTATGTTTGCCGCGGATGGTAGCGTTGCAATAGTCTTGGGCTTCTTGCTTGGTGAAGAAGGGACCGACGATGAGTTTGTAGTATGGTTTGCCGTTGAGAACGTCGTTGTAGACCATGCCGCCTTTGATGTCTTTGGCTTGGAGTTGCTCCAGCTGTTGCAAGACGACGTTATAGTCGCTAAAGCCGCCGAGTTGTACGCCGAAGCCTTTTTCTTCGATTTTGAGTACCTGTACTTTGTAGAGGTTGCTGTGGGCGAGATTGGGTTCTTTGGTGGCTGCTGCGGGGCTGGGTTCTTTGGTATTGGCGGTTTTATTGCCGTTGGGGTTGGTGGCGGCGGATTTGAGGGAGCGAGAAGCAACGATGGGTTCGTTGGCTTTCGGTTCATTGGCAGGGGCAGGCGCTGGGCTGACTTTGGGGGCAGTTTTGCCTGTGTCGTTGGCTTTGGCTGCTGTTTTAGCGGCTGCGTCGGCTGCTTTTTTATCGGCTGCTGTTTTAGCGGCTGCGTCGGCTGCTTTTTTGTCGGCTGCTGTTTTAGCGGCTGCGTCGGCTGCTTTTTTAGCGTCGGCTATTTTTTTGGCTTCTGCGTCGGCTGCTTTTTTAGCGTCGGTATTAGCGGGGTCTACTTGTTTGGGGAGTTCTTTGCCATTGCGTGCTTTTAGGTCGCCCGCGATGGGGGTTTCTGTTTTGGCTATGGGTTCGGTGCTGGGGTTGCTTATGGTAGCGGGTGCTGGTGTGGGTGCGGCATCGCTTACGACGGGAGTGGGGGCTTCATCGGCGCGTTTGATGACTTCGATTTTTACTTGGGGGTCGGTTTCTTTGAGGATACCGAGCGTTTCGGCGGCTTTGCGCGAAACGATAATAATTCGTCCTTTGACGAAGGGGCCACGATCGTTGATGCGCACATCTACGCTCGTGCCTGTGCTTAGGACGGTAACGCGTACCATCGTGCCATAGGGCAGGGTGCGGTGTGCGGCGGTGAGTTCGTTTTTATCGTGGATTTCTTTGCTGGCGGTTTGTCTGCCGTGAAAGTTATCGCCGTAGAAGGTGGCGATGCCGATTTCGGGGGGGCTGGCGAGAGCTATCTGCGTTAGACAGCAGCAGGCGAGCAGAAGAAGGAGCAGCGTTTTCATAATTGGGTGGTATGAAGTTGAGTGGGGAAGAATGCTGCAGGTTGCGCGCTGTCGCGCTTGCCTACGGTTATGGAAAGGAAGCCAGTTTGGGGCTATTTTTTTATATTTTTTGCGTGAGGGATAGTAGAGGAAGCCGCATAGCGGCTGTAACGGATAGCCCGACGGCGCGACCTTTAAGCCCGCTTTAGCGGGCGGGGAGCGCCGACACGCCCAAAAAAGTGAAAAGTGAAAAGTGTCGTACTTTGTGTATAAATATTTGATTGTCAATTATTTAAAGCTAAAAATAAGTACTTAAAAATTTGCAAATTTTAGCGAAAAAATGCACTTTTCACTTTTCACTTTTCACTTTTCACTTTTCACTTTTCACTTTTCACTTTCTATGCGAGGGGGGCGTTGTGTCGGGCTTGGGTGGCGAGCGGGGGTTTGATGTAGAGGGGCTCAAATTGTGCGAGCGGCTCAAATTTACCTTCCGAGAAGTATTTTTCGGCGAGGCGCAGCATATTGCGGGCGCTATGCGGCGTGGGCATTATGTTTATATTGTTTTTTTTGGGGACTTTCTGCGCGGCGTTGCCTGCGGTGAAAATCTGGTATTTGGGCAGGTAAACATCGAGCCAATCGGGCTGCATCGTGCGGCAATCGATGGGTAAAATGGGCTGCAAATCGGCATCGTAGAGGGCGCAATAAGCATCATTTCGTCGAGCGTCGAGGGTCGGCAGGTATAAGCTGGGCGCTTCGGCATCGCTGTTGTTTTGCGTTTGGCGCATAGCATCAGCAAGCGAAAACATGCTATCGACGGCTATTAGGGGCAAATTAAGCGCAAAACATAATCCTTTGGCTGTAGCGATGCCAATGCGCAGCCCCGTGTAAGAGCCAGGACCTGCCGCCACGCAGACAGCAGAAAGCTCTTTTAGCGGGATGCCTGCTGCCTGCGCGCATTCGGAAATGAGGGTTGTGAGTTGCGCGGCGTGCTGCTGTCCTTCGATTTCGCGCTCGCTGTGCAGGCTGCCATTGATGGAGAGCGCGACGGAGCAAAGGGCGGTTGTGGTATCGAGCAGCAAAATGTTCCTATTCATTGAGAATTTTGTCTTAGTTTCGCACAGTATTTCGATTACTCATCTCATGCCGTACGCTACAAATATACAGTTTTTTCGCCGAATGGCGCTGCTGATTTTTTTAATTTTTGCCAGCAGCTCTTTGCAAGCTCAAGAGGATTGCGCTTGGGAGGAGGCGGGCAATAATCGGCAGTTGCCCCTGATTTTGCTGGCGCAACAGCCCTTGCATGGCGATAAAGCTGCAAGCGGCAGGGTGCAAAATTGGCTGCGCGTCTCGGTCGCGCTCATCGAGCGCGGGGGCGAATACTACCTGCAAATATATACGGAAATCGACGATTTAGCCGAAAAATGGGGCGAAATTCCCGCCAATAGTCCCTGCCTTTTGCAGTCGACCCGCAAAGAGCGCCCCATAAAATTGCGTACCCTACGCGGCGCGCAGCCGATAGAGGCGCAAAAAAGTAAGGATGCAGAAGCGAGCGAGCGCATTGCCTATAATTGCGTCTATGCCTTGCGCCCGCGCGACTTGCGGCGCTTGCGAAAAATGGAGGTCGGCAGTCTACAAATGCAGTGGCTATCGGCAGGCGAGTGGGAAATTATGCTCTACGATGTCGATGCGATGAAGCAGTTGCTGCGCTGTGTGGAGTAGGTTTTATTTGCTGGTCGGGATAATCTGCGGGTCTACAACCACGCCCGCTACGCCGTCTGCTGCCAAAGAACGGATTTTATCAATCGCGCTCACGACCTTGCCGTAGGCTTCCACGTTAAAATCGCCTGCCGATGGTAGCGCGGCGCGGATTTTATCGCCCGTCAAGCCGATGACCTCAATACTATACGTTACCGAAGCCTTGCCCAGCTCTACGCCCGCCGCCAATTTGGGCAAATCCGTAACTTTTATCCCGCCTTGCGCCTTTTTTATCGTCAAAAATAAGCGCGCGCCCACGCCGTAGCGCACCGAACTGCCCGTACAAGAGAGGTCTTTATACTGTAAAAAGTCCACAATTACGACCACCTCTTTTTTGCCCAATTTTACCCCCGCCATACCGAATACGGACAAAGAAGCCGAATTGTCGGAGGTGAATTGGTAGTAAATCTGCTTCATGCCGCCCGAAAGCTCGCGCATGGTCGCAGGGGTTGGACAGGCAGGCTCGGCGGGTTTTTGGTAATTTTTTACCTCCGTTACTTGCGGATCGCCGCCTTCCGTAGTAGTCGCGTCGCCGCCCGCCGCTGTGCCGCCCGCAGGCTGATTGCAAGAAAAAAGAAGCAGCGCCAAGCCGCCAACGAAAAGATTTTTTAACATGGTTGTGAGTTACAAATGACGAATGTTTGTATGCGTTTCCGCTTGTGGTCGCGCAAAGATAATCAAATTCGCTTCGCGTTAACTTCGTTTTCGCAATGCGCTTTATGATTGCCACACAATCGTTATTCACTTCGTGGTGGCTTCGCCGCTCGTAATTCGTAATTCGTTTTGGGCGTGCCCGCCCTCCTTAAAAGGTCGGGCGGTCGGGCTATGCGGGGCGTATCATCATCGCCCAAATGGGCGAATGTTGATTCGCCCCTACTATCCCTCACGCAAAGGGCGAATAATTATTCGCCCCTACAAGCCCACGCGCCAAAGGGGCGCGGGGCGCAAACGCTGGTCCTTAATTTCCCTCGAAAACCTGTACCCCCAGCGTTACCATAATCCAGCCCATGCGGTCGTTGGCGATAACCTGCTGCGTATTGGCTGCCGTAAGCGGCGCATAGGGCAGATACTCGTATTGGCGAAGGGTATGCACATAGGCTATATCAAAAAAGACCGTTTCCCCCCGAAAGCCAATTCCCCCGCTCAACTGATGGCGCAAGTCGCTAACGCCCGCTATCTGTGTGCGGTACGGCGAAGTTTGGAGCTGATAGCCTGCGCGCAGGCGCAAAATTTTACCTACAGGGCGCTCTCCGCCTACGCGCAAACGAAAGGCGCTACCATACAAACCCTTGGCGCTCGCCGTCAAATCGCTCAAATATAAGCGCGTATCAATCGTAGCCGTTTCGTCGCTTAAAGGTACGCCGAAGCGGGTGGAGCCGTAATTGAGATACTCCGCCTCTATACCCAAATAACCCAATTTGCTCTTGGCGGCAGCCAAACTCAAACCGAAAACCCAAGGCGTGCGCAGAGAAAAGGAAAATTTGCCCACTTCGGGAGAATCAAAAGTGTTGTTTTCGAGCATTCCCCCATACATAACCTCGCCCATCATCTCCGTATAATAGGTCTCCGTTAACTTAAAGGCGGTGGGCGTGTGAATGTGTGCGCCGATGCGCGCAAATTTCGATAGGCGATAAACCGCCCCGATTTTGGCATTAAAACCCGTGCCGCGTATCTCCCGCGTTTCGTCGAAGACCATACGCTTAAAATCTATAGTGCCCGTTTCTTCCAATTCCTCATAACTGCGGAACTCATTGTAACGCACTACAGGTATACCCAGCGTAAAACCCAGATACAGCTTATGATTGTAGTCTAAGCCGACTCCGACTGCAAACTCATGCAAGCCGCCCTTTTCGCTGCGAAATTGGCTTTTGCGAACCTGTGTATTTTCGTCCAAAGCGCCGACATAGCTAAAACTTGTCGTGTCTTGCACATCAATAAGATAGGTATCGTATGCCAGTTGTGCCTCAAAGGGATTGAGGTCTATAGGTCGCTGCCCCTCGGCGGAAGCCACAAAATTCTGTATCCGCGAGCCAAAGGTAGAGCCCGAAAAGGACATAGCCCGATTGTAAGAAGCCAAGCGATTGTAGGCTACAGCAAAATTGAAGCCTTTCCATTTGCCTTGCTCCAGCGGTGTGTGCATCACAAAAGCGACATTAGCGAGTTTGAAGGCGAGGCGGTTTTCGCGCAGGGTTTCGCCTGCAAATTCTGCATCAGTAGCGTTTATCGTAACCATCGGTGAGATAGTCAGCTCGGAGCCTCTGAAAATGCCTACCCCCGCAGGGTTGGTATGCAGACAAGTTATATCTGCGCCCAGCGCGCCCATCGCATTGCCTACAGCCGCCGCCCGCGCCGTAACGCTGGGCATCTGGTCAGAAAACAAAAGGGCATCGCCCAAAAGCTGCCCGCGTAGCGGCAGCCAAGCCAATCCCGCGAAAAATACAGTCGTCAATAAGGTTTTGCTATTCATTTAGAATATCGTTAAGTAAGCATTAAGCCCCCGCCGCCGCTTTCGCGGCGGGTAAATCGCGTGAGGGATAGGAGCGGAAGCCCGCAGCGTAGCGAAGGGCTGGAGCGGATAGCCCAACCCTGCGACCCTGTAGAGTCGTTGCATGCAACGGCTTTACAAGCGCCGCTTACCACAAGTGCGTAAGCACGCCCAAATTGAGTGAAAAGTGAAAAGTGAAAAGTGAATACGAAGTAACCGCGTAGCGAAAATGGTACTTGATGTATAAATACTTGATTATCAATTATTTATATAGAAAAATAAATGCTTGAAAATTTTCACTTGTAGCGAAATAAATGCACTTTTCACTTTTCACTTTTCACTTTTCACTTTTCACTTTTCACTTTTC
>CAYXSA010000142.1:0-8194 GCA_964467315.1 uncultured Saprospiraceae bacterium | reverse complement strand
CATTCGTCATTCGTCATTCGTCATTCGTCATTCGTCATTCGTCATTCGTCATTCATTCTATGCCCAGCACGCGCAGCAGGGGGCGCATTTTCACCCAGCATTCTTCGTACTCCTCTGCTTCTACGGAGTCGAAAACTATCGCCCCGCCGACCTGCCAAGAAAGGTAGGCGCGATGCGCATTGTAGAGGAAACTGCGTATGAGGACGTTGAAATCGAAGTCGCCCGACTGCGGCAAATAGTAGCCCATCGCGCCCGAATATAGCCCGCGCCGACGGCTTTCGAGCTGCTCGATGTACTGCATGGCGGCGATTTTGGGCGCGCCCGTCATGCTGCCCATCGGAAAGGTAGCGCGCAGGATTTGCTCAAAATTCGCCCCCCTTTGCAGCCTGCCTTTGATGCTGGAGACCATCTGCCAGACGGACGGGAAGGCGTACAAGGCGCATAATTCCGTTGCCTGCACGCTGCCCTTTTGGCAGATGCGGGCGAGGTCGTTGCGCACAAGGTCGACAATCATCAGGTTTTCGGCGCGGTCTTTTTCAGACATTTTTAATTCCTGCCGTAGCGCTTCGTCGGCGGTTTTATCGCTCAAATTTCGCCTGCGCGTGCCTTTTATCGGCTGCGAAAGGAGCCTTGAGCCCGACTTATACAAAAACCTTTCGGGGCTTGCCGAGCAGAGATAGCGCCCGTCGCCCATAGAAAAATAACCCGCAAAAGGGGTTTGCGCCTGCCGATTGAGGCGCTCGTAAAGCGGCAAAGCGCCGCCTTCAGCCGCGAAGGGCTGCATAAAAAACTCTTGGCAAAAATTCAATTCATAGACATCGCCCTCCACGATATGCCCGCGCACGCAGCCAAGCGCCCGCGCATACTCCGCGCGCGAAAGCCGCGCTTGTAGGGGCAAATTTTGGGGCGCAAACTCGGCGGAAAGGGGCGCAAACTCGGCGATTTCCGCAGCCCATGCCGCTGCTTTTTCCGCGCTTTCCGCATAAAAATCTACCCGTAAAGGGCTTTTGCGGCTCACCCAAAGCAGTTTTTGCGGCTCAAAGGCGAAAACCAAAGGCATATTTAACGCATCGGGCAATTTTGAATGCAGCAAATGAGGCTCTACCTCGTCCTTTAGCTCATAAGAAAGCAAAACAGGGCAAAGCGGCGCAGCACTGGGGGCAGACAAAAAAGCCGACAAAGCCGACAAAGCGCCCCCCTCGCCAAAGGCGCAAACACAATGCCGATGCGCCCCCGCAGCCAGTACCCACTCAAAACGCCCCTCCTCGTAGCGATGCGCCTGCCCGCAAAAAGCCGCATTACTGTCGAAAATAGCCGCCGCTTGCTCCCCCCCAGCCTGCAAATAGGCAAGCGCCCGCAAGCGAAAATCTACCAGCTCCCCCATCTCGGCAAAACGCAGGCTGTATACGCTCTTCATTACTCGCTAAGATACTCTTGTATGATGGGCATTTGTTTGTTGGCGGGGTCTTGCTTAAACAAGCCATAGAGATAATTGTAAATCGCGGGCAACTCCGCTTGCATCTGCTCTGGAAACAGGAAAAAATGCTCCACACACATCTCAAAAACCTCCATATCCGTCAGCGCCGTATACTTAAACACGTAGCCAATCTCAAAATTGCGCATAAAATGCAGCTTCACCAACAAGGCGTTGCGGTCTTCTATCGGCATATCCGCCTCCGTGATGCCCTGCTCAATGCGCCAAGCCTTCGCCATGCCGTACAGACCAATGCTGTAGTACGATTTCGGCGCTTGCAGCCCCTTCACAAACATCTCCACCGACAAAAGCAGACAATTATAAATGTCCTGATTTAGCTCGATAGCATGCAGTTGGTCTTTCATCTCTGGAGTGATAAAAGTGCGCAAATACAAAACTATCATGCCCAAACGCGGGTAAAATTCCTTCTGATACGGAAAACCCATCGTCAGTTGTATAGCACAAGCCGAGACCAGCAACTGAATATCGCCAGGTATTTTTTCCTTGCCCCGCATCTGAAAATTTTTCTGCATGCGGAAAATGGCGACCCGACGCTCAAATTCCAGCTTGAAAGGCGCAGGCAAATTGCGATAATACAAAAAATGCTTCTCCAAAATGTTGCGCTCAATCTCGGCAAGCGTCGGCGGGTGGCGCGAGTACCACCATTCGTCCAAACCGCGCCGTACCACAAAACCGCCTATCGTTACCGCTACGGGCAGAGTCATCAGCCACATATACGAGTCAGGCGCGTAAAAATACAGCCCGAAAAAGGTCAAAATCGAGAGCAAAAAACTCGGCAAAATAATCCAGCCTGAAAAGGTCATAAGCGGGGAATTTTTATTTTTTTTTGGGGCGTGCCCCTTTGCGCCTTCGGCGCTTCGGGTCGGGCTATTCGCTCCATCAGCTTCGCCCCGCCTTTGGCGTGGCTCGCTGGTTCCGCTGCTATCCCTCACGCAAAAATACAGCTTTTGCCGCAAGTTTCGCGCAGCCTGCCAGCACTCAAACAGCAAAGCAACCGAAATAAGCGCAAATAGTTGCTAAACCCAAACACCTTTGTCCACAAAACTAAGCATCTACTTGGGCATAAGTTACCAAAAAAATTAAAAACCACCATGCAAAACGCCTTTTTTATCCTGCTTGTTTGCGCTTTTTTCGCCGCCTGCCAGCGCGCAGGCACACCCGATATAGCCCCCGTCGTAACCAATCCCGACCCTAAGGAAATCACAGACGGTAAAAAAATCGCCGAATGGATGTTTTCCCGCTCTTGGATACTCACCGAATACCGCCCCAAAGACGGCGAACGCTTTTTTTATGTCGATGCGCCCCTTATCGACATCAGCAAAGAGCAAATCAGCTACCCCGAACTCTGCAACCGCTGCCACTATAGCATACGCATCGACACCGAAAAACGCATCATACAAGATATACACAAGGGTAGCGGCATCTGTACGGAGCTGCATTGCCTTAGCGATAAAGAAATGAAGGAGCGCGGGCAAGCCGTACCACCCCGCCCCAGCAAAGAATTTGGCAAATGGGCAGACTACGAGTACCGAAAAGAAGGCGATTATCTCGTTCTCAAAGCCACACACGGCGAATACTGGCTCCGCCTCGCCCCCAATCTAAAAACCCCGCCCTCTACCCTACTCAATACCCGCTGGGAATGCTATGCCTACCAAAAGGACGGGGTAGAAAAAACCCTATACGTCGATGAACCTATCTTTGTCGCTTTCGGAAAAGACTATCTAAGCTATTCGCCCGACTGCAACAGTTGCACAAAACGCACAAGTATGAGCTACGAAGGCAATAATATTAGCTGGAAAAGCGAAAACGAAGGCTTTGCTTGCACGGAAATGGCTTGCTTGGGAGAGCTAAACAAAGATTTTAATATGGGCACTATCAGCAACGGCATGAATTACCGCTTTGAGGCAGGCATTCTCGTATTGGAAAACGAAAAAATGCGCCTATACCTGCGCCAACAGGTGTTTTAATCCCTAAATAAAAGGCTGCCAATCCGCAGCATATTGCTGCCCTCCTGTAGCGCCAACTCATAATCGGAAGACATACCCATAGAAATGCGAGAAAAATAGGCATTATCGACAAAATACAGCCGCTTTAGCTCCAAAAAATAGCCTCGTAATTGGGCAAATTCGACTTGTATTTGCTTTTCGTCCTCCGTTTGGGTTGCCATACCCATAATGCCGACGATGCGAATATGCTCAAATCGCTCTTTTTGCTCGGCAATAGCTACAGCTTCCGCCCAATTTAGCCCGAATTTCGTTTCTTCTTGTGCTACATGAAACTGCAAAAGTACGTCTATGCAGGCTCTGCCTGCTCGCTGTGCTTCTTTGTCGATGGTTTGCAGCAGCTCTAAACTATCGACGGAATGAATAAGTCCAATAAACGGGACTATTTGCCGCACTTTATTGCGTTGGAGATGCCCGATTAGATGCCATTCGATGTCTGTGATGCCCATATTTATTAGGGCTTCTCGTTTGGGCAAAAGCTCTTGCACCCTGTTTTCGCCGAATACACGCTGCCCCAAGCCGTAGAGTTTTCTGACGGCTTCGGGGCTTTGCGTTTTGCTCACAGCGACCAGTCGAGCGCCGCGTTCCTCGATTTTTGCTAAAAATTCCTTAAAATTTTGCATTTAGTTTATTTTGAACTATCGTTTAGTTTATATTTTTCGTATATTGTCGAATTACATACATTCGTCATTCGTCATTTACAACATGATTCGTTATTTTCTACTAATGTTTGCCCTCTTGGCTTTTGTACAAAGTTCGCTGCTTGCTGAAGGCGGCGACAGGGGGCACAAAATTGGCAAAAAAGCAGGCAAAAAGGGCAAAAAAGGGGCTAAAAAGTCGAGTGCGCTCGGCATTTATACGGGCTACCGCGCTGCCGACTACAAGACCTTCGGCTATGATTCGCGCTATCTTGCCATGCCCGACAGCGTGCGTTTGGCTATTGATGTTTTTAAGCCCGCCGAATGTGCCAATCCGAAGCGCTGCGAGCTAAAAAAAGCGCCGACTTTGGTTTATTTCGTGCGTTATTGCCGCACGCTCGACCTAAAGCCATTTTTTCGCTTTGCAGGTCGCCCCTATTTCGGGCACGTAAAAAAGGAGGAGGTAGCTTTTTTCACCGCACACGGCTATAACTGCGTGATTGTGGATTTGCGTGGTTCGGGTGCTTCTTTTGGGCATCGGGAGATGGAATTTAGCCCGCAGGAGGTAGAGGATATGAAAACCGTGATGGATTGGATTGTAGCGCAGCCTTGGTCAGACGGCAAGATAGCAACGACAGGCATTTCTTATACGGGGACGACGGCAGAGTTTGCGCTGGCTACCCGCCACCCTGCTCTGAAGGCTTGTATACCGCGCAGTGGAATTTTTGACTTGTATGCGGATATGAATTTTGTGGGCGGTATACGCCAATCGCCTTTTATCAAAATTTGGAAATTTACAACGCAGGGGCTCGACCGCAACGATTTTAAGGTATTTGGCGGTAAAGCGAAAATGGCGGTGCGTGGGGTGATGCCCGTAAATGGGCAATACGAGGAGCTAAAAGCAGCCGTAAAAGAGCACGAAAAGAATTACGATATTTTTGCGGGCTTGTATCGGGTGGAGTGCCGCGACGATAAAGACCCTGTGTCCCGCCTTACAGTCGATGATTTCAGCGTGCACAGGCATGCGCGCGCTATCTCGGAGGCAAAAGTGCCGATTTACCGCATTTCGGGCTGGTATGATGGGGCAAATGTAAATTCTGCCATTAAAGGTTTTTGGAATACACCAAATACGGAAAAGCTGCTTTTAGGCGCTTGGGATCATGGGCCTGAACAGCATATTAGCCCTTTCGATTATCAGAAAAAGACGCAATTTGATGTATTTAGCGAGATGCTGCGCTTTTTGGATTTTCATATGTTGGGGATACAAAATGGCATCGACAAAGAGCCTGCGGTAGCTTATTTTCAGATGGGAACGGAGGAATTTAAGCGGGCTACGGCTTTTCCGCCAACGGATATGCAGATGCGTGTGCATGCTTTGCAGCCTACGCAGTTGTTAGCCAATGGGGTAACGCAAAAAAGCAGCGCCGACTATACGACCTATCAGCCTGCTTTGCCTTTGGTGGGTACGGGCGGCGGCTCGCGCTGGAATACGCTCACGCCTCTATATCGCTACGAGAAAAAAACGGGCTACCCTGAAAGAAGCGCCGTAAATCAAAAAATGCTTTGTTTTACCTTGCCTGCTGAAGCAGAAAATTTGGAAATCACGGGGCACGCGCGTATAGATTTGTATATCAGCAGCGATACGACGGAAGCGCCTTTATTTGTGTATCTTGAAGATGTCGACCCTAAAGGGCGGGTTACTTATATCACGGAAGGCGTTATGTTGGCTTCGCATCGCAAGGAAGTCGAACAGAAAGCAGGCGAATACAAAACGACGCATTCCCCTGTAAATCATACGTTTAGATTGCAAGACCGTGCCCCAATGGAGCCGCGCGCCGTAGAGGCGGTGCGCTTTGAATTGCTGCCCACCTCTTACCTATTGCGCAAGGGGCATAGCCTTCGGGTTTCGATAGCGACGAGCGATGCCGACCATTTCGATACGCCCGAAAGTTTGGCAATGAAGCCGCTGCGGATTTATCACAACGCCGAGTTTCCGACTACGCTACACCTGCCTGTAGTGCCGACAGTGAAAAGTGAAAAGTGAAAAGTGAAAAGTGAAAAGTGATTTTTTTTGAAGGGGCAAATATACAAAAAAGGCGCTGCGCCCTTTGCGCTGCGCCTGCCGTATTTTGCGTGAGGGATAGTAGGGGCGCTGTAGGGACAAGGCATGCCTTGTCCCTACATTTGCGCCCCGTATAGCCCGACGCTGCGCCCTTTTTGGCGCAGCGGCACGCCCTTTTAGAATGACGAATGACGAATTACGAATTATGATTAGGTAGCAATTGCGAAGCGCATTGCGGTTATGAGCTTGCATAAGCGAAAAGGCAAATTATGAAAATAACGCGTAGGCACAATTTTGTGTTATTATTGCGCGCTTTTAAGCAAACATTCGTCATTCGTCATTCGTCATTCGTCATTCTAAAATGCCTTCTACGCTCGAAAATCTATATGTTGTCGCCCGCTCTTTCGATAAAAACGAGAAGCGGCAATTGAAAATGCGGCTCACGGCGCAGACAAAATCCGCCGATGATTATGCGCGTTTGTTTGATGAAATCGCAGCCTTTGAGCGTTGGGAAGAGGAGGCTTGCACTTTGCAACTGCGCAAAAAATGGGGCTCTAAGCTCCCGCAACTGGCGCGTAGCCTCTATGGTTGGCTTTTGCGCATTATCGAAGATATGCACCGCGATACGCCCTATCAACGTTTTTGGCATCTATTGCAACAAATTGATGCACTTTTTCATAGAAAGGCGCATGAGCAGGCTTGGCAGCTCATTGAGGAGTTGGACGAGATGGCACAGGCTTTTCAGAGCGGGATTATGCAGCTTTATGCGCACAACTGGCGTATTAGCTACCTGCGCAGTGCTTTGTTTAATTTTCGTTCGCTCGATTCGCTGGATAAGGTTGAAGATTTTT
The DNA here is from genome assembly GCA_964467315.1 of uncultured Saprospiraceae bacterium. GTDB lineage: Bacteria > Bacteroidota > Bacteroidia > Chitinophagales > Saprospiraceae > JAAFIM01. Next base: position 1,145 of record CAYXSA010000142.1, on the reverse strand, counting down.
TGAGCAAAAGCGAGGCTATTTTACAAAATTTGCGCTCGCAGCAAGACTCCGACAGTCATATTTTTCGACTCGTGTACTACTATCACAAACTCCCCAACGACCCACAGCGTGCACAGCTTGCCAAGCAACTTTTGCAAAAAATCAGCCTACCTAAAGAGCAGCTGCCACAATTATCTACGCCTGCGCGCTTCAATTATTATATGGCGCAGATTTTTTATTACATCAATCAAGCGGACTACGAGCAGCTTTTATATTGGGCTTTGGAGCAATGGAATTTTGCGGTAGGCTTGCCAAATTGTTATGAAAGTTACGCCAATATGTTTTACGGCAACTGGACGAACATCGTATTGAGCGCCGTATATGCAGCGAAATGGGAGGTTTTGGAGGAATTTTACGAAAAGCTAAAAGCGCTTTTGCCGACCATGCCCCGCACTTTGCCCTTTGAGCAGATACTCGACGATACGGGCGAGTATGCGCGCCTGATTATGTACTACAAGCAGGGACGCAAGGCGGAATTAGAGGCACAAACTGCTGTTTGTGAGCGAATTGTAGAGAAGTATCCCGCTACGCTTGCGCCTTTGCGTAGGGCGCAATTTGCCTATTGGTTGGCACTTTTGGAGGCGGAACGCGGGCAGGGCGATGCCGCTTTGCAGCATTTGCACGCCTATACGCAGGGGAAAAAGGGCGGTATTACCTTTGCTTTGGAAGTGGCGATGCACTTTTTGCTGCTGCATCTGCATAGGCAGCGCGCAGCTTGGCGCTACCTGCGGTATGCTACCCGACGTTGCTACCGCTGGTACAAGCAGCGCGCCGAAATGAGCCGCCTCGAACGCCGTTTCCTACGCCTCATGCTCCGATACGCCGAGCAAGCGCCCAAGCCGAAAATCCGCCGACAAATCGAAAAAATTAACGCACTGCTCCTACAAGCCCACCCCGCCGATGCCGATAAAGCCACACACCTAAAAGAGCTACTATTTTATTGCCCCCTGCAAAACTGGTTACGATGAGAATGACGAAAACGAAGTTAACGCGTAGCGAATGACGAATGACGAATGTTGCGCATAAACCATTGATAATCAATAATATGCGCATTTTTTCACTTTTCACTTTTCACTTTTCACTTTTCACTTTTCACTTTTCACTTT
>CAYXSA010000141.1:0-8260 GCA_964467315.1 uncultured Saprospiraceae bacterium | reverse complement strand
GTTCTGCGTTTAGCTTTGGTGCCTTCTTTTCTCCTGGTAGCCAAGGCGCAACAGGTTTTGCATAAAGGGTATCGGACCGCAAAAATATACATCGCTATCGGCGGGCACATTTTCGGCTGCCCAGTCGGCAGAAAATAAGCCGCTATAGTCGTAGTCCTGCCCTTTTTTGTCTGCCGTCTGCGGCTCTTTGTAAAAAACCACGCTGCGTACATTCGGAAATTTGGCGCATATCGATTTGATTTCTGCCCCGAAAGCATGCGCCGCTCCATTGTCTACCGACTGCGCTACGACTATCTGCCGACCCGTAGCAGCCTGCGCGTAGAGCATCGACAAAATAGGCGTGATGCCCACCCCGCCACTCAATAAAATCAAAGGCACTTTGCTCGAACTTACCACGAAATTACCTGCAGGCGCACTCAACTGCAGCACATCGCCCTCCTGTATATGCTCGTGCAAATGCGCGCTCACCAAACTGCCATCTTCGCGCTTTACCGATATGCGATAATAGGCGCTATTGGGCTCCATAGAGAGGCTGTATTGGCGGGGCTGCGTATACGCTACGCTCAAATTCTCGCCCAAAACGCTCACATATTGCCCCGCCTCATGCAGCGGCAAAGCTCCCCCATCTTGAGCACGCAGATAAAAGGAGCTGATAAACTCGCTTTCCTTTACTTTCTTATCCACCACAAAAGGCTTGTAAGCTTCCCAGCCGCCTTTAGCCAGCATATCGGCATACATCGCCTCTTCCATGCTCACAAATGCCTGCGCTATCACCCCATAAGCCGCCCCCCAAGCCGATATGATTTCGTCTGTAGCGGCAGCGCCCAAGACTTCCTTTATTGCCGCCAATAGATTTTCGCCCACTATCGGATAATGCTCCGCCTTCACGCCCAAACTGCGATGCTTGTGCCCTATATGCTGCACCGCAGGCAGTATCGCCGCCAAATTGTCGATATGCGCCGCTGCTGCATACACCGCATTCGCCAGCGCCATCGGCTGTTTGCCCTCCCGCTGATTCGACTGATTAAAGACATTCTTCAGCTCGGGGTGTTTTGCAAACAGCCCCTTGTAAAAAGCCTGCGTTATACTCAATCCATGCTCCGCCAATACAGGCACTGTACTCTTCACCACCGCTATAGTTCTCGCGTCTAACATAATACTTGCGTTTTTTCGTGTTGTAAATAGCACAAAAATACGCCTTAATTAAAAAAGAGTATATAAAATACTTGTTATTTAACCCTGATATTTGTCAGCTTTTAGACTCCCGACAGCCCCTTAGCCCCGCTTGATAAACTGCACCAACTCCCGCACCTGATTCAAAAAGCGCGCATCTTCCGAGAGTTTGCCTATTGCCTCTTCTGCCGAGCGTTTTAGCTGCTCATGCGTTTTTGCATTTTGGTTGCGCTCTTCGGCGATGGTAGCAAAGACTTTTTCTAACTGCTTTTCTATTTTGCCGATGCGGCGCAAAAGCTGCGCATACTCCGAATCCTGCTGGTTGCTATCAAAACGCTGCACCAAAGCATAAACCTCATCGAGCTTTGAGCGCAAAACATTGATGTCCTCGCGTGGATAATGCACCTGCCCGCGTATGTTTTCCAAGCGATGCACCACGAAATCATGCAAGCGCATCAACGGGCGCAAGAGCGTGAGCAACAACGCCGCCCCCGATGCCCAATAACCCAAACCGCTCACTTCCCAGTACGCCAGCGCATAAAATGCCAGCGTCGAAACCAGATGCAGCAGCAGCGCCACCAGCAAATAACGCTTCGCTATGCCTTGCGCATAGGCTCTGTCTTCGCTGCGGATATTGATGCCCGTACTTTGCGATAGGTCGGCATCTGCCAGCACCTCCCGCGCTCGAAAGTGCATATTCCAAGGTATCGTTACCACCGAGAGCAGCCAAAAAAAGGAGGCTACGCCCACAATCCAGTCGACAGGTCTGCCCATATTGAATTGCAGATACGCGCCCGTGCCGTACACCAGCGCCAAAACGACGCTCGCCGTGAGCGCAAGGCTAATAATTTGAGAAAGACGCATGAATTGAAATTTTTTACGGAAAATGTAGATTTTTTTGGGCGTGCCCCCGCAAATGCCGCGCAAAGGGCGCGGCGCGGGGTCGGGCTATCCGAGCCGTAGCATGCTACGGCTCTACTATCCCTCACGCAATTTTCAAAAGGCGGTATCCGTCATTTCGGTAGCTTTCGCAGCGATAAGCGGCAATAAAAACGCCGCTGTATGCCCGATTATCGCCTCCAACTCTCCGCGCTCGCTGCTCGGAGCGATGGCAAAGGATAGCAATGTACGCATATTTTCGCTATGCTGCGGATAAAACTCCGCAAAATGCGCCCAACAAGGATACAAATCCCGCGTGTAAGCCCCTACCCGCTCCATGACCAATTCAAAACCCGTGCGCACGCTGCGTTTGGCTATCCAAGCGCCGATTTCGCAAAGCTCTTGGGTATTATCGCCCGCTTCGGCTGCCCATTGGCGGGCTTTTTCGAGGTCTTCCGACAAAAAGGGCAGGTGCATATACGCTACTTTTCCAATGCCAAATTCGGGCAATTCGGCTTGCAGGTTAGTTTTGCCGCAAAGAAAGCGGCTTTGCGTTTTCAGAACGAATTGAAAATAGTCTTTTTTCTGTAGTTCTTGCAAGGTTGCATCCATCGTTTCCACCCCATTGAGGAAGGGAAATTGTCTTTGTAGGGCATCGGAAAGCTCGGTTTCTTTCTGTTCCCAATCTACGGGGGCGCTGCTGCCCGCCCAGACGGCGATAAGGTCGAGGTCGGCATTATGCGGCAGAGCTGTGCCCTTGCCCACGCTGCCGCGCACATAAAGGCTGTGCAGATGCTCGCCTACACTATTTTGCAAAAGGCGCTGCGCCAAATCGAGCACAGGCGCGTACTCGGTTTGTATGGGGCGCTGAAGGCAGATGTTGACGATGTGCCCGCGCTCGTCGAGTGGCTGCATAAGCCCGATATTTTCTATTGGCATAAATAAAGCGGCAAAATTAAGAATGTTTGCAGGCTGTTTGCCCTGCGTGAGGGATAGTAGGGGCGCGCTGTAGGGACAAGGCATGCCTTGTCCCTACAGTTGCGCCCCGAATAGCCCGACCCCGCGCCAGTAGAGCCGTAGCATGCTACGGCTCCGCTCGCCGCCCTTTGCGGCGGGCGTGGCGCGGGGGCACGCCCAAAAAAAACGGCTATTCACCCAATACAAAGGTATAAAATTTAGGCATCATTTGCTTTTTTCAAAAAAAGGGCGTAAATTGCCGCGCTGTATGTACCTCTATTTTCTCACTACAATTTTAGGCTTAAAGATATGTTGGATTTACTAAAAGCGCAGTTTGCGGCTTTGTTTGAGCAGTATAAACAAATCGTGGCTAAGACCCCAGCCGCCCCGCCCACCCGCAGCGAAATAAAAGATTCCGTTGGACGCAAAGGCGCGAACGACCCCGAAGACGTGCGGCTCGTGCAGTCCCTACTCAACAAGCGCGCAAACGCAGGCTTGCCCGAAAATGGCATCAGCGACGCAGCTTTAGAAAATGTAATCGCCCGCTTTCAGCAAAAAGTGGTGGGCTTGGCAAAACCCGACGGACGCATCGACGCAGGCGGAAAATCGTGGAAAGCCCTATCGGCAGGCGCAGGCACCCCGCCCACACAGCAAACACCAGCGCCCACCCCACCCACCCAAGAAACCCCGCCCACGCTCCCCACGCAGCCCCTCATCACAGGCAATAATCCCATCAAAAAGGCTGTAGGCGCAACTTCCAAAGCCGTCAACGACCCCGCCGACGTTATCACCGTACAAGAAATGCTTATCGGCAAAGGCTATAGCAGCCTCAAAGCCACAGGCACTTGCGACGATGCCACCAAAGCCGCTATCGCAGACTACCAAAAAACGAAAATGGGGCAAGCCTCGCCCGACGGACGCATAGACGCAGGCGGCGGCACTTGGCGACACCTTAGCGGACAAGCCACCACCACACCCGCCGCAGGCACAGACTACACAGGCGCTACAGGCAAATATCGCCCCCAAGACCAACAAGACCTCGATTGGGAATCAGAAGGCGCAAGAGAGCAAAAACTCGAAGATTTTTTTGATAGCTTCAGCCATATAAAAGTCCGCATCAACCCCAATCAAGAACCCGCCCAATACGTTGAGGTCGTACCCAGCTACGAAATCAATTCTACCCGTACGAAAGACCCCAGCGGCAAACCCTTAGCCCAATCTATGTCCCTCTCCGAATGGGCAGACATCTATATCACGGGCAAAGCGGGCGCTATCCGCAAAAAACTCCCTTGGCATGCCAAAGCAGGCAAGGCTACCCCGCCCGATATTACCTGGTATCTCAACGAATGCGTGAAAGCAGGCGCTGTACCCTCAGGGCAACTTACCGCAAAGGGCTTGCGCAAATTTCTCGACGATACCTGCGTAGGCGTAGACTGTACGGGCTTAGTCGGGCAGGCGCTTAATTTCCTCGTCGACGGCAATATGGATTTCGACAAAAAAGCCGACGATTTCAACATCACGGGCGGTTTTACGACGGGCAAAAAATTCAAAACGATTACTGTCCCCTCCCAAATCAAAGCGGGCGACGTGCAGCAACTCGCCCCCCCGAAAGACGGCAAATACGGGCACGTGCGCGTAGTCGTCGATGTAGATACTATGCCCGACGGCTCTATACAAGTTCGCACTGTAGAGTCTGGCGGCGGCGGCGAAAACTCTGGCGTGGGCGCAGTGCTTTGGCGCTACAAAAATGCCAATAGCCTCGACCCTCTGGAGCGCTCCGACAACAACGGCGCAGGCTGGGGCATCAGCACCGAACATACATCGCGCAGTATGAAATACATACGTTGGGATAAACTCGAGACCCTACCCGAATAGTGTCCGCAGGCAACGCTTCGCTCGCCTGCGACTATGAAGAGAATAGCCCCAAAGAGGCTATCCAGCACAATTTCATAATTTAGCATCAGCAATAGCCTCTTTGGGACTATCCAGCATAATTTTGTAAATTTGTGTCGGTAATAGCCCCAAAGGGGCGTTTTCTTCTTAGCCGTAGGCGAGCGCAGCGCAGCCTACGGAAAACGACAAAATAAAATATGATTCTTAGAGGCGAGGTAGTGCGCGTGCTTTTCACGAATGCCGAAAACGGTTATACGGTGGCGCATCTGCGCCCGACGACACAAAAAGACCCCATTGTCATCACGGGGACACTGCCCCAACTGCGGGCAGGCGAGGCGCTGGTCTGCAATGGCGAATGGATAGAGCATAAAAAATTTGGGGCGCAGTTTGAGGTAGCCAGCTTTCAGGTCTTGCTACCCATCAGCAAAGAAGGTATAGCCCGCTATTTGAGCAGCGGATTTATACGCGGCGTGGGCGCAAAGACCGCCAAAATGATTGTCGACGCTTTCGGCGAAGATACTTTTAATGTCATCGAGAACGCCCCGCATCGGCTCGAAGAGCTGAAAAAGTTAAAAAAAACGCTGATAGAGCAAATCGTAGCAGGCTGGAAAGAGCAGACCGAAGGGAGGGATATTATCATGTTTTTGCAGCAGTACGAGATTTCGCCCAATTTCGCCCAAAAGATATACAAAGAATACGGACAGCAAAGCGTTAGCAGCCTGCGGCAAAACCCCTACAACCTCGCCCGCGACGTTATCGGCATCTCCTTTATGAAAGCCGATGAAATAGCCCAACAAATGGGCATGGGCAAAGAAGCCGCGCAGCGCATCGAAGCGGGCATGGTCTTTATGTTGCAAGAATTGGCAGCCGCGCAAGGGCATACTTGTTTCCCCCTCTCCGAATGGCAGCAACGCGCCGCCAGCTTCCTAAAAATCGAAGCCGAACAGGTAGAGCGCGCCACCCAGTCCCTGCTGCGCAAACGCCAAATTGCTATTGATTATCTTCGGAACGACAGCGAGGAAAGCGCGCCCTTCGTTTGGCTACAGCGCTACTATACCTACGAGCAAAACGCAGTAGACGAATTGGTACGCCTACAGTCCGCCCCGCCCCTCGCCTTCAGCCGTTGGCAAGAAGCCCTCGACATCAGCCGAAAGGCGCTAAAAATCGAACTCGCCGAGCAGCAGCAAGCCGCCTTAGAAGCCTCTTTGCAGCATAAAATACACATCATCACAGGCGGCGCAGGCACAGGAAAAAGCACCATCGTAAAAGTACTCTTGCAGACTTGGCTACAGCGCACGGAGCAGGTGGTTTTGGCTGCCCCTACGGGCAGAGCCGCCAAACGATTGCAAGAGGTTACAGGGCAAGAAGCCTCTACGATTCATAGCCTTTTGGGCGGTAGCGCCTTCGATCTCACGAGGGAAAATATACGCATTAGCCCGCTCGCCGCCGATGTGCTGATAGTAGACGAAGCCTCTATGTTGGAATCGGCTATTTTTAGCCTGCTCCTGCGCTCTTTGCCCTCTACGGCGCATTTGGTGCTGGTCGGCGACGTAGACCAACTGCCCAGCGTCGGCGCAGGCAACGTGCTAAAAGACCTCATCGAAAGCGGCTTAGTTTCTATGACCCGACTAACGGAAATTTTCCGCCAATCGCAAGAATCCGATATTATCCGCTACGCCCACCAGATAAAAACGGGCATCGTTCCCCAAATCGCCAACCGCAGAGAGGGCGATTGTTTCCTGATTCCGTCGGAGATGGACGAAGAGAGCCTACCCCAACTCGTCCAAATCGTCGCCCAACGCCTACCGAAAACCTACGGGCTGCACGCCTTGCGCGATATACAAGTCCTTAGCCCCATGAACAAGGGCAAATTGGGCACTCGCGCCCTCAATACCGCCCTGCAGCAGGCGCTCAACCCCAACGCTAAAGTTTCGCACTTATCTTTTGAGTTCGGAAGCATACGTTTTGCGGTGGGCGATAAGGTGATACAGACCAAAAACAACTACGACAAAAACGTTTTCAATGGCGACATCGGCTATATCAAGCGCATAGACTTGGCAGATGGGCTGCATTGGGTCGATTTCGAGGGGCGGGAGGTCGAATTTAAGCGCAACGACTGCATGGATATGGATTTAGCCTATGCCATCACGGTGCACAAGTATCAGGGCAGCGAGTCGCCCGCCATCGTGCTCACGCTCTCCACCTCGCACTACGCGATGCTCTACCGCAATTTATTGTACACTGCCGTTACGCGAGCGCGTAAATTATTGATTGTCATCGGTTCTGTGCAGGCTATCGACATCGCTACGCACAATATCAGCACCCAAAGCCGCTATACAGGACTTAGCCAAATGCTGCGCTACGCACTCGCGGGCGAAGGGGTGAGCGACGGAAAATTGCCCCCCATTCGCATCATACCCATGCTCGGCAGCGATGGATACGAGGAGTTTTTGGAGCGCGAATGTTTACGGTAGTAAGCAGTAGGCAGTAAGTACATAGGGCTGGTACCCTGTTACAATTTTTTTTGCTTTTGTACTTGTTACCCAAATAGCAACTTCATATAAGAGAAAAAGCCCCCATGCCCAAATTTTTACTGCTCCTTTTCCTTGTGCTTTTTAGCGCCTGCCGCCCCTTGAGCCAGCGCGCCCCAAATGCCGAATTGAACCTATACGCGGACTCTTCGCAGCTCGCGGGGGTCTATACCCTGCATTTTTATACGCCGCAGCAGATACAGGGCACAGGCATCGGGTTGTTTCAGCTAAAAAATGATAGCCTATTTTTGTCCGAAAGTTTCGATACGAGTGCTTTCGATGCGCTCTGCGGGCGGGTGTTTTTTGATTGCGACAAATGCGCCAATGCGGCTTGCCCTTGCGAGTTTTACGGCAGCAGCAGGCGCGTTTTTGGCGGGCAGCAGGACTATCGCCGCCCCTTTGGCGCGCAAATAAAAGCCGTAAGCCTACGCATTGATAGCAAGGCAGATACGCAAATTTTCGTCGAAAAAACTGCGCTAAAATGTAGGGTCGGCGGGCAAAAAATCCGCTTTCCTAAAAATGGCAAAATCTCCTATTTTTCGCTGCCTACCGATGTTCAGTACGCCGAATTATATCAGCAATTAGGCGGCAAGGACAGCGATTGCGTTTGCCTTTCTTGCGCCCTGCCCAGCATCGACAGCATCGCCCGCAGTTTGCGCCGTCTGCCTTGAAAGGCTTTTTTTTTTGGGCGTGCCCCTGCTCCCCGCGCCCTAAAGGGCGCTTAAAGGTCGCAGGGTCGGGCTATTCGGGGCGTACCACCATCGCCCCTACAGGGGCGAATGTTGATTCGCCCCTACTATCCCTCACGCTATATATTTGTGGTAAAA
>CAYXSA010000140.1:0-8505 GCA_964467315.1 uncultured Saprospiraceae bacterium | reverse complement strand
TTGCGTGAGGGATAGTAGGGGCGCTGTAGGGGCGTAGCATGCTACGCCCCTACAGTTGCGCCCCGAATAGCCCGACCGCGCCCCCTTTTTTGGGGCGCGGGCACGCCAAAAAAAAATTACTCTATCGTAAATTTGCCGCTTTTCGCTTGCTGGCTATTGCTGACGCGGTAGTAATAAACGCCGCTGGGCAGTGCGCCGCGCTCGATAGTAAGTATATTGGCAGTGTATGCTTCGTGGCGGATAATCTCCTTGCCCACCGCATCGAAAACGAGGATTTGCGTGTTTTCTGTATTGCCTTCAATCAAAAGTTGGGCGCTATGGCGCATGGGATTGGGCTGGATGCTGACGCTAAAATCGGCGTTTTCTACTGTAGTTACGCCAACGATAGCTTGCTGTACGCAACCCGCTTCGATTTTGTAAGCCAGCGTTTGATAGAGCTGATTGACAGCAACGGCATCGCTCGCAGCTAAGCAAATTTGTTGCGGCGCGGTATTGGGGTCGAAAAATACGCGGCAAAGCAACTGCGGCGCAAGCTGGCGGTTGATGCTGGAATCTACATCAGGCAAGGCGGCAACAATGCCCGTGCTGGCATCGAAAACAGGCGTAGCGGGGAAGACTGTCGTATTTTGCAGGCTCTGCACGCTGGTAATTTGCGCGCCACTCAACTTGAATTGGTAGCCATGTATGCGCGTAGAAGGCGTTTGTATAGCCACATCGACATAACCCGCCGTCCAATCTACAGCAGCAATAGAGAAAGCAACGCTATCGAAGGGGTTGTAAATACCGTTGGGGAAATTGCAAGCCAAACTGCCCGCATTGCCACCCTCGCGCAAACATCTACCCAATAAAGCCGCATCATAGACATTTAGCACGCTATCGCGGTGTAGGTCTTTGCATTCTGTAGCGGGAATGTTGGCAGAGATAGCAGCCTGCACGTAACCGTGCACGTCCAAAACCTCGCGCGCTTGGTTTGCGTCGTAGTCGCCGCGCAATGCCGTACCATTGCAAACACCATCGCAGTCGGGCTGCGCCAAACCAAAGGCAACACCCATACAATCCGTATAAGTCGGGCAATTTGCCGTATTGACAGTCATCTGCAAAGAGCCTGTAAGGCGGCTTAAGCTAATACAGACCTGCCCCCAATTGTTGTCGTAATCCATCTCGTATCTACCCAAAAAGTCGGCTTGTCCGAGCCAATTTACGCGCACTACCAGCACATAATCGCCGTCGGGCACATTGGTAACGTCTATCCATTGGCACATAAGGGAGCGGTCGTAAATATCGCCACAGCCTGCCGAAATACCCATATTGCTGCAGCCATATTGGGCAGTGCCGCCATTGTCGCAGGTCAAATCCATGACGCAGAAACCGTTTTTCATGCCTATAGGCAACGCCGTGCCGTTTTGGTCAAAAAGCACGTATTCGGCATAGCTGTCGTAGTGCCAGTGCCCATGACAGTTGTTATTGCTGAATTGGGGATTATTCGCAGAAGGCACACCGACGAAATAGTCGGTAGTACCGTTGTTTTCGATATGCGTGGTGAAGCGGATAATATCGCGCACGCCCATACCGCTGACGCAACGCTCATCGACCAAACAAGCGTCTGTGCTGGAATAGCTCACGAGCTGCAAAGAGTTGCGCAGTACATCGTCGCGCAAAAGCAAATCGGGGCCATTCGGGCAATTGGGGTCGCCGAAAAAGAGGCAAGAGCCGTCGGAAACTGTCGCCATCGGATTGAAATTGCAGGCTGTAGGGTCAGTGCAGCCCGTGATGGGGCCCGTATAATTGAGCGCCCAATTTATAGCCCCCGTACAGCTATTGAAGCTGTCGCCGATGCGTATATAGTATGTTTGCCCTGCTTGCAAAGCCGCCGTAACTACTGCCTGATTGCCGCAGCTGGGGCTATTGTCATTGTAAAATAAGGTGCCTTGATTGGTGTTATCAATCAAACTTTGGCAGCTTTCATAGACCCAAATGCGGGTATCGCAGGTATTGTTGCCGCAGGTCGTTAGCTCGTACATACCGCTGGCGCTGGGCGTGAAGGTATACCAATAATTGCGCGCAGGCGCTACAAAACTACCCGTATTGGCAGCAATAGCGCTTAAGCAAGAAGTGCCAGGAGGGCAATTGAATTGGCTTATCTCTTCTCGGTCGTAGTCGCCACCGCTGGCTATCGTATCGCCGTCTACAATCAGATGATAAAAGCCCTGCCCAAAAGCACAGCAAATGCCATCGCCATAAGTATCGCCCATGCGTAGGCGCGTGCACTGGGTAGAAGGTACGCAAGCCGTAATGGTATACGCCGTATTATTGGCATAAGTCCCCGCAGGTGAAGCGGCATAAATTACGGTGCTATCGGCATTCGTTAGCTGCCAATTGACCTCTGTGCCATAGTTATCCGTCATGATAACAAGCTGCACAAATGATTGATTAGCAGGACATTGTGCCCGCATTTGCGAGCAGGGTGCCGCAAAAAGCAGCAGCAACAAAAGCGCGTGTAGAGTGTATTTCATGAAAAGAAGCGCGGTGAATGATAAGTAATATAAATCAAATAAGTATTTTATTCTCAAAATTAGCAAAAAAGCAATAATTAAAAACTGAATTTGCCAATAATAACAGAATTTATTTTTGCAAGTCGGCATTTTGCAAAATAAAAAAACGTACCAGCCGTTTTTATTGGGGCGGGTACGCGTGTTATTTTTTGTAGTAGTAAGTACAAAATAGTAAATAGTAAGATTTTTCGCGCACCTACTGCCTATTTACCATGCAGCGTAGCGACTTGTACGCTGGGTTCGTAGTTGGGTGGGACAGCCTGCCCAAATTCGCCCAAAAAGCGCACAGCGCCCTTGTCGGGAATACCAAATTGCCAGTAATAATCGCCATCGGCATTGCTACTTTCGCGGTAATGAAAGCTCAAAATCCAGCCCGTAGCGATGCGGCGCAGGCGTATATCAAAAGGCTCTGCCTCGCTGGAGGCTTGCACCGTATTGCCCAAAAACACCATATCTATATCGCGCAGCATGGAGATTTGGCGAGAGAAAAAGCCCATATTCATAGGGCGGGTGCTATAAAAAACAAAGTGAAACAAACCGCCCGCATGGCTTACCAGCCTTATGCCCGTGCCCGCATACGCTGCTACGATTTCTTGTAAAGGCGTGCGCGATAGGTCATTTTGCTGCTCTACGAGCCGTTTCGCCCAATTTACCTCCCCATCGACGAGGAAAGAAAAGCTATGCGTGTTGCAGGTTTTTCGTGTGTGTATTTGGAATTTTGCGCCGACAACCTGCGCCTTTGGGTGCCCGCTAAACTGCACGCGCCAAAGCATCTGCTCGACGGAATCTATCAATTCCGAAGGCAATTCGTCCGTTGTGTTGTCTTGCTCCACAAGGCGCGCAACAAGCTGCACCGCATCTTCGCGGTAAAAATCGCTCGGCAAGATTTGTTCCTGCCCTCTTGCCCCTGCGGGTAAAAGTAGCGCAAAAAATAAGGTAATAGGCAGAAAATAACGCATACAAGCCCCGTGTTGGTGTAGCAATAGCCGATGTGAATGAAGCCACGCGCAGTTTGGATAAAGTCTGATATTGGCGCAGCGCAAGCAAGTCTTCCCTTTTTTGTGCGGGCAAATATAAACAATCTTTTCATATTCGCAACCTCTACCGTCCTTTTTAATTTGTCGCCCAACGATAATTCAGAAAAAATCGCTTATTTTGTGGGGATTTTGGGCGTGCCCCCGCGCCCCCCCCCGCCCGCTAAAGCGGGCTTCCCCCCTTAAAAGGGGGGAGCTATGCGCGGGGTCGGGCTATCCGCTCCATCACAGCGCCAAGCGCAGCTTTGCCGCGCTTGGCGCTGTGGTTCCGCTTCTATCCCTCACGCAAAGCTACCCCCAAGAGTTGTACGATTTTACCGATGTTGCTGCGATATTTCTGCCTTTTCTTTTTGTTGCTCTGTGCTACTTCGCTCCGCGCGCAAGAAGATAGCCTCCTTACGCCAAAATTTTCGCCGACGGAGGGCGCTATACGCGGGCGCATCTTAGACAGAAATTCCAAAATGCCGCTCCGACAAGGCTTTGTCGAGCTGCTCAATTTCTCACCGCCGCGTCTAGTGCCTATCGACAGCGCTACGGGGCGCTTTCTGCTTTCTTATGTGCCCGTCGGCAGGCATCGGCTGATTATCCGCTCGCAGGGCTACGAAGACGGCTACGAAACGGACATCAACGTCGTAGCAGGCAAAACGGAGGTGCTCACCATAGAACTGACGGAAAAATTGCGCGGCATGGACGACCCACTTGCGCATAAAGACATCGGCGACGGCACTACGCTTGTCGTGCCCATCGTCGAAAAAAATCCCTTTATCCTCATGGATAACACCATCGGCGAGCACCGTTTTAGCACCGATGAGGTCAACCGATTTTCGGGCGGACGTAATGACCCTGCCCGCCTTGCCACCAGCTTCGCAGGGGTAGCCAACTCCGACGATACACGCAACGACCTAATAGTACGGGGCGCCAGCCCCTTAGGCTTGCAATGGGTGCTCGAGGGGCTACCCATACAAAACCCCAATCACTTGGGGCATATTGGCACGACTTCGGGATTTTTCCCCATGCTGAATATCAATACTATAGAAACCTCCGATTTTCGCTTGGGCTGCTTTTCGGCGCAGTACGCCAACTCGACTACAGGCATTTTCGATTTGCACTTACGCACAGGCAGCCAAAGCGAGCAGGCATATTCGGCGCAACTTAGCTTAAATGGCGGCGAAGTCATGGTGGAAAGTCCACTCTTCAAAAAGCGGGGCTCTATGCTCGTAGCCCTGCGCTATTCGGCGCTGCGACTCTTTAATTTGCTGCCCAGTGTCTTCCGCTTCAATGCCGAAACCCTACCCAATACCTACGACGCAAATTTTAATTTCCAATACCTTAGCCCCAAATTGGGCGAATTTACCCTATTCGGTTTCTACGGCAAAGGCAGTTTTCAGAGCGAAGGCAATGCCACCGACCTGAGCAACGTTTTCGCCTTCGACCCCAATGCCGATGTGCATTGGGAGCACCAAAACGGCTTTATGGGGCTGAAACATCGATACTTTTTTAGCGATAACGCCTTTTGGCAGACTACGCTGGGCGCAAATATCGCCTATTCGCAGCAAACGCACCTATTCCCGCGCTACGAATCGGAAACGGGCGATAGCATTGGCACTTACAAGGGGTTAAACTCAAAAGTCTACCAAGCCTCCTATTCGCTCAATACCTTCCTCAATACGAAGGTCAATAGCCAGCTTAGCTGGCGCACGGGTATGCTCTTGCAGTTGCATCGGCAAGAATTGTACGAGCTAAGCAACCGCTACAATATATTCCCCAATACACGCTACGATTATCGGGGATTGAATGGTTTTTTGCAGGTCTATGCGCACTTTAATTGGCGTTTGCATCGGGCTGTAAATCTGCAGCTTGGGGCGCTGGCGCTGTATCAGAGCATCAACAGCGAATGGGCAGCCGCGCCGCGATTTAGCCTCTCTATCGACCTACACAAGCGCCATCAACTCGACCTTATTTATACCTTACAGCAGCAGCAGATAAGCCCGCGTATCGTCTTTTTGCAGTTCTCGCAGTTTGATGCCCTTAGCGGCAGCACCCAATACGACAGGGGCAATCAGCAGCTTCCGATGATGGGCAACCATTATCTAATGATGGAATACGCCTATCAGCCCTCTTCGTACTGGCAAATTAAGGTTTCGCCCTATTTCCGCTCTTGGTTTCGCTTGCCTGTGCAAGCCAATGCCCTTTCGGGTTATTCGCTCTACAATGCCGATGGGTCTTTACCCTTTCTGTTGCCTAATTTTCCCCTGCAAAGTACGGGCAGGGCGCTTAATTATGGCATCGACCTCAGCGCGCAGCAGCATTTTTACAAGGGGTTTCAGTTTATTAGCTCTGCTTCTTATTTTCGCTCCCTATATGCGGGCAGCGATGGCGTTATGCGCCCTTCGCGCTTCGATAGAAATTGGCTGGCGCGCTTGTCTTTGGTGCGCGAATTTACGATTGGCAAGAAAAAGCGGGATATATTTTTCCTAAGTACGACCTTCAACTGGGCAGATGGCGAGCGCTACACGCCTATAGATAGGGCGCAGTCGCTCATCTTTCAAAACGAGGTCTTGACTCAAGACTGGTACAGCCTACGCACGCCCGATTATATGCGTTGGGATTTTAAGCTGGGCTTCCGCTTCAATCGTCGCAGGCTGAACCACTATTTTTATATCGATGTGATGAATCTGACCAATCGGCGCAATGTCCTCACCTATCGCT
Organism: uncultured Saprospiraceae bacterium; assembly: GCA_964467315.1. Taxonomy (GTDB): domain Bacteria; phylum Bacteroidota; class Bacteroidia; order Chitinophagales; family Saprospiraceae; genus JAAFIM01. The sequence continues at coordinate 2,210 of CAYXSA010000140.1, read as the reverse complement.
ACGACCTAAGCACGCAACAAATCGCGCCCGTTTATCAGTACGGGCGTTTGCCAGAGCTTTTTTATCGGATACAGTTTTGATGACGAATGTGCTTTGCGTATAGATACTGCTTTGTGTATAGGTAATATGCCGCCTTGCGGCGGCAGTGGTAGCAAGTACTGTTTGTCATTCGCTTCGCGTTAACTTCGTTTTCGTAACTCGTAATTCACGCGTGAGGGATAGAAGCGGAAGCGCCGCATAGCGGGGCTGGAGCGAATAGCCCGACCCTGCGACCTTTAAGCGCCGCGATTTTCGCGGCGCAGGGAGCAGGGGCACGCCCAAAAAACAAAAAATTATTTGCGGCTACAGAGGTAAACGCCCAAAAAAATGAGCGCGCCTGAGAGGAAAAGCAGCCCGTTGACCTCGTCTTGTCGGGTAAAAAGGGCGATGATGGCGGTCAGGAGCGGCTGCAAATAGATGTAGGCGCTCACGACGGAGGGGCTGACGACGGAAAGCGCCGAAGTATTGAAGAGGTACGTGAGGTAGGTTACGCAAAAAAGCACGTAGGCGATGGCGATGTAGGTCGGCGTGGGGAGATTTGCCCAATCGACGGCGAATAAATCCGCCCCGCCGACGGGTACGACCATAAATACGCCCAAAGTAAAGACCCATTTTAGCACCGTAATCGGGTTGTAGCGCTGCATGAGCGGTTTGACGAGTATCAGATAAAAGCTGTAAGAGACGGCATTTGCGCCGACCAAGAGGTCGCCCAAGAGCGGATTGGGGGCATTGGCGAGGGTCGTAGAGCTGCCGCCGAGTATGAGCAGGCTTGCGCCCGCCATTCCGACGCTTACGCCCGCGATTTTTTGCCAGCCAAGCCGCTCGCGCAGCACCAAAGTTGCTGCCAAAAGCACCAAAATTGGGGTGGTGAGCATGATGAGCGCCCCATGTATGGGGGTCGTATAGCTTAGTCCCTTGAAAAACAAGAGCTGATTGGCGGCTACGCCCGTGAGCGCGCAGCCCAACAAGCGCAGCCAGTCGCCTTTTTCTATGGGTTGGCTGCTGCGCATTGCCCATTGGGTAAGCCAAAAAAGCAGGGCGGCAGCAACGACGCGCAAGACAATAAAGCCGTAAGGCTGTATGTAAGCAGGCATGACCAGCTTGGCAATGGTAAAATTGCCCGCATAAAAGGCTGCCGCCGCAAATAAACCCGCGTGCGCGTAAGCGAGGCGGCGCGTGGAGGGAGCGCTGTTAAGATTTTCGGCTTGCGCCATCGTGTATGGAGTTATGTTTAGCCCGCAAAGCTACACGCTTCGGTCGTTTTCTCAAAAAAAAAAGGAAACTGCTGCTTTTTTAGGGTTGATATTCGTAGCTTTGCGCTTGCACTCTCTTACCCCGCTTTATTATGCACATGGAAGTTACGCAGCAAAAGAATAATCGCTTATTTCTTATCTTAGGAGGCTTTTTTATCGCCAATGCGCTCATCGCCGAGTTCATTGGGGTTAAGATATTTCAGCTCGAAGATACCATAGGCGGCGGAAAGTGGGAATGGTCGCTCTTCGGCATCGTGGGTTCTCTGCAATTTACGGCGGGGGTGCTCTTGTGGCCTATCGTCTTTATTATGACGGACGTTATCAACGAGTACTTCGGTAGGCGGGGGGTGCGTTTTCTCTCTTATCTGGCTGCTGGTCTGATAACTTACTCCTTTTTCGCCATCTATGGCGCAATACAACTTTCCGCCGCCGACTGGTGGGTAACGAGCAAAGCGACAGCAGGGGTGCCCGATATGCAGGTTGCTTATCAAAGCATTTTCGGACAAGGCTTGTGGATAATCGTCGGCTCCATAAGCGCTTTTTTCGTCGGACAGCTCGTAGATGTGCTGGTTTTTCATCGCATCAAACGCGCTACGGGCGATAGGATGATTTGGCTACGCGCCACAGGCAGCACGCTGGTTTCGCAGTTTATAGATAGTTTTGTCGTCTTATACATCGCCTTCGTTTTGGGCAGCGACTGGACGTATGAAAAATGGTTCGCCATCGGGCTCGTCAATTATTTCTACAAATTCATCATGGCACTACTGCTTACGCCCCTTCTTTACGCCGTGCACGCCGCCATCGACCGCTACTTAGGCAAAGAACTAAGCGAGCAGATGCGCAAAGAAGCGATGGAGGCAGGGTAAAAGTGAAAAGTGAAAAGTGAAAAGTGAAAAGTGAAAAGTGAAAAGTGAAAAG
>CAYXSA010000139.1:0-8709 GCA_964467315.1 uncultured Saprospiraceae bacterium | reverse complement strand
TTTCACTTTTCACTTTTCACTTTTCACTTTTCACTTTTCACTTTTCACTTTTATTGTGTTTTCACGAAGCGTTCCGTCCAAGTGTTGTATTTATCGGAGAAGCGAATGAAGTAGATGCCTGCGGGCAGTTGGCTGCTGGGCAGGAGGGCTTGTTCTGTTTCGATGCGTCCTGTGGCTACGGCTTTGCCGTCGAGTGTGAGGATTTGGTAATCTTTAGGCTCGCTGAAGCGCTCAAAAAATACCATCATGTCGCCTGCTGTGGGATTGGGCATGAGGGTAATGAAGGGCGTTTCGATAGCGGGCGCGTTGTTGTTTTCGAGCCATTCGCTATCGGTATCGCTGCCCACTGTGCGCAAGCTTAGGCTGCCTGCAGCGGTGATATTGAGCAAATAATCTTCTACCTCGCCGTAATCGAAAGCGCCACAAGCGGTGGGAGCCGTTTTGTAGCGAGCGATAACACGCACGCGGGTTTGCCCGATGGAAGCGGTAGCGGGAATGGTTACATTGGTGGCAAGGGTGGCAGCGCTGGAAGAGGTAGTATTGACGACCTGCTCGCCTGCATCGGCAAAATCGCCGTCGCGGTTGAAGTCGATAAATATCGCCCAAGCCTCCGTATAAGCTGTACCCGAAAACCCTGCGCTATAGCGGAAGGTAGAAGTAGAGCCGCGCTGTAGGGTGCCCATGCGCGTTGCGGTGAAGTTGCCATAGCCGCCGTTAGCGCCTGTAGTATTGCTCATGCCACCAAACTCGACGTAATCAATCCATTCATCTACGACGCTATTGCCATTGGCAGCGCAGTAGCCTGTGGGGGGAGCGGTATTATTGGTGGGTGCAGCGAAAGTAACGGTATAATCTTCCGTTTCGCCATACGCATAAGTGCCGCAAGCGGCAAGGGTTGCGTTATCGCTCATGACGATGCGCATACGGCGGGTAGTGCCTGCGGCGGTGCTGGGTATGGTGATTGCGGCGTTGATGGCTGCTGTAGAGCCTGTGGTAGAAGCAAAAAGCTGCTCGCCTGCATCGGCAAAATCTGCATCGTTATTGAAATCGACCCAAACGCCCCAGTACTCGCTGTAGGCAGTGCCTGCAAAACCTGGTGTAAGGGCGAGGGTGTTGCTACCCGTCGGCATAGTTATCGTTAGATTGCTGTAATTGGTATAACCCGCAGTGCTTTGCGCCTGTGTACTGGCATTGGCGAAAGTGCCTGTAGCTACGCGCCCAATCCATTCGTATTGGGTTGTGCCATTGGAAGCGCAGTAAGTAGGCGTAGTGGGCGGGGTCGTAGGCGGACTAACGAAACGAACGCTATAGTCTTCGACTTCGCCCGTTGTGAAAGTGCCGCAGGGATTCATAGTGGTGCTGGTACTCATCAATACGCGCATGCGGCAGGTTGTGCTCAATGCGGTAGAAGGAATTGTTACGGTCTGCGTAATGGCGGCGCGATTGCCTGTGGAGAAGGTCAAAATCTTTTCGCCTGCATCTGTAAAGTCGTTATCGTTGTTGAAATCGACCCAGATAGACCAGTAGTAAGTGCTCGCTGTAGACGAAAAACCAGGTGTCAGCGTTAGGACGTTCGCGCCCGTAGCGAGATTGCGAACGGTAGAAGTATAGTTGGTATAGCCTGCTGTGCTTTGCGCTTGAGTGGAAGGATTGGTAAAGGAGGTAGCCGAGCAAGCGACATTGGCAATCCAATGCGCAGTATTGCCGCCGCTGGCAGTGCAATAGCCCGCAGGCGCAGTAGCAGAGCCCCAAGCCGTAATGCCCGAAGCTATCAAGGATACTCGTTGGCTACTGCCGACAAGGCTCGTGCCTTTGTGCGTGATGGTAATCGTGTACACACCTGCGGGAGCCGTGCCGATGAAGATTTTTTCGATGTTGTCGCGGGTATTATCGCCTGTGGTGGCGGCTGTAGCGGGGCTGGCGGGGTTGAGTATCCAAGGCATATAAGTCGTGCCGTTGCGCGTGATGCGAACATCGATGTCATTGCGAAGGGCGCGGGTAGCGTCATCGATGGTGCTATTGGTAATGGCAGCGCCTGCGGGGTCTGTCCAGCAGATAGAGGCTTCGAGGTTTTTCGTGCCATCAGTCGTAACGGTTATCGTGTAACTACCGCCATTGGTGATGGTAACGACGTTCATAAGTGCCGTGTTGTTGATGGTGGCGTTGATGACTTCGGCGGCGCGTTTGGCGTTGAGCAAGCCCCAGCCAAAACGGTAATCGGGTCCTGCCGCTGTGCCTGCTTCGTCGGCGGTATGCAGCACCAAGCCGCGCAGCATAGAGGCAAACATAAAGCTACCACGCACGTTTTTGTAGTGCTGTTGTATGAGGAGCATGGTGCCTGTAGCGTTGGGGCTTGCCATAGAAGTCCCGCTCATGCTGGTATAGCCTGTAGTGCCGCTGGAGTTGATGGAGCTAACGTTTACGCCTTTGGCGGAGATGTCGGGCTTGATGCGTCCGTCGTCGGTCGGTCCCCAGTTGCTAAAGGTAGACATGACCACCGAAGAGGGGCTTGTATAGTTGGAAACCTCGTTTACGGCTGCTACTACGATGGCGTTTTTGGCGCAGGAATGCCCTGTGAGCAGGTCGTAGCCGCCTTTATTGTTGATAGTGGATTGACATTCGCGGTCATTGCCTGCGGCGTTGACTTGCTGATAGTAGGGATAATTGTACATGATATTATCCCAGTCTACGGCTGTTTGGTCGTATTTGCCGACCCAATGCAGGGGCAGGGTGAGGGCGCAGGTTTCGTCCACTACGCCATAGCCATAGGAGTGATTGGAGAGGATAAGCCCGTTGGCGGCGGCTTGGGTGGCTTCTGCAACATCATTGTTCCAATCGTAGCCATTTATGCGGGCTTCGTAAGCCATACCGCGCGAAACGCCGTTATTGGCGGTGAGCATAGAGACCATCGTGCCTGCGACGTGGTTGGCGTGTGCGTTGTTGCCGTTGGCGCTGGTGAAGGTGATACCATCCATCTGGAAGGCGCGATTGCTAAAGGCAACGTGTGTGGTGCGCAGCGCGCCGCCGTCCCAAACGCCGACGGTCATATTTTGCCCGTTGACGCTTAGACCCATGCCGCCATTGGTATTGAGGGTATTGGCGCGGGTGGTTTTGGCTGCGCCTGCATCGTTGGTTTGGTAGTAAATGGGCGTGCCATCTGGGGCAAAGCGCTGCAACTGGGCTACAGTGCCATTGCGCAGGGTTTTTTCGGTCGGAATGCCCATGATACGCGCCTGCGACTGCGCTTGTGCGCGAAGCGCGCTGTACTTATCGCCCATCGCTTGCTGCAAAGCGCGCGATTGCACTTCATCGTAGCTGCTCACTATTGCGCTGCGCTCTGCTTCCGTTTGCGCCGATAGCTGCAAGGAAAACAGCATCGCCGCAGCCGCTAAGCCCGAGCGCCGAATAAATGATAAAGAAGTCTGCATACCCTTGATTTTGTTGGGAGAAATAAGAGAAACAATAAATGCGGTAAAAACAATAGCGAAGCCTAATTTTCTGCTGCTATAAAAGCGGCTCAAAGATATAAAATTTTGTGTGGATAAGCAAGCGCCCCCTCTATAGCTATTTTTTTCCTTATGTTTGTGGGGATTTTTTTGGGCGTGCCCCTGCTCCCCGCGCCGCGCCACGGCGTGCTTACGCACTTGTGGCAAATCGCGGCGCTTAAAGGTCGCAGGGTCGGGCTATTTGGGGCGTATCATCATCGCCCTGAAGGGCGAATGTTGATTCGCCCATTTGGGCGAATGTTGATTCGCCCCTACTATCCCTCACGCTTTAGGGGCGTAAAATGTTACGCCCCTACACAAACATTTCGATAAAAAACAAGGTATGCCCGCTTCCGCCCTTATCGTTTTTGCAAAACCGCCCCTACTGGGCAAGGTAAAAACCCGACTCGCCCAAGATATAGGGCAGGCGGCTGCCCTCGCCGTATACAAAAGTCTGCTTGCGCATACCGCCCAAATAGCCAACGAGTTAACAGGGGTGGACGTTTTTGTGTACTGGTCGGAACTGCCCGAAAATAACGCCTGCCGACTGCTATTTGCGCCGCATATACAGCACCGTGTACAATGTGAGGCTACCGACTTGGGGGAGCGTATGTGCAGTGCCTTCGAGCAGCTTTTCCAACAAAATTATGGGCAAATTGTTATCGTCGGCAGCGACTGCCCCAGTATACAGACCTCGCATCTGCGTAGCGCCTTCGCACATCTCGAAAATAGGGAGGCTACAGAGACGAAAATAGCCGAAAATGCCGATTTTTTTGCTACATTTGCCGCCACGCCTGCTGTGTTGGGCGCTGCCGAAGACGGCGGTTATTACCTGCTCGGTATGACCCGCCTCATCGGCGAACTATTTCGGCATAAACGATGGTCTACGGATACGGTTTTTGCAGATACCCTCGCCGACTTGCAGCGCCTACAGATACAGCCGCTTTTGCTCGAAACCTTGAGAGATGTAGATAGAGCGAAGGACTTGTGAGTGAAAAGTGAAAAGCGAAAAGTGAAAAGTGAAAAGTGAAAAATTATGTTTTTATACAACAGCACTAGCCCCAAAGGGGCTACCTTTTTATAGCCGCAGGCGAGCGTAGCGTTGCCTGCGGACACAGCGCCCGCTTGCGGGCGCTGCGCGTGAGGGATAGCAGTGGAAGCGCCGAAATGAAATGAAGGCGCTGCAACGAATAGCCCGACCCTGCGACCTTTAAGCGCCGCATTTGCGGCGCGGGGAGCAGGGGCACGCCAAAATAGTTACGAGTTACGAGTTACGATTGTGCTTTATGTAAATGCTGATTGTCAATGTCTTATGTGCAATCGTAACTCGCTGCGCGGAGGGATTCGCCGTTCGTAACTCGTAACTCGTAACTCGTAATTTATATTTAATTCATTGATAAACAGAGATTTATGAACAATCAATTAGTTCGGATTGGAGTTTTTTACGATGGTAATTACTTCTTTAGAGCAAGCAGTTATTATGCTTATGGGCATAGCAGAAAGACGAGATTGAGTATATCGGGTCTGCATGATTTTATACGGCATAGCATCGCGGCGGAGACGAAAAGCGATGTGCGTTTGTGTCATATCGTAGATGCGCATTACTTTCGCGGGCGCTTATCGGCTTATGAGGCGAGCCAGCGCGGGGATACGCTGTATTGGGACAGGGTTTTTGATGATATTTTGATGTCGGAAGGGGTTACAACGCACTATTTACCTGTAAAGACCGTAGACGGATTAAAACAAGAGAAAGGTATTGACGTTTTGCTGGCGTTGGAAGCTTTTGAGATGGCGCTGTATAAGAAATTTGATGTGTTGGTGCTTATCGCTTCCGATGGCGACTATGTGCCGCTTATCCGCAAGCTTAATACCCTGAATACGCGCGTAATGGTGCTTAGTTGGGACTTTGAGTATACAGATGATAGCGGGCGGAAGTACACGACCCGCACCTCCCAAGAGTTGCTGGAGGAAGTAACCTATCCGATAGCTATGCACGAAGTCATTGACAATCGCATACGGCGCAATGAGCCGCTGGTCAATAATCTTTTTGTGCAATCGGACTACCGCCGCCCCAATACGAATAGCAATGGCAGTTACCACCGCTCCACAGCGCCCGCCTTTCAGACCCAACCCAGCAGCAACGGCGGCAGCTATTTCGACCCCATCGACGAAGGTAGTGAGCAGTTTGAGCAACCCAAAGAAGAGCCGAAAACCATCGTAGAGCCCCCCCAAACGGAACCCATCAAAGTCGCCGAAGTGGCCAAGGTAGAAGTTCCGAAAGTAGAAACTCCAAAGGTAGAAGTTCCAAAAGTAGAGCCCATAAAAACGGAACCCCTCCCCCATATCGCCAACCTCTACGCAAAACCCGAAGGCAGCAGCAAAATCGAGGCAGCAGCAAAAATCGAAACTCAAGCCGAAATCCAAGCCGAAGTTAAAGCCGAAATCCAAGCCGAAGTAGCCCTCAACAACAGCGAATCGAGCAAAACGGAGCCCGTACAACAGGCTGCGCCTGAAGTGCAGCCCTACGAATACACCCCCCCACAACAAGACCCCAATCTCATCTTCGATGACCACCCGCTGGAGGGTGAAGTGCAACGCAGCGAAATCCTTAGCCTCAAAGACGGCTACGGCTTCATCAAGTACAAACCCAATAACCTGTTTTTTCACTACACCGATATGCTGGGCGTAGACTTCAATGAGCTCAATATCGGCGATTTTGTCGAGTTTATCGTCGGCTATAAAGAAGATGGCAGAGGCTTTGCGACGAATGTGCGCCTGTTTGAGTAGCTTGTGCTTTATTGTGCTTCGTGTATAGGTACTGCGTCGCTCGCTGCGCTCGCGCCGCTGGTACTGCGCTGCTGTCGCAGCGCTGGTAGCAAGTATTTTCAGCAGCATTCGTCATTCGTCATTCGTCATTCGTCATTCGTCATTCGTCATTCGTCATTCGTCATTCCTAACTCCCCCTTATGTACCACAGCATTAGCAACTATGAGTCGGCTACGGAGCTGCTCGACCAGCCCGTGCAAATCGAAGGCAGCAAGAGCTTTATGATTATGCAACACATGATGGCAGGCGGTATGAAAATGATGCCCGATGGCTCTTTTCAGCGCGCCTTAGATTTCGCCCTTGATACGCAGGAATTGGGGCAGATTATCGTGTATTACTACAAAGGCGACTTGCCCGAAGGATTAGGGCAAAATCAAAGACTGCGCGTATACGGCAAACTGCGCGAGGTTTCTGGCCCTGGCAAAGGCGCTACTGAGCGCCTACACCGAGAGTTTTATATCGACTTAGATAAGGTCGATGTACTCTAAGGCTCCCCGTCCATCACAAACAAACAACACAGCGCATACGAACCCAAACCCCAAAAGGCAATTCGTATGCGCTTTTTTTATGCAGCGCCCCAGCCTAAAGCACAAGCACACAAAGCGCAGCACATTCGTAACTCGTAATTCGTAATTCGTAACTCCTCATGCGTCTTTTATTAGCTTCCAAATCTCCGCGCCGAGCGCAACTGCTACAATATCTGGGCATAGAGCCTGTATTGGTGCATCAAGATATAGCGGAAAATTTTCCCGATACCCTGCCCTTAGAAGAGGTGCCTGCTTATTTGGCAGAGCAAAAAGCGGCTGCGGCGCTGCACTATCTAAGCCAAGAGGGCGATGTTTTGCTGGCTTCGGATACGATAGTATTGATGGAGGGCGAGATATTCCACAAGCCTACAGATTTTGCCGATGGGCAGCGCATTTTGCAGCGATTGCAGGGAAAAACGCACGCCGTTATTACGGGTGTTTGTATGCAAAGCAAGGACAAAAAGCATATTTGCAGCGATACGACCCTCGTTACTTTTGCACCGATGACAGGGGCAGAGATAGATTATTATCTGCATAAGTATCGCCCCTACGATAAGGCAGGCGCTTACGCCGTGCAAGAATGGATAGGCGCAGCGAAAATCCAACGCATGGAAGGCAGCTATGCGACCGTTATGGGCTTGCCCACCCAGCTCGTTTATGCCGCTTTGCGCGAAATATGGGGTTGGAATTTGTTATAAACGCTCTTTTTTCCTATATTTGCCGCCAGACTTGCTATATCTTCTTTCTTTAATTTCTCCCCCCTCTGTGTTATGCAACAAGCTGTTACAAAAGTAGTTATCGTGGAGGACGAGCCGATGAGCTTAGCCACGCTGGAAGATATGCTTATGGACTTCGGCAATCAGATAGAGATAGTCGGACGAGCAAAATCGCTCGCGCAAGCAAAGCGCATCATCGCCGAAAGCAATCCTGATTTGGTCTTTTTGGACATTTATCTGCCCGATGGCGATGGTTTTGAGATATTGACGCACTTTCCACAGCGCGCCTTTAAGGTTATTTTTACGACCGCCTACGAGCAGTACGCGCTCAAAGGTTTTTCCGTCGCCGCCCTGCACTATTTGCTAAAACCCATTCACCCCGATTTACTCCAAGAAGCCTTAGAGCGCTTTTGGGCGCAACAACAGACCCAAAATTTTCCCGCCGTTTCGCCCCAACCCGCGATGGCACACCTTGCCATACATTCCCAAGACGATATGCGCCTCGTGCCCGTGCAGGACATTATTTTCTGCGAGGCTGACGCGAGTTACACGATTTTTTACATCAAAAACGCCCCCAAATGCGTCGCCTCCAAACCGCTGGGCGTGTACGAAAAGCTGCTACCACCCACACTTTTTAGCCGACTGCACTACAAATACCTCGTCAATCTCTCCCACATCAACCGCTATATCAAAGGCAAGGGCGGACAGGTCGAACTAAGCAACGGACAAACCATTGACGTTTCCGTTCGCAAAAAACAACACTTCTTGCAACAACTCGAAGGCTTCCTACAACGCGCAGAATAGAATTACGAATTACGAGTTACGATTGCGCAGCAACCGCGTAGCGCATTTTGCGCATAAGACATTGACAATCATTTTTTTACACAAAGCACAATCGTAATTCGTAATTCGTCATTCGTCATTTTTTGGCGTGCCGCCGCTCCCCGCCGCTTTCAGCGGCTTAAAGGTCGCGCCGTCGGGCTATCCGTTACAGCGCCTTCATTTTATTTCGGCGCTTCCACTGCTATCCCTCACGCAAAGCGCCCGCAAAGCGGGCGCTCTGTACAGCCGTTGCATGCAACGGCTCTACTTATACACATAAAAATTCACTTTTCACTTTTCACTTTTCACTTTTCACTTTTCACTTTTCACTTT
>CAYXSA010000138.1:6922-9262 GCA_964467315.1 uncultured Saprospiraceae bacterium | reverse complement strand
CAGTAACGGATAATGCGGGTTGTACGGCTTTTGCCTCCACAACCGTAACCCAACCCGCCGCAATGACTCCCAATGTAAGCACCGTCGGTATTGGCTGCGGTAGTGGCAGCGGAGGTTCCGCCTTTGCCAACCCCGCAGGCGGCACCGCCCCCTACAGCTATTTTTGGTCAAATGGCGTAACCACCAGCAGCAATACAGGATTACCCGCAGGCTCTTATGGGCTAACCATCACCGATGATATCGGCTGCCAAATATCCACCTCTGCCAATATCGTCGTATCAGCAGGCAATATAAATATCGCCTTTACAACCAATAATACAAGCTGCTTCGCAGGCAATGATGGCGCTTCGCTCGTTAGCGCTACAGGTGGCGCTTCGCCTTATGTATTTGTATGGTCAAACGGACGAACTACCAACAATAACTCTGGGCTTTCTTCTGGCACTTACACCGTAACTGCTACCGATAATGCAGGCTGCTCCACCATCGCCACCACTACCGTATCACAGCCATCTCCCGTGAATGCGCTCTTGTCGCCTACTCAAGTAAGCTGTTTTGGAGGCAACAACGGTAGCATAGTGAGCACCGTAGCAGGCGGAACAGCCCCTTACAATTATTTCTGGAGCACCGCCCAAACCACTACAGCTATATCAGGTCTTTCGGCAGGAGGTTATGCCCTCACTGTTACCGACCAACTGGGCTGCCGAAATATCAAGGTTATCAATATCAGCCAGCCCAATGCACTATCGCTAAACTTTGATAACACCGATGTACGCTGTGCAGGCGCAGCCGACGGCAGCAGCCAAGCCCTTGTTAGCGGTGGCACAGCCCCTTACAATTACTTATGGTCTACAGGCGCAACTACTGACCAAATTCAGCCGCTCGCGCCTGCTACCTACAGCCTTACCATTGTAGATAACAACGGCTGCACAAGCCAAGCCAGCACTACAATCAGCCAGCCCAGCGCCCTCAATCTTGCCATCTCAACCACGCCCGTAACTTGCAATAATACCAACGACGGCAGTGCAAGCAGCTTCGTGAGCGGTGGCGTAGCGCCTTATGGCTATCAGTGGTCAAGCGGCTCGCTCGCCTCTACCGCCAACAGCCTCGCTATCGGCTCTTACAGCCTCACCGTTACCGATGCCAATAATTGCGAAATTGTAGAAACCGCCATTATCAATGGCGTAAATGTTAGCCTCGCAGTAAGCGCTACAGATGCCTCTTGCGCTTCGGGCACAGACGGTAGCGCTTTCGCACAGGCCGCAGGCGGCTTAGCCCCCTACAATTATCTATGGTCAGACGGTACCAGCGGCGCTTTCAATAGCAACCTTAGCGCGGGTATTTATGTCGTAACCGCCAACGATGCCAGCGGCTGCAACAACGCCATTACGACCATCACGATTAGCGCGCCTGCCGCTGTAGTCGTTTCCGTAACCACTTCGGGCGCAACTTGCCCCAACTGTACCGATGGGCAAGCCCTCGCCGTAGCCACAGGCGGCACCGCGCCTTACACGTTTAGCTGGAACAACGGCAGCACGAATAGCACCATCACCCAACTCGGCATTGGTACTTATTTCGTTACCGTGCAAGATGCCAATGGTTGCGCCAATATCGCCGCCGCCAATATCACCTTGCAGCCCACTTCTATCGAGCAATTTGCTTGGGCGCAAGACCTGCGCGTCTTCCCCAATCCAACCTCGCAGATGCTTCATATTGAGCGCCTTCCGCTTCAAGCACAAGTGCAAATTATTGACGCATTGGGTCGCATAATTATCACAAAAACAAATGATAGTCAAGATGTTATGATGTCGCTCGATTTGCAATATCTTACACCCAATGTCTATTTCTTGCGCATACAATACCAGCAAGAAACCCAGACTTTCCGCATTCTCAAAACGGAATAGTTCTTAAGTTTTTGCCGATATCTTTTACCCGCTCGCCGAAAGGTTAGCGGGTTTTTTATTGCCTTTTTTGAGGGCGTGCCCGCCGCATTCGCGGCGGTCGGGCTATCCGCTCCATCACCTTCGCAGCCTTGCGGCTGCTTCGGTGGTTCCGCTGCTATCCCTCACGCAAAAAACTATTTCTGTTATTTCAGATACTACGACTGTTTTTACATTACCCCGCCAAAGTTTTATTTTTATTTTGATATATCAATATAAATATATGGATTTTAAGCATAGTTTTTCGTATTCATTTTAAAACGTCTTTTTATTTTATATACTAATACTATTGTTTTAATTACCCCGCCAAAATTTTAATTTTAAATATCTGTGAATTTGTTTAGAAATTTCAATTTTAAATAAATACGAACTAAACCTGTATTGAATGCTTATGCTTATCCGT
>CAYXSA010000138.1:0-6822 GCA_964467315.1 uncultured Saprospiraceae bacterium | reverse complement strand
GTTCTCCAAAAATCCGCGCAAACGGCGCAGCCCTCCACGCAATAAATCCGTGTTCTCCAAAAATCCGCGCAAACGGCGCAGCCCTCCATGCAATAAATCTGTGTTCTATCCGCCTAAATCCGTGTTCTCCAAAAATCCGCGCAAACGGCGCAGCCCTCCACGCAATAAATCCGTGTTCCATTCGCCTAAATCCCTTTTTTCTCCCCAAAAACACCCCCTTTCATCTGCCTAAAAACTTTTATCTTTGCACTTTAGAAAAAAAATATTCTGCAATGCGCCTCCTTCTATGCTTGTTGCTGTTCTTATCTGCCTGCCAAGCTCGCCCCAGCTATAGCGATGGCGAAGAACTCTATAAAAAACACTGCGCAGGCTGCCATATCGACGACGGTACAGGCGTAGGCGCACTCGTGCCACCACTCGCAAACTCCGACTATCTCCAAAAAATCGACCTGCAATTAGCCTGTCTTATACGCAATGGCATACGCGGCGATATAGTCGTCAATGGGCAACAATACGAAGGCATCATGCCGCCCAACGCGCAATTAAGCGAGATAGAAATTACCAATATCGCCAACTACGTTTTTAATGCTTGGGGCAATGAACGCGCTTTCATATCGCCCGAAGAAATACGAAAAACCTTATCCGAATGCCCAACCCCAGCCCCCGATACCGCTCACCCGAAGAACTAAATATACTCGCCTTCGAGACCTCTTGCGATGATACCTCCGTAGCTGTGATAAGCGGCGGGCGCATACTCGCCAACTTTCTCGCTTCGCAAAAAGTCATACACGAACAATATGGCGGTGTGCTGCCTGAAGCCGCTTCACGCGCACACCAAACCAATTTGCTGCCTGTGCTGAACGCCGCTTTAGAAAAATCGGGCTTACAACTTACCGATTTTCATGCTATCGCCTTTACGCGAGGACCAGGCTTGCTGGGTTCGCTGCTCGTGGGCGTATCTTTCGCCAAGGCGCTTGCCTTGAGTTTGGATTTGCCGTTGATAGCGGTGCATCATATACAGGCACATGTATTGGCGCATTTTATCGATGAGCCGCGCCCAAATTTTCCGTTTTTGTGTTTGACGGTTTCGGGTGGGCATACACAAATTATGTTGGTGCGCGACCACCTTGATATGGAGGTCATCGGCACGACGATAGACGATGCAGCAGGTGAGGCATTCGATAAAACTGCGAAACTCTTAGGGCTGGGCTATCCTGGTGGTCCCGTTTTGGATAAACTCGCTCAGCAGGGAGTAGCGCGCTTTCCGTTCTCGGAGCCACAAATTGCAGGCTATGATTTTAGCTTTAGTGGGCTAAAAACGCAGTTTGCCCGATTTTTGCAGCAAAATCAGGCTACTAACGCCAACTTCATAAAGGATAATTTAGCAGATATTTGCGCATCGGTGCAGGAGCGGATAGTTAGCTTTTTGCTGAATAAATTGCGCCGTGCTGCCCGTGATATGGGCATACGACAAATCGCCATCGCAGGCGGCGTATCTGCCAATTCTCTACTGCGTAGCGCTCTGCAAACGATGGGCGAGCAAGAAGGTTGGCAAACTTATATTCCTGCCTTCGCTTACTGCACTGATAATGCCGCGATGATAGCTATGACGGCGCATTATCTGTATCAGCGTAGGGAGTTTGTGGGGCAGGACGTAGCGCCACTGGCTCGTATACCGCTCGACTGATATTGAACCCTCCCAGTCCTCCCTTGCCGCGCAAGGGAGGGCGCAAATGCGTGAGGAACACGAACGGCGAAGCCCTCCGCGAAGCGAAGTGAACGCGACCGCCGAAGGCAGCCGCGAAGCGCACCGCATAGAAGCGCAACCACCGAAGCGCGTAGCGCTGAAGGTGATGTAGCGCATAGCCCGACCCCGCGACCTTTAAGCGCCAATTTTGGCGCGGGGAGCGGGGGCACGCCAAAAAACAAAACTAATACAATATGAAACCTTTTCTCTTTGCCCTCTTGCTTTCGGCTTGCACGCTTGCGCAGGCGCAACAATATAAATTTTCGGAAGCCGATAGCCTGCGCGGTACGCTTAGCCCCTTGCGGACTTGCTACGATGTGCGATTTTACGACCTCAACATCGCTATCGACTTCGCCACGAAGCGCATTTCGGGCTATAATGAGATGGTCTACCATGTACGCACGGGCTTTAATATGCTGCAAATCGACCTGTTTAGCAATATGAAGGTCGATAGTGTCGTGCATAAGGGTAAACGGGTGAAATTTCATCGAAAACATGATGCCGTTTTCATTGATTTGGGCGAGATGCAAGAGGCGGATAGGCTCGATACCCTGCGCATTTACTATCAGGGGCAGCCACGCATAGCCGTAAATGCGCCTTGGGACGGCGGTTTCACTTGGACGAAAGACCGCAATGGCAAGGACTGGGTGGCGGTATCCTGCGAGGGCATCGGTGCGAGCCTTTGGTGGCCCAATAAAGACCATTTGAGCGATGAGCCCGATAGTATGCGCATTCGCTGCACGGTGCCGAGTGAATTTGAGTGCATCTCCAACGGCAATTTGCGGGCGAAAACCGAAAACCCCAAGCCGAAAAAGAAGGGAAAAAAGCAACCCGCACCCACAAGCACCACGACTTACGACTGGTTTGTAAGTTATCCCATCAATAACTATAACGTAACGCTGGCGATTGGCGATTATGTACACTTTTCGGATACCTTCACCTATAGCGACGGCGAGAAATTGCCGCTGGATTATTATGTGCTTTCTTATAATCTCGACAAGGCAAAAAAGCAATTCAAAGAAACGCCGCAAACTCTGCGCGTGATGGAAAAGTATCTCGATAAATATCCCTTTCCGCGCGATGGTTTCGGTATGGTGGAAACGCCGTATTTGGGTATGGAGCATCAGGGCGCTATAGCGTATGGCAATAAATTTATGCCTGGTTATCTGGGCAGCCACCCGCAGGGCATTCCCTTCGATTATATCATCATGCACGAAGCCGCGCATGAATGGTGGGGGAATAGCATCTCTTGCTTCGACCATGCCGAATTGTGGATACATGAGTCTTTTACGACTTATATGGAGTCTGTGTATGTGGAGGAAACATACGGCGTGGAGGCGCGGGAACGCTACTTGCGCTATCAGCGCGGCAATATGTATAATTCGCAGCCGATAGTTGGGCCTAAAGACGTAAATTTCAACAAGCACAACAACGACATTTACTACAAAGGCGCGCTAATGCTGCATACGCTGCGCAATACGATGCCAAGCGACGAACAATGGTGGAAAATCCTCAAAGCCTTTTACCAAAAGCACAAAATAACCAATGTGCGCACGGAGGATTTTATCAGCTATATCAAGGAGCAAGCAGGCACGGAAACGGAGAATTATGACAGCTTTTTTGAGCAATTTTTGTTCAAAAAGTCGCTGCCGACCTTGCTCTATCGGGTAAAAACGGTAGGCAGCGGCATAGAGGTAGAGCTAAAATTGGAATCCGCAGAGGTCGAAAATCTGAATTTTGGCATCAGCTACCAAGTCGGGAAAGATAAACCACGTATGCGGGTTTGGGTGAATAGCAAGGATTGGACAGTGCTAAGGATAGAAAAAGCCAAGCCGACGGAATTTTCGCTGATGCAGGGCTTGTATCAGGAGCGAAAAATGCCGTAGGGAGTTAGGAGTTACGAATTTTTGGAAAAGGCTTTATTCTGTGCTAAATGCGTGAGGGATAGGAGCGAAACCAGCCGCCGCAGGCGGCTGATGTAGCGGATAGCCCGACCCTGCGACCTTTAAGCGCGTTAGCGCGGGGAGCAGGGGCACGCCCAAAAAAAAGAGGCTTAAAAACAGTACCTCCATACGACTTTGGCTATCATAAGTAGGGCGATGAAGGCAAGGAGGGCGTTGTTGAGGCGGTCGTAAGTGCCGTCGCTGATGCGATGTATGAGGCGGTTGCCGAGCCAAGTGCCCACGATGGTGGCGAGCGAAAGGTAAAGCATATCGAAGCCGTAGAGGCTAAAATCTACCTGCACGACGCTGCTCAAAACCAACAATTTGGCGGCTTGAGTGATGCCCTGCGAGACGGCTTTCGTGGCGACGAGGGCTTCTTTGCGTAGGTCGCCCATATTGAAAAATGCGGCGATGAGCGGCCCCGTAGCAGCAACCAACATACCCAAAAAGCTGGACAAAGCACCCAAAAAAGCAAACCACCAAGCCGACTGCGGCAACCATTCTACGCTCTTTTTGGGTAGAAAAACCGTGAGCAGCACAAAGGCGGCGATAAAAATTTCTAACAAATCGGCATTGGCATAGGATAGGCAAATGCCGCCCAGATAGGCAGCAGGCAAAACGGGCAGCGCAAACCAAAGGCAGATACGCCAGCGCACCACTCGCCAAGAGAGCAGAATGCGCGAGCCATTGCTGACGAGCTGTATCGCCGCGTGCAAGGCTATCGCCGTCGGCAAATCAACCCCAAAACCCAGCGCCAAAAAGACAAGCATACCACCCGCCAAACCAAAAATAGCCGAAATCGCCGCCGCTATTAGGCAGACGAGGAGCATCAGCAACAAAAATTCTATAGGCATAGTCCCAAAATGAAGAACTACCTTCAATTCACACTGAACTGAAGGTAGTCGAAAATAAAAGAAGGCGTATTTTTATTACTTCGCCGTTAGCTTATCGGGGAATTTTTTAGCCGTGGGCGGAGGCGTTACCCAAGGCGGAATGACGTGCCCTGTACTGCCCACGTAGGCAACTTCGCCCGTTTCGGAGATGGTAAAATTCCAGTCGTGCACCTTTTGGCATTGATTGACGCAGTTACCGAAGCGGACGCTATACGTCAAATTCCAGCCCGTAGCAGTTCGCTCGATATTGATGTCGTTGCCGTCGCCATAAGGGGTTTGTTCTTCGATACAACCTACGCCTTCTTCGATGTAGAGGCGGTGCATCAGCGCGGAAACGTTGATGGGGTCGCGGGAATTGAGTACCAAACCAGCGCGTTCCTCGTCTAAGTAGACCATTTTTGTCATTACGAGATTGTACTCGCGTATGATGCGGTTGATACCAGGCGAGCCAGTGGAGTCGTGGCGTTTTTTGATGGGGTCAGCGATAGGGGAGTCGTGCTCAAAAATGAGGATAACACTCTCGACGCTGGGCACAGGAAAACTGCGCACATAATAGCTTTGCGTAATCGTGTCTATGGCTGCAAAGTCGCTGGTACGCACGGCGACAAGGGCATTGTAGATAGCGCGAACAAGCTCTTCGGGTACGCGCACCGTTTGTTTGGCTACACGTTGTTCTTTATTGATGAGGCGCACGGCGAGGCGGGTAGCATCGACCATGTATATTTTTTTCAAATAACCAGGAAAGGCATTATCATCGACAAAAAAGTGAGGCAGATTTTTGAGAATTTTCAGCTCGCCGCCGCCTTCGTCATCTTTACCTTTTTTCTTTTGTGCCCAAGACTGTGGTGCGAAGAACACCAGCGCGAAGGCACAGAGCAATAGCTTGAGGAGCGTATGGGGTTTGACCATCATAAGGCACATATATTTTAATAGATTTACAAGAGGTATTAACGCTAAAACGGGGTGATGCAGCATAAAACAAGCGTAAAGATAAGCAAAAAAAGAAAAATATGCTATATTTTTTTCGCTTTTTTTTCGCCCTCTGCAAGCATTAAGGCAGCTTGTTCAGCAGTTCCGCCGCTTTGTTTTGGAAGGAGGTGCTTTTATTGGTGGCGGCGACAGCTTTTAGCAGCGGACGCGCTTCCTGCACATTGCGCTCTTTTAGCAAAGCAAGTGCCAAATACCATTGCGCATTTGTCGTTAAATCGTGTTTGCTGCGGTTCTGCACCCAATCTTTAAGAATTTTTTTCGCTTCCGAGTCTTCGCCATTGGCAAGATGCGAAATAGCAAGGTACAAACGCGCCTCCGTACAATGCCGATGATCGGGCATTGCGGAGATAAAAAAATTGAAATCAATGATGGCACGCCGAAAATTTCGCCGATTATAAGCATTGATGCCCTCTTCGAGCGCCTGTGTAGGCTTGCGCAAGTCTGCCAAACTATCCGAAATCGGCGGCGAATCCGAGCGGCTGACAAACAAATGCAGTTCCCCCTCCATCTGCAAAGAAGGGCGAAAATACTCGCCAAAAAGCGCGCTGATGTCCCCGCTATAAGCCGAAGGCGCGCAATAACTCATAATAAAAATCAGAAAAATAGCCAAAGTGGAGGCTGCTAATGCGGTAATTTGATGTTTTTTCATATTCATTGGGTTTGTCGAAAACGTTTGTAAAGCAGCCATAAAACGAAACAAAAAAACATAAGATTGCGCGCCTAAGGCAGCAAAGAACAAAGCTTTTATGCGTTTTTGTCTGTCATTTGCTACCGTTGCAGCAATAAAAGCAAAATTTTTGTTGGTTAAGCTTGCTATTTTCTATCTTGAGTTAAAAACTTTTTTTGGGCGTGCCCGCCCTCCCCGCCGCTACGCGGCTTAAAGGTCGGTCGGTCGGGCTATCCGTTGCAGCGCGCTAAGGGCAGCCCCACGGCGTGCTTACGCACTTGTGGGCAGGGCTGCCCCTACACGCGCTTCCACTGCTATCCCTCACGCTTTTTAAGTGAAAAATTAAAAGTGAAAAGTGAATACGCAGTAGAACGCGTAGCGAAAAATATTGCACTTTGTATGCAGTTATAAATAAATGATTATCAATTATTTATAGCTAAAAATAGCTAAAAATAAATACAAAAAAACTTGCAAGTTTGGTGCAAAAAATGTACTTTTCACTTTTCACTTTTCACTTTTCACTTTTCACTTTTCACTTTTCACTTTTCACTTTTCACTTTTCACTTTTCACTTTTCACTTTT
>CAYXSA010000137.1:0-9268 GCA_964467315.1 uncultured Saprospiraceae bacterium | reverse complement strand
GTGTCGGCGCTCCCCGCCGCTAACGCGGCTTAAAGGTCGCGCCGTCGGGCTATCCATTTCGGGTCGCCCCTATGTGTCGCCCCACGGCGTGCCTGTGGCACTTGTGGGAGGGCGAACACATTGGTTCGCCCCTACATTGCTATCCCTCACGCAAAGACGGCGCAGGCCGCAAAAAGGTTGCGGCCTGCCTGATGATTATTTTTATTTTGTCGCAAAAAAGGTATCTTTGCATATACACCGAATACAGACTATGCAAGTATCTATTTTTTCGATTTTCATTTTTTCGATTTTTTTCGTGCAGCAGATTTTTGCACAATCAGAAATGGTTTTTTTTGACAATGAATATCAGCACTTTACCGTAGGCGGGATACCTAAAAATGCTGGTTTTTTTTCGCCCAAAGACACCTTTATATATGGCTTTATAGACAAAAATGATAAGGATATTTTTGGAGGCTTTCGCTTTGAGGAAGCCAGCCCCTTTGACCAATTCGGCTTTGCACGGGTAAAGTTAGATGGCAAAAAACGTATGTTGGATACCTTGGGAAATATATATATGTTGGCGGAGGAGGAGGCTGAAATAAATACAGAAGTGGGCTTAATCTATATGGTAGCTAAAGATTTAAACTATGCCCCCAGCGGAATAGCATCCTGCCATCAGCTGCAAGCATTATCTTTATCTATAAACCAAATTGAAACCTTAGACAAAGATATTTTTAAGAAATTAAAAAAGTTAAAGCGCTTGTGCTTAGAATCTAACCAGTTAACCGCCTTAGACAAAGATGTTTTTGCTAATTTAAAGATATTAGAAGGACTCTATTTAAGACACAATAAGCTCATATCTTTGCCTGCAAACATTTTTCAAAAGCTACCCGCATTGAGAGATTTGGATTTAGGATTTAATAAATTGGTAGCCTTAGACAAAAGTATTTTTGCAAAGCTACATAGTTTGCAGCGATTGGATTTAGGTTGGAACGAGTTGACAAATTTAGATAAGAGCATTTTTTTATCTTTGAGAAACTTGAAAAAATTACATTTACTAGGCAATAAATTAAGTGGCTTAGCAGAAGGAATTTTCTCAAAATTGCACAAGTTGCAGGACTTAGACTTGAGTAATAACAAATTAACTGTATTAGAAAAAGACGTTTTTAAGGGGCTCGAAAAATTAGAAAAGCTGAATTTGTCAGAAAACTTACTTTCGGAGATTTCTCCTGAATGCTTTTCTTCATTGAAAAATCTACAAAAACTCGCAATCTGGGATACGAAAATCAGTCTTGAAAAACGCATCGAAATAGAAAGAGTGCTGAAAACAGCAGCGCCTAATTGTGTTATTTATTGGGAACAAAATTTCAATGGTTATTGGCATTAGCCCAAATTATAGCAATTTGCGCCGCGCTCCTTTGGCGCGGCGTGCCATATTTTGCGTGAGGGATGGTAAGGGCAGCCCTTGTGGCTGCCCAAAATAGCCCGACCCTGCGACCCTGTAGAGCCGTTGCATGCAACGGCTTTACAAGCGCCGCCCTGCGGCGCGCGGGGAGCAGGGGCAGGCCCTAACGCTTATGCACAACATTAATTCGCAATTCGTCATTCCCGCAGTGCTTGCTGTATATCGGCGAGTATATCGGTGGCGGATTCCAGACCGATGGAAAGGCGCACCAGCCCTTGCGAGATGCCGACGCGTTGGCGCTCGCCCTCCGACAGCTTGCAATGCGTCGAGGAAGCGGGGTGCGTGGCGATGCTGCGCGCATCGCCCAGATTGGGGGAGATGCGTATCATTTGCAGCCTATCCAAAAAGCGCTTGCCGCCCTCGTAGCCCCCTGCCACCTGTACGGCGATGATGCCGCCGCCTGCGCGCATCTGCTTTTTGGCGATAGTGTGCTGTGGATGCGTCGGCAAAAAAGGATAAGAAACCCAGTCTAAGCCGCTTTCCTGCTGCAAATGCTCGGCTACAAAAAGCGCATTCGAGCAATGCCTATCCATGCGCAAAGCGAGCGTTTCGAGGCTTTTGCTCAAAACCCAAGCATTGAAAGGCGACATCGCCGCACCCGTCAAGCGATTGAAAAGGTAGATTTCCTTCACCAAATCGGCACGCCCTACGACCACCCCGCCCAAAACGCGCCCCTGCCCGTCCATGTACTTCGTCGCCGAATGTATCACGATGTCCGCCCCCCAGCGTATAGGCTGCTGCAAGTATGGCGTAGCAAAACAGTTGTCCACAACGAAAATAATCCCCCGCTCACGGCAAAGCCTGCCGATAGCCTCCAAATCCAATAAAGCTATAGCGGGATTGGTCGGCGTTTCGAGATACAGCAAACGCGTATTCGGCTGCACGAGCGCCCCGATTTCTTCTACCGACTGCTGCGCATCGAAATAGCTATGCGTTATCCCGATTTTCGGGAAATACTTGCTCAATATCGCATGCGTCGCCCCAAAAACAGAAGAACAAGCCAAAACATGCTCGCCCGATTTTAGCAAGGACATGAAAGTATCGTAAATCGCCGCCATGCCCGAAGCCGTAGCAATGCCACTTTCGGCATCTTCCAGTAGGCAGATTTTGCCGATGAACTCATCTACAGTCGGATTGGAGTAGCGCGAATAAATATAATCATCGCTCTCATCGCTGAAAGCGGCGCGCATCTCTTCCGCCGTATCAAACACAAAACTACTCGTCAAAAACAGGGGCGTAGAATGTTCATTATATTGCGTGCGCTCCATTTGGGCGCGGATTGCCTGCGTCTCGAAATCGAGCATATCGAGCGCATGAGGCTTGGAAGGACGTTGATACATATCGAGTTACGAGTTACGAGTTACGATTGTGCTAAAGTACTTGCTACCATTGCCGCGAATGAAATGAGCGGCATTATACCAGCGACGCGAACAAAGTGAGCGGCGCAGTACCTATACACAACGCACAACCTACGGCGACCAATGCAGCGTATAGCGGATTTCTGCCCCGCTTTCGAGGGTTTTGGCTACGGAGCAGTATTTTTCTAAGGAGAGTTCTATGGCGCGCTGCACCTTGTCTTTTTGGGCTTCCTGCCCTTTGGCGTAGAAATGTAGATGAATTTGGCGGAATAGTTTGCATTCGCCGACCTGCTCGCGCTCGCCTTCGATGTCGAGGCTTAGGCTTTCGAGTTCTACGCGCTGTTTGCGCAGGATATGCAAAACGTCGATAGTCGAGCAGCCGCCCAGAGCCGCCAAAAGCAGTTGCATAGGGCGCATTTTTGTACCGCCGCCGCCGATTTCGGGCGATGCGTCCATCTCTACTATGCCGCCTTCTTGATTGCTTGCCTGCATCGAAAAAGCGCTATCTGTACGTTGAAGGGAAATTTTCATGAGTTACGAGTTGCGAAAACGAAGTTAAAATACTTGCTACCACTGCCGCCGACAGGCGGCATTATGCCAGCGACGCGAGCGTAGCGAGCGGCGCAGTACCTATACACGCAGCACAAATTACTTTCCGCCTTGTACAAGCTGCATCAGATTGACGGAGAGGGTAAAATGATGCGCCGTGCCTGCAAAATGATAAGAGCCGAAGCCGTAATCGAGGCTAAATTTGCGCAGATTGAGCCCTACGCCGCCCGTAAAACCTGCCAGCGAGCGCAGATTTTGCACCCGCAGCTCTGCCCCGCGCAGGTGATTGTAGCCCAAGCGCAGGCGGATAAGCTCGGATTTGCCCAAAAGCAATTCGAGATTGAAGATAAAGTGGCGAAAAAAATTATCTACGCCATTGGCAAAGGTTCGCTCTTCTGGCTGCGCGTTGGGGTCGGAGAAAAGGTTTTGCGCGTCCAAGAGCGCGGGGTCTGCATAGCGCAGATTCCAGCGCTGTAGCTGATGCGCCACGATGCCAAAACGCAGGGGCAAGTAACGCAAACGATGCGAAAAACCAAGCTGTATATCAAAGGGCAGGAGCTCTCGCAAGCCTGCTTGCGCGCGGTTGTAGGTCCTTAGTTGGGTGCCGATATTGCGAAAAACGAGGGAAACGGAGATGTTTTTTGCCGTGTCTAAGTAATTTGCGCCCAAGTCGAGCGCCAAGCCCATAGAGTTGTAGCCTGGTGCGAGGTAAGAAAGCACGGTTTTTAGATTTGCGCCGATGCTCAATTGCTCGCTTACTTGCTTGCCTGCGCCGAGCGTGAGGGCGTATTCATTGGCGCGAAATTCGCCCGTTTGGTCGCCTTCTTCGTTGGTTTGGCGGATTTTTCCGTAGCCGATATATTGTACGCTGCCGCCTAAGGTCGTGCCCCATTTTTCGATGTTGTGCGCATAGGCGAGATTGCCGAAGCCGATGCCAGCGGGGTGTATATCTTGGCTAAAGGCGATGCGTCCGTGCATCAGGGGCGAGAGCAGGGCGGGATTTGCGTAAAAAAGCGAAACATCTTTATCGCGCTGCATGATAAGATTGCCGCCCAGCGCCGTTACGCGTGCGGAGGGCGAAAGCTGCAAAAATTGGTAGGTATAATTGCCGCCGATTTGCGCCGAGAGCAGCGTAGGCAGGCAAAAAAAAGCAAGCAAAAAACGCATTTTTTCGTGTTTTTATGTCCCTGTGTGAATATCTGCCTATTTCAACGCAGCCAATAGGGGTAAGCGACGGCAAAAGTACATAGTTTTTGCGCGCTTGGGGAAGTTTTTTTTGGGGGCGTGCCCGCCGCGCCAAAAAGGGCGCGGCGGTCGGGCTATTAGGTGCAGCCACAAGGGCTGCCCCTGCTATCCCTCACGCATTCCATCTTTTTCCTGTATGCACGAACATCGGGGCAGGAACAAAGCATTCGTTTTTTCGAGCGGCAAGCTTCGGGAGTACCCAAGCGAGAGGGATAGGAGCGGAACCAGCAAGCGCCGCAGGCGCGAAGCTGATGCAGCGGATAGCCCGACGCGAGGGGCATAGCCCCGAAGCGGCTCGCCAAAAAAAAATAAAAAAAAATGCCCCAAACAGCTTCTAAGCTTGCTGCTTGGGGTTTTTCTTTGGCTTTAGTACTCGTCTTCGGGGAAGAAAAAGTCGCTTTTGGTGGGATAATCCGACCAGATGTCTTCGATACTTTCGTACAATTCGCCCTCATCGTCGAGGTCTTGTAGATTTTCGATGACTTCGATGGGCGCGCCAGAGCGTATAGCGTAGTCGATAAGTTCGTCGCGGGTGGCAGGCCAAGGAGCGTCTTGCAGGTAGGAAGCCAATTCGAGAGTCCAGTACATAGTGAACTTTGGGACGTGTTTTGGGAGGTGGTAAAATGGGTATTTTTCGTCAGCGCGGTACTTTTTTCATACCTTTGCAGCCTATTATAGCGATAATTTCCGAAAAAGAGTGCAAATATGCGAAGTTTTTTTTATTTATTTTTAGCCTTAGGGGGCTTATTTATTTTTGGCTTAGGGTCTTGCGGCAGCGCTGCGGGCGAATGTTTGGCAAATGAGCCTGCGGCGATATTTTCGCCGAGCATCGCGGGGGTCAAAAATCATCATTTCGAGCTAAAAGGGCGGGAGAGCGTGGAGCGGCTGCAACTGCCAGAAATGGCGCTGAATTTGGAGATTTCGCAGTCGGGCTGCTCCGAGTTGGTGCAAGATTTTCGCATCGAGTTGGACGGCACGATAAAAGAGGTGCAAGGCGCGGCGCAGACCTTGCGTTTGGTGGCGGATATTTTTGGGAACCTCAGCGAGTTGGGGGGCGATGCAAATCGGGAGCGCTTGCGCGGTTTTATGGATTTGGCGCAGCTATTTGGCGCGGAGTTTATGCGTTTTGATGCCTTTGATGTACCTGTAGATTTGACGACAGCAGACGGGCGCATCGTGCAGGCGCAGCTTTCGCGCATAGACGAGGAGCGGCGCACGCTGATAGTGCTGGGGCTGCGGATACGGTAGCTTGTGCTTGGGGTCTTAGGTATCATGCCGCCTTGCGGCGGCAGTGGTAGCAAGTATTTCGTGTAGATGCGGCAGTGGTAGCAAGTATTTCGTGTAGATGCGGAATAAGCAGGGAAGCAAAAATAAATTCCTGCTCTCGCGTTTAGCACATAAAAAAATAATCTTTTTTACTACTTATACCTAAATCTAAAATAAGACCTAAGACCTAAAAAACCTAACCCCAAGAGATACTTGCTACCACTGCCGCCGTAAGGCGGCATGATACCTAAGACCCAAAGCGCAACCTAAAGCGCCCTACTTCCCGCCGTTGAGTTGTTTTTTCTGTTCGTCGATTTGTTTTTGGAGGGCTTCGGACTGGGCTTGGAGGCGTTGGAGTTCGGTTTGTTTGGCTGTGATGGCTTCTTGGGTTTTAGCGATTTCGGCGGCTGCGGTTTCTTTGGCTTTTTGGATATCGGCGGCGTTTTGTTCGCGGGCTTTTTGGAGGTCGGCGGCGAGGCGTTCTTTATTGGCTGCGAGGTCTTCGTGGATTTTATCCTGTTCGGCTTTGGATTTCTTTTGGGCGGCTTCTACCTCTTGGGCTTCTTTTTCTTTGATAGCTTTTATTTGGGCGTTGGCGGCGGTGTTGGTAGAATCGACTTGTTGGGCGATTTCTTTTTTGCGTTGGGCGGCGATATCGAGGGAGTTTTGGATGTCTTTGGAAGCCTGTTCGCGGGTTTTAGCGATGAGTTCGGCTGCTTCTTCGCGGGCTTTGAGGGCTTTGAGATTTTCCTCTTGGGCGATGGCGCTGGCTTTCAGTCGGGCTTCTTCGATGGTTTTGGCTGCATCTTCGCGGGTTTTAGCGATTTCGCGGGCGGCGGTTTCTTTTGCCTGACCGACTTCGCTGGCGATGCGCGAGCGTTCTAAGGCGGCGTTTTCGCGGTCTTTGGAGATGTCGGCGGCGTTTTTCTCTTTGAGGGCGGCGCGAGCGTCGGCGGCTTCTTTTTGGGCGGCGGCGATGGATTCGGCGCTGGCGCGGCGGGCTGTGGCTTCTTGCTCTTTGGCTTTGGCGATTTCGGTAAGGGCGTTTTGGCGGGTTTTCAGTATTTCTTCGGCTACCTTTTCGCGGGTCATGCTCAATTCTTGGGCGGTAGCGGTTTTATTGGATTGGGCTTGTTTGTTCGCCTCTTCGATTTGGGTAGCGAGTTCTTTTTGGATTTCGCTAATGCGGTCGGTGGAGGTTGTTTGTGCCGTTTTGAGGTCTGCGCTGTACTTTTCGCGGGCTGCTTTGGCTTCGGCGTTGGCGATTTCTATGGATTTGATGGCTTCGGATTTTGCCTTATTGATTTCCTCTTCGGCTGCTTTTTGGGCTGCGGCGACTTCTTTGGCTGCTGCGGCTTTTGCCTCTTGCTCTTTAGTTTTAGCTTCGGTGATGCGTTGATTTAGCTCAGTTTGGATATTGGTAATTTCCTCTTGGGCTTTATTTTTTGCAGCGGCAACGTCTTGGCTGATTTGGGCTTTTTTCGCATCGGCTTCTTCGCGGGCTTTTTTGACTTCCTCGTTAGAAAGGGTTTTGGCTGCCGTGATATTTTCTTTTGCGTCCGTTTGGGCTTGGTTTACGCCTTTGGCGATTTCGGCTTTTTGGGCGTTGGCTTCTTCTTGGGCTTTGCCGACGGAGGAGCGGATAGCGGCGATTTCTTCGCTGGCGCGGTTGCGTTCTTGGGCGATTTGGGCGGCGATGGTTTCGCGTTCTTTGGCGAGTTTTTCGAGCTCTTCGGCGTGGATTTTCGCGTTTTGCTCTTTGATTTTGGCTATTTCTTCGCTGCTGGCTTTGCGGGCTGCGGAAAGCTCGTCTTGGATGCGTTGTTTTTCCAATACGGCATTTTGGCGGAGCTTGCTAATTTCTTCGGCTGTTTGCTCTTGGGTTTTTTGTATTTGCTCGGCTGCCGAGAGTTTGGATTTATTTACATCTTCGGCTGTAGCGTTGCGATTTTGTTCGGCGGCTTTGCGGGCTTCGGCGATTTGTTTGGCGGTTTCTTCCTGAATGCGTTTGATTTCGTCGTCGGCTTGCTCCTTGCTGGTTTGGACTTCGGCGTTGTATTGGAGTTTGGCTTCTTCGACTTGTTTGCGGGCGGTTTCTGCCTGTTTGGCGGCGGCTTGGCGTGCGTCGGCGATTTTTTGGGCTTCTTCTGCCTGCACGCGAGAAACTTCAGCGTCCGACTTTTGTCTTGCAGCCATCGCGTCTAAGCGAGCTTTTTCGATAAGGTCGCCAGAGCTTTTTTGGGCTTCGGCGATAGCGGCGGCGATTTTTTCGCGGGATTTTATGATTTCCTCTTCTGCCTTTTTTCGGGACTCGGCGACGGAGGCGGCGATTTCGGATTTTTCTTTAGCGGCTCTTTCGGCTGCGTCTTGCACCTCGCGGCTAAAGCGTTCGCGTTGTTTTTCGGAGCGTTTGCGCTCTTCCTCTATCTCGCTGCGGGTTTGGTCTTTTTGCATAGCGAGTTGCTGCTGTAGGGCTTTTATTTCGTCGTCTGTGAGCTGGTCGCAGGGTCTACCACCGCCGCGCACGGCGACTTCGGTAGCGGATTTGCTGGCGGTATTATCAACGGGTTTGGTGCTGGGCTGGGTAGAGGTGGTTTTGCTCGTAGCAGAAGGGGCGGTGCTGGTCGTACCTGTACCTTTTATGGAATTGGGGTTGATAGCGGCGGCGTTGGAATTGGCGACGGGCGTGTTTTTTACTCGTGTTTTGTCTAAGCGGGTAAGGAAGCAGGTAAGTATAGTCTTAAACATCACTTGCCGCTCGCCCGACATAGAGAAGGGATACATGCGGTTGGTCGTCATATCGACGTGGCGTATCTGCTTGATGTCGTTATTGGCAAGCCATTCGATAGCATCCAAGTCGAGTTGCAGCGTATTGACATAAGCTATACGCTCTTGATATGGTTTTTTCTCGGCTTCATGCACGAAGGGGTACACGCGCTTTTCGTCCTGCGTGTTGATGAACATCATCTTATGATTGCTCTCCAAAGGGTACATATTCGTGGTGAATACCCTCGCCGTTAGACCGTCTTTGGAGTTGATAAAGGTTATACTGTAAGTATAATCTTTGTGCATGATGATGGTAATATCCTTCGTTTCGAGCGTGTGCAGACCACCTTTGCTGATGTCCGTCGCAAAGTGTTCGGCGCATTTGTTGTCTTGTGCCCAAGACGAATTGTAAACAGAAGCCGACAATAAAACTGTCAGCAAAAGCGTAGAAAAAGTAGATACAGGTTTCATACGAGTTACGAATTACGAGTTACGAATGACGAATGCAAGCTTGGTTACTTTCATTGTTTATCGCAACCTTATGATAAAAAAAATGCAGGCGAATGACGAATTTTGGCGTGCCGCCGCTCCCAAAAAGGTCGCGCCGTCGGGCTATTCGGGGCGTATCATCATCGCCCCA
>CAYXSA010000136.1:0-9502 GCA_964467315.1 uncultured Saprospiraceae bacterium | reverse complement strand
AAATTTTATTTTGGATTTTAGTTTTACCACAAATATATAGCGTGAGGGATAGTAGCGACGCGATAAATCGCGTCGTGAATAGCCCGACCCGCAGCCCCTTTTTGGGCTGCGGGGCACGCCCACAAAAAAAAAATTTACTTAGCGACTACGTTATTTTGTTGCATCCATTGGCGGAGGTCGCGGCGCATGAGTGCCGCCGCCATGAGGTCGGGGAATAGGTCGGGCGTGCAGGCGAAAACGGGTATGCCCATCGCGGCGAAGGCTTGCGCGTGTCGGTGGTCATAACTCGCTGTGCCGCTATCGTCGAGCGCCAGCAGCGCGATGCACTGTACGCCTGAGCTGACGAGATTTTGGGCGCGCTGTAGCATGCTGCGCGAGTTGCCGCCCTCGTACAAATCGCTCACGAGCACGAGCGTGGTCTGTGCGGGATTGGAGATGATTTTTTCGACATAAGCGAGTGCCTTGTCTATGTCGGTGCCGCCGCCGAGTTGGGTGCCAAACAGCACTTCTACGGGGTCTTGCAACTTTTCGCTGAGGTCGACGACGGCGGTATCGAAGACGACCATCTGCGTACGCAGCGCGGGCATAGAAGCCAAAACGGCGGCAAAAACGCTGGAATACACGACGGAACTCGCCATAGAGCCGCTTTGGTCGATGCACAAAACGATTTCTTTGAGGCTTTGCCCTCTGCGCCCGAAGCCTACGAGCTGTTCGGGTACGATGGTCTTCAAATCTGCCTGATAATGGCGCAAATTGCGGCGGATGGTGCTCGCCCAATCTATCTCGCGCAGGCGCGGGCGATTGTTGCGGATGGCTTTGCTCAATGCGCCTTTTACGGCTTGGCGGGTGCGGTTTTCGAGCTTGCGCAAAAGCTGCTCTACGACCCGACGCACGACAAGGCGCGCCGTTTCTTTGGTTTTTTGCGGTATGGCTTTGCCGAGCGAAAGCAGGGAAGCAACCAAATTTACGTCGGGCTCTACACTCTGCAAAAGCTCGGGCTCTAAGAGCATTTGTTTGAGTCCCAAGCGCTCCAATGCGTCTTGCTGCATGACTTGCACGACGCTCACAGGGAAGTACTTGCGTATATCGCCCAGCCATTTATTGACTTTGGGGCTGGAGTTGCCCAGCCCGCCCGTACGCGTTTTGTTGTTTTCGTCGTACAATTCGCCCAGTGCGCCATCGATATTTGCCCAGTCCTCGCCCCAGCCCTCTGATTTTGGTGCAGGGCTATCGCCCTCGACTTTTCCTAAGATAAGTCGCCATTTTTGGGCTTGTGTAAGCCTAAATTGGTCTTGCATGGTGTTGGTTTATGCCTGTTGGCGGACAATTTTTGTAGATGCCCTTCAGGCAGCGCTATTTTGGTAAAGCATTGAAATTCCTTAAAATAGATAATCAATTTGCCTTTATCTCTGTCGCGGACTATGCCCGTTAAGCCCTTCAAAGTTCCTTCAAGAACAACGACTTCATCGCCTTTGATGGTTGGCGATATACAGGTTTCGACCACGATATTTTTAATGCGGGCGATTTTGCGCAGGCGCTCGATTTCTTCATTTCGGAGCGTGGCCAACTTGTTTTCGACCCTTAGCACCTGCTTAAAGTACTGCCGAAATTCATTATAAACCTTAAATAAATCTGTTACCACGCCTCTGACAAAGATATAGCCTGGTATAAGCGGCATTTTAAGTGTTTTTACTCGGTCGCTCCACTGCCTTTCGCTTTCAAAAAGCGGCAAATAGTGTTCGACCTCAAAGCGTTCCAGCGCCGTTTCCGCCTTTCTTTCACAGTTTGGTTGTGTACGAAAGATGTACCAAGGCATTTCGTTTGATGTTACAGTTTCCATAGGAAAAAATATAGCGGGAAAATGGGTAGATGTAGAAAGGCAAATATAGGAAAATTTATTTTGTATACCTGTTTTTATGGGGTATTTATTTTGGGCGTGCCCCTGCTCCCCGCGCCGCGAAAATCGCAGCGCTTAAAGGTCGCAGGGTCGGGCTATGCAGGGCGTATCACCATCGCCCTGTAGGGCGAATGTTGATTCGCCCCTACTATCCCTCACGCAAATTGCCCACGCGCCAAAGGGGCGCAGGGCGCGGGCAGTGCCGCACAAAAAAAGCCCCTTCCCAGATTTCGGGAAGAGGCTTTATATTACAGCGTATACTCGGCGGCTACTCCAAAAAAACTTCAAGTACTTGCTACCATTGCCGCCGACAGGCGGCATGATACCAGCGCGGCGACAGCCGCGCCGTACCTATACAACACGCTAAATAGGCGGCAGCGCCCAAGCCCAAGCCAGTCGACGCGCATCGCGGTCGATTTTCACGCGCAAGCTCGGCAAAAAGGCGATAGGCACAATCCGCGAACCCAAACGCAGCATAGCCCGCATGACGGGGAACATACGCTTGCCTGATTCGACTTGCTCGCGCTGCACCTGCTCCAGTTTGCCGTATTTTAGCATCATTTCGCAAAGATGGGTAGAGTACGAGACCAAACGCGTCGGGCGTACACTTTGCAACAACTGCGTAAAGGCGGGCAAAAATTTAGCAAATTCGGCTTCATCGACTTGCTCTTCTTCCTCGCTGCGAAGCGGGAACGCGTACAAATGTCCGACCGACTCGGCTTCACCCTCGCTTAGATACTCCTCTATGAGGGAGCGCGATTGCTGGTAGACGGTCGATTTTTGGAAACGCGCCGCATCTTCGGGCAGCGGCGACAGCAGCGGATACTGCTCGCCTTTGAAGGCAGCAGGATTAAAGTCGAGGAAGTACAAAGCCTCCTGCGCCAATGGCGTATCGCCTGCGCATACGCCCCAAGTGCTGCCATTGCTCTCTGCCAAAGCCTTGAGCGTGCTTTTGCCGAAGGCTGCCGCCATTTGCTGCTGGTACTGCATCAAAAACGCGGGCTGCGTAGGCTTTGCGACTACGGTTTCTTTCGTTACAACTACAGCGGGTGCTGTTTCTTTGACCAGCACAGGCGCAACAACTTCAGCTTTAGGCTCGGCTTTGGGTTCTGCTTTTATTTCGCCTTTCGGGATATGCAGATTGGCTTTTTTGCCGCCTTTTGCGGGTTGCTCGGCTTTGGCTTCTGCTTTGACTTCTGCTTTGGGCTCTGCCTTCGGCTCGGCTTTGGTTTCTGCCGCAGGTTTGGTTTCCGTTGCTTTTGGCTCTTTGGTGGCTTTTTCTTTGGCTTTTTTGCCGCCTTTTGCGGGGCGTTCTTCTACTGCCTTTTCGGTTGGCTCGGCTTTTTCTTCTACAGGCACTTGTACAGGCATCTCTTCGATGCGGGTAGCCGTATTGGCTTGCTCTGCCAAATCAGCATGATTGCGAGTATAGTCGACTTCGCGTGCCTTGCGCTCGGCTTGAGCAGCAGCCAACAAATCTTCATCATCTTCTTCCTGCTCTGAAAGCAACAGCATATTGATATGCCGTTTCGCCAAATCTGCCATCAAGACCCGCACCCAAACGATGTCGCCCATCTTGATTTTCGTGGTAGCTGACTCTATATGGAAAGCATCGCGCAGGCGGAACGTATCATACATATTATCGAAGCTTATCAAGCCTTCGCAACGGTTTTCGATGATTTCGACATAAATGCCCCGCTCCGTCATACCCGTGATAACGCCCTGAAAGACGCGCCCGATATGGTCTTGCAAAAATTCGACCTGCTTGTATTTGACGCTGGCGCGCTCTGCTTCCATCGCCTTGCGCTCTTTTTTGCCGATATACTGGCAGGTTTCCTCCAGCGTATCGGGCGAGATGCGTATAGGCTTCTTATCCAAGTAATCCGCCAACAATCGATGCGTTAGCACGTCGGCATAACGGCGAATGGGCGAAGTAAAATGCGAATAGTTATCAAAAGCCAAACCGTAGTGCCCGATATTGTTGGTCGAATACGCCGCCTTCGCCATCGTGCGAATAGCCATATTTTGCAATACATCGGATTCGGGTTTGCCTTCTATCTCTTTCATCAGCTTGCCAAAAGACTGCGAAATCGTCTTAGGCGATTTTATTTTCATTTCATAGCCGAAAACCTCTACAAACTGCACATACGCCGCGATTTTCTCCATATCGGGCAGGTCGTGTATGCGATAGACAAAGGGGATAGGCGTTTTTAGCTTTTTATTGGCTTCGACGATATAGGTCGCTACGCGTCGATTGGCAAGCAACATAAACTCCTCAACCAGAAAATGCGCATCTTTGCGCACCTTCGTATAAATGCCGATGGGCTTGCCCGTTTCGTCCAGCGTAAATTGCGTTTCGTTTGTCTCGAAGTTGATAGCCCCCGATTTGAAACGCGCTTTGCGCATTTTTTGCGCGATTTGGTTCAGCTGTATGACCTCTTTTGCATAGTCGCCTTTTTTCGTTTCTATGCACTCTTGCGCCTCTTCGTAGGTAAAACGGCGGTCGGAATGTATGATTGTGCGCCCAAACCATTCGTTGACAATTTCCCCCTTTTTCGTAAATTCAAAGACTGCCGAAAAGGTCAGTTTATCCTCATTCGGGCGCAGAGAGCAAACGCCGTTGGATAGTTTTTCGGGCAGCATCGGCAGTACGCGGTCTACGAGATAGACGGAGGTTGTGCGTTTGGCGGCTTCCTTATCCAATTCTGACTGCTCCGCCACATAATAGGCTACGTCGGCGATGTGTACGCCGATTTGTAGGTTGCCGTTTTCGAGTGTTTGTAGCGAAATGGCATCATCGAAATCTTTAGCCGTGAGCGGGTCGATGGTGATAGTCAATACGGAGCGGAAATCCGTGCGGCGTGCGATTTCCTCCGCTGGAATTTCTTCCGCAATGGCTTCGTTTTCGCGCAATACCGCATCGGGGAAGGTTATAGGAAAACCGCATTCGAGCAGGATAGACTTCATTTCTATATCCGAAGTGCCTGCTTTGCCGAGTACGGCTACGATTTTTCCTTTCAGCGTGAAGTCGTTGCGACGCGGGTTGTGCCACTGATGTACGGCTACTATTACCTTATCGCCTTCTTTGGCGTTGGCGGGCAGACTTTCGGGGTCGACGACGATATCGAACATCATATTTTGCGTGTCGGGCACAACAAAAGTATAATGTTTGGCAACAACCAGCGTACCGATAAATTGCTCCGCATGACGTTCCAGTACGCGTGTAACCTCGCCTTCGGGTTTACCGCGTGAAGAAAGCCACCAGCGTACCTCTACGCGGTCGCCGTGTAGGGCATTGCCGATGCGTGCCTGTGGTACAAAAATATCTTTACTAAGTCCAGAGTCTTTCGATTCTATAAAAGCAGCTCCAGAGCGGGTAATATCCACTACGCCTGTAGCGCGGTCTTCGCTTTTTTTCTTCTTTTCGCCGCGTACTTCGGCTTGATTGGGGCTGACGGCATCGTACAAAATGTAGCTATCGCCGCCTTTACTCGCCATGATGAGCTGTTTGTCTGCCATGCGTTGCAGTACATGCTGCATGGAATCTTTATTGTTGCTCACGCCCATATCGCGTACAAGGCGCTCGGCATTATAGGGCTTAGTCGGGTTTTCCGTGAATAAGGCAAGTAATTGCGCTTCCAGTTGCTGCTGTGAGAGCTTTCCTGTGGACTTGCCGCTGTTGTTCTTTTTTGGCATAAATAATAAATAAAGTAAAATTTGCAAGTATCGGCGGCGCTGTGTCTGCGACTGCACGCATACCATGAAGCAGGGCAAAGATAGCTTTTTTTTGCTCGCTTGTGTGTTAATTGATTGGGCGTTTTTGTTTTGGGCGTGCCCGCGCCCCCATAAAAAGGGGCGCGGTCGGGCTTTGCAGGGCAGACACATAGGTCTGCCCCTACAATCCCTCACGCAAAATTCGGCGCAGCCCGCGCAAAGGGCGCGGGCTGCCTTTTATAAAAATTTGTCCCTTGCCTGCCCTTGCAGCGCCGTCAGCCAACAGCCCTTGCCTTCTATATGCAAATGCGGTAGCAGCGATATATCAGCAGGCAGCCAAGCAGCATAAATCCAATCAGGCAACTCTACCTTCAAATCTGCCTGACCGAAATCCAAAAGTAGATACCCCTCCACAACATCTACGCCTTGCTTTTCGTGCCGCCATACCTCAGAAAAAAGCTCTGCCGCTTGCAAATCATCGTATATCGCCACACTATTGAGCCAAAAACCCAATTTATCCATAGCAAGGTCTAACAAATCGCCTCCTACCCCCTCGCGCTGAAAATACTGCCGAAAACTACTACCCGCCCATTCCATCGGCAAAAACTCCCAACACTCTTCGCCCGCTACTGGAGGCGGCGAACTTAGGGGCAATACCAGCAAAACGCAGTTCCCCGTTTTGACTATCAAATTCAGTCGCAGCAGACTCCCTTCCTCCAAAGTCGCTAAAAGCTGCCGCCAAGACTCCCCCAAACCCTGCTGCGCAAACAAAAGCCGTAAAATGCCAAATGTATCCTCACTCATGCTAACTAAATTCAAATATAATGCGGCTCGCTTAGTCTTCTATCGCTTCGATGCCCTGCGCTTTGAGGCGAGCAAGCGCCGTTTGCATCGCTGCCAGTTGTTCGGGCTGATGCCCTTGCCATTCGGCGACCTCGCCCACGACGCGCAAAGCAGACAAGGAGCGATAAGATTTTGTCGGATTGCCAGCAAATTTTTTATCCGTCAGATTGGGGTCATCTTCGTAAAGGTGGGTAGGCTCTACAATGTAAATCCTGCCCCTTCCTTCGCCTACGGCAAGTTCTGCGCCCCAGACAGCCGCATCTAAAGTCGCCGAAAAATAGACGTATTTTGCCTGTTTGCGCTGCCCATAATTTGAGTTATAGCCCGCGACGATTTCGTCGCCTATCCGCAAGTCGGCTTTTGTGCCGTGATAAAAAACCTTCATAAGCTTGAATAGATAGCCAAACGCCCGCCGCAACCTTTTTGCGGCGGGATAAAAATGCGTGAGGGATAGTAGGGGCGAATCAACATTCGCCCTACAGGGCGATGGTGGTACGCCCCGCATAGCCCGACCGCCTGCCCTTTTTGGCAGGCGGGCACGCCAAAAAATACAAGCTAAGACTGCAATTTTACAACCCGATACACGTAGCGCCGCCCATTGCGAAATACCTCCATGAAGTAAATACCGCGTTTTATGCCGCGCAAATCAATGCTGTAGCTGCGCGCCTCGTCTGTAAAAAGGTGGGTTTGCATCAGAAAACCGACGGAAGAATAGATATTGACCCGCGTATTGAGCTGCGAGGAAGTTATAAAACGCAGATTGACAAAATCGTAGGTCGGATTGGGGAAAACCATCGTAGAATTGTCCAAATCGGCGCTCCAGTCGATGATGCGGCTCACCAAAGTATCGGCGCTGGAAAGGTGAAAGCCGAAGCCGCCACGCACATTGCCCACGACCACATCGGGCAGGCTATCGCCATCGAAATCGGCAACGGCGGGCGCAGAAATCCGCCCCGCATAGATGTCGGCAAAATCGGTTTCGAGCGTGTCAAATTTGCCCGACACATTGCCGTCGATATTACCCAAGCGAATGATATTGCCCCAATCGTGTCCGAGCAACATATTGGTTTCTCCGTCGGCATTGCGGTACAAATGTGGCGCGCTGCGGCGAGAGCCTACCACGTTGAGCGCAACCAAACCGAGTTGGGCATTGGTGGGCGCAGACTGAAATTGATAGGCTTGCGTCGTGCCCTTGTTTTCAAACCAATTGAGATTGCCGCTATTTTCGCCCGCGATGATGTCTAAATCGCCGTCGGCATCTATATCGTAGAGCTGCGGCGATACGAAATTGCCGAAGGCAGCGATACCGCCAAAATTCAGCACAGGCGCAGCCAACTGCACCGCCTGCCCCGAAAGGGCTATGTTTTCGCAGTAGGCAAAACTGCCGTTGTCTAAGCCAACCAATAAATCCATATCGCCATCGCCGTCCAAATCGCCCCAAGTCGGAAAGAGGCAAGCACGCCCCAAAGCGTTGAACGCGCCTACATCGCTCAAACTTTGCTCAAAGGCGGGCGCAGTAGCCGTGCCCACATTCAAAAACAGGGTCAGCGTAGAGGTTATCGTGCGCGTATTGCCCGTGAGGTAGGAGTTGCCCACAACAAGGTCGAGCAGACCGTCGCCGTTCCAATCCACTACGGAAGGGTGCGCCTCTCTGCCCAAGTCAATCATATCTTTATACATGAAAGACTTATCGTGCAGGCTAAATTGGGCGGCTGCGCCCGTACCCGTATTGAGATAGAGCCAAGTCGTAGAGTCGCCGACAGCCTCGCCGTAAGCGAGTTCGGTGGTTGCCGTAAGCATATCCTTGCGCCCGTCGCCATCAATATCGATGAAGTAGGCAGAAGGATAAGTAAGGATATTCACGGAGGTATTGTAGGCAGGGAAAAGGCTGTCTTGGGCTACGACTACGAGCGTATCGCCCATGTTTTGCATGGTCATCAGATTGAGCGTGTGTATGCTCACATCGCCCATGACCAAATCCTGCACGCCGTCGCCATTGTGGTCGAAGGTGGCGAGCGTAGAGCCCAAATGTCGGGGCGAGCGCCAATAAGTATTGTCGCCGCAGGAGTCGGTACTCCCCGAATAAATGACGGTATTATTGCTGCCGCTCTCCGAAAATTGCCCAAAACAGCGATTGAATAGCTCGAATTTGAGCGAGTCGCTGCCCCAGCCATTTTCTTGGGACATATTTTTGTAGTAAAACACATTGCGCGCAAAGCTAAAATCAAGCGCAAACGCCATAATATCCATATCGCCGTCGCCATCTATATCGGCAATCGCGGGCAGGTCGGGATTATAGATAAAGAGCTGTTGGTCGCTAAATTGCGCTTCGTCGTACTTCAGACCATTGACGGCGAGCGTAAATTGTATCTTATTTTCGCTGTCGTAGCTACCACGCAGCACGCGTATACCGCTGCCCGTTGCATCTTGGAAAAAATGAAAAATATCGCCAATACCGTCAAAATTATAGTCGCGCACCAGCATAAAATTGGGCGTTCCTTGCGGGAAGCGCGACATATATTCGGGCGCAAATTCGTACTGAATTTGCCCTCCTGTGCTGACATTGAGGAAAGTAAGCGCGATATTGGCAGCACGGTCATAGACCAGCAGGTCGTTTTTACCGTCGCGGTCTAAGTCGACGGGCGAGTACTGTGGCGCTTCCAAGCCGCCCACCGTTGCCAAAGGCAGGGCTTGCCCAGCGCGAGAGATGGGCACAGGACTAAATTTTAGCCCGCTTTGCGCCTGCACAGATGCGATAAACAGCAGGCAGGGAACAAAGCAAAAAAATATTTGTTTATACATATATATTTGGGGCACTACGTTGATGGGAAGGGACTTTTTTTGGCGTGCCCGCCGCGCCGCGCCCCTGCCAAAGGGGCAGGGGCGAGGGCAGCCACAAGGGCTGCCCCTACACGGCGCGGCGGTCGGGCTATCCATTGCGAGCCGTAGCCACGGCGTGCTTACGCACTTGTGGTTGCTACGGCTCTACATTTCTATCCCTCACGCGTCGGAAATACGGGCAATATGCCACTAATATAACGTTTCCGT
>CAYXSA010000135.1:0-9524 GCA_964467315.1 uncultured Saprospiraceae bacterium | reverse complement strand
ATTGGATTCATTAATAATACGACATTTTAATTCTACATGCGGCGCACCTGGGGGCGCCCGCGAGTAGAGCCGACGGCTCTACTCGCGGGCGGGGGGCAAAGCGGCGGGCACGCCATAAGCATTTGAACCCTTTGTGGAACGGAAGATTTATGCTATTTTTGCAGCGAAGTGGCAGAGGAGAAAAGGAAGGCGCAAGAGAAAAAATCCAAAAATTAGGACTTATCGCGGTTACAAACATGACAAAATTATCCTTTTTAGGCTGTATTTGTTTGCTCTTTGGGGCGGGCATTAGTGGGCTTTCGGCGCAAGATAAAGCCGTTTTATTTGGTATCTGCAAGGACTCGCTGACCAGCACGGAACTCGGCAGCGCTACGGTGCGCGCGGGCGAGCGCGGGGTAGCGACGGACATTGTAACGGGCGCATATCGGCTCGAACTTGCGGCGGGCAAACATACGATAGAAATTAGCTATGTGGGCTATAATTCGCGCACTATAGAGCTCGAATTGGCGGCGGGCGAAGAGCGCGAAATGGACATACTGCTGAGCGAAACGGCGACCCTGCTCAAAGTCGCTACCGTTACCAGCTCGAAATTTGCCAAAGCGCTTTCGGACGTAACCGTATCGATGGAAATCATACAGCCCGACCTGATGAAAAACCGCAATACGGTAGCCGTAAACGAGGTTTTGGGCGCGGTGCCTGGCGTGAATATGATTGATGACCAAGTAGATATACGCGGCGGCGCGGGTTATGCGCAGGGCACAGGCGGGCGCGTTTTGATGCTGATGGACGATATGCCCATCATGCAGGCGGACGCGGGTTTGACCAACTGGCGCGACTTGCCGACGGAAAACGTAGCCCAAATCGAAGTGCTCAAAGGCGCAGCCTCTGCCCTCTACGGTTCGGCGGCGATGAATGGCATTATCAACATACGCACCGCCTACCCGACGGATAAGCCTTTTACGAGCATTAGCGTTTTTCATACCTCGTATGGAGCGCCCCGCGATACGCTCAATAAATGGTGGAACAAAACGAATGCTCCTTACGAGGCGGGCGTGCAAATCGGGCACAGGCAGAAATTGACCGAAAAATTGGACTTGGTGTCTGGGTTTAATATCTACAGCAATCAGTCTTATATACGCGGCAGCGGCTTGGATACGACCCCCAATTACGACCACAAAGTACGCGCTACCGTCAATCTTCGCTATCGCCTATCCGACCGTCTGTCGGTGTCGCTGAATACGAATTTTAACACGGGCAGACAAAATCGCCACCTGTTTTGGACGCGGCAAATGGGGCAGAGCTTGTATGAGGCAGACCCGACTTCTATCCCCATTCGGGGCACGAATACGCGCATCACCATTGACCCCAGCGTAACGTATTTTGATAAGCATCAAAATCGGCATAAACTTTTGTCGCGCTTTTATTACATACAGAACGACAACGCCAATTTGCAGAGCAATCGCTCTAAGTTTTTCTACGGCGAGTATCAGTTTCAGCGCCGATTTGAAAATTTGCAGGGCTTAGAGCTTTCGGCGGGCATCGTGGGCAGCAATACGAATGTAACCGCCGACGTATACGGCAGCGAGACTTTCGGCATCACGAATGCGGCGGCTTACCTACAATTGGAGAAAAACTTTATCGAGCGCCTCAACGTCTCTTTTGGTTTCCGCTATGAGCTAAACCATCTCACTGCACCCGATAGCATCACCTTTGGCTTCCGTCAAATCGCCGCAGGCGATACGACAGAGGGGCGACCCGTGATACGTTTGGGCTTGAATTACAAACTCACGGAAGGCACATTTTTGCGCGCTTCCTTCGGGCAGGCGTATCGCTTTCCGACGATTTTGGAAAAATTTGTGTCTACCTCGGCGGGCGGCGGACTGCGCGTGTATCCCAATCCATACCTGACTTCCGAAAGCGGCTGGTCGGCAGAAATTGGCATCAAACAAGGCTTCAAAATCGGCGAATGGCAGGGCTTTGCCGACATCGCGGGCTTCTGGACGGAGTACTTTAATATGACGGAATTTCAAGCAAATGGCTCTATTTTCGGCTTCTGGGTGCAGAACGTTGGCGATACGCGCATACGCGGCATCGACGGCAGCATCGCAGGGCAGGGCAATATCGGCAAGGTCAAAATAGACCTGCTCACGGGCTACACCTACATCAATCCCGTCTTCCAAAACTTCGATTCCCTTGCGCAAGAAAGCTCCTCCAACGAGGAAAACGTGCTCAAATACCGCTTCCGCCACACCTTCAAATTCGACGGGCAGGCGAGCTTCAAGGGCTTTGGCGTAGGCGCTTCGCTCATGTATTTCTCCTTCATGGAGGCTATCGACAGCTATCTCGACGACCCCATCAATTACCCGACCATACCCGCCTTCCGCGAAAACCACGCCGACGGTACTTGGCTACTCATGGGGCGCGTTTCGTATTCGTACAAAAACGCCCGCCTTTCTTTACTCGTCAATAATCTGATGAATACGGAATTTTCGGTGCGTCCAGGCGTGCTCGAAGCCCCACGCAATCTCTCGGTAAGAGCAGATTTTACTTTTTAATTTTCGTTTTTTTGGGCGTGCCCCGCGCCCTAAAAAGGGGCGCGGGTCGGGCTATTTGAGCCGTAGCATGCTACGGCTCTACATATCCCTCACGCTTTTTATCCCGCCGCGCAAAGGACGCGGCGGGCTTTTTCACCATAAGTCGGGCTTTTTATGCACTACCAATCCGTAAAAATAAAAAACTACAAATCCATACGCGAACTAACCCTACCACTCACCACATTCAATGTATTTATCGGCGCGAATGGCTGCGGGAAATCCAATATACTGGAGGCGATAGCGATGTATGCCGCTGCTGCTACAAATGGCAGTTTTTCGGCTTCTATCAGCAATTTGCAAGAACGCGGCGTGCGTGTGGCGCGTCCGTCTTTAATGCGAAATTCTTTT
Organism: uncultured Saprospiraceae bacterium; assembly: GCA_964467315.1. Lineage (GTDB taxonomy): Bacteria > Bacteroidota > Bacteroidia > Chitinophagales > Saprospiraceae > JAAFIM01. Next base: position 6,582 of record CAYXSA010000135.1, on the reverse strand, counting down.
TTAGGACATAAAGAAGGCAGCAAAATAGAAATTGGGTTACTATCAAAAGCAAATACAGAGTTTTTAACTTTTACCCTTGAAGCGAAAAGCGAAGATATTTATAGTGACTGGGAAGATCCTGAAAAACAAAAACAACGAAAGCAACTTCAATTTGAAGAACCAGCTAAAGCAGCAGCAACAATTTTGTTGCATTTTTTTAGAAGTACGCGTTATAATTTTACCATCTACCAACTCACTACGCCTGCCTTGCGCGGACTAAGCAACGACAGCAAATTGCAGCCTTTAGGCATTTATGGGGAGGGTTTAGATGTGTTGATTAACAATTTTGACAAGGAGGAGCGGGCACAATTTGACGAATATCTGTATCTAATAGACTGGCTCGAAGATGTAGAAATAGATGAGGGCGATAGGCACAAAAATCAGGGGCATAAATTGGGCAGAAGCAGCTCCAGACTGTACTTTAGAGATAAATATATGCGGCGCAACAATAACCTTTTTTCTTCCGAAAACTCGAACGAAGGCGTTTTGCACATTTTGTTTTATCTGGCTTTGTTTATCAGTAAGCGAACACCTAAATTTTTTGCTATAGACGGCATCGAAACTTCTCTAAATCCGCGCATCTGCCGCGAACTCACGCGTGTACTCGCCGAACTCGCTGTAAAAAACCAAAAACAAGCGCTTATCACTACGCATAACCCCGCCGTATTGGACGGAATAAACCTAAACGATGAGCAACAGGCGCTATTTGTCGTCAGCCGCAACGACGAAGGGCACACGCGCACGCAGCAAATCAAAGAGCGTCCCACTCTATCCGAGAGCGACAAAAACTATAAGCTCTCCGAATTGTGGTTACGCAATAAAATCCCTAACTCTACACCTGATAATTTTTAGTGTATGCAGCGCATCGGCATCATATCGGAGGGCGTAGCAGACCAAGCCGTTTTGGCTAATATCATCAAAGCCTTCCAAAAGCAGTACGAAACGGATTTTTATATAGACTACATTCGCCCTGAAGACGAAGAAGACGAAACACAGAAAGCCAGCCGCGCCGCCAATCCCGATACCTTTGGTTCTTGGACTTTGGTAAAATCCGACTGCGAGGTAGGCATAAAAATAGATGGCTTTTTTAAACCGTTGCCCATTAGCGCCATCGACACCAGTGCGCCCGCTGTAGAAAATGCAAGCGAATACGCGCTATTGATTATTGGCATAGATGCAGACCGCTGCCAAGATTATGGCGTAGAAAATCCGCCCGCGCTTGCCGAACTTTCAGATAAGTCGATAGTTAGTAGCTTTCGTGGGCGAATTATTGCGCAAATACAGGCTTGGTTGGGTGCTTGCCGTGCTGATAGAAATAATCCGCGTGAAGCAATTATTTATGCGATAAATATACAAGCCGTAGAAGCGTGGTTGCTTACGATACACGATAAATCAATTGCGGAAACCTCCACCCGAAATAACTCCGCCAGCGATTTGCATAGAATTATATCTAAGCGCTTGAATGCGAGGGAGCAAAATCAGTTGCGTATGGCAGGCGAAAAAGCGAAAATGAATAAACTAAGTGAGGAGTTCAAAAAAATGAAATCGCTGCTGGATTGTGCTACGCGCAACCAAAGCTTGAAAGACTTTTGCGAAGATTTGGAGGCTGCTTTTCAGCAGGCAGGCAGCTAAAAAAACGCAGACTATCCGCGCCCGCGCCCCCTTTGGGCGCGTGGCAACTGCGTGAGGGATAGCAATGTAGGGGCAGACCCCTGTGCCTGCCCTAAAGGGCAGCACGCGGGCTGCCCCGAAATGCATAGCCCGACCGCCTGCCCCTTTTTGGGCAGGCGGGCACGCCCAAAAAAAACGATTTGCGCAGGCTTGTGTAAAGATTTTCTATATTTAAGCGGGCATTCTCGCTGATTTTTTAGATTTTTGCCCCTTCGCAATTTCTACAAACATTTCAGACAGCAGATAAATATGAAAATAGCAGTCATCGGCACGGGTTATGTCGGCTTGGTATCGGGTACTTGTTTCGCCGAAACGGGCAATATGGTAACTTGTGTCGATATCGATGCGCAAAAGGTGGCGCGTATGCAGGCGGGCGAAGTGCCGATTTATGAGCCTGGTCTAAATCTGCTTTTTGAACGCAATACACAGGCGGGCAGATTGCACTTTACCACCGATTTGGCGGCGGCAGTGCAAGATGCGGAAATTATTTTCCTTGCTCTACCCACGCCCCCTGGCGAAGATGGCTCTGCTGACCTTTCCTATATTATGGGTGTAGCGCGCCAGCTTTCGCCCCTGCTGAAAAGCTATAAAGTCATCGTAGATAAAAGCACCGTGCCCGTCGGTACAGCCGAGCGCGTACACGCCGTACTCGCCGAAAACTGCGATAGCAGCCTGTTTGACGTGGTGTCTAATCCCGAATTTTTGCGCGAGGGTGTGGCGGTAGACGATTTTCTAAAGCCCGACCGCGTCGTTATCGGTACAAGCAGCGAGCGAGCGCGTAAGCTTATATCGAAGCTCTATGAGCCTTATCTGCGGCAAGGCAATCCGATTATTTTTATGGACGAACGCTCTGCCGAAATGACAAAATATACGGCAAATGCTTATCTTGCTACGCGCATCTCGTTTATGAACGAAATCGCTAACATGTGCGAGCATCTGGGCGCAAATGTGGATATGGTGCGCAGGGGCATCGGCACGGATTTTCGCATTGGCAAGCATTTTTTGTATTCGGGTCTGGGCTACGGTGGCAGCTGCTTCCCAAAAGATGTAAAAGCGCTGGCGAAAATGGCGGAGGATACGAATTATGATTTTCGTATCTTGCGGGCGGTGATGCAAACGAATGAGGAGCAGCGTCGCAGATTTTTTCAGAAAATTTTGGCGCACTACCAATACGATATACGCGGCAAGCGTTTTGCGGTTTGGGGGCTTGCCTTCAAGCCCAATACGGACGATACGCGCGAAGCGCCCGCTTTGTATGTTATTGAGCAGCTTTTGTTGCATGGGGCAGAGGTGGCAGCCTACGACCCCGAAGCGATGCCTAACGTGCAGCGGCAGTACAGCGACGAAAAGCGTTTGACGCTTTGTGAAACGCCCTATCAGGCGGCAGTAGATGCCGATGCGCTGCTGATTACGACGGAGTGGAACGCCTTCCGCACGCCCGATTTTGGACAGTTGGCGCAGCGTATGCGCGCTAAAGTTATTTTCGACGGGCGCAACGTCTACGACCCCGCTTATCCTGCCGAATATGGTTTCCACTACGAAAGCATCGGCAGACAGACCATGCAGGGCGGCGGATAGTTGCCCCAGCCCCAGCCCCTTCGGATATGCCTACCAACCTATTTTTTAATCTCTTTCTGAAGCTCTTCGTGGTCGTACTTGGTTTGCTTATGGCTTTGTTGGCGGTGGCGAATATGGGGATTATTTTCGTAGGTTTATGCTTGGCGACGGTTTTGCATTATGTGCCTTGGATACTGGCGATACTGCCAGGCATTTTTATCTCTTTTTATATTTATTGGCGCGATAGACATTCGCCTGAGCCGCATTTTAATCTCATAAAAACCTTCATTATCGGCGGGATTGCTACCTATCCCGCCATAAAAATGGAGGAATACGGCATACACACGATGGGACTTTTGCCCTCTGCCGATATCTGGGATACCTTTTGGTTTGCTTTCGGGGTGATAGCATTTAGCGAAGAAATCGCTAAACTTTGGTTTCTGCGCGTGTTTATCGTGCCGAAAAAGGATTTTAATGAACCAATGGACGGCATCGTGTACGCCGTGATGCTGGGTATGGGCTTTGCGACTTGGGAAAATATCTTGTACGTGGTGTATCGCAATGGCGGGGCAGAGGTGGCGCTGATGCGTATGTTTACGGCAGTGCCTGCGCATGCGGCTTTTGCGATGCTGATGGGCTATTTTGTAGGTTTGTCGCGTTTTGCGCCCACTTGGAAACTCTCGGCGCTATACTTGTTTTTGTCGCTGCTGCTGCCTGTGCTGGTGCATGGGATTTATGATTTTTTCATCTTCCAGCAGAACCACGAATACTTGATATTGGTCACTTTTGCTTCCCTTTTGGGCAGTCTGTATTTGGGTTGGCGCTTGTTGGGGCGGCAAGAGCGCCGCTCTTTTTGGGCGCGGACAAGGCAAGAATTAGCGGACTCGGATAAAAGTACCTTGCGTGAGGGATAGGAGCGGAACCACCGAAGCGCGAAGCGCTGAAGGTGATGTAGCGGATAGCCCGACCGCCGCCGTAAGCCGTAGCATGCTACGGCTCTACAGGCGGCGGGCACGCCCCCAAAAAAAACTCTGAAATAACAGATTTATGCCCAAAATATCCGCTCTGTTTTCGTTTTTGCTGCTTTATTGGCTCTGCGCCTGCACTGCTGACCCCGCACCCCTGCCCACCAACAGCGAGCCGACAAAAACAGCCTCTGCACCTATCGAGCCTTTGCGCGAGGGCGATATCGTTTTTCAGTCGTCGATGTCGGGGCAGAGCGAGGCGATACAATTGGCGACGCATTCGAAGTATTCGCACTGCGGAATTTTGTACAAACGCGAAGGAAAATGGCTGGTTTTTGAGGCGGTGCAGCCCGTAAAATTGACCCCACTCGATGAGTGGATAGCCAATGGCGACGATGGACATTTTGTAGTAAAAAGGCTGATAAAAGCCGATAGCCTGCTCATACCCGCAGCGCTTGCCGCGATGAAGGAGGAGGGCGAAAAGATGCGAGGGAAGGATTATGACCTGCTTTTTGAGTGGTCGGACGATAAAATATACTGCTCCGAGCTGGTTTGGAAAATCTACCAACGCGCCCTAAATATCGAATTGGGCAACAGGCAGCGGCTCTCGGACTTCGACCTTAGCCAGCCTGTTGTGCGCAAAAAGCTCGAAGAACGCTACGGAAAGGGCAACAAATTGCATAAAGATTGGGTGATTTCGCCTGCTGCCATTTTTGATAGTCCGCTGCTTTTTACGGTGCAAACAGGCGGAATTTAGCACAAAAAAGAAGCGGCAGGCTCCTTTTTTTGGGGGAAGCCTGCCGCAGCATAAAAAGTAAAAAGCCCGAAAGATTATTTATCTTGTGGTTTTCCAGGCCAGCTTATTTTAGCTTTGGGGAACATTTTAGCGGCTTGCGCTTTGGCTGCATCGGGCATTTTCGCATCTACATATAGGGAAGTCAATGCTACGAGCGCGCTCAATTCTTTCGGCAAAGTCGTGATGTCGGGGTTGTAACCCAAATCGAGGGAAGTCAGCGCTACGAGCTTGCCCCAAGCGGCGGGTATACTTTTTAGCCCGCAGTCGTAGACTTTCAACGAAGTTAGCTGTGCAACAGAGCCAATCAGCGCAAGGTCGGTTTCTGCGTTTTCAAAGCTTACAGAAGAGAAAGAGAGGCTTTTTAGCGTGGGAATTGCCGCAATATCTGCCGTAATTTTTATGGGTTTTTGCACTTTCGATATAGCCAAACCAGAGTTTTTGGTGCTGGCGAGTATTTTACAGGCTGCGGGCAGGTCAAATTCGGGCGTTTCGCTGATGGTTATGCCATTTAAGGGCAATTTGGAAAAACTTTCTGGCAGTTTGGTGATTTTTGTGCCGACCAAAACGAGTTGCGAAAGTTTGCCCGCATCTCCCATCTCGGCGGGAAGCTCCGTAAATGCACAGTTGTACACCCAAAAGCTGCTCAATTTAGTGAGCTTGCCCATAGTGGCAGGCAATTTTTCGGCTTTCATCTTGGCGAAGGTCAGGGACGAAAGATTTACGAGCTTGCCGATATCGTCGGGTATTTGCGTTATCGGAGCGCCAAAACGCATATCTCTAAGCCCTGTTAGATTGAAAATCGGCGCAGGGAAAACCTCAAAAGATTGGTCGCCCGTAAAAACAAGCGTTGTTAGCGTGGATAATTTGCCAAAACTTTCGGGCAAACCTTTCATTTTGCCGCCGTGATGGAAGCCGATTTCGTCGATGTGCTTGAGTTTGCTCCAGTCATTGGGCAAAGCAGCAATTTCAGGATTGTCGTAAACGGTCAGCTTCTGTAGGTTTTGAAAATTCACCACGCCCACAGGCAGGTTTACAATCTTGCAGCTCTGAAAGGTCAGCTCTTGTAGGTTGTTGAATTTAAACAATTCGTCGGGCATTTTCGCCGAAAAATCGCCCTTCATTTCCAAGCGATAGACCTTATCGGCGGGCTGCTGTAGGGCTGTTTCGAGTGTATATTTTGGCGATTTATATAGTTCGCTCGGCGAAAGTGGTGCTGCGCTCGGTGCAGCAGGAATGGGGCTTTGCGCCTCTTTGTCATTCACTACTACGCCCGCATTGGGGTCGGCTTTGCCGCCAGCAGCAGAATCTTTGCCCTTACAGGCAGGCATCAACAGCACTACAGCCAGCAATAAGCCGACTACACTGAAAGAAGCAACATTTTTCATAAGCTCAATCGGGGATTTTTATGGAACATGAATAAAATATGCCATAAATTTATATATTTTCCCCCAGACCTCGTGAAAATTTGGCGAAATGACGCTTTTAGTGGGTGAATGGCAAATAAAAGTGAAAAGTGAAAAGTGAAAAGTGAAAAGTGAAAAGTGAAAAGTGAAA
>CAYXSA010000134.1:0-9569 GCA_964467315.1 uncultured Saprospiraceae bacterium | reverse complement strand
ACTACCTAAACACAAAGCACTACCTAAACACAAAGCACTACCTAAACACAAAGCAAATCAGCCTGCGCCAAAAACGGACTGTTTGAGGTAATAAATCGTGTCTGTATCTTGGTCGCCCGTCATCGAAAGCCCGTAATCGTTTTGGAAATTCATCAGCGCATTGCGGGTATTTCTGCCGATAATGCCATCGATTTTGCCAGGATTATAGCCTGCCCAAGCCAGCACGATTTGCAAAACCACGCCGCTCATCAGATAGTTGTTATCCCGAAACGCATCGTCGAGCGTGGCATAGGTCTGCCCATTGTCGCTATTGCAGTTGCCCGTAACGCGCAAGCCGTTATTTTGCTGAAATTGTTTGATGGCGGCGGTCGTTTTCGGCCCCCAAATGCCATCGAGAGGCCCGACAGGATAGCCCAGATAAGCGAGTTTTAGCTGTGTGCGGTGGTCTTTTGCGTGGTAAGGCATGGCGTAGATTTTTGTTGAAAGTGAGGGGATTTTTTTGCCCTTGCAAATAGCGCCTTTTTTGCGGAAACTGCAATAACTGTGTGCATATTTTTTTTTGGCGTGCCCCTGCTCCTTAAAGGTCGCAGGGTCGGGCTATTCGGGGCGAATCAACATTCGCCCCTGTAGGGGCGATGTTGATTCGCCCCTACTATCCCTCACGCATAAAAAATCCCCGCCGCGCCAAAGAGGCGGGCGGGGCGGTATCCCTAATTTCTAAAACCTTTCGTAAATAAAGGGATTGTAAGTATTGCCGACCAGCATCGTGATAGAGAGCAGCAGCAAAATAAGCTGCAAACCCGTAACGCAAGCGAAGTACAGCGTAGGCGAAGAAGGACGCAAATCAACCTCCATACGCCGCGAAATAAGCGGATATATCGGCGTGCAAAGCACAAAGGTAAGCAGCAACCAATTGAGATTTTCCCAAATGGAGAGCGAAAGCTGCGGCGACCACCAGCCATTTTCCGCCGTTACATTGCCGAAAAGTATGGACATAAAATGCTGCAATTTGCCGAAATAATCCGCAAAGTTCTTCTTATCGAAGTAAAACAGCGCCCAACCCAACATGGCGATTATCAGCAAATAAACATGACTCACAAAGCGCGGCAACTTCTCCAAAACGCGGAGCAAAAATATCTTTTCCAAAAATATCAATACCCCAAAATACAAACCCCACAACACAAAATTCCAGCTCGCGCCGTGCCACAAACCCGTCAAACCCCAAACAATAAATAAATTCAAATACTGCCGACGGCGATTGCCCCCCAGCGGAATATACACATAGTCGCGGAAAAATGAACCCAAAGAAATATGCCATCTGCGCCAAAACTCCGTCGCCGAGCGCGCTATATACGGGTAATTAAAATTCTCCAAAAAATTGAACCCAAACATACGCGCCAAGCCTATAGCCATATCCGAATAACCCGAAAAATCGAAATAAATCTGCACCGAATACATCGCCAAACCAAACCAAGCCTCCCCAAAAGACAGCGTATTAAAGTCCACAGGCTCCAAATCCGTACCCATGTACTGCTTGACAAAAGTCGCCGCGATATTCGCTATAAAAACCTTTTTGAATAAGCCTATGCAAAAACGCAAAATGCCCTGCGCTATATCGTAGCGGCTGGTTTTCCTATTTTCAATGTCTTCAGCGATGGTGGCATAGCGCACAATCGGCCCCGCTACCAACTGAAAATACAAGGAAACAAACATCACAAATTTTAGAAAGGAGCGCTGCGCAGGCACCTCCCCCCGATATACGTCTATCGTATAAGAAATCGTCTGAAAACTGTAAAACGAAATGCCTATAGGCAGGGCAAAGCCTGCAGGCACCTCCAAGCCCAGCCCCGTTAGCGCGTTTACGGTTTCGTATAAAAAGACATTATATTTAAAGATGGCAAGCAAACCCAAGTTGGTTGTTAAGGTAGAGACTACCGCCAACTTTGCCCACTTCGTCCCCCGAAAACGCTCTATCCACAAACCATTGCCGTAGTCGACAATCGAGGAAAAAAGTAGCAAAACCACCCAAATCGGCTCCCCCCAAGCGTAAAAAAGCATAGAAGCAACCACAAGCAGCCAGTTGCGAAAGGTCTGGCTATCGCTTAAAAAGTACAAAATTATATTGACAGGCAAGAATATGCACAAAAAAACAAGACTGGCGAAGACCATATTGGAAGTGCGACGACGGCAGGGGTAGCAGGTACTATATTTCGTTATACTTTGTAGGGCGCAAAGGTAGCATAAAAAAATAAAAAGCCCCATCGAAAAAATCCCTTCTTCGATGGAGCTTTACTTTTTGTTTTCGTTGCCGAAAACGCAAAGATTTCTTTAATAACCCTTTTAACTAACCTATGTAGAAAGAGTTTCAAAATTCATGCCAACGCAGACTTTTATTAGTCCATAAATTTCTGTATCGCCGTTTTTTCGCCGAAAATAACCAAAATATCGTCTTTTAGCAGCAAAGTATCGGGCTGCAAAACACCGACGACATTTTTTTTCTTGCGCACTACGCCCAGCAAATTTGTTTTCTCTTCCGTGCGGATAATCGTCAACACGTTCAGACCGTATTTAGAGCGTAGATTTGCATCCAAAAGCGTCTTGCCCACATAGCGCTCGGGCACTTTTATCTCCACAATGCTGTACTGCTCCGAAATGGCAAAAGACTCCACAACGCCCTTCATATCGAGGCGCAGCGCCAGCCTTTCAGCAGAATCCTCCTCTGGGTGCATAATATCTTCGATACCCATGCTCTCCAAAACCGTCTCTTGCAAGGGCGAAATAGCGCGGCTAATAATGCGCTTCGCTTTCAGTTGCTTGATGAGCGCCGTCGTCAAAATCGAAGCCCCCTCGTCCTCACCAATCGTGATAATCACCGCATCGGCATTGCGCACAGGCAAGGTCTGCACCGCCTGCGGATTGGTACAATCCAACGCTACAGCGTGCATAATCTTCTCCTTGATAAGCTGCACCTTTTCGATGCTCTTATCCACCCCAATCACCTCATGCCCCAATTTCGTGAGCTTCAGCGCCAAAGACAAACCAAAATTACCTAAACCAAATATGATAAACTGCACTTGTGAGTTACGAGTTACGAGTTACGAGTTACGATGCTGTGCGGACTGTGCGGACTGTGCTGTGCGCTAACAAGTTGCGCCGCAAAGTTACACAAAATTTTATCACACTTCGCTACCCCAATTGGCTTGCCCGTCGTTTATTTCGTAACTCGTAATTCGTAACTCGTAACTTTGGCGTGCCCCTGCTCCCCGCGCCTAAAGGCGCTTAAAGGTCGCAGGGTCGGGCTATCCGTTGCAGCGCTGCGCGCTTCCACTGCTATCCCTCACGCGGCAGCGCCCGCAGGGCGGGCGCTGTAAAGCCGTTGCATGCAACGGCTCTACAAAGGCACTTTTCACTTTTACACGGCGAAGCTCTCGCCGCAGCCGCAGGTGCGATTGGCGTTGGGATTTACGAAATGAAAGCCCTTGCCGTCTAAGCCACCCGAAAACTGCAGGGTGCTATCAAATAAGTACAAAAAGCTTTTGAGGTCGGTAACGACGCGCACGCCGTTATCGTCGAAAATTTGGTCGTCCGAATGGCTTTCGTTGTCAAAATCCATTTTATAGGTGAGTCCCGAACAGCCGCCACTCGTTACCGATACGCGCACAAAAAAATCCTCGCCTAAATGCTCAGTGCGGCGGATTTCCTCAATTTTATGTTTGGCGCTTTCTGCTACGAATATCATAGTTTAAGGTTTTTATTCGCCCTTACGCGCGTTTTTTTCTTGATAGTCTTTAATGGCTGCTTTTATCGCATCTTCGGCGAGTACAGAGCAGTGAATTTTTACGGGGGGCAGGGCGAGTTCTTCGACGATGTCCATATTGTCGATTTTTTCCGCCTCGCCGATGGTTTTGCCTTTGAGCCACTCCGTCGCCAAAGAGGAAGAAGCGATAGCCGAGCCACAGCCGAAGGTTTTGAATTTAGCGTCTTTGATAACGCCAGTTGCTTCGTCTACTTCTATTTGTAGACGCATTACGTCGCCGCATTCGGGAGCACCGACCAAGCCTGTGCCGACGTTTTTATTTTCCTTATCCAAAGTGCCCACATTGCGTGGGTTCTTGAAGTGGTCGATTACTTTTTCTGAATATGCCATGATGGGAATTACGAATGACGAATTACGAATTACGAATGTTGTGCATAAGCCATTTTGGGGCTATGCTACTTCCATTCGTGGCTTACGAAAAGGCGCGTAGCGCCGCGTGAGGGATAGCAGTGGAAGCGCCAGCTCCCCCCTTTTAAGGGGGGAAGCGCCGTAGGCGCGGGGGGGTGCGCTGCAACGAATAGCCCGACCCTGCGACCGTAGGGGCAGCCCTTTTGGCTGCCCTCGTCTGCGCCCCTTTGGCGCAGACGGGGAGCAGGGGCACGCCATAATGACGAATGACGAATGACGAATGACGAATGACGATTGCGCTCAAGACTTTTACATAAAGTACATAATCGTAACTCGTAACTTGTAATTCGTAACTCTTAGTGGGCGCTCCAATTGACGCTATCTAAGTCGATGCCGTCTTTATACATTTCCCAGATTGGGGAGAGGGAGCGCATATGATTGACGCCCTTGCGTATGGCATCGACGGCTTCGCGTGCGTCTTCTTCTGTGGTGAAGCGTCCGAGACTGATGCGCAGGGAGGAATGTGCGAGGTCGTCGCCGAGTCCGAGCGCTTTGAGCACATAGGAGGGTTCTAAGGAGGCGGAGGTGCAGGCGGAGCCAGAGGAGAGGGCGATATTTTCGTTGAAGGTCATCATTAGCCCTTCGCCTTCTACGTGTTTGAAGGAGATATTGGTGAGGTGTGGTAAGCGGTGGGCGATGCTACCGTTTACGACGACTTCTTCCATTTGGAGGAATTCGTTTTGCATCCAGTCGCGGAGTTTGCTGAGTCGTTCGGCTTCTTGCGCCATTTCTGCTTTGGCGAGTTGGGCGGCTTTGCCGAAGCCGACGATAGCGGGCACGTTGAGGGTGCCGCTGCGCATACCGCGTTCGTGTCCGCCGCCATCCATTTGGGCGGTAACTTTTACGCGGGGGCTTTTGCGTCGGACGTATAGGGCTCCTACGCCTTTGGGACCGTACATTTTATGCGCGGTGAAAGACAAAAGGTGTATGCCATCGGCTTGTACGTCGACGGGTATTTTGCCGACAGCCTGCGTAGCGTCTGTGTGGAAGAGGATGCCGTTTTTATTGCAGATTTCTGCGATTTCGCGTATGGGCTGGAGTACGCCTGTTTCGTTGTTGGCGTACATGATGGAGACGAGTATGGTCGTGGGGCGAATGGCAGCCTGTAGTTCTTCGAGGTTTATCAGTCCTTCGCGGTTGACGCTAAGGTAAGTAACCTCGCAGCCTTGTTTTTCTAAGGCTTTGCAGGTATCGAGTATGGCTTTATGTTCGGTGGTAGCGGTGATGATATGATTGCCTTTGCTTTTGTACATATCGGCTACGCCTTTTATAGCGAGGTTGTTGGCTTCGGTAGCGCCTGAGGTGAAGATAATTTCGCGCTCATCGGCATTGATAAGGCTTGCTATCTGTGTGCGGGCGTAGTCTACGCCTTCTTCGGCGACCCAGCCGAAGGGGTGATTGCGGGAGGCGGCGTTGCCAAATTTTTCGGTAAAATAAGGCAACATGGCTTCTACGACGCGGGGGTCGCAGGGGGTAGTAGCGCTATTATCTAAGTATATCAGACGCTTCGAGGTGCGGACGACGGTCATTGTTGGTATTTAGATTAAATCTATATTCTGCGAATTAAGTGCAAAGGTAACATTTTTTTTGTGTGAAAGTTGAGGAAAGTCAGTATTTTTTTGCGCTGTTTTGGAGTTGTTGTTGGTAATAGAGTCGGTAGGGGTGATAGGGGTAGCCGCTGCTGTCTTTGAATTGGCTGCGCCAAGTACTGTAGTCTTCGGGCAGGTAGATCGCCCAAAATTGGGCTTCGTCTGCGGGGACTGTGTAGGGTTGCAGTTGTGGCAGCCATTGTTCGCGGTAAAATATGCGCAGGTTTTGGAGGGCTTTGTATTCGAGTTGGGCGTATCGTTCTATAAAATCGCTTTCGCTGCATTTGGATAGGCGAACATCTTGGTTAATTTGGGCGAAATCGGGGGCATTTTGGAGATTAAATAGCTCGAATACGATGCAAGCCCAGCTTTCTTCGGGGCTTAGGCTATCTTTTACCCAGAGGGCGGCATCGTGTGCGGGGCTTGGGGAGCGGTGTAGGGCATTGATACGGGGGGGAATTTGAAATTGGGCGGAGGCGGCATTTTGCCAGAATACGGGGGCTTGTAGGTCTTTTCCTGCGAATTGCTGTAGGAGCCAAAGGCGGAGGGGGCTATTTTCTATTTTTTGCCAAAGGGTTTGGAGTTGTGGGCGGTCTGTGAGCATTTCGGATATTTGTTCTTGGGCATGGGGCAAGAATTTTTCCCAATCGTAGAGGGCGTTGTTATGGCGGCGGGCGATGTATTCGCCGCCCTGCCAAGCGCCTATGCGGCTGCTGCCTTTTGTATCATGCCAAGCGCCTTGCCCCTGCATTTTTCCGTGTTGCCAAGCGCCCGCGTAGCTGCGTCCGTCTGCCCAGTACATAGTACCGAAGCCATGCGGCTGCTGTTCTGCCCATTCGCCCATATAGTAGTTGCCTGTTTGCCATGCGTAATAGCCCCAGCCGTTTAGGCAGTCGCCCCAACGGCAGCCGCCCTCTGCCTGCGGCGAGTCTTGCCCGCAAGCTACGATAAGCGATACAAGTACGAAAAAAGGTAGGCTCTTCATGGTTCGTGATTTGCGTGAGGGATAGCAGCGGAAGCCCGTAGCGTAGCGAAGGGCTGGAGCGGATAGCCCGACCGCCGCCAAAGGCGGCGGGCACGCCCCAAAAAAAAGAAGGATTTATAAAGGAGTAGACCAAAAATAGGCAAAAAAAGCTAACTTTATGCGCTTTTTTCTGTTTCCTCTCGCAGTGATAACCAATGTTACCCCTTAGATGATACCAAGTATAAACCAAGCGCAGTGGAGTCTGCTGCTGCAAGGCAAATTGATGCCAAAACTTTCGAGTTTGTCTTTACAGCTCAAAATTAGCGCGCTGCAAGTCGCCGTAAAAAGCGGAAAAACGGCGCTCGTCGATGCCGTCAAACAACTATACGACTATTGCGTAGCCAATCCCAAAATGTACGAAAAAGATTTAGAGAAAATTTTCAAATAGTCCCCCAAGCCTACTACTACTACTATGACTACTTTACAAAACAAGCTACTTTCTGTTGTCGAAACAAATAAATTGGTACGTGCGGGTCGGCGTTTGATATTGGCGGCAGATGCGCAAGCGCTGGCACAAATCGACAAAGGCGAATGGATAGGCGGCACGATTCCGTATTTTATGGACACGACAGGCGGCACAAAAAACACGGAACAGGTTTTTGTTACCGATTTGAGCGACTATATGAGCAGTTACAGCATTGCTGTATATGCTGCTGCGGAGCTCGATTTATTGCTGGCAGAGCGCCCCAAAAATGGGTTTACTTACTTGTTGATACCAGCATTTAGCGAGATGCACGCGCATTATGCCTTGCATGCGCCTGCGAAGGACAGCATCTACGACCAGCCTATTACGGGTTGGGTAACGGGGGTAAATCTCGACGATGCGCATGCAAAACCGCAGATAATCGACGGACGCAGCCAAACGGCGACGAGCGAGGGGGCGATAGCTTTGCACGTTCATTTGCCCGCGCATCAATACGCCGAATTGAGCATCGCCAACCTCTTTGTGCAAGGCGAGGGCGACGAAATCAGCTTTGAAAATAGTGGTTTTACGGTTGGGGATTGTTTGGTGAATGGGGAGCGGAAAAATTTTGCCGAATATGTCGCCACAAAGCAGATAGATACGCGCCTGCCGCTGGTCGCCGACTATGCGGGTGCGATGATAAACGCCTCTATCCGCAGCTCCAGCGCCGAAGAAGTGCAACTTTATGCGCCCATTTTTCCGCATCAGTCCTATCGCTTTGCCGCTCCGCTTGTCGATTATGTGCAAGATTTTAGCGCCGCTTTGCCCGAAAATGCGAGCAACGTCGTAAGTACCTGCAACTGCATACTCAATTTTCTATATTCCGAACTCGAAGGCAAGCACACGCGCGAGTACAGGGGCGCTTTCACCTTCGGCGAGATAGCGTATATATTGCTCAATCAAACGATGGTACTGCTTTCGATACATGAGCGCGAATGAATGACGAATGCGTAAGTTGTGCGTTGCGTATAGGTGCTATGCCGCCTTGCGGCGGCGGTGGTAGCAAGTACTATTTGTCATTTGCTACTTGTTTCCTTTTTGCTACGCATTCACTTCGTGTTCCTCCCGCAAAATCGGGGCGAAAAATATTGCCCTTCAAGGCTGATGTGCGGTCGCCCCTACACGCTGCGCAATCGTAACTCGGAACTCCCAACTCGTAACTCCTAACTCGTAACTCCCCCTGTGCTTACTTTAGAACAAAAAAGCGCTTCCTACTATGCGCAGGTCTTTTTTTTAGCCGACAGCGATGCCGTTACGGTGCGTGCAGCAGGCGAACAGTTGACGGAGGCAGACAAAGCGGATATTCATCTGCATTTTTATGCTTGGATGCGCAGCCATGAGTTATTTCAGCCGCATTATACGGAGGATGTTATACAGGCTTTGCGCGACAGTGAGGACTTGTTTTGGTCGGATTTCGTTTTGGGCGACTTCGGCGAAGATTATGTTTTGCGGCAGCGTTATTTTGGGGAAATTTTTGCCAATTTCGGCATTCCCTTCGAAGCATATATAGCGATGCTTGCCTGTTATCACGAGCAAGTGCGCACAACCTTCGCCAAACGCGGTATGCTCAGTGCCGAATTGCTCCGCGCCTTCGACCGACTTGCCAATACGGCTGTAGCGATTATTGCCGACGGCTACAATGCCGCCAGTATGGCGATGCTGCACGAGAAAAATAGGCTCGTACTGGAGATGTCCTCCCCTATTGCGCAGCTTTGGGACGGCATTTCATTGCTGCCCCTTGTCGGCTACATCGACTCCAATAGAGCCCAAGCCATTATGGATTCCGTTTTGCGCAATATCGAGCAAGTGCAGCCACTAGTTTTTATCGTTGATATATCGGGCGTAGCGGCTATCGACACCGCTATAGCTAATCATATCATCAAAATCACTAAAGCTACCCGCCTGATGGGTTGCGTCTGTATGCTTTCGGGCATCTCGCCCGCCGTCGCCCAAACCATCGTAGAATTGGGCGTGCATACGGACGAAATCATCACGACCAGCACCATGAAAAACGCCGTTCGCCGCGCCCTTCGCCTCGTTGCCCAAGAAGCCCAACAAAACGACGATTGGCAAAAAGAAGAGCAAACCCGCAGCAGCAGCGCCCGCACTTACAAACGCAGCAGATGAGTCGGGAATCTGCTTTGTGTATGGTTGTGCTTTGTGTTTAGGTATTATGCCGCCTTGCGGCGGCAGTGGTATCAAGTATTATGTGCAATTCGTCATTCGTCATTCGTCATTCGTCATTCGTCATTCGTCATTCGTCATTCG
>CAYXSA010000133.1:0-9679 GCA_964467315.1 uncultured Saprospiraceae bacterium | reverse complement strand
GGTTTTCTTTCACTTTCACAAAATCCAAGCAAAAGCCCGTGCCGTAGGCTTTGTAAAAGCGCGAGCGATTGGCGAAGGCAACGCCTGCGGGCGTGGTTTCGATGTTGATGAAAGCGGAAGGGGTGCCATCGGCGATGATTTTGCCGTGTGGCGAGTTGAGCGTTTGGGTACTGTTTTGTGCGTAGCGATAAAAATAGCCCCCCCCCAAGTACAGACTGTCGTAGCTGTTGTGGAAGGATATATTTGCGTCGCCATTGCGGAAGGTCGCATAACCAAATTGATTTTGGTAAGCAATACCAGAGCGCCCGTTGAAATTGGCTTCGCGTATATAAGAGCGCCCGCCAAGCGTGTAAAAATTGATATTGGCGGGGTCATTATTGAAATTGACAATGTTATAGCGTGGCATCGTATCGATGAGATTGCCTGCACCCATCTGTATACTTTTGGCTATCATCGTAGGCGGAAAGTTTATCACGCAAGAATCCGCGCGCAGGCGCAGCGTGTTGGTGTATGCGACGTACCAAGTGCCCACCCGCACGAATACATTGGAAGTACTGAAGTCTATTTCTCTGTACTGCGCCGAATTGCTGGTGGTGAAGGTTGCATTTATATCTACAGTATGCCCATGCGTGTAGAGCCTGCCAGCAAGGTATTGTATATTGCCGTATCCGCCGCTCATAGCGCCGCTGGTCGTAAGATTATCGCGCAAATGCCAAGTGCCATTGGGGTTATTGAACCAAAGATGCGCGCTTTTATGTGGCGTGCCATTGGATACGATGTCCCCGCTGCCCACAAAATAAGTGCTACCGCTAAAATTATGGTGCGTCATATTGGGGAAAAGTATCAAACTCTGCCCTATATACCAATTGCCCGCGTTCAGCGCCATGCTGGTCGTGCGCTTATTTGCCTGAAACCAAAGCGTTTTGCAATAAGCTGCCGAATTGATGATAATAGTGTCTATACCTACATTCGTAGAGAGTGCATCGACGATAACGCTGTCTAAGATAGTCGGAATACAGAGGCTATCGCCATGCGTATTGGCGGGGTTCGTCGTCCAATGTCCAGGGTCTTGCCAATTGCCTGTAAAGCGATTATTGGCATTATGCCGCCGCCAGTAGTAGGTTACCCCCGTGCCCGTAGTGGGGAAATCTATATTCGTATTATTACCTGCGTTGATGGAGTTGTGTGCCGTTACCATATCGCCGATATTCGTCATACCTTCGATATAGGCATATTGTATATTGGTGGCTGCGGCTTGGGCGACCAGAAAGCGAATAGGCTCGCCCGTAAGTGTGCGCAGGCGAACGCTATTTTGGCAGTCGCCAACAGCGGTAAGCATACCCTGCGTAATGTCAAATTTTGAATTGGGGTTGGGCGAAAATACATAGTCCTTGCCCGCGCTCAACAACACATCGCCGTTGTATAGGGGCATCGTACCCGTTACCTCCACGCGACAAAAATGCGTAGCATCTACCGCCGCATAAAAATTGGCATTTTCGTACAAGGTCATATCGCCCTGCACCTCCATTTTGCGGTCGGCATGGTTGGTTATAGGCAATCCGCCCCAATAACTTTGGTGGTAGGTGCTGCCTACATTCATAATGCAGCGCCCTATTAGATTGGGCACGCGCCCAGCGTTGATATTTACGGTGCCCGTAGGTACGGGGTTGGGTGTGCCTGCGTATAGGTGGTAGGTTGTATTGCCTGTGTATTGTGCCGTGCCGCCTTGGTCGCCATAAGTGCCGCCACTGCCTACGAAATACATCTGCGTGCTATCCATGTAGCGGTTGTGCGGATAAAACTGCGATATGTTCCACTGCACAAAATTCGTATGCAGTTGCGTGCGCGCTTGGCAATGAAAATAATTCACCCGCCAATCTATGCTATTTGCATCGTTGTCGCCTACGACATGATATATAGAGTATCTACGCACAAAATGCTGCGCCCAAATATAACTGCTATCGCCGCGTATCGTGTCGGGGTCGCTACCATAATAGTAGATATTGCCAGCCGTTACGTTGCGCATACGGCGATTGTAGTAAGCCGAACCGAAGATATTGAGCGAAGTACCTATAGCCATCGCCGTCGCTGTCGTGAAGAACATGGAGCTTTGGGGCTTCATATCGTCCAGCCATGTAAAATTATGGCAGTAAGCCACCGTATCTATCGCCATCAAACCCGCATTGGCAGCCGCTACAGGCGAAAGCGTCCCCGCTGTATAAGCAGGGAAAGAGTTTGCCCCCACAAAAACATTATCCGAGGGCGTAGGCAAGCAGCCCGATACATTCGGCACCCAAGCCGAACCGTTCCATACGTCCCAGTTGGCGGCATTGCCCCAGTTGTAGTATATATTCGTGCCTCGCGTTATCGTCTGCCGACCTACAAAATAAAAATCCTGCCCCACAGGATTAGTCAAATTCCAATTAAATGGCGCTACCGTGATAGGTGTGTAACCTCTTTTATAGCTATTCGTCGCATTGTACGTGCGCCCGCCCGAAATATCGCATTCCGTATCTATCAATATCAGCTTATCCATCGTTAGCGAGCCGCCCGCAGGGCGCACGCGGATAAGACCGCGCGTATCGGGATAAGACTCTATCTCCGTTTCCAAAATGAGATATGCACCGCAAGGCGAGGGATTGTGAAATCTATCCGCCTCCAGTATATTCGTGCGATAGTAAAAATAGTAGCGATAGCCGCCCGTTAGATAAATGTCGTTCGCCGAGTAGTACACCGAATGCGTTATCATGCCGCCCTCTCGTAGATGAAGCTCATTAAAAGTCGTCGGCACAGTCATAGCCGCAGGCGCTTGATTGATACCGTACATAGATATCGGCGCGTCGGAAATGAAATTATGATACGCCAAACCCGTACCCATGTACACTTGCTTATTCCAAGGCAAGTTGGGGTAGGTGCGCACATGTATCGTCGAACCCGCCGCATTAAAAAGCGAAAAGTTAGGCACTGCCAGCGTCGCATTAAAATTCAAACCCCAATGATTGGCGTAAGGGTGGCTACCCTCGATGGTTATCATAGAGCCGCTAATGTCGATGCCCCGCGTCGTGAGGTTGTTCGCCATCGACTGAAAATAGTCAAAACGCACATTATGCCCATTCGTGCGCCAAGTCCCGTTTATTAGCTCCAAATAGCCCGTTGCCTGACCATGATGGTTTACCTGCGTCGGGTCATCGAGATAAAAATCGTCCTGCAAATCGAATATCGTGCTGCCCGAACCCGTATCGCCCATCGTTACCTTCATCATGCGCAGACGCTGCCCCCGCGTGCGGATAGGCACTACGCCGCTAATGGT
Source organism: uncultured Saprospiraceae bacterium (assembly GCA_964467315.1). Taxonomy (GTDB): domain Bacteria; phylum Bacteroidota; class Bacteroidia; order Chitinophagales; family Saprospiraceae; genus JAAFIM01. The sequence goes on along the minus strand of CAYXSA010000133.1, from coordinate 6,369 downwards.
CGACAGCAAACGCAGATTGCCCCGAAAGAAAAAGTCCAAATTTGGCGCTTCCGCCAAAGACATTTCGCCGTAAATATCCAAATTGTGGTTCGTGTTGGTACTCACAAAACTCACAGGATTGGGCATGGTCGCGTCCCAAATCATCGCCGCACAGCTCACGTGCCTATCGACCGTTATCGTGCCGCCCGCCAGCAAAAAAGCGTCCGCCGTAAAATATACGGTGTCCGTAGAAATCGGCTGCTGATACGCCGTAACACCACTATTGTAGGAGTTTATCCACCATTTATTTTGGTCTACAAACAAACCGCTGCCGCCCTTCCAATAGTATTTTAGCGCAAAACTCTCCGTCGATGTCGCCAAAAGCAAGACGGAAGTAAATAAAATAGAAGTCCATGTAAAATGTCGCATCATAGTCCTGTTGGTTGATATACAAAAAATTTCGCTAAGATATATAAAGATAACGCATATTCAATAAATTTTGTGAATACGAGGGGTTTATTTTTTGGGGCATGCCCCTGCTCCCCGCCCGCGCCCAAAGGCGCAGGCTCAAAGGTCGCAGGGTCGGGCTATTCAGGGCGGCTGCGTAGCAGCCGCCCCTACTATCCCTCATGCGAAATATGGCACAGGCTGCGCAAAGGGCGCAGCCCGCAATTTATAACAAAAAATACCCAAAAATTAAACGTTCATTCAATAATCAAAGCTTATCTTTGTTTTATATAGCGTGAGGGATAGTAGGGGCGAATCAACATTCGCCCCAGACGGGGCGATGGTGATACGCCCCGACCACGAAGTGAACGCGAAGCGAATAGCCCGACCCCGCGACCCGTAGAGCCGTAGCATGGCACAAGTGCGTAAGCACGCCGTGCTACGGCTCCGCCTGCCGCCCTTTGCGGCAGGCGGGGGAGCGGGGGCACGCCCCCAAAAAAAACCAACTGCATAAGGCTTTAATTTTATTTTATCATGAAGAGAACTTTACAGCTATTTTTAGGCGTGTTTTGCCTTTTATTGCAGCTCAATTTGAGCGCGCAGACTTATTATTGGGTTGGCGGCGCGGGCAACTGGACGGATTTGAATAAGTGGGCGGCTTGTTCGGGCTGTGCGGGCGGGGCATTTGTGCAGGTGCCGCAGAGTTTCAACGATGTGGTGGTAGATGAAAATTCGGGTTTTGTGGCGACAGCGACGGCGGCGAGCCGCACGATAACGATAAATAGCGGCAATACGCTCGTGTGTAAGAGTTTGCGCCTCGCTACGGGCGGGCGCAATGTAGTTTTGCAGGGGACGACGCGGCTCGATGTTTATGGTTCGCTCTGGCTCGAAGCGGGCACCGTGACGACGGCTTGGACAGCTCCTTTGCATTTTTTCGGCGCACAATTTACGGATAGCCTCGTTTTGGCGACCAACGTAACCTTGCGCAACGCCATCGTACAATTTGAGCCCACCAATACGGGGCAGTACACGGCGCTGAATTACAAGCAGTTGGGCGTAGGCGTGGCGGGGCAGCTGAATATGAACAAGGGCACAGGCTCGCTGATGCTTTTTTTATCGGGTTTGACTACGCACGCCATCAATCATTCCAGCGGCTCGGCAGAGGTGCGCGACACGCTCTCCGTGATGGATGGTTACAATATGGGTCTATCGCTCACGGGTACGGCAGTTTTTCGCTGTTTGGCAAATTCTCGCCTGCTGATGTTTTCGATAGCCAATACGGCAGTTGGCGATTTTTCGGGTGCGTATTTGCACAACTGGGGGCAGCTCTCGGTGAGCAATACGGGTACGTTGAATATCCAAAATGCGCGTGTGCGGCATAGCAGCTCTTCTTATTGGAGTCCTTGGATTACTGCGAATACGTCCATACTTTTGGCAAGCGGCTCAGTGGTGGAGTTTGTGGGCAGGGCGCGTTTTGGCGGGGGCAATTTGCGTTATCATCATCTTGTTTTCCGCGACAATCCTTGGTTTGATGGGGGGGCGCATGCCGATACGCTTATTTTCGAGAAAGGTTTTTTCAGCAATGTGGCGACGACCTTGCGCGTGGGCGGCGGGGCGATGGGGGGTTATCTGCGTATGCAGGGCGGCGCATTTTACAACAGTGGCGGCGGTACGGGCACAGTAGGCGGCGCGCTAACGACGATATTTGTAGAGAGCAATACGACGAGTTACCTCATGGGGCAATGCGAACAGCCTTTGCTCATGGAGCGCATAGATTTCAATTTTGCGGCGGGCACGGCTGCCTTGCTTAGTGCCAATCATCTGCGCTTAGAAAACGTGCGGGCATTGGGCACGGAAGCGCCTTATGCAGCAGGAACAAACAGCTATGCCGTACCTTTTAGCATCAATACGGGTTGGAATGCGGGCGCTGCGGCTATCGGTTTGCCTGCCGCACGCTATCTGCGTTGGGTCGGCAGCATACCCGCCAATACGGCGGATAGTATGCAGTACGGCAGCTGGAACTCTCCCGCCAACTGGGCAGACGGCAACCTACACCCTACCGCGATGCCCAACGACCTGCATCTTGGCGGCGCTTGCCCGCCCACGCTGGCAGACTCTGTACTATTTCCCGATAATTCTTACGTGCGCATAGATTCGCCCGCCATAGAAACGAAAAGCATGATTTGGCTCGGTGCGGGTGCTTTCGTAGATAGAAGCATACACACGGGCGATGCGGGTGTATTAGAGATTTTTGGCTCTATAGAATGGAGCGCCGCCATGCGGCAAAGTTTCAACGGGCGCACCCGCTTTCGGGCTTGGGAAGCATACCCAACTATCCGCTCCAATGGCAAACCCTTTTGGTGGCGCATCAGCCTCGAGGGGCGTAGCGATGGGGCTACTTGGACGCTGCTCGATAGCCTTTGGGTGCCGCAGCAGCCCAATCTTAGCAATACCTATAGCATCGATTTTGTGCGCGGGCGATTTATCACCCAAAACCAACAAATTCGCACCGAAACCATGCGCGCCGATGGTTTATTTAGCCGCTACTTGGAGTTGGGCAGCAGCCAAATCTATATCACAGGGCACAATAACCCTTGGGAGCAGCGCGGCGCTTGCGTACTCTTTGGGCCACGCGGTGCGAATCTCTTTGTTATAGATGCAGGCACTTCGCATTTTCATCTTACCTCTATGACCACAGGCAATGTGCAGATTTTTCCTATCTTTATCATAGGTGGCGGGCATACACTCCACGATATAACCAACTACGGTTATGTGCCGCTTTTAGACCGCAATACTGCAGGAAACTTAAGCATACGCCGACTCATTTTTCAACAATCGGGCTGGATACGCTCCCAAAGCACAGGCATCGATAGCATACGTTATCTCGCCTCCAATACGGTCGCCATACCCAATTCGACCTTCAATATGACGGAAACCAATGTAGCCGCCAATATGGTCGTAGATTCCGCCTACTATTTTGCTGCCGCCAATATCGGGCGCAATATCGGCTACAGTACGATTATGTGGCTCGCCCCTGGAGCAACTTACACTATATCACACCCAACCAACCACACGCAAACCCTGATTGCCCCCAATGGCAAACTCGACGCTATGGGCAACTGCGAAAACTTTATCAACATATCGGGCGGTAATTTCTTTTCTACCGTCAATCAGCAGGTAGCATACGTCAATATCACCGACAACACGAGCAGCAGCGCCCTCTTCGAGTTCGCCAACAGTAATACCAACGGCATTACGACGGGCTGGACAGGCGTAGCAGGCATTCCGCGCCGACTGTATTGGCACGACGGCAGCGTTGCCGCGAGCAAGCAGCAATGGAATAGCCCTCGCAGTTGGTCGCTTGCCGATGGGCTGATGCTCGATATGGCTGGTGGCAACGACATCAACGTCGGCAACTGCCCGCCCACCCGCGTAGATACCGTCATTTTTACCGATGGCTCTTTTGGTAATGCCGTAGATACCGTAGAAATCAATATCGGACAAACTGCAGCCGAATGCGCCGATATGCGTTGGCTCACCGTCAATAAAAATCCCGTGTTTTTGGGCGCTTATCCACAGCAACTGCATATACACGCCTCGCTGGAGTTTTCTCGCAGTATGCAGCAGCGCTACCTTTCCGATGTGCTTTTTACGGGCAATGCAGGTGTACGCACTATCCGCTCCAACAATCAGCTATTCCGCCGCGTGATGACCTTCAACGCCGCAGGCGCTGAATGGCGTTTGCTCGATAGCCTGTATTCTCCGACTGTAGTGTCTACGGGTGCACACGCCGCCGATGGGCAAGTATTTTTGCAGCAAGGCACGCTCAACCTCAACGGACAATATGCGCAAATCGGGCATTTCGTTTCTACGGGTGCGCTTGTTCGGCAGCTCAATATCAGCAATTCGCAACTGCATATACTTGGATTTTTCAACAATGGGCACCCCTCTGCGCTTTTTGCTTACTATCTCACGGGAAGCAACTACAGCGTAAGCGCCAACAACTCCAAAATCGTCTTCCGACGCATACCGCAGTACAGTTACACCGCCTCCAATCCTTACTACGCTTATATGCGCATGGAAACGGGCAATAATATGCAGTACGATTCTTTGGTCTGGTTAAGCAATAACTTAGACATGGATTTTTTAGGCACCAATACGCGTATCAATTACTTAGAAACCAACCGAGATGTTACCTTTAGAGGTACAAACAACTTCATACACCAGACTCAAGCCCTCAACGCTACTGCTACCTTCAATATACAGGGCAGCAATCACACGATAGATTCTATCTATTTTCAGGGCAATGGCAGCTTTACGGGCAATCATCGCTATACGCAGCTGTTGCGCTTCTCGCCGAATAAGGTCTACCAATTTCAGGCGGCAGGCATACAACATCTTTCCAACGGCTGCGATTTCCAAGCTATAGGCACGGGCGGCGGCGGCGAAATAACCTTCCGCTCCTCGCTCACCAATAGCCAAGCCTATATACGCAAGGATAGCGCCCGCGTTTGCGTCGATTTTATCTACATGCGCGATATATGGGCTATAGGCAATGGTCTTTCTACAGAAAGCGCCTGCGTTACGCCCCTATGCGATACGGTGCTTGCGTCTTCCACCACGCCCGACATCTACACGGCTGGGCGTGCCCGCTTCCAAGCAGGCGCAAACGCCGACAATCAGGGCAATAATGCGGGCTGGGACTTCTCGCCCTATCCGCCTGTGCCGCAGCTCTCGCTGCAAAATGCCAACGTTTTACTTTGCCCCAACGACTCCACTCAAGCGGTATTTTTCATGCAGGGTGCTTTGCCTATGGACGTGCGCTATCAGTACACAGTGAATGGTGTGAGCACCATCATTGATTCGCTGGCTATCTCGCCTGTGAGTGGCAGCGGAACGGCGGCAGACCCTTATCGCTGGGTTATCAAACTCAAGCCCGACTCTGGCACTACGACCCGCGTTGAGGCGCTGGAAGTTGCCGTAGATAGATGCTTCAACAATAGAGCGCTCGGCGCTGGGGTTGCCGATGTTACGGTAGCGGCTTGTTATCTGCCGCTGGAATTGGTGCAATGGTCTGTGGACTGTCAGCTTGCGCGCTGGCAGGTAGCGCGGTCGGAAGAAAACAGCCTCTACACGATAGAAAGCAGCAGCGACGGCGTACATTTTACAAGCGTTTCGCCTGCTATTCGGAGTAACAATCAAACGCATTTTGAGTATGCGCTGCCCGCTCACAGCGAAATTCGTTACTATCGCCTGCGCAAAGACGAACAAAATGGCGAGCATTTTTATAGCCCCATCTATGCTGCCGACTGCCGCAGTGGCGCGCCTCAAAGCGGCGTTTATCATCTGTATCCCAACCCCAACAAGGGGGCGTTTTTCCTGCAAAATCGCTCTACGGCTGCTCCTGTAGCGCTTCGTTACGAGCTTTTTGATGCACAGGGGCGCTTGTTGGAGCAGGCGAATTTGCCTGCGCAGTCCTTGTATGAGTTAGAGTTTTCGCTGCCTGCGGGTTTGTACCTGCTCCGCCTACACGATGGGCAAACGGCGACCAATTTGCCCTTTGTACGGCACTAAAATCGTAGGGATAAAGCCCTTGATTTGTTTCGCTGCCCGCCGCGCCCCTTTGGCGCGGCGGGTATTTTTTTTGCGTGAGGGATAGTAGGGGCGAATCAACATTCGCCCATTTGGGCGATGGTGATACGCCCCGCATAGCCCGACGCTGCGCCCTTTTTGGCGCAGCGGCACGCCCAAATAAAGTGAAAAGTGAAAAGTGAACACGCAGTGAACGCGTAGCGAAAATGGTACTTGATGTATAAGTACTTGTTTATCAATTACTTATAATTAGTAATAAATGCAAAATAAATGCTTAAAAATTTGCAAATTGCGCAAAAAAAAACGCACTTTTCACTTTTCACTTTTCACTTTTCACTTTTCACTTTTCAC
>CAYXSA010000132.1:0-9726 GCA_964467315.1 uncultured Saprospiraceae bacterium | reverse complement strand
ACGCCCCGAATAGCCCGACCCCAGCCCCCTTTTTGGGGCTGGGGGCACGCCCAAACAAAAAACAGCCTGCCCAAAATTCAGAAAAAAGCTGTATCATTGCGGCACAAACGCAAATCAACCACTAAGATACCATGCCGTATTTTAATAACATTCTGGAAACTATCGGCAATACGCCGCTGGTGAAACTCAACCGCTGCGTGAGCGATGTGCCTGCCACTGTGCTCGCCAAAATCGAAACCACCAACCCTGGCAACTCCGTCAAAGACCGTATGGCGGTAAAAATGATTGAAGATGCCGAAAAAGCAGGATTTTTGCAGGCGGGCGGAACGATTATCGAATGCACTTCGGGCAATACAGGCATGGGTCTGGCGATAGCCGCCGTCGTGAAAGGCTATAAATGTATTTTCACCACCAGCGATAAACAGTCGCGCGAAAAAATCGATATGCTGCGCGCCGTCGGTGCGGAAGTTATCGTTTGCCCGACGAATGTAGAGCCCACTGACCCGCGCTCTTATTACTCCGTAGCGAGCCGCTTGAGCAAGGAAATCCCCAATTCTTACTGGTGCAATCAGTACGATAATTTATCCAATCGCGCGGCGCATTACGAGAGCACCGCGCCCGAAATTTGGGCGCAAACGGAAGGGAAAATCACGCATTTTGTGGTCGGCGTAGGCACAGGCGGCACGATTTCGGGCGTAGCGAAATACCTAAAAGAGAAGAACCCGAATATAAAAATCTGGGGCATCGATACTTACGGTTCGGTGTTTAAAAAGTACCACGAAACGGGTATTTTCGACCCCAACGAGATATATCCCTATATCACGGAAGGCATCGGCGAGGATATTTTGCCTGCAAATGTCGACTTTAAGCTGATAGATAAATTTGAGAAAGTTACCGACAAAGATGCGGCTTTAGCTACGCGGGAATTGGCGCGTTTGGAGGGCATTCTGGTCGGCAATTCGGCAGGTTCGGCACTGGCGGGCATACGTCAATTGGGGCATTTGCTAAAACCCGAAGATGTAGTCGTAGTGCTATTTCACGACCATGCAAGCCGCTACGTGGGCAAAATGTTCAACGACGATTGGATGCGCCAGCGCGGATTTTTGGAAGATAGCCTGACAGTGCGCGAGCTGATAGCCCGCAAAACAAGCAAAACTTTTTACTCGGCAGAGCCGCAGCAAACTGTAGCGGAACTGCTGCAAGTGATGAAATCAAACGACATTTCGCAGTTGCCCGTACTCAAAGGCGAAGAAGTCGTAGGCGCTATCACGGAAACGGGTTTGCTCTCCGCCCTGCTCTCCAATCCCGCTACCAATGGGGCTTTGCCAATCTCGGAAGTTATGGAAAAGCCCTTCCCAATGGTAGAAATCAGCCTTCCTATCAGCAAACTGAGCCAATACATCGACCGCCATACGCCTGCTGTTTTGGCGCGCGATAAAGCGGGAATCCTGCACATCATCACGCAGTACGATATAATTCAGAACCTCGTAATGGACGCAAAATAGCCAAATTTTGTGAAAAAGGTACGTTCTTTGCGGCGTGGCGGCACTGTCATTGTATTACCTTAGCTTCTCCAATCCACTATTTTCGAGATGAAAACATATTTGTTTGGCTTATTGGCTTTTTTTGCGAGTCTATGCGCTGCACAGGCGCAAGATGTTGATTGCAAAGATGCTAAAGACTGCTACCTGCGTGGCGTGCAGTCGATTTTCGATAAAGATAAAGTGCAGTACCAAAACGACTGCTTTACCAAAGCCCTGCAATTTGACCCCGCCTATGTCGATGCCTACCATTATCGAGGCGGCAATTTTATGCGGCAGGAAAAATACAATGAAGCCATAGCCGACTATACAAAGTATCTGGAGCTTATCCAAAAGGAAGAAAAAAAGTCCAAATTTGTCATTGCCAAAGTCCACTACCACAGAGGCGAAGCCTACGAAAAGCTGAACAAACGCAAAGAAGCCCTTGCCGACTATAAAAAAGCTTCTGAAGTCTTTCCGAAGGAAGAAAAGTATCTAAATGCTTACAATACGCTTCAGGCAAAAAAAAACTAAAGAAAGGCGCTAAAACAAAATAGCCGCTACCGTTTTGATTAGCCCGCCACGCCCCTCCAAAGCGCTGGCGGGTGTTTTTTTTGCGCTGCCTTTTTGCCTTCGATTTTAGTCCTCTCGTCGAAAAGCGGTTGCCATCATAGCGATACCAATGCCGCCCAGCAAAAAAGGTAGCACACCGATAAAGCCCCGAACCTGCAAAGCAAAATGTATAACCAGCGCCAAACCCAGCAAAACGAAACCCATTATCAGGTTGGCAAAATTAATCTGCAAAGCAGCAGGGGGCGCGTTTCGGGCTTCTGCTTGTAGCTCAGCAACACGAAAAAGCCTATCAATGTATACGCTGCGCTCTTCGTCACTCAAAGATAAGGCACGGAGTTCATCGCAGAGGGTTTCAAGTTTTTCGCCTGCTTCGAGGCGCTCTACATACGGTTTTAGCTTAAAGTTGGGCATGGAAAATAGGTGGGTGGTTTGAAAAAACTCCTAAATTTAAGTACTTTTAGGCAACTGATGCACGAATGCAAGCAAGATAAATGGAAAAGCAAGAAAATATGGCGTTGATGCTGCGGCGCATTGAGCGCGTGGAGCGGCTCTTGCCGTTTATATTGGTGTTGGTGCTTACTGCCATAGGTCTGGCTATCAGCAGTGTCGTCGACCCCCAGAAAACTTGGGGTATTACCCTAAGTCAGACCCTTTTTTTTATGCTGATATTGCTTGGTATCTGGCATCTCAACGGGCGCTATCTGCTTGATTTGAGCTGGCAAACCGTCGCTATAAATGCCCTAATTATCGGCTCGGCGGCTTTGGTAAATCATCAATTTATCAGCGCAGTGCCTTTGTATATTGCTTTGATACGGCTCACGATGCCAACGATTTTATTTGTGGCTTTGCAGTGGTCGTTCCGCACTTTCCGCGAGCGCATGCGCTTGGAGCGCGAAAACCTGCAACTGCGCGCCGAGAACTATCGCGCCGAATTGGAAAACCTCAAAAAGCAGCTCAACCCGCACTTCTTGTTTAATTCTTTGAGCACTTTGCAGGCATTGGTACGCAGCGACGGCAAGTTGGCAGAGCAGTACATCGTGCAGCTTTCGGACTTGTATCGGTATATCTTGCGGCAAGGCGAGCGCGAGCGTATCAGCTTGAGCGAGGAACTGCAAATCGTGCGCGCCTATGTTTTTTTGCAGCAAATGCGTTTTGAAGAGGGTTTAGTTTGCAGCATCGAAATTAGTGAAGAGGCACTACAGAGCTATGTCCCCGCTTTCGCCCTGCAATTATTGGTCGAAAACTGCATAAAACACAATATCGTCAGCACAGAGCAGCCCCTAATTATCCGCATCTTTCAGCCCCAAATGGAGCTGGTTTGCGTAGAAAATAATTTACAGCGCCGCCGCACACCTGCCGATACCTCTACCGCGCTGGGCTTGGCAAACTTGCGCAAACGATACGAATTGCTCAATTTACGCGATGGCGTGCAAGTCGCCGAAAATCTCGAAAAGGGCAATTTTGCCGTTACTATCAAACTTTTTTAATAAATGAATATCTTAATCGTAGAAGACGAAGCCAAAACGGCGCGCCTGCTCCAAGAATGGATTGAAGAGCATGAAGAATGTTTGGTGGTGCAGACATGCCAAAGCATATCCGCCGCCGTCGCCTACCTCAGCAAGCACCAAGCAAAATTAGACCTAATTTTCATGGATATACAGCTCGCCGACGGCGAAAGCATGGAGATTTTTCAGCAAATAAAGGTCGTAAAACCCGTCGTTTTTTGCACCGCTTACAACGATTATATGCTCGAAGCCTTTCGCAACAATGGCGTGGATTATATCCTAAAGCCCTTTCGGCAGGAGGATATAGACCAGAGTTTGCAGAAAATTTACCTGCTCAAACGCGCCCTGCATCAGGCTTCTGCCGCCACCAGCGGCGAAACGCCCAGCTTTCAGCGCTCCTTTTTGGTGCAGGAACGCGAAAAAATGATACCGTTGCCTGTGGAAGACATCGCCCTATTTTTTCTGCAAAATGAAAGCCTGCGCGTCCTCAAATTCAACGGCGAACAAGCCGCTATCTTTAGAAATCTCGACGAGATAGAGCGCGCCGTCGACCCCGCCCAATTCTTTCGCATCAATCGCCAAATGCTCCTCAATCGCCGCGCTATCCGCAGCATCGAGCCCTATTTTAATCGCAAAATCACCCTCCAACTCCTCCCAAAAGCCCCCGAAGCGCTCATCGTCAGCCGACTAAAAGTAACGCCTTTCAAGGAATGGATAGAGGGTAGAGGGTAGTCAAAGCTTTTTTTTGGGGCGTGCCCCCGCGCCACGCCTGCCGCAAAGGGCGGCAGGCGGAGCCGTAGCACGGCGTGCCTTCGGCACTTGTGCCATGCTACGGCTCTACTGGCGCGGGGTCGGGCTATCCGCTCCATCACCTTAGCGCCTGCGGCGCTTGCGGTGGTTCCGCTACTATCCCTCACGCAGCGGGCAGACACATAGGTCTGCCCCTACAGGACTTTTTCCTCTTGCCCATCGGTTTCCCTCAAAAATAGCCCACTTAGGGTCTTTAACCCTAACGGGTGCTTATTGATAACGCAGATTGGCTTTATATAAAAAATGCGTGAGGGATAGAAATGTAGAGCCGTAGCATGCTACGGCTCGCAATGGATAGCCCGACCCTGCGACCTTTAAGCGCCGTAGGCGCGGGGAGCAGGGGCACGCCAAAACACAGATATTTTTAAGGGGCTTTATCCTGAATAACCCTAATGGGTGTCTAAATAACCCTAATCAAGTTTGTCAGTCCTTGCTTGTTCAGTTCAGCCGCCAAATTGTTCAATTCAGCTAAAAACTGCTGGGACGAGTGGCATAGAAGGCGCAGATTTGTAGTATCAAAAAGATACGAACAATGAAGCGATTGATGATAATTTGGCTTTTCTTGGCGCTCCCTTATATCGCAACCGCACAAACGGAGCATATAGAATTGCCTTCTTTGCAGGCAGCTTTGCAGCGCGTAGAGGCGCAAAATGGCGATATGAAAGTTGCCCAACTAAGCGAAACGAAAGCCCAAGAAGAGGCAAAAAATCAGCGGCTTGCCTACCTGCCGACGGCAAGCATCGGCGGCAATTTTCAGTATAATATCGACAGACAAACCACAGCCCTCCCAGGCGAGATATTCGGCAGAGCAGGCGAAACGGTCAATGTGCAGATGGGGACGGATTTTGTGTCCGTCATAGGTTTGCAGTTTCAAGCCGATGCGCTGCCCTTGCAAACGATGGCGCAGACGGAGTTTAGCCGCAGACTGAGCGAGCTGCAAAGCAGCCAAACGGCAAGCCTGCGCCAAAACTTGCGCGAACAAACAGCCTTGCTCTATCATTCCGTTTTGGTCAATCGCCATGCGCTCGTACTCACCCGTCGACAGATAATTTTAGCCGACAGCCTTTTGCGCCTTAGCGAAATCCGATACGCCGAAGGTCTGATAGATTTGCAGGCGCTCAACAATGCCCGACTTTCGCCCGCCAGCCTGCGCCTGACGGCATTGGCTTACGAAAAAAGCATAGCCAGCCAAAGCCAGCAGCTTTTGATGCTGATGCAGTACCCACAAAACGGCGGGGTGCTTATGCTCCTCGATAGCCTGCACACCGATAGCGCCTTTCAGCGCCTGCCCGCAGCCCCCGCCACACTCGGCAAAGATGCGCAAATAGCCAGCAGCCGCCTGCGCCTCTCCGCTCAAGAGGCAGATATACGCCTGCGCCGCAGCGCTTTTTATCCGCGTATCAGCCTGCAAGGCTATTTCGGTCTGCAGCAACTCACCAATAAAGCCTTCGAGGGCGATTGGAATAGATACAACTACTTGGCGCTAAATGTATCCATTCCCATTTCGCAAAGCTACCGCGCCCGCACACAACTCGCCAGTTCCCAAGCCCAAAGCCGCATCTACAGCCAACAACTCGAAAATCAAGAACTGCGCAGCCAGCACCAAGAGCGGCAAATACTGCAAGACTACAATTATAGCCTGCAGATGCTGCCGCTTAGCTACGCGACTTATCGCATACAACTCGAAAACTTGGCGCTTGCCCTAATAAAGTACGAACAAGGACTAACAAACCTCGACCAGTATCTACGACAGCAAGAAGATTGCCTCCGCGCCGAGCAGCAGTACCTACAGCAGCTTTCCGCTGCTTTCTCGCACTATTCGGCTATACTCGCCAGACAGTAGCCCCAACGCCAAAAAACCTCTCCCATCATGCGTACCTCTCTCCTGATTTTCTCGGCTTTGCTCCTCCTATCTGCCTGCGGCACAGAGCCAAAATATAGCCGCGCCGAGCGCAAAGATATTACCGATGCCGTATTTGCCAATGGTAGCATTGTCTATGAGCATCAAGCACTTGTAAGCGCTTATGCAGAAGGTTTTTTGCAACCTTATGCATTCGATGAGGGCGACAGCCTGCAAAAAAATCAGCCGCTTTTTCAGCTCAATGGCGATGCGCAACAAATACAAACCGCCACAGCCCAAATACAACTGCAGCAAAGCAGCGAAAACGCCGACACCCAAGCCCCCCGCCTCCAACAACTCCAGCGACAAATCGACCAAGCCCGCGAAAGCGCCGCCCTCGACCAGCGCAACCTACAGCGATACGAAACCCTGCTAAAATCCAATGCCGTAGCAAAAATCGACTACGATAAAGTCCGCACCCAAGCCGAACAATCGCGTTTGCAGGTCGAAGGCTTAGAAAAAAGCCTCGCCGATGCACAAAAGCAACTGCAAAACAACCTACGCAACAGCCGCCAACAAGTCGCCTTGCAACAGCGTTTGCAATCCGATTATCAAATAAATGCCCCCTCCGCAGGCATCATCTTAGAGCTGCGCAAAGAAGCGGGCGAGCTCGTGCGGCGTGGCGAAAGCATCGCCCGCATCGGCAGCGGTAGCCTGCTCGCCCGCTTGTACGTGGCAGAAGAAGACATCAACCGCATACAGATAGGGCAAACGGCTTTCCTTTCGCTCGGTACGGAAAAGGGCAAAACCTACGAGGGACGCGTTAGCAAAATTTATCCCTCTTTTGATGAACGCCAACAGGCATTTGTAGTAGATATAACCCTACAAGCCCCCCCCGCCCGCCTACGCAATGGCACCCAAGTACAGGCAAATATCATCGTCGGCACCAAAGAAAAAGCGCTTATCTTGCCCGCCAACTGCCTCGCCGTTGGCGATAAAGTCTATACCAAAACGAAGGACACCCTACAGCTAAAAATAGGCATACGCAGCGTCGATTGGGTCGAAGTCCTCGAGGGACTGAAGGAAGACAGCGAACTATTGATAACGCAGAAATAAGCCCCAAATATATGCTATCCTTTACCAACTTAAAAGTAGCCGTCGCACATCTTAGCTCCCGCAAAAAGCAAGCAGCCATCGCCATTATGAGCGTGATGTTTGGCGTGGGAATGTTCATTTTTATGAACAGCTTTATCGGCGGCATCAATCAACTGCAGGCGGATTTGGTGTTTAGCAATCTGGCACACATACGCATTTACAACGAGGTGCAAGCCACGCGCCCCGATTTCGTTCCCGCCAAAGCCCAACAGGTCGTACATATCCGCAACCCAAAAAACATACAATACACCGAAGGCATACGCGATGCCCAACAGCTCGTAGACTTGCTGCAAGCGCGGGGCGGTTTTCTAAATCTTACCATGCAGGTAAATGAAGCCGTCAGTTTCAAAAGTGGGGCAGTGCGGCGCAGTGGCATACTTTCGGGCGTAGATGTAGCGCGCGAAAAGCAGCTTTTCGATATGGGCAAATTCATACAGCAAGGCAGCTGGGAAGACCTCAATACGAGCAGCAACCATATCGCTATCGGTATGGGGCTGGCGAAAAAATTGGGCGTGTCTTTAGGTAGCAGCATTTTGCTGACGACTACGGAAGGCGTTAGCAAAAGTTTTACCATCGTGGCGCTGCTCTATACGGGCAACCCCGCCGTCGACGACAATAAAGCCTTCGTGCGCCGCACCGCTGCCTTACAACTGCTTTCCAAACATCAAAGCTATGCCACCGACATACAAATAAATGTCGCCGACTTCAACGCCGCCCAAAGCGCCGCCCAAGCCCTCGCACCACTCGTACCGAGCCACTACAAAATCGAAAGCTGGCAACAGGCAAACGAACAACTCGTGGCAGGCAATAAATTGCGCGATATGATAGGCACGATAGTCCCCATCGTACTGATAATCGTCGCAGGTTTCGGCATTTACAACATTATGACGATGACGGTCAATGAAAAAATCAAAGAAATCGCCATACTCAAAGCGCTGGGTTTTGGCGGGCGCGATGTGGTAGAGATATTTCTGACCCAAGCCATATTTATCGGCATTCTGGGCGGGCTGGTGGGTCTGGGTTTGGGTTATTTGCTCTCTTCGATGATGGCGGCTATGCCCTTCAAAATGGCAGCGGCGGAGCATATTCCCATACAATTTGCCTTCAAAACATATATGAGCGGCTTTTTTATCGGCTTTTTTATCACGATGCTGGCGGGCTATCTACCCGCACGCAAAGCCGCAAAGGTCGACCCCGTGCAGATAATACGCGGCTGATTTTGGGGGCTGCGGCGCGTGCCGCGCCGCCGCTACGCTACGGGTTCGCTATTCGCTCATACCCGCCCGCTTGCGGGCGGGTACGCGCGGTAAAGGGCAGCCACAAGGGCTGCCCCTACACGCGCGCCCTCCGCATCGCTAGCCCAACCATCATTTTCCCAAACAAAAACATATTTACGATAACAGAACGATATATGGAAACTGCTTTATCTGTACGGCATATCGACAAGTTTTTTCATGAGCCGCAGCGCTTTCAGGCATTGCGCGATATAAGTTTCGAGGTGCCGAAGGGCGAATTTTTGGCGCTGGTGGGCAAATCGGGTTCGGGAAAGTCGACCCTTTTGTATGTGCTTTCTACGATGGATACCGATTTTACGGGAGAGTTGTACATACGCGGCGAACTACTCAACGGCAAGAGCCAAAACGAATTAGCGCGCTTTCGCAACGAACATATAGGATTTGTGTTTCAGTTCCACTACCTTTTGCCTGAATTTTCCGCTTTAGACAATGTCATGTTGCCTGCGCTAAAATTGGGCAAGCGCAGCAGGGAAGAAATCCGCGAAAAGGCGCTGGAGCATCTGCATTTACTCGACTTGCGCGAGCAAGCCGAAAAGCCCGCGAGCAAACTTTCGGGCGGACAGCAGCAACGTGTAGCCATCGCCCGCGCTTTGATAAACGACCCCGCCATCATCATGGGCGACGAACCTACGGGCAATCTGGACTCCAAAAATACCCGCATCGTTTTCGATATATTCCGCGAGCTCTGCCACGAAAAAGGGCAAACCATCATCGCTGTAACGCATGATGATGATTTCGCAGCGAATTGCGATAGAATTATAGAGCTACAAGATGGGGTACTACTGCCTGAAATTTGATTGCGTGAGGGATAGCAGTGTAGGCGCGCGTAGGGGCAGACCAATGTGTCTGCCCTTAGCGCGCCGAAACGAATAGCCCGACGGCGCGCCTGTAGAGCCGTAGCATGCTACGGCTCCGCCTGCCGCCCTTTGCGGCAGGCGAAGGCGCGGCGGCACGCCAAAAAAAAAGAAAGTTAAAAATTTTGGTGCTTTATGATTTTGGCTGGAGAGCAGTGCGGGTTGGATAAAGGT
>CAYXSA010000131.1:0-9885 GCA_964467315.1 uncultured Saprospiraceae bacterium | reverse complement strand
GTCGATAATTTTGTTGTATCGCTCATTGTTGGTTATCAAGCCCATGTTGTAGTTTTCCCAGATTTCGTCTACGACGCTGTGGGCTGCTTCCAAGATGGGTTCGCGGTTGGAGGGGGCGATAAGGTCGGGCAGGTTGAAGGACAAGCCGCCGCGATAAGCCCAGTAGAACCCTAAGTCTTTGATATCATCGAGGAAAATCGCCGTCGTGCTGAAGTTGGTGCGCTCCAATATATCGGAGATAACCTTTTTCAGGTTTCGTTTAGAGAGCAATTCGTTGACAAAAGGCACGCTGCGGGGCACTTTCTCATTGAAGAGAATGCGACCGACTGTAGACTGTGTGCGTTTGATAACGATTTTGCCGTTGGCATCTTCTACGGGCAGGCGAGCCTCTACGTGGGCGTGTAGGTCGACTTTGCCTTCGTTGTAGGCGATGATCACCTCTTCGGGCGAGTAGAATTTTTTACCTTCGCCCTTTACTTTCGTACCAGCGGCGGCATTGGTTTTTTTGCCCTTTGTGAGATAGTACAGACCCAAAACCATGTCTTGCGAAGGCAGGGTAATCGGTGTACCGTTCTGCGGATTGAGCATATTATGGGCGGCGAGCATCAGCATTTGCGCCTCCAGTACGGCGGCGTTGCTAAGGGGTACGTGTACCGCCATCTGGTCACCGTCAAAGTCCGCATTGAATGCAGTACAGACCAAGGGGTGTAGTTGTATCGCTTTGCCTTCTATTAATTTTGGCTGAAACGCCTGTATTGAGAGCCTGTGCAGGGTTGGTGCACGATTGAGCAATACGGGGTGTCCTTTCAGCGTATTTTCGAGTATATCCCAGATAACGGAATCTTTCTTATCGACGAGTTTCTTCGCTGATTTTACCGTTTTCACGATACCGCGCTCTATGAGCTTGCGGATAATGAAGGGCTTAAACAGCTCCGCCGCCATATTTTTCGGTATACCGCATTCGTGGATTTTCAGCGTCGGACCTACGACGATAACCGAGCGACCAGAATAGTCCACACGCTTACCCAATAGATTCTGACGGAAACGCCCTTGCTTGCCTTTGAGTACATCGCTCAAGGATTTCAAAGCGCGACCGCCTTCGGCTTTCACGGCATTGGACTTGCGAGAGTTGTCAAACAAAGAATCTACCGCTTCTTGCAACATACGCTTCTCATTACGCAAGATAACCTCTGGCGCTTTGATTTCCAAAAGCCGTTTTAGGCGATTGTTGCGAATGATAACACGGCGATACAAGTCGTTCATGTCCGAAGACGCAAAGCGACCACCGTCCAATGGCACTAAGGGGCGCAATTCTGGCGGTATAACAGGCAAATTTTGGATAACCATCCATTCTGGGCGGTTTTCCATCAGCAGTTGCCCCTCGCGGAATGCCTCCACAATGCGCAAGCGTTTCAATGCCTCCGATTTGCGCTGCTGGGAGTTTTCGGTAGCAGCACGCGTGCGCAAATCCGTCGACAGAGCCTGCAAATCTATTCTACTCAGCAAATCAAAAACCGCTTCCGCGCCCATCTTAGCGATGAACTTCTGCGGGTCATCATCTGCCAATTCTTGGTTGTGTTTGGGCAAAGTATCCAGCAAATCCAGATATTCTTCCTCCGTCAAAAGCGCCTTTGCTTCTGCTTTATCGCTCAAAACGCCAGGCTGTATGACCACATAGCGCTCATAATAAATAATGCTCTCCAGCTTTTTCGACGAGAAACCCAAAAGGTAACCAATCTTATTTGGCAAAGACTTAAAGTACCAAATATGCACCACAGGCACTACCAGTTGGATATGCCCCATACGCTCGCGGCGCACCTTTTTCTCGGTAACTTCCACCCCGCAACGGTCGCAAAAAATGCCCTTGTAGCGAATGCGCTTGTACTTGCCGCAATAGCATTCGTAGTCCTTCACAGGCCCAAAAATACGCTCGCAGAAAAGACCATCGCGCTCAGGTTTGTAGGAGCGATAATTGATAGTTTCTGGCTTTAGCACCTCCCCCGATGAACGGTCTAAGATGGAATTTGGCGAAGCTAAACTCAGCGTGATAGACTCAAAATCACTACTCGCCTTGTTTAAACTGTTCTTTTTGAATGGCATATTTTAGCGTTATGCTGTATTGATACAAAATTAGCGGGCAAATATAGCGCTTTCCGCCGTACCATGCAGCTTTTTATTATTTTTATTTTTTTGGGCGTGCCCGCGCCGCTAAAAAGGCGGCGCGGTCGGGCTATTCGGGGCACATCACCATCGCCCTAAAGGGCGAATGTTGATTCGCCCCTACTATCCCTCACGCAATAAAACGCACAAGCGCCAAAGGGGCGCTTGTGCGTTACAGTATCGCAAATTTTCAGGCTTTTCCTACCCGTTTAGACTATTTGAAGTCGTTCATAGAGCGACCCAAGAAAGTCAATGCGCAGCGGAAACCGATATAAGATTTCGTCGTATCTTGGAATTCCCAGTGGCGTGTACCCGTTTGGATATAATACGCTACATCTTTCCAAGAACCACCGCGTATAACTTTGCGTTTCCAAGCTGTGGGGTCTTCCTCTTTGGCATCGAAACGAATGTCGGGTTGCAAGTCGTGTAAGAAGGCGTAAGCATTTTCGTAGTAAGCCGAAGATGTCCACTCCGATACATTGCCCGCCATGTTGTACAGACCGTAATCATTGGGGAAGTAAGCATCGGCGCGTACTGTATACAAACCACCGTCAGCAGGATAATCGCCGCGACCAGGTTTGAAGTTCGCCAGCAAACAGCCTTTAGCATTGCGGGTATAGTGTCCGCCCCAAGGGTAGGGCGCTAATTCGTGCCCGCCGCGAGCCGCATATTCCCATTCGCTTTCGGTAGGCAAGCGGAAGTCTTCAGAGTTTACCTCCTCAAACGTATTCCACAAGCAAGTACGCCAGTAGCAAAATGCCATTGCCTGTTTCCAAGCGATACCTACTACGGGATAATCATCAAAAGCAGGGTGCCAGAAATAGTTACGCGTCATAGGCTCGTTGTACGAGTAGGTAAAGTCGCGTACCCATACCAGCGTATCGGGGTAAATGCGCACGGTATCTTTATTGATATAGTCGGCGCGGTTATGTTTTTCTGTAGTGTGGCGATTGTAGTCGTTTTTCCAATCGAAGTCGCGTGCGGCGCGTTTCCAGTCGTACCACTGATAGTCAAACTCCAGCTTGCGGATGTCTAAGTTGCGGCGACCACCCAATTGCTCCTCTCCCTGATAAAACATCTGGTCTAAGTCGTTGCCTGGTTCCCAGTTGAGTTCTTGCTCCCAGTCTACGCCTTGTACCTTGTTCGGGTATTCTTTGGTATGCCCCAAAAGCGCGTGCGCGATAGAGTCGCGTACCCATTCGACGAATTGGCGATATTCATTGTTGGTTATCTCCGTATCGTCCATAAAAAAGCCCTGTATAGAGACCTGCTTAGCACGTTGTGTAAGCGAGTGATTTACGTCTTGGTCGCTGGAGCCGATGTGCAAAGTACCAGACGGTATATATTGCATACCGTAAGGAACGATGGGTCGCCAAGTCGGACGCT
Organism: uncultured Saprospiraceae bacterium; assembly: GCA_964467315.1. Lineage (GTDB taxonomy): Bacteria > Bacteroidota > Bacteroidia > Chitinophagales > Saprospiraceae > JAAFIM01. The sequence continues at coordinate 6,339 of CAYXSA010000131.1, read as the reverse complement.
CCAACACTCCCACCAGTTGCCCGCCTGCATCTTTTTGACCGCAAGCAGCCATTAGAAGGGCAACAGCTCCAAATACTATGGCTAAATTTTGTTTCTTTTTCATGTTCGCACCCGTGTGAGTTGTTAAGACTTTATTTTTTTTTGAGGAGTGTAAAATAGGACTTGCGTGGCAATAAAAGATAAAGGCTAATATAAGAACGGCGGTAAATATAGGGATAATTCGTAAGGCAGCGGCGATTTTCGTTTTTTTTTTGCAATTTAAGCCGCGAAATCGTCGCTCTTGCCGTTTAAGTGAAGTATTAACGCGGTGAATCTTGTCGTATTGTATGCCTCGCAGATTTTATTTACAAAAATCTGGGATTGTAGATTATTTTTTGCGGAATCTCCTTACCCAGTAGCTTTTGCAGATTATAATTGAAAACGACTTCATGCGAGCCACTATTGTATGTGCGCAGCGCATTTATGGAAATATCGTAACTGTAAGCGAGCAGCATATTTTTATTTATCTGCATTCCTGCGAGTACGATTACTGCATCTTGGCTTAGTCCGTCGTAGCCTCTGTAGCCTACACCGCCAAAGAATCGCTGCTGATATTTCAAAATCATTGCCAACTCTGGCTGATAGCGCACGAAATCCGTCTTTAATAGGAAATTAGGTTGCAAAAGCCAATCCGCGTTTATTTCCCAGTTGTATTGTGCTTGGAGGGAGAAGGCTCGGCGATAGAGAATTTTCGTGGTCAAGCCCTGCCCTGCCAAAGTCGAAACGGGTGCATTGAGGTGTGTGCCTGCGATGCCGATGGCAAAACGCGGGTGCTTGTAATAAATGCCTGCTTCCAAGCCGAAGGTAGCCCCTACGGAGCGCCCTGCCGACAAAAGTTGGTCGTTGTGGTCGATGCTACCGCCTTCGTAATTGCCATCGGGGGTGCGTAGGAGGTCGGCATCTATGGTTTTTTGGAGCCAAGTGCCGCCTACGCCTATAGATAGTGTCCCCTCTTTGATGGGTATGAAATAGTTGTAAGAAGCCCGCAAATGCGTATTTGCCTGCGCGCCGAGTCTATCGTGCTCCGCTGCCAAGCCGAAACCGCTGCGCAAAAAGGGAACAGGCAAGTGTACATTTGCCTGAAAGGTCAGGGGCGAACCCGCAAAACTTACCCATTGCTTGCGAAATACGCCCGTAGCGCTCAAGGAGCCATCCAAACCTGCATACGCCGTATTATAGTTGTATGGGTTGAGGGCGAAGAGGCTATATTGGGCGGGCTGTTGGGCTGCGAGTTTGCCCGCTGTCGCCGCAAAAAGCAAGATAAACAGTATATTTTTGGTCATAAATGCTCAGACAAAAATAAGTTAATCTATTTTCAAAATAAGGCTTTTGGGGTAAGCCAACCTTATCGTTTTCTCTTCTGTTACTTTTTTTTCCGAAGCGAAAAAAAAGTAACCCAAAAAAACGCTTTTGACATGCGTCGCCCCTTCTGCTGCCTGCGGCAGCGGCAGGGTCTCGCACTTTTACTTTGCGCCGAAAAACTTGCTCGGTCAAAAACGGCTACGCCGTTTTTGACCTCCCTTCAACAGTTTCGGCGCAGCAAGGCGCGCCTGCGGCGCAGTTTATTGGCTCGCTACGCGAGCAAAAATTTCTTAATTTATTCCTGTCTTAACAGTTAATCCTCAAATTTTGAGAGGGCGCGTAGCGCCGCGTGAGGGATAGAAGCGGAACCACACCGCAAGCGCGGCTTTGCCGCGCAAGGTGTGATGGAGCGGATAGCCCGACCCCGCCGCATTCGCGGCGGGGGCACGCCAAAACAAAAAAAAGCTGCTCTTAGAGGCGAGAGGCGACGACACAGGTGCGGCGTAGGCGCTCGATTTTGCCCGTTGTGGGGTTCGTCAGCTCGATGTCGATGATATAAATGCCCGTGCCTGCTTTCTCGCTCAAATCCGTAGCGCCGTCCCATTGGATTTGCCCTGTTTGCGCGAATAATTCGCCGTCGGAGAGCCTGCGCACAAGCCGCCCTTGAGCGTCATAAACATAGATGCGTGCTACGAAACCCAGACTTTCGAGCTGGTAATATATGAGCAAAAAATCCTCGAAGCCATCGCCATCGGGCGAGAAGGTCGGCGTGGGAATATCTATGATATTATTGCTCACTTCTGCGGTTCGCGCGCTGCTATTTTGGTAGGTCGGCGTAGCGTAACCGACAGCGCTTGCGCCCGAATGCCAATTATTTTGGTCTTGAGTGGGCTGCTCTATGCTGATGCGCTCCAAAGACACGCCATTATCGTCGGCGAGCATGGGGTGATGCCATTCGTCGGAGTAAGTAAGCTGGTCAATGGTCGTGGCTACGGAGCCCGCCGTCGTGTAAAGCAGCACCGTGCTCTCGTCGTCGGCATAGGTCGGCAGGCTATTTTTGAGCATCTGCACGGGATTTTGGGGCGTATACTGCGCGTTTAGGTGCTCGGGCGAGGGCGTGATGACGATATAATCATTGGGAAAAATGAGAAAATCGGTAGTTAGAGCCTGCACTTGGTTGATGGTACCCATTGCCGTCGTATTGGCGAAGAGCAAGGAGCGAGCATTGATGACTTTAGAAGATTTATTATACAATTCCACAAAATCCGAACCGCCCGTAACGGGATTAAATAGGACTTCATTGATGACGAGGTCATTGGCTTCGGGCGTTTGGGGCAGGGCGATGCGGGCTGTAGTGGCGGCGGCGGCGATGGTCGTGCCGATACAGTCGCGGTAACTGCTGTTAACGGTAAGCGTGTAAATAGTGTTTGGTTGGAGGCTATCGGCGAGTATCAGCACCACACTATTGTAGAAAGGCATTTCTATAGTGGCGGCGAGCACGCTGGGCGCGCTGGCGCTAAGGGCAGAAAGCGTATAATTGGCAGCCACTACCCCATCGGCATCGCTGATGGCTTCGGAAAAATACAAGCGTATGCGGTTGGTCGCAATAGGGAAGGCGCGCAGAAGCTCGGGCGCGGTATTGTCGGGCGTAGTCTGCAAGACGGAATTAGCCTGCGCGGGCGAGCCGCCGAGTGGGTTTTCGCTGGCTATCCAATTTGTAGCCGCTTCGCAAGGGCGATTGGGGTTGATGCGCTCCAAAGACCAGCCTCCAGCGGCTTTGTTGCTATTGCCGTACCAAGCCTGCTCGTAGGCGACTGCGTCGATGACATTGCCCAAGAAATCGCGCAGGATTGCCTCGTCGTTGGATACGTTCATATCGGGAAAGCCCTCCACGAGCAGGTAGTTGCCAAACTGCGAAAAGGCGATAGTATCACTGTTGGATGCTACGACCAAGTAGCTATTGGGCGGCATGACATAGTAGGGCAATTCGGCTACGGCGCTGCTACCATCTTGAAAGGTAAAGCCCTGCAAATTGATATATTTGGTGCTGCGGTTGTAAAGTTCGATGTACTCTTTTAGGGGCAGTCCGACTTGGGGGTCTGTATCGGGGAATATCTCGTTGATGATGATATCATAATGCGTGGCTGCCTCCGTTTCGTAATAAGTAACCGTAGCGGTATCGAACATGGGATTATCCAAGCAGTCTTCAGCGCCGTTGATGATGATGCTATAGGTGCTTTGGTGCTGCATGGGGGCGGCGAGCGTGAAAACGATGTCGCGCTGTCCGCCTATGGTGGCAGTGAGTATATTTATGCCGCCTGTGGTGTTGTAGTTGTTGAGGTCGCCGACGGAGCTTGGGTCGAGGATTTTATTGGTTTCTACGACAATTTGGGTGGCGCTGATGGGGCGCACGGAAATCACTACAGGCGGATTTTGGTCGGGAGTGAGGTCATTGGCGGAGTTGAGCGCCCCAGGTGTGCCGCCTGCTGCGTTTAAGGCTGCGCGCCAATTGTCGCCCTCTTTGCAGAGGTGATTGGGGTTGATGAGTTCTAAAGACCAGCCGCCCTCGTCTTTGTTGCTATCCTTATACCATAGCTCGTCGATATAAGTGAGCGTATCTATAGTAATGCTGCCGCGTCGCAGGCTTAGTCGGGCGCTGGTATTGTTGAGGGCAGGGAAGGAGGCGACTTCTATGTGTTTTGGGGTAATAAGCGAGAGTTCTGCTGTGCCGCTGCTGGCGTGCAAAATCACATAATCATTGGGCAAGAGGGTATAATCGCCCAAAGTTGCCAGCGTTGCCGCTCCGCTGCTGCTGCTGATATGCGTGAGCAACAAACCCTGCAAGTTGATGGCATAAGCGGCGCGATTGTATAATTCTATGTATTCGTGATTGGGTAAAGCTACTACGGGGTCGGGGTCTATCATCAATTCGTTGAAAATCAAATCGCCCTCTTGAGCAGGCAAAACGTCGTAGTAAGCGAATTGGCGGCTATTATTCGCGCCGATAGCATTGCCGACGCAATCCGTCAGCCCGCTGCCGACCGTAACGGTGTAGCTGCTTTGGTTCATCATCGCGGGGCTGAGGGTCAGTATGACCGTCGAAGGGGATACGAATTGGGCATTCGTCGCCGACAAACCGCCCGAAAGGCTGTAGTTGGCGGTATTCTGTGCCGCCACAGCGCTCAAAACATCGTCAAAAACCAGCCGCAAAGTCGTTGCATTCGTGAAGGTCGCAGAAAGCAGGGAAGGCGGGGTATTGTCGGGTGTATTGCTGAAAACCGAATTTTGCGCATTCGGTGTGCCGCCTGCCGCTGCCGTCGAAGCTATCCAATTGCTGCTACCCTTACAGCCCAGCGCGGGGTTGATGATTTCGAGCGTCCAGCCGCCGTTGCGTTTGGCTGCGTCTATGTACCAAGCATCCGAATAGGTTACGCTATCTATTATAGCACCGCCTGCATCGCTCAAAGTCAGCAGCTCGCCCGCATTCGTTAGTCCCATACCCGACAAACCCAAGACCGTACCGAATGCCGTCAAACTATCGCGGTTGGCTGCCAGCGTCAGCAGTATATAACTATTTGGCGCGATAACCTGCGCGGGCAAGATGCGCGCACTGCCTTCATTGAATACAAAGTTCTGCAAATCAATGTATTTATTGCTGCGATTATGCAGCTCCACCCATTCCACATTCGGCAAGCCTACTATGGGGTCGGGGTCTGCCATGATTTCCGAAATGATAATATCGCCATAAACAGCAGGCTGCACATTAAAATAGGTAAAATTTGCCGATTGAGCCCCCATCGCATTCGTCGCCAAATCCTGCACGCCCGTTACGGTTACTTGGTATTGCGTGCCCGAAGTCAAGGAAGGCGTGAGCGTGAGCGATACGCTTTGCGCCGTTGGCATCATCGCCGCCGTAGCCCCTAAGCCCCCCGAAAAACTATAGTTCGCCAAATTCGTAGCACTGCCCGCATCTAAAGCCTCGCTAAATTGCAAAACAACAGTAGATGCCGTCGCCGCCGTCGCACTCAGCAAATTAGGCGCTTGAGCGTCCACAAACAACGGGCTGATATAAAAATTGTCAAAGTAAAAATGCGCCGAACGCGTCGTGGTAAATATACAATTTACCCCCGCAAATTGCCCCGAAGCATGCGTATTATCCGTGCCCGTGCTCTGCAAAACATAATTCGTCCCGCCCGTATAATCCGCCAAAAGCCGCCATTCGCCTGCCGTGTTGCGCGTTACGCGCACGCTCGCCGTCGTCGTCGTGCCGCCCATCGCGCCCTGCACGCCACCACATATTTTCGTCGAGGTCAGACCCGTTTGCCGAAACAATTCCAAAGAATCTACCGCCCCCGTATGCCCGCCCAGTCGCACATAATAGCCATTCAAACTGCCCGTAAGGTCGCTCGATGAAGATGCCAAGTACACGCGCCCATAATTCGTGCTCGCCGCTGGAAAATTCTGAAAACTGTAAAATTCCCAAGTCGTACTATCCGCCAAACTCGTCTGCGCAGGCACACTTAGATAGCGCGGCGTGCTCGTATTCACTACCGCCTGTAGCTGCAGCTGAAAAGACGGGCTCGCTACAGTCGTATTTACCGTAAAATCCGCCGTATTGCCCAGCCATGTCGGGTTCGCCGTATGGTTGCCGTCCGCAAAATCGTCCGTCAAACTCTGCGCCGACAGCCGCCCGCATAGACCCAGCACACACAAAATCAAGAGTATACTTTTATTCATCGCTATTTCGGTTAGTCTGGCTTTTTTATTTTTTTTGGCGTGCCCCCGCGCCGCTGGCGCGGGGTCGGGCTATACGCTACATCACACCTTGCGCGGCAAAGCCGCGCTTGCGGTGTGGTTTCGCTCCTATCCCTCACGCGGCAGCGCCCGCAAGCGGGCGCTGGTACAGCCCTTGCATGCAAGGGCTCTACATACGCACATAAAAGATTTCACTTTTCACTTTTCACTTTTCACTTTTCACTTTTCACTTTTCACTTTTCA
>CAYXSA010000130.1:0-9888 GCA_964467315.1 uncultured Saprospiraceae bacterium | reverse complement strand
TTAGGGCTTATAGAAAGGTTGCCCCAAACGATTTTGGGCTTTTCAAAATCCTCCAAATATTTTAGGCTGGGACAATTATCTAGTTCTAACCAATGGTGCATACCCGCGTTATTTTTTCCGCCGTATCTGCATTGTCCTCTTGCTGCTAATTGGTCTTTGTATCTTAGTAGGTGATTATAAATTGCAGGGTAATCTTTTTCTATGTATTCGTGAGAACCGAACCTTGCTAAAATTACCCACTTGTTAGCAAACTCCGCCTTATATTTTTTGATGTCCCGCCCGCGCAGAATGGGGCGTATTTTTTAGCCAACAAAATTGGAGGATTTCCAATTGCCGAAAATCATATATCCAAATATGACAAAATATTTACCTTTTGTCTATGATGAGGCTAAATTTTATACCAATCAAAAGTGTTTTTTTATAACAGGAAAGTGTCTAAAATATCTTACTGCTTTTTTTAACTCAAATATTTTCAAAGTTTGTTTCCGTGATAACTTTCCTGAATTGTTGGGTGGTACAAGAGAATTAAGCAAAGTGTTTTTTGAAAAAATGCTTATCTATAAACCCTCAGAAAATGAAGAAAATGTATTTTCTGATTTTCTCAATGAACTGATTTCTTGCCAAGATAATGGCGCAAATATAAGTACTGTTGAAAAAAAAATTAATAATGCGCTATATAGTTTATTCTTTTTAAGCGAAGCAGAAATAGCCAGTGTGGAAGAAAAAATTAAAGTTTTATATGATAGGATAGGGATAGAGGAAAGTAATGAAGATTGAAAGCGAGAGGGATAGTAGCGGCGAGCCTTTGGCGCGGTACGCGGTGGCTTACCGCCGCGTACTAAGACCGCGCATAGCCCGACGCGAGCGCCAACGGCGCGAGGCGGCTCGCCCTAAAACGATTTTTCTAAGTATTCGCTTTCTATTTTAGAAATGCTATACAGCAAATAAACTATCTTATTTATTTGTGCTTGAGCTTCTTTTAAATCTAAGCCATTTTGTAAAATTTTGTCTAACCAAAAAGCAAGCTCATTTTTTTGAGTGTCGTTTGCCTCTGCAATAGGAAAATTTTGTACAAATTGGCTAAGCATTCTATACTGTCTTTTTCCTAATTGAAGTGTATATATTTGCGCTATAAATCTACCTATCGGAGAATTTAGCACAGTCAAAATGTTTTTTAATTTTAAATCATCGCCAGTCATCATATAGGCTGTATTTAAAATAAAAACACCTTTATCTGCAAAAGCCAAACAAGGAAAATCATAACCTTCTTCTATATTGTCGGTCATAATTTCAATATAGACGATTTTAGGCTTTTCAAAATCCTCCCAATAATCTGCTCCCCATCTTTGCAAAGCATACCACTCATATCGTATGCCTGTCTCTGCTTTATTTCGTGCAGATAATTCTTTTTTGAATTTTAGCAAATGATTATACACGGCAGAATATTGTTTTTGAAACTCCAATTCTGCTTTTTCAGATGCGCCTTTTATTGTTGGGTCATTGTGCAATGGAAAATGCCAAGGCACAAAAAGTATATACAGACCCGCAAACTCTGCCTTATATTTTTTGATGTCCCGCCCGCGCAGAATGGGGCGTATTATCTCGGCAGATTTTGGGTCTTCGGCGAGCAAGGCGGCACGGGTAGCTTCGTCGATAATAAAAGCTTCGTTAAGCCCTGTTTTTATGCCGTAGTTTATTTGCACGTCCCAATCTTTGAGTGGAGTGCCGACGGCTTCAATTTTTTGTTTTATGGCTTGCTCTATGGGCGAGAGGACAACCCAAGAGGCATCGGCGGGAAATTTAATAGGGACAGTGGGGAAAACGAGCTATATCATTTGATAAGCAATTTTTGTTTTTTGCGCGCTGATATTTGCCAATAATGCCTTAAAATTTATAGTTTGTCATTCATAATTAAAATAGGCATATACTAAAACTGTTGAAAAAAAAGGCATATTGCGTTTTTCGACAATTATTATCTACGTCAAAGCACCATTTTTATTATGAATTTTGCCTATATTCGGGTAAGTAGCGACAAACAGACTACCGAAAATCAACGTTTTGAAATCGAAAACTACGCCCTTCGCCGCTCATTGGTCGTAGACGAATGGGTAGAAGAAACCATTAGCAGCACGAAGGAAATCGAAAAGCGGCGCTTGTATGGTTTACTAAAACAAATGCGGCAAGGCGATACGCTCATCGTTGCAGAATTATCGCGTTTGGGGCGCAATCTGATGCAAATTATGAGCCTGCTCAATGACTGTATGCGGCGCGAAGTGCTGGTATTTGCCATCAAAGAAAATTACGAATTGGGCAATAATATCAGCTCAAAAGTGCTGGCTTTTGCCTTTGGTTTGTCGGCAGAGATAGAGCGCAATCTGATTTCGCAGCGCACCCGCGAAGCCTTACAACGCAAAAAAGCAGAAGGCGTACAATTAGGCAGACCAAAAGGAAGCGTTTCCAAAAAACGCAAACTAAGCGGCAAAGACAAGCAAATCGGCGAATTGCTGGCGAAAAAAGTATCCGTATCCGCTATAGGTCGCATCTTGGGCGTACACCGCCTGACCGTAGCAGCACATATCCGCCAAAGCGATAAAATTAAATAATCTGTGCGGCGCAACTTTTTGCGCCGCGCACCGTATTCGCGTGAGGGATATGTAGAGCCGTAGCATACTACGGCTCAAATAGCCCGACCGCCGCGCCTTTTCAGCGCGGCGGGCACGCCCTCAAAAAAATAAAAAAAATGTCAAAACCAAGCATATACCTCGTCAACGGCGCAAATCTCAACCTGCTGGGGCGGCGCGAAATCAGCATCTACGGCAATCGTAGCTTTGAGGACTATTTTCAGGAACTGCAAAAGCAGTACGCCGAGCGCGCCGAATTGCAGTATTTTCAAAGCAATATCGAAGGCGAACTTGTCAATTTTTTGCAGTCCGTCGGCTTTTCTGCCACAGGCATTGTGCTCAATGCGGGCGCATATACGCATACTTCCATCGCTTTGGGCGACTGTGTGCGCGCCATCTCCGCCCCCGTTGTAGAAGTGCATATTAGCAACATCTATGCGCGGGAAGCCTTTCGGCATCTTTCGCATATCGCCCCCGCCGCAGTCGGGCAAATCAGCGGCTTGGGGCTGGAGGGCTATAGGCTCGCCGTAGAATACCTGCTAAGCCTCTAAGCGCAAAAAAGTTCCCGCTCGCGCACCATTTTCGACAAATAGACGCATCTACTCCGACAACAAGCAATTCTATCAAGCCACACGAACACCAAAAAATATGCGTTCCCTACTCTCTCTTTGCGCGCTGCTGCTGCTCGCCGCCTGCCAACCCAGCAACAAAATCAGCCAACCCGATAAAGGCAATCCGCCCGCAGTCGTCGACAAACCAATCCTTGCCCCCGATAAGAAAATCGAATTTGAAACCATGCCTAAAGGCAGCCCTATCGACCAAAATACTTTGGTAAAACAAAACAACCTCGCCGCTTTCGACCTCTATAAACATATCAGCAAGACGGAAGAAAATTGCTTTTTCTCCCCTTACTCCGTCTCTACCGCCTTCGGACTCGCTCAACTCGGCGCAGCTCAGGGCACAGAAACCGAAATCGCCAAAACCCTGCGCTGGGGCGAAAATACCCAAGAATTTCATAAAGCCTTCGGCAGTATCCTGCGCAAGATAGAAGCCCAAACCAAAGGCGATAAACTACAAATGGCCATAGCCAACCGCTTTTTCATCAGCAAAGGCACGAAAATAAAACCCGAATACACCCAACTTAGCCGCGAATGCTACCAAGCTGAAGCCGAAGAAATAGACTATGCTGCCCCCAATCCAGAAAAAATTATCAATCAATGGGTAGAAAAGCAAACCAAAGACCGCATAAAAGACCTCATACCCAAAGGCGCACTCAGCGATGCCGTCATGGTCTTAGTCAATGCAATCTATTTCTATGGCGAATGGCAGATACCTTTTGACCCCGATATGTCCAACGACGAACAATTTACGGACGCAAAAGGCGCTAAAAATACCGCCAAAACCATGAACCTGCGAAACTGGCGTATGCAAGACGCTAAAAAAACCTTCCGCTACACGGAAGACAAAAAAGTGCAGGTGCTCGAATTGCCCTACGAAGACCATAAAGCCTCCATGATTGTCGTCCTGCCCCGCGAAAACAGCAGCCTCGAAGCTCTACGCCAAGAACTTAGCGCCGAAAAAATCGCCGAATGGGAAAAAGAACTAAAAAATCTACCGCACCCGCTCAACCTAAAATTGCCAAAATGGAAACTAACGAAGGGCTCCAGCCTCAAAGAGCCCCTGAAAAAGATGGGCATGAGCAGCATTTTCGATAGCGCCGATTTTTCGCGCATGATAGCGCGCAGCGACCTCTTCGTGAGCGACGTAATACATAAAGCCTTCATCGAAGTCAGCGAAAAAGGCACCGAAGCCGCCGCTGCTACGGCGATTATCATTACCGCTACCAGCACCTCCGTCAATCCCGTGCGCCAAGAATTTATCAATTTCTACGCCACACGCCCCTTCTTTTACTACATACGCGACAATGCCACAGGCTCCATACTTTTCATGGGGCATTTGAGCGAAACGCCCCAACAATAAACGCATGAAATCCCCCGCAAACATCAAGGCTTGCGGGGGATTTTTTTTGTTTATGCGCTGTCGTCAGCTATTCATAATAATTTTAAGTACTTGCTACCACTGCCACGAGCATAGCGAGCGGCATAGTACCAGCCTTGCAAGCGCAGCGAGCAAGGCAGTACCCACGCAGCACAACCCACTACTCAGGGCAAAGCTGCACCGTAAAATCGCCATTTAGCATATTTTCGCCGTCGCGCGCGTTAGCATCTATGCGGCAAACGACCGTTGTCGCGTTGATAGACACGATTTCCACGCTGCCGCAGGTCGCTACCGCCGCATTCGTCTCATTCGGCAGCGCATGATTGAAGGTTACCCCGCGCTGACTGCCCAGATTATAGACACCCACCGCTTTGGGGAGCACCATAATTATTGATTTTTCGGGCAAATCGAAGTTGAAATTGTCGCACATATCACCCGTCGGCGTTTCGCCGTAGAAGGTAATCCGAAATTCCGTACTATCAAAAGGGTCGGTTTTCGCCTTACCCGCTACAAAGGTAAAAGGCTCGTTCATAAATTCGCCCGTCGCCGTCTGCGTCTCAAAACCCGCAGGTTGGCAGGTATTCGTCGGATTGTCGTCGTCGTCGTCGGGGTCGCAAGAAGTCGCCGTTAAAGCCAAAATACAAGAAAAACAGAGCAGCGAAGCGGAGAATATTCTTCGAATAGGTGCAGTTCTACGCATTTGAAACCAAGTAATTAGTGAGAAAATAAGGACAAGATACGCCAAGTTTCTCGTATCTTTGCCCGAATTTCAAAAGATACACTTTTATTTTTTTATGGCGTGCCCGCTGCCCCAAAAAGGGGGCAGCGGTCGGGCTATGCGGGGCATCACCATCGCCCCTACGGGGGCGAATGTTGATTCGCCCCTACTATCCCTCACGCAAATATGGCATTAAAAAAATATATTATTATAGCAAAATGAGAAAATACGCACCCCTTCCTGTTAGCCTATTCGAGGAAAATCGCCGCCGTTTTATGCAAGAAATGCAGCCCAATAGCATCGCTATTTTCTACTCCAACGACCTAATGATGCGCTCTGGCGATACCAATTTTACCCTTCGCCAAAACGCTGACCTCTTCTATCTATGCGGTCTCGACCAAGAGGAAACTATCCTTGTCCTATACCCCAACTGCCCCAAAGGCAAAGCCTTTGAAAGCGTCGTATTCACCCGACAAACCAACGAATACATACAGGTTTGGGAAGGCTACAAGTACACACAAGAGCAGGTACGCGAGATTTCGGGGGTACAAACTGTGTTTTGGACAAGCGCAGTAGAAAACACCCTCAACGAATTGGTTTTACTCGCTGATGCGGTCTATCTGAATACGAACGAAAACGACCGTGCACATTTTCCTGCTGAGCACTGCGCCAATACGCGCCGCGCTGCCGAGTTCCGCAGCCAATACCCTGCGCATACGGTTTTGCGTGCCCAGCCCCTTATGAAGCGGCTGCGCATGATAAAATCTTTGGCAGAAATCGCCATCATGCAGCGCGCCTGCGATATTACGGAGCAGGCTTTCCGCGCCGCTTTGCAGCAGACCCGCGAGGGACAAAACGAGTACGAACTCGAAGCCCTTATTACTTACGAATTTTTACGCAATGGCGCTAACGGACACGCCTATAACCCCATCGTAGCAAGCGGCGCGAATGCCTGCATTCTCCACTACAACGACAACTGTCGCCCCATGAATGCGGGCGATTTGGTGCTTATCGACGTAGGCGCAGAATATGCCAACTACGCCGCCGACCTCTCGCGTACCTTCCCCGTTTCAGGCAAATTCTCGCCCCGACAACGCGAAGTCTACGACGCAGTCCTACGCGTAAAACGCTTCGCCGAAAGCATCATGCTCGAAGGCACCAACATCGACAAATACAGCCAAGAAGTTGGCTTATTCATGCAAAGCGAGCTTATCGGCTTAAGACTACTCGATAAACACGATGTTGCCAAGCAAAACCCCCATGCCCCCCTCTACAAAAAATACTTCCCACATGGCACCTCGCATCATCTGGGCTTAGATGTGCATGACCTTTGCCATCGATATACGGACATGAAAGCGGGTATGGTTTTCACTTGTGAGCCAGGTATTTATATCCCTGCCGAAGGCATCGGCATACGCATAGAAGACGATTTAGTCGTCGGCGCAAACGGCGCAGCCCCCTTCAACCTCATGCGCAATATACCCATAGAAGCAGAGGAAATAGAGCAAATCATGCAAAAGTGAAAAGTGAAAAGTGAAAAGTGAAAAGTGAAAAGTGAAAATTTTTTCATGTGCATAATGTAGAGCCGTTGCATGCAACGGCTGTACGGAGCGCCATTTTTTCATGTGCATAATATCCAGCGCCATTTTTCATGTGCATAATGTAGAGCCGTTGCATGCAACGGCTGTACGGAGCGCCATTTTTTCATGTGCATAATATCCAGCGCCATTTTTTATGTGCATAATGTAGAGCCCTTGCATGCAAGGGCTGTACCAGCGCCATTTTTTATGTACATAATATCCAGCGCCATTTTTTATGTGCATAATAGCCCGCAAGGCGGGCGCTTGCGTGAGGGATAGCAGCGGAACCAGACCGCGTAGCGGGCTGATGGAGCGTATAGCCCGACCCCGCCAACGGCGGGGGCACGCCCAAATAAAAAAAAGACAAAAATAACGGACAATCTATATGTTTAGGAAAGCGACAAAAGAGGAAGAAGTAGGCGCAGACTATAAAGCAGTCTGCCAAATCGCGGCGGGCACGACCATAGAAGGCGCGGTGAGCGTGAAAGAGGCAAATATGCGCTTAGATGGCGAGATATTGGGCGCGATTTTCTGCGCGGGCAAGCTCGTATTGTCGGCAACGGGACGCGTGCGCGGCGATGTGCAATGCTTTGAATTGATTTCCGAAGGCAGTGTAGAAGGCAATGTAACGGCAAAAGGTCAAATTGTACTCGCAAAAACCGCCTCGCTCGTCGGCGATATACATTGCAAGCAGTTGCAAATCGAAACGGGCGCGCTCTTTGTCGGCAAATGCACGATGCCGCGCCCCAATCAGCCAGCAGGCAACAGCGGGGAGGCTAACACGAATGCTTAGCGAAGATGCAAAAATAGGGCGCTTGCTCCAAGAATTTGAGCAATACAAGCTAAATGCGCCTTTTTTGAGCGGCAGCCCCCGCGAATTGTACGAGCCGATGCGTTATATATTGTCATTGGGTGGCAAATCTATGCGTCCTTTGCTGCTGCTGCTTGCCTACGAGGCGGCAGGCGGCACAGAACTGCAAAAGGTGGCGATGCCCGCAGCGATGGCGGTAGAGCTGTTTCATAATTTTTCGCTCATGCACGACGATATTATGGACTCCTCGCCCCTGCGGCGCGGGCAGCCGACCGTGCACAAGCGTTGGGACATCAATACGGCAATACTTTCGGGCGATGCGATGCTGGTATATGCCTATAGATATATTGCAGAGGCTTTTGCGCCCATGCCCACACAACTGCCCGAAGCCTTAGACACGTTTAGCACAATGGCTACAGAGGTCTGCGAAGGGCAGCAAAAAGATATGAATTTTGAGCGTACTTGGGCAGTAGATGTAGACGCTTACATCGAAATGATACGGCAGAAAACGGCGGTTTTGCTGGCGGCAGCCCTCAAAATCGGCGCTATAGCCGCAGGCGCTTCGCCCCATACAGCCGAAGCCCTCTACAATATGGGCGAATTGATGGGCATCGCCTTTCAGCTCCAAGACGACTATTTGGATACCTTCGGTACATCGCCAAAGGTAGGCAAACGCATCGGCGGCGATATCCTGCAATCCAAAAAAACCTTCCTCGTGCTGGACACCTTGCAGCACTTGCGCGGCGAAAATGTCAACGTTTTTCACGCTCTATTTGAGTTCGACCCCGAAGGCAACGAGGAAGGCGAAGCCGCAAAAATAGAGCAAATCCGCACTATGTTTGTAGAAACAGGCACAGACCGCAGGCTGCTTATGCTCGTCGAAGACTGCCACGCCCAAGCACTCGCCCAACTCGAAAAAGCCGAAATCAGCGAAGCAGGCAAAGAAAGCCTAAAAAACTGGCTACAGGCGATTTTGAAGCGGGAGTATTGAGGGCGGGCGCGCTGCTGCTGTAGGGTGTCGCGCTGCTGCTGTAGGTACTGCGCTGCTGCTGTAGGTGTCGCGCTGCTGCTGTAGGTATCATGCCGCCTTGCGGCGGCAGTGGTAGCAAGTATCATGTATTTTATTGCTGCATAGAAAATTCGTCATTCGTCATTCGTCATTCGTCATTCGTCATTCGTCATTCGTCATTCGTAACTCGTCATTCCTAACTCCCTCATGCGTTTATCGGCAGTCTTGGCTTTTTTGTGGGTGCTTGTTGCTTGTCGTCCGCAGGTGGTGGATATAGAGTTGCCGCCTCATGTGCCGCGTTTGGTCGTTCATGCCGATTGGCGGGTAGGGGATAGCAGTCTATGGCTGTATCTGGGGCGCTCTGTGGGTGTCTTAGATAATGCGCTCTTGGATAGCGGTACGACGGTCATCAACACACCCGAAGAAGCCTACCGCAATACAGCATGGGTCGAAAATGCGAACGTAGAGTTGTTTGCCAATGGGCAATGGGCAGGCACTTTTACGGCAAATCCTTTGACGCGCACCTATCAACTTCAGCTTAGCGCGCCTTTGGATACGCAGATACGATACGAGATACTGGCAAGCGCGGCAGGCTATCCGTCCATATCTACGGAGCAGCGTTTGACGGGTTTAGTAGCGGCGCAAATTCAACGCTGGGAAGTCGGCGGCGCACGCGGCACAGAGGGCGAAGTGTTGGATTTGCTGGAGCTTGGATTGCCTGCGAGCGGCGAAAAACGCTACTTGGAAGCCGCAATGGTGCTTTCTTCGCGCGATACGGCAAGCGGTAGCGAGCCGCTGTTGCCGCTGCTCCAATCGCCCGACCCCAATGTGCTCACATTTGGCGCAGGAAAAGCCTATTTTTCCTACACGGAAGCCACCACGCTCTTGCTTCATATATCCTCTATCGACACCCTGCAATACAGGGCACACCTACGTTTGAGCAGCATTTCTGCCGACCAATACAAGTATTATCGCGCCCTCTCCGATTATTTTATAGCACAGAGCAACCCCTTCGCCGAACCCGTCGTGCTGTATAGCAATATCGACGCAGGGCGCGGACTTTTTTCCCTACGCGGAGAAAACTGGCTGACCATCGTAGAGTGAAAAGTGAAAAGTGAAAAGTGAAAAGTGAAAAGTGAAAAGTGAAAAGT
>CAYXSA010000129.1:0-9907 GCA_964467315.1 uncultured Saprospiraceae bacterium | reverse complement strand
CTTTTCACTTTTCACTTTTCACTTTTCACTTTTTTGGCGTGTCGGCGCTCCCCGCGCAAAGGCGCGGAGCCGTAGCATGGCGTGCTTACGCACTTGTGCCATGCTACGGCTCTACGGGGCGCGCCGTCGGGCTATGCAGGGCAGCCACGAGGGCTGCCCCTACTATCCCTCACGCAAATATGGCGCACGCCGCGCATTAATTGTGAATGTCTTATGCGCAAACTCGTAACTCGTAACTCGTAACTCGTAACTCGTAACTCGTAACTCGTAACTCGTAACTTAGCGTAGCCAGAGGGCGGGATTTTCCTTTTGTTTTCCGCGCCATAGCTCAAAGTGCATGACGAAGCTACCGCTATCGCCGTTTTTGCCCACGTATCCGAGCAGTTGCCCTGCTTTGGTGTTTTGTCCGCGTTTTACTTGGGGTTGGCTTAGTCCTGCGTATATGGTGTAAAATTCGCCGTGTTTGAGCATGACGGCATTGCCCATGCTGGGTATGGTGAATACGCTGACGACCAGCCCTTCAAAGACGGCGCTCACGGGTGCATTGGCTGCCGTTTTGATGTCGATGCCATTGTTGTCGACGAATACCATCTGCAAATCTGCGTGCTGCTTTCTGCCAAATTCGCCGATGATGGTGCCGCGCACGGGTTGAGGTAGCCTGCCGCGTGAGGCGGCAAAACTTTTGCCTGCTTGGGTATCGTTGTAGTTATTATTGGCGGGGCTGGGGCTGTTGGGGTTGGCTGGATTGGGGGCAGTAGGGTAGGAGCGGGCGGCGCTTTTGGTGTTGTTCATTTCTTGCCGTATGACGCTGGCGATTTGCGAGCTTAGTTGCTGTTTGCTTTTTTGGGCGGCGGCGATTTGTTTGCGCAGTTGCTGCTCTTGGGAGGAGAGTTGTTGAACGATTTGTTGCTGTGTTTTGGCTTTTTGGCTTAGTTCGGTTTTTATTTTTTGTCCTGTTTGCAGTTCGTTTGTGCGCTGCTGGTATTCGGTTTGTAGCTTTTTCAGCCGCTCGGCAAGCGCCTTTTGGGTATGTGTGAGCCAATAAAGTTGCTCCTGATGCTGTCGGGAAAGAAAGGCGAGATAATGCCCTTGCCGCAAATATAGGCTGCTGGTCTGCGGCAAAAAAGCGGCTAAAAAATCGGGCAATACGCGTTTGTAGCGATAGATAAGCCGCGCCGTTTGCTGATAGGCTACCGTGCGGGCGGCTACGTCGATTTGCAGACTTTGCAAGACTGCATCTTTTTGCTCTATGGCACTGTGCAGGGTTTCTACGCTTTGTTGTATGAGTTGCAGAGCTTGGACACGGGCGTTGAGGTTTTGTTGGGTCTTTTTCAGCTCGCTGCTGGTCTGTTTTTTTGTCTTTTGTACGCTGCCCAACTTTTGGTTGCTCTGTTTGAGCTGTTGGTTGAGTCGGTTGCGCTCGGCTTCCAAAGCCGCTTTGCTTGGTTGGGCGAAGGCAGCAGCAGCGGAAAGCAGCAGCAAAAAAAAGAAGCTTATACGCAGCATCTCGAATAGATAGTTAGCAGATGGGAATAATTGCGTGAGGGATAGTAGGGGCAGACCAATGTGTCTGCCCTTCAAGGGCAGCACTGGGCTGCCCCGAATAGCCCGACCGCGCCCCCCTTTTTGCCCCGCACTTTGTGCGGGGTGGCTGCGCGAGCCGTAGCATGTATGCTACGGCTTTACAGCGCAGACAGGGGCGCGGACACGCCCAAAAAAGTGAATACGAACGGCGAAGCCCTCCGCGCAGCGAAAACGCAGTTAACGCGTAGCGAAAATGATACTAGATGTATAAATACTTGGTTGTCAATTATTTATAATTGAAAATAAATGATTCAAAATTTGCAAGTGTAGCGAAAAAAATTCACTTTTCACTTTTCACTTTTCACTTTTCCAGCGCGTATTTGTTAAAAAAAGCCTGCAAGGTTTCGGTTTCGACTTTGGCGGCGGGCAGGGCTTTGAAGCCTGTTTTAGCCTCTTCTATCATGGTATTGATGTACGCCAAAAGTTCCGCCTCGCCGTTGTGGCGATAGGTTTCGTCGACGGTAGTTTTGAGGTGTAGCAGCTCTTGCACGCGCGCATGAAGCGGCGCAGGCAGCTCTACGGCGGGCAAAACGGCGTGAAAATCAATAGGCGGCACGGTGTCGAAGCGCAAAATCCAGCGCGTAATGCAGACGGAGCGCAGCAAATAAAAGAGTTTTTTGAGCTTGTAGGGCTGTGGCTGTACCTCTTCCGCGCCGTTGCGCGCCATACTCAAATAGTGGTGCATCACGGCGATACGCGAATAGCATTGCTGCGCCAGCACCCAAAAATCCGCCATAAAACCCGCCTGCTGCTGGTAAACGGTGGGCGACTGTGCGCGCTCCAGCATTGCCGCATTGGAGCGATGCAGCAGCCGTAAAGCCTTGCGCAGCTCCCAAGCCGAGATGTCTATGAGCCTATCGTCGTGCATCTGCTCCCAGTTATCTTCGCGCTCGTAAAGCGAAAAATACCATTCGGGTTCATGGACGTACAAAACCCGCACGTCGTAGTCGCTATCCGCAGAGGCGAAACCCCAACTGCGGGAACCCGTTTCGCAAGCCTGCAAAATGCGTATGTTTTTCTCTTTTGCGGCAGCGTTGAGGTAGCTGTTTATTTTTTCTTGCATGGATTGGCGTGGTGTATAGGTACTGCGCCGCTCGCTTTGCTCGCGTCGCTGGTATCATGCCGCCTTGCGGCGGCAGTGGTACTATAGTACTGAAAAATTGTTTGGTAGTTCTAATTTATGCCAGCCGCCCCGCGCCGCTGTTTCAGATAAAAGAAAGTCGTACAAGCGCAGCCTATCAAAAATAAGCTTATCGCAATAAATTGCGCCTGCGAGAGATTGTAGCCGCCTACAGCGTAATCGGGATTTACGCGAATGGTCTCGATGCTGAAACGCTCTATCCCGTTGAATATCAGATAGATAGAAAAGAGCAAACCGCCTTGAGTCGCCCATTTGCGCAGAGAAACCAAAATCAAAAAGATGATAACCCCGAAGAAAAATTCCCAAACGGAGGTTGTATACACTGCCTCCGAAAGCTGCGTACAATAGCCCATATCCGCCCCGAAGGGGTAGCCGCCGCAGTCGGGGAGTATCGTGTGCGCGTGGTCTGAAGAGTTAATCACATTATTCGGGTACTTGTACGCCCACATAGAGTCGGGTAGCCAAGAAAAGGGTTTCGCCACCGTCGCCGTGATGCCCCAATCGCCATCGCCCGAATAATGACAGCCCAAACGCCCCACCCCATACGCCAAAATCATCGAAGGCGCAGCAGAGTCCAACAAGTGCGCGTAGCTGATTTTTTTCTTCCAAATGTAGTAGCTCACCACGATAAACGCGCCTATCAAGCCCCCGTATATCGCCAAGCCGCTACCACTAAATAAGGCTTTCATAAACTGCGCCTGCGTCATGGGCGGGTCGCTTTTTACCCATTCTTCCACCAAATACAGCAGTTTCGCGCCGATAACGCCGCTTATCGCCGACAAAATAACGATGTCGCCGATGCGCTCATTGGGCATAACCATTTTCGTCAATACCTGCGGCTGGGGGTAGGTCTTGCTTTCTTGCTTCTTTTCCCACCATTTCCAAAACACAAAGCCCGCAGCGCCCAAGATGCCCGCAATCCAGTTGCCATGCTCCAAAGAAATAAAATTCTTCTGCGCATCGTCGCCCGTGAATGCGGATTGGTTCATAATCGCATACACGCCCTTGAAACCCAGCAAAAAACCTAAAATCAGATTCCAAACAATATCGGCTACCCCCAAAGGCTCGCCTACCTTGTACTGCTCCTCGATGCCCTGCATGATGCCCTCCCGCTCCTTGCGGCGAAAATCAATAGCCAGCCACCAAGCCGCCACCACGAAGGAAAGCGCAAGAAAAAAACCGTAGGTTTGCACCAAACCCAAAAACGGCAAATCAAGACCGAAAATATCGTAAAAAGCAAATCGCAGATTTGGATACATTGCAAAAAAATGCCCCTATGGACACAAAAAATGAAGGATTATGTGAATAAATGAAAATATGTTTATATATTTGCATTCAATAAGCGCTTATGCTGCTGTAAGTAGCGGCATGGGCGCAAAAATACACTTTATTCCCAAAAATACTTCTATCTTCTACTATGCTTATTCTCGTTTTAGGATTAGCGCTTGCGCTCTTGGTGGGCATTTCGCTCGGTTTGATTGGCGGCGGCGGCTCTATTTTGACGGTGCCGATTTTGGTTTACGTTTTAGGCGTAGAGGCGGGCGCGGCAACGGCTTATTCGCTGTTTATCGTGGGCGTTACGGCTTTGGTCGGCTCTATAACTTACTACCGAAAGGGTTTAGTAAATCTGCCGACGGCTGTCCTTTTTTCTGTGCCTTCGCTTATTTCGGTGGCATTGGTACGGCAGTTTTTGATGCCCAACATTCCCGACGAGGTTTTCAGCATCGGCAGTTTTGTAGTGAGCAAAACGCTCTTAATCATGGGCGTTTTCGCCCTTTTGATGATAGCCGCCTCCTTTTCTATGATACGCAAAGGCAAGCCCGCCGCCATAAAAGACGCAGACAAACCCTACACGCCGCCTTATTTGCTTATCGCCGTTGAGGGCTTGGTGGTGGGCGCTTTGACGGGTTTTGTGGGCGCGGGCGGTGGCTTTTTGATAATCCCCGCCTTAGTCGTTTTCGCGCGGCTGGATATGAAGGTCGCCGTTGGCACTTCCCTGCTTATCATCGGCACAAAATCGCTTTTGGGCTTCATTCCCGATGCCGTCGGCGGCAAGCAAATTATAGATTGGGCTTTATTATTGGGGCTTACGGCGATGGCAGTCATCGGCATTTTCATCGGCAGCTACCTTTCGCGCTTCGTTTCGGGCGATAAACTCAAACCCGCCTTCGGCTATTTTGTCCTCCTCATGGGCATCTACATCCTCCTCAAAGAAACACTTAGTTAGTTACGAGTTACGAGTTACGAGTGTTGCGCATAATTCATTGATAATCAAGCACATAATCGTAACTCGTAACTCGTAACTCGTAACTATGGCGTGCCCCTGCTCCCCGCCGCTAACGCGGCTTAAAGGTCGCAGGGTCGGGCTATTCGTTGCAGCGCCTTTGGCGCTTCCACTGCTATCCCTCACGCTTTGCAGGCTCGCAAAAGCTCGCCTGCTTTGTGCGGGGTGGGAGCCCTTGCATGCAAGGGCTCTACATATGCACATAAATTTTATTTCACTTTTCACTTTTCACTTTTCACTCTCCTGTGCGCCATTTTTGCAAGAAATCGCAGTCGGCGAAGTGTTGGCGTAGGGTTTTATCGCCCAATTTTGCTTCCCAGTTGATGGTTACGGCGTGTTTGGCAATTTGGCGGCTTGTCCATTCAGAGATGGCATTATTGCGTTTTTCTTCCAGAGCGGCGGCATAGATGCGCGAATAATCGTCGGAGAGGTTGGCGGCGTGTGGTTCGGTGCGGGCGCGTATTTTGATGATGCGGAAATGGGTTTCGCCGTTTTCGGCGGTGAAGGCGAGCGGGGCGCTCATCTCGCCGATTTGCAGCCCATCGATAGCAAAAAATACATCGGGGTCGAGATTGCCCGTCTCAAAAAAGGATTCGCCTGTTTGCGGATTGGTCATATCGCCGTTGCGGGTGCGGCTGGCTTCGTCTTCCGAAAATTTCTGTATCGCTTGGTCGAAGGTCATAGAGTCGAGTAGTACGAGCGTGCGAATGCTATCGGCGCGCTTTTGGGCGAGTTCTACGTCTTCGAGATGGATAAGCGGGCGTATGAGTATGTGCCGCGTATTGATATTGTTGCCCAAGCGCTGGATAAGCTGTATTACGTGGTATCCGTATTGGCTTTTGACGATATCGGAAAGCTCCATCGGGTCGAGTTGATAGGCGGCGGCTTCGTATTCGGGTACGAGCTGCCCGCGCGGCGTAAAGCCGATAACGCCGCATTGCACGGCGGAACCTCTATCGTTGGAGTATTCCATAGCGAGGGCGCAAAATTGGCTGCTATCTTCCAAAATCTGCGTGCGCAGTCGGTCGGCGGTTTGCCGAGCCTTTGCGTCTTCTTCGGCGCTTACTTTGGGTTTGATAATTATTTCCGCCAATTCGACCTCCGAATTGAAATACGGTAGGCTGTCTTTGGGTATGCGGTTGAAAAATGCCTGCACCTCTTTCGGGGTGATAACGACGGAGGAGGTCGCCTTTTGCTGCATACGCTGCACGGTCATTTGTCGGCGCATATCGTCGCGCATTTTTTCTTTCATAGCGATAGGCGACATACCGTAATAGGCTAAAAATTGGGCTTCGTTGCCGCCCATATAGGCTAAAATCTGCTGTATGCGGCTATCTAATTGCTCATCGACTTCTTCTTGTTTGACGATGATGCTGTCCCTTTCGGCTTGGGCTATCATCAGCGAATTGGCTAAAAGCTGGTCGATAAGCAGACAGCGGGCATTGGGTGGAAGTTTGTCGCTGCCGCCGCTTTGGCTGCTAAAAAGCAGCATTTGCGACTCTACGTCGGAGGCTAAAATTATCTCGTTGCCGACGGTAGCGATAACTCTATCTGCTGACTGTATGATAAATTGCGCCGACACGCTCACAGACGAGCAGCCTGCAAGCAAAAAGAGCGCGACAAACAGCCGCAGAGGGAAAGAAAAAAATTGCATAAGTGGTTGAAATTCAGATACTTAGTATATATCCTTTTGTATTAGATAATCGTGGGCAATTCTTCTGCATCTACTTGCAGATGCTCCGTAAGCGCCGTATAATGCGTGTGATACATCAGCGCAAAGGTCTGTTGTACTGCCTGCATAAAATCGGCTGTGAGCAGACGGCGTATATCTGTCATATTTTGCAGCTCTTCGCTTTCGCGGAATTTGTAGGTCTGCTCCAGAAAAGCGTCCTCAAATTTGAGCAATAAGCGGCTATCCGTTTTGAAAACGGTGATTTTGTAAGCAGTGTCGGTAATTTCTCCTAAGATTCGCATAAAAAAACGTAATAATGCTTGAATGATAAATTGCGTGAGGGATAGGAGCGGAACCAGCGAGCGCCGTAGGCGCGAAGCTGATGCAGCGGATAGCCCGACCCCGCGACAGTAGAGCCGTAGCATGCTACGGCTCCCGCGCCAATGGCGCGGGTCGCGGGGGCACGCCCAAAATAAAAAAAGCCCCAATTACAGCCTCCAGCTCCCTCGCAGGGTCTGGCCCAATAAGCCCTGATTTTGTCGGATTATCTTTGTAAAATCGGCGGCGGATACATCGCGTGCCCCCAAAGAAGCGAGGTGCGTGGTCTGCACCTGACAGTCAATCAGCAGAAAATCGCGCTTGCGCAGCCACTCGACCAGCGTCAAAAAAGCCGCTTTGGAGGCATTGCTCACCCGCGCAAACATCGATTCGCCGCAGAAAACCCGCCCCAAGCTGACCCCATACAGCCCGCCAACCAAATCCCCATTTTGCCAAGCCTCCACCGAATGCGCCAGCCCCAAGCTGTGCAAACGCAGGTATGCCGCCCGCATCTCGGCGTTGAGCCAACTGCTCGTTTCCTCCTCCGCACGCGGCGTGAGCGCGCAGGCATCGATAACCCGCTCAAAAGCCGTATCCATGCGTATTTCAAACTCCCCGCGCTGCAAGATTTTGCGCATCGACTTCGATACTACGGCTTCTTCCAAAAAAAGCACAAAACGCGGGTCGGGATACCACCAAATTATCGGCTCCTCCTCCGATTCATTGTACCAAGGGAAAATGCCATATTGATACGCCAAAATCAGCCTTTCCATGCTCAAATCCCCGCCCAACGCCAAAATCCCCTCGCTTGAGACCTGCTCAAGAGGGGGGAAATAAAGGGGCGCATCGGTGTCGAGCCAGTGGTACATGGGGCGATTTAGTCCATAATAAACGGATAGTCCGCCTGCGAATAATTGTCCGTATACAGCTCCGAAACATCGGGCAGGGGCGACTCGTCGGCAAATTGCACTGCCGCTTCGATGTCTGCATTGTGGCGGGCTTTGATGGCTTTTAAGTCCTCCTCTGTAGCCCAACCTTGAGCGATGATATGCGCACCAACAACCTCGATGGGGTCGCGGTCTTTATAGTCTTTTTCTTCGTCTTTTGTGCGGTATTTGGCGGGGTCGGACATAGAATGCCCCTTGTATCGGTAGGTATTTATTTCGAGTAAGGTCGGGCCCTCGCCTGCGCGGGCGCGCTCTGCGGCGCGGGCTATAGCCTCATGTACGGCTTCTACAGACATACCGTCTACGGGCTCGGAGGGCATTTCGTAGGACAAGCCCAATTTGTGCAATTCCGTAACATTGGAGGTGCGCACTACGGAAGTGCCCATCGCGTACTTATTGTTTTCGCAAACGAAAATAACGGGCAATTTCCAAGTCATCGCCATATTAAATGCCTCATGCAGCATACCTTGACGCGCTGCGCCGTCGCCAAACATACAGACCGTCACGGAGGATTTGCCTAAGTATTGGTCGGCGAGGGCGATGCCTGCGCCCAGCCCGATTTGTCCGCCCACGATGCCATGTCCACCAAAAAAGCGATGTTCGGCGCTAAAAAAGTGCATAGAGCCGCCTTTTCCTTTGACATTGCCAGTGGCTTTTCCGAAAAGTTCCGCCATAGCCTCATTGATACCGATACCTTTGGCGATGGCTGCGCCGTGCTGACGGTAGGCGGTTATCCAAGCGTCATC
This sequence comes from uncultured Saprospiraceae bacterium, assembly GCA_964467315.1. Lineage (GTDB taxonomy): Bacteria > Bacteroidota > Bacteroidia > Chitinophagales > Saprospiraceae > JAAFIM01. The sequence goes on along the minus strand of CAYXSA010000129.1, from coordinate 1,215 downwards.
GGGTCGGCAGGCTGTCATCATGCCCGCGTACACGGCTTCTTGACCGATACAAAGGTGTAAAAATCCGCGTATTTTGCGCTCGACCTGATAGACCATAAAAGCGCGCTCCTCAAAACGGCGAATGCGGTACATCATTTCGTACCATTGCATATAGGTATCTCTTCCGAAAGTAGAAGCTGCTTTTTTGCTCTTACTCGTGGGTTGATTTTTGGTAGTTTTTGCCATAATTTCGCTGCTGTTTGGGCATTGTGTGGGAAAATCGCCGCCAAGATAACAATTTTTAGTTACGAGTTACAAGTTACGAGCTACGAAAACAAAGTTAACGCGAAGCGAATTTTGTGCACAAGACGTTTACAAGCCAAACCATATACAAAGCACAATCGTAACTTGTAACTCGTAACTATGGCGTGCCCCTGCTCCCCGCCGCAAAGGCGGCGGAGCCGTAGCATGCTACGGCTCTACGGGTCGCAGGGTCGGGCTATCCGTTGCAGCGCCTGTGGCGCTTCCACTGCTATCCCTCACGCATTGCCAACAAAAGAAGCAATTTTCGAGATTTAGGCGCTGAAAGAAAGCTTTTTTGTTGTACTTTTCGGCATTTTTAGAAGATAAATACCATTTTTTTATGCGGAAATTATTTGTATACATTGCCACGAGTTTAGACGGCTATATAGCCGCGCCCCACGATAATCTGGATTTTCTAAAACAGGTAGAAAAGCAGGGCGAAGATTACGGTTATGCGGCGTTTACATCGGGCATAGACACTATTATTTTGGGTAGAAAGACCTATGATTGGGTTAGTCGGGCGATAGGCTCGGAGCATTACGAAAAGGGCGAGCGGCGCGTATACGTCATCACGAGCGCAGAAAAACCAAGCGCAGGGAACACGCATTTTTATGCGGGCGATTTGGCGGAATTGATAAGCGGGCTAAAAAGCGAAAACAGCGAAAAGCATATTTATTGCGATGGTGGTGCGCAGCTTATCGACGCGCTCTTGAGGCTGGACTTGATAGACGAGCTGATTATTTCCGTTGTTCCCGTTTTGCTTGGCGCGGGCACTCGCTTATTCAAAGACGGCAGAGCAATGCAAGCATTAGAATTGCTTTCGGTTCGGCATTTTGATACGGGTTTGGTGCAACTTCACTACGAGCGAAAAAAAACATAAAATGACGAATGACGAATGACGAATGACGAATGACGAATGACGAATGACGAATG
>CAYXSA010000128.1:0-10131 GCA_964467315.1 uncultured Saprospiraceae bacterium | reverse complement strand
GTCATTCGTCATTCGTCATTCGTCATTCGTCATTCGTCATTCGTCATTCGCTATGCGTATCGCCATCATCGGCGCAGGCAATTTGGGTGCGGCTATAGCTGAAGGGCTACTGCTCGCACCCAATTTTTGTTTAGCGCAAGACCTTCATTTGACGCGCAATAATGCGCATTTGCTACATTCTTTTGCCGAGCGCGGCGTGCATACGGGCAGCGACAACCGCGCCGCTGTAGCCCAAGCCGATACGATTATACTCGCCGTAAAACCGCACAAATTGCGCGAAGTTTTGCGCGAAATCGCCGACGTTCTGCCTGCGAGCGCTACGCTTATTTCGGTGGTTACGGGTGTGAGCCTGCGGGATATGCAGGAGCTTTTGCCGCAAATAAAAAACTTATTTCGCGCCATGCCCAATACGGCGATAGCCATACAGGCTTCTATGACTTGTTTGTCTTTCGCCAAAACTTCGGAAGATAGCGCCAAAACGCAGGTGCAAAGCCTGTTTGCGCTCTTGGGTTCTGCGATTTACATCGACGAAAATTTGATGGATGCGGCTACGGTTTTGGGGGCTTGCGGCATCGCTTACGCCTTGCGCTACATACGCGCCGCCACGCAAGCGGGCATACAAATCGGCTTCCCTGCTGCCACCGCCCAGCATATCGCCACGCAGACCGTGCAGGGCGCTGCCTCCCTTTTGCTGCAATTGGGGCAACACCCCGAAAGCGAAATCGACAAGGTTACCACCCCGCAGGGCTGCACCATCGTCGGACTCAACGAGATGGAGCATTGCGGTTTTTCCTCCGCCCTCATCAAAGGCGTAACCGCTTCCTACAAAAAAATCGCGGAGATGAAGTAGTTTTTCACTTTTTTTTGGGCGTGCCCGCGCCGCTAAAAAGGCGGCGCGGTCGGGCTATGCAGGGCGCAAATGTAGGGACAAGGCATGCCTTGTCCCTACAGCGCCCCTACTATCCCTCACGCGAAACATGGCGCACTCCGCGCAAAGGGCGCGGCGTGCCTTGTTTATTTTTGTCTTTTATTTTCCTGCCTCTACAGGCTGAAATACCATTTTTTAGCATATATTTGTCCTGTTTTCAACATCTTTTTTTCATCATAATCGCCCAAAAATGGACATTCTAAATTTAAATGGGGGGGGGCAAGAGCCTCGAAGAGCTAAAAGCCCGTATAGCCGAGCTTTACAAAGAGCATAACACCCTGATTATGCAAACCGCAAAAGATGCAGGCAGCAAGTTTGCACCACATCAAAAGGCGGTAGCTGCCTTATTGCCGCGCTTACAGAAAGCCCAAAAGGGTGAAGCCGTAGAATTTAGCGATAGCGAGCGCGTCCAACTACGGAATGCGGCAGCAGCAGGCGAAACCTTAGTTGCGCTTTCATGCGTTTTTCCTGCCACTATCGCAGAGCAGCTAAAAACGATAACTACTTTAGCGCAAGCAGCAAAACAATCTTTCAAAAAACTATTAGCAAGCCCTGAACAAGAAAAAATGATTTTTTCGATGGCTATGCAATTATGGGCGGAACAGTCTGGAAAAGCAGTGTACAGAACACTCTGCAATTTGCAAGAACTCAAAGAGCCCCCTAAAGTACCAAACCTGATTTATGACTTCATAAAATCAGAATTACAAAAATTGTTGCTTACAACCTATAACGACGCTGTAGAAAGAGGTTTTAAAGCCTTTGATATATTTACGGCTGCAACAGCCCCTAAACTTATCATGACTTTAGAAGAGGTGGCAAAAGACGTAGAAGAAAAATTTTTGCAATTCGGCAAAGATAAAAAACAACACGAATTATTGTGGTTGGGCTATAAAACCAAAAATTCCCATAAAACAGAGGAACAACGCTCCAGCGAATACTTTGCTTGGAATGGGCAACCTCCATTTTTGCCACCAGTATCAGCAATAAAACAAAGTTTTATCGCAGCTTGCATAAAAGTATTGCCCGACCAAAGCAGTAATGATGACCTTAATGACAGCCAAATGGCAGGATATATGGAAATTTATGTCCGTATTAAGGCGAAAGGCGGCTATGAATTGTATAAAACTCCAATAACTTTTAACGACCTATCAGGAAATGCACTGAAGGAAATTAAAGCAAACTTCAAACTCCAAACCCCCATTGTAAACACTCCCTTCAATATAGAGGTCTATCTCTATTATGAACAAAGCGCAGTGGAAGCTGCTATGGATATAATAACCTTTCAATATCGGTATGATGTAGCCTTTCGGCGAAACGGTAATTGGGAAGTTATTCCTTACGCATACGAACGCGACAAAGCCACCAAAAATATTTTGGATTTACTGGAAAGTCATTTCTTAGATACTTTGACTCTGGAACAAGTTAAATTTAGTTAAATCTATGCGCATTTGTCTTGTCTTTTCGCTATTGCTGGGTATTTTCGCTTGCAAAACAGCCTTAAAACCCAAGCATTTTATAGGTGAATATACATTTGCTACGGGCGATGATTTTATCGCTCCGCCCGATGGCTGTTTATTCGCTATTGATAGTGCACTAAATTTTTGGTTTTGTCCCTCTTTTTGTGGCTTTTGGGAGAATCCTTTGCGACCAAAAAGCAAAACAACCTTGCGCTTCCAAGTAAACCAGTTATTGGAAAACGACCCTGACACACGCGGCAAATACGTTGATGCTGAAGCATACTTTGCAGACCCACAAACAGCAATAACATTTAAAGCAAAACAAAAAGAAGCGTACTTACTCAAAGGAAGCATAGCCAAAAATAGTTATACGTTTGCATATCCTCGTACAGTCTTCGACGAAATTCGCCCAAGAATTTGGAAGATTGTTCAAAAAGAGGAAAGCTACATTTTGCGAATAGAAATGGTGCTTAAAGATAGTCCAAACGAAACAGAAGTTGTAGAGCGCGAACTTAAAAAGCTAAAATAACCCCTAACGCCCCGCGCCCCCTTTGGGCGCGGTTTTTTTTTGCGTGAGGGATAGTAGGGGCGAATCAACATTCGCCCTATGGGGCGATGTGGATACGCCCCGCATAGCCCGACCGCAGCCCCTTTTTAGGGCTGCGGGCACGCCCAAAAAAAAAGGCAAAAAATAAGGATATTGCTTATATTTGCGCATAATAAAAATGCAAAACAACACTTACCATGCAAAAAAAATTAGCGGAGTTAAAATCAAATTTGTCGCAGTATTTTTTAGATAATCCAAATGCGGCACGCACAAAAATTTATTACCTCTGGAAAGAAAAAAAAGCGGCAGCAGCGGGGGAACTTATGCGCATAGGTGGTGCGCCTATAGGTTTTGCTTCAGTGGCGGATTTCCCGAAAGACTCGGAAGCTGTGCGTATGGAGCACATACTTACGCTTGACGTGGAGCGCCTGCCTTTGCTGGCGGCAAAGCTATCAGAGGGCACAAAGGCGGTTTCTCTTTTTGTATCAAATCCTCAAGAAAATGAGGCTTATGAGCCTGAGAGCGGCTATTCTGCGCTGCGTTTTTTGACAGGGGCAGACCTGGCAGCAGCGCCTGCAGCCTGCGCCGACTATACGCCATATACGCCCGCAAAGTCAGTCGGCATCGCAGAACTTGATTTTCCGCTCGATTGCTTTGATCCAGAGTTGGCTTCCGAGAGTTCAGACCTTAGCGATTTGCTGCATTTGTTGATGAATGTGCCTTGCTATCTGCTCGGCGCGCCCATCTGGATACAGGGCGAAGAGGGCGACGAAGAGCTATTTTTAGGACAATTCGACGATAAATTTGCGGACATCAATCTTGGCGACAGTGGCATTATGTACCTCTTTTCTAATGCGGCTTTTTGGCAATGCTATTAGTGAGTTACGTTTTCGTAGCTTGTAACTGATGTTACGCCAAAGCGTTGGGGACGCTGCCCCAACGCTACTTATTTGGGAAGCGTAGCGGGGACGCTGCCCCGCCACGCTTCTTTTGCGCGGTTGTCGTACAGTTTGGCTGGCGGCAGCACTTGGACGGGGGCAGCGTCCCTCGTCCAAGTATTCAACAAATAGCGTTGGGGCTGCGCCCCCAACGCCACGCAAGTAACAAATTACTGATTCTTTCGTAACATCAGCTCGTAACTCGTAACCATGCAAGAATCTGACTTTTCTATATACGATGCCGAGCGAAAAGTGCGCATTACGGGCGGCATTTTATGGCAGGTAAAAGCGCGCTTAGAGAGCGGGCAGATGTGGCATTTGGACGCAGAGCGGCGCACGCTTATCGTGGCTTTGCAGCCGCATGACCATCTGGAAGAGGTAAAAAACAGACTTTTTGAGTATATACGCGAATACGACCCGCGTATGTACTGGTATTTTGCCCTGCAAAAATGGCTGCCCTCGTTGCTGATTTTTATACCCGCTTCCCTGATGATTTGGCTGATAACCTTCGGCGCGGTCATGGGCGATGCGGGTATTGCCGTCGTGTTTTTGGAGGGCGAAGAGGATACGATTTTCGGCATTACGCGCTTTTGGCTGTTTATGGCGATGGGGGCGATTGCTACGCTAATTTTGTACTTGTTTCCCTCCTTTTTTTCGGGCGAGCAAGACGGGGTGGTGCAGTATATCAACCGTATGTTTTCGCAGCGCGGGCGGATTCGGGAGCAGTTTCGCACGGTATTTAATATCCTCAAAAAGCGCGTAAACATTGAGCGCGTAGAGATTTGGAATCCCAGCTTCGGCGAGGAAAAGCAGGATTGGGTCGTACAAAGTTTGCTCCCTGCTGCCGTAGACTCCAGCATGGAGCTATCCATGCAAATAAAAATCGATGAGCGCAGCGTAGCCGAAAACTGCATAGCCCGCATCACCCGTAGAGCCACTGAAGACATCGAATGGGCGGAAACCTATTTCGACGAGCACGCTACGCAGCCCCTACCCTACGACTTTCTGGAAACTTGGGAAAAGCGTATGTTGGCTATCTACGCCTTCGCCTCCTCCGCCAATCTGCCAAAGGCTTGGAAAGCCAGCAGCAGCGGACTAAGCAATGTCGTATCACTGCCCCTTGTAGAGCTTATCGTAGAGCATTTTAAGGAGCGTCTTTTTGCAGAAGAAGACCTAAAAAAGCTGATTTCCCTCGATACCTTCGCCTCGCGCTGTGTCAATGACTACGGCATACTCGCGGCAAGCCCCTACAGCCGCTCCACCCAAGAAATCTGGGCGCTCGCCCCCCAAATCGTAGAGCAAGAGCTGCAAAGCGCACAAAACGAAATGCGCTTCGTCTACCACTATCTGCAAACCAATTTAGAAAGCATCAATCAAAAAATAACGGACTTAGTTAGTCCGCTGATAATCAATAGCTTATACGCAAAAATAAGCATCTACAATGAGGGCAGATTGCAGGCGCTGCGCTACTTTGTACACTGCATGAGTAAGATGCAGCAGTACAAACTCTTCAAAAATTATTGGACGCTGGTAGCTGCACAGCAGGCAGAAGATGCCAGCGAAGGCGATATTTTTCGCGTCATCGGCATAGAGCCGCTGGAGGATTTATGCTACCTATTTGAAAAATCGGCAATGTACGATTTGTCTATGATAGCCCTCGATTTCGTCGAAAATCTGCACCCCTACAAAGGCAAAATCGGCAAAGCTCGGGTTTGCGAGCGTCGCGGCGATTATCTCGGCTCGGCGGAAATGATGCTGCGCATCAGCGAGCAAGCCGAAAGGGGCGAAATCTCCCTGCAGCAAGAAAGCCGCATCGACCTGCACCAAAATATAGCTTGGGCTATCGTCAGCGGTAGGCTGGAAAAATACCGAGAAACAGGACGTACACACATAGCCAAAGCCCGTGCCCTACTCTACTCCGAGTTTGACCAATGGCGCAGTAGCGAATACGCAGCAGGCTTGTATAATATCGCCGCCAACTACGAAGAATGGGACGGCAACCCCCAAGGCGCTATCGACAACTATGACCGTGCCCTACAAATACCAGGCGCAGACCAACACAGCCTTAGCAACCTACTCGTCAATAAAGGCATCGCCCTGCGCCAAGTCGGCAGGCTATTTGAAGGCGCTAAATACGGCTCTCAAGGCGCAGAGATAAAAGCCGCTATCGGCGACGCAGACCAACTGCCCATCGCCCTACACAATGCCGCCCAAACCAATATCCTGCTCGCCTACTCCTCCAAAGACCAGACAGAACGCGAACGCTATTTTCTGCGCGCCCTACAGCAAGCCCAAGAAGGCTTAGACACCCAAGCCCGCACAAGCTCCACCAAAAAACGCGGGCAGCTACTCGCCGAACGCTTCATTGCCCATAAAGAAACACAGCCTCAAGCGCAAGAAACCCAAATCGCCCAACTCCAAGAAGTCCAAAGCTGGTTGCAATCCGAAATCGAAGCAGGCAGAAAAGATACCTACGATGTACGCGTAGTCGTCGGCGAACTGCTGGCTATAGTCCCCGCCTTCGCCCAGCAAAGCTGCACCAACGCCGAAGAAGCCAGGAAGCTGAAGCTGTAGTTACGAATTACGAGTTACGAGTTACGAGTTGTGCGGTGTGTAGGGGCGAAATATATTTCGCCCTATTTTGCGTGAGGGATAGAAGCGAAACCACCGAGCGTAGCGAAGGTGATGTAGCGGATAGCCCGACCCCGACGCACAGCGGCGGGGGCACGCCCAAAAAAGTGAAAATACTTAGCAAAAAGTCTAACCAACGAATCAAGTACATTCGTAACTCGTCATTCGTCCTTCCCGTATGAGCCTCGACCTCCAATTAGCCGCCAAAATAAGCTACGGGCTCTCCCCGCAGCAAGCCGAAAAAGTCCGCAAAATCGGTTTTGAAAAGTATCTACAAGAGCAACTTCAGCCCAAAGACGCAGAAGATGCCCGCTACACCGAGCGCCATAAACTTGGCTACACCGTAGACCGCGAAAAAAAGCAAGAAAACCGCCAATTTTCGTTTCTAAAAATGTCGGGCAGCGCCATTTTGCAGCATTTTTCGACCCCAACAGCCAAAAAAGAGCGCCGCATGCCCGCCTTCGAGGTCTATGCCGATACCTGCCTGCGGGTCGTGTACAGCGATTGGCAACTGCGGGAAATGCTGGTCGATTTTTGGCATAATCATTTCAGCATCAATGCCCAAAGCAACGACGATATCGCCCAATTTTTGCCCCTTTACGATGCCGTTATGCGCCAAAATGCCTTCGGCAACTTCCGCACGCTGCTCGAAGCCGTCGCCAAAAGCCCCGCGATGCTCTATTATCTCAATAATAACCAGTCCAAAGCCAGCCCCGCCAACGAAAATTACGCCCGCGAGCTCTTTGAGCTGCACACTTTAGGCGCAGATAGCTACCTAAATCATCTTTACAACCGCTGGCGCGAGGTGCCAGGCGCGCTGGAAGGCAAGCCGCAGGGCTATATCGACGAAGATGTCTATGAAGCCGCCCGCGCTTTCACGGGTTGGACTGTAGGCGATGGCTCCAAAACCGAAAAAGGTGGCAGTTTGCCGCTGACGGGCGAGTTTTCCTACTTCGAGGGCTGGCACGACCACTACCAAAAACGCGTTTTAGGGGTAGAATTTGCCCCCAATCAGCCCGCTCTTGCCGATGGGCAACGCGTGCTCGACCTCTGCGCCCTGCACCCCGCCACCGCCCTGCATCTCTCGCGCAAACTCTGCCGCCGCTTTTTAAGCGACCAGCCCGACGAAACCTTTGTGCAAAAGGTCGCCGAAGTCTGGACACAGCACCAAAAAAGCCCCGACCAAATACGCCGAGTCCTACAGTTTATACTCAGCAGCGAGCAATTTCGCGCCAGCCTCAACCAAAAAAGCCGCCGCCCCTTAGAGCTGCTCGCTGCCCTCGCGCGCGCCCTACAGCTCGACTTTCGCCCCAATCAACGCTTGGTCGATATGCTCAACAACTGCGCGCATACCCTCTTCGGCTACCCCGCACCCACAGGGCACCCCGATAGCGCCGAGTTTTGGCATAGCCCCAACCTCCTGCTCACGCGCTGGAACACGCTCCTTTCCTTCCTACTCGAGGACTGGCATCAACTCACCGATACCGCACCCGTTTTCGCGCAAATCCCGCCAAAAATGCGCCGCGCCCAAGAAATCGCCCTCTTTTTTTTGCAGCGCCTCCTTCCCGCAGGGCACAGCGAGCGGCTCTTTTTCAAGTGCGCCAACTACCTCGCGGGCGGCGGCGACACGGACGAGGAGCCGATTTTTCACGACGAGCGCGAACGCCGTTGGCGCATACTCAATATGATAGGGCTGATTGCCCTTAGCCCCGAGTTTCAAACGAGATAAAAGCCTTTTTTTTGGGCGTGCCGTCGCGCCACGCCTGCCGCAAAGGACGGCAGGCGGAGCCGTAGCACATGCTACGGCTCTACTGGCGCGCCGTCGGGCTATTCGCTGCGGGGCGAGGGCAGACACATTGGTCTGCCCCTACACTCGCCCCTACGCTGCTATCCCTCACGCACGGCGCTTCGCGCCTACACCTACCACCTACCACCTACCACCTACTCCCCATGAAAAGACGAGAATTTTTATACGGTTGCGCGGGCGCTGCTGCTGCCTCTGCGCTTTCTTCCGCGCCCATCTTGGCACAGTCGCCCGATGGGGATAAAGAAATTTTGGTAGTCGTATTCTTGCGGGGCGGCTGTGATGGGCTGCATCTGCTTGCCCCCGTCAGTGATAAAAACTATATCGATGCCCGCACCGCCAATCTGCGCATATCCGATAGCGGCAATGAGCGCGGTTTGGCGCTCACCAATACGCTTTCTAATCTCGATTTCTGCCTGCACCCCAACGCCAAAGCCCTGCAAGAGCTCTATCAAAGCAAGCAGCTTGCTCTGCTCCATGCAGCAGGACTAAGCAACGGCACGCGCAGCCATTTCGACGCTCAAGACCTCATAGAGCGCGGACTCAACAAAAAAACCAATGTCGCCGAAGGCTGGCTCGCTCGCTATCTGCGCCTGCATCACAAAGCCGCCCCCGAAGACCTCCTCCCCGCTGTCGGCGCTCGCTCCCTGCCCCTTTCCCTGCAAGGCGGCAATGTAGCCGTTTCCATCGACCAGCCCCGCGACTACCAACTAAAAGGCGATGCCCGCCTGCTCGGTTTGGTCAATAGCCTCTATGCCGACAACGCCAGCTTGCTCGGCAAAACCGTACAACGCACGGTGCACACCATACGCGAATTGCAGAAAAAAAGCATTCCCGAACTGAGCAGCCTCTACCCTACTGACTGGCAAGCACGCCGCTTTTCGGACTCCCTGCAAGCCATCGCCCAACTGATAAAAATGGACATCGGTTTGCATGTCGCTACCTGCGACTTGGGCGGCTGGGATACGCACGAAAATCAAGCATGGGCTTTCGGACAGCTTACATCGACCCTCTCCAATAGCTTGCTCGCCTTTTACAACGACTTGCACAAATACCACAACAAATTGACTGTAGTCGTGTTGTCGGAGTTTGGGCGGCGGCTGCGCAGCAACCGCAGCAATGGCACCGACCATGGGCACGGCGGCGTGATGATGGTCTTGGGCAAAAACATCAAAGGCGGGCGTATGTACGGTGACTGGAAAGGGCTCGCCACCGAACAGCTTGATAATGGCGTAGACCTGGATGTTACGACAGATTACCGCACGGTGCTGGGCGAGCTGCTTACGCGCCGCTTGGCAGTCCCTGCCTCCGCTCTATCCAATATCTTCCCCGATTTTCTTGCGCCCAAATGGCTGGGACTGTCCTTGTGATTGGCACGATGCGCCGCGCCGCCTTTCGCTCCCTTAAGGTCGCGTCTACTTCGTGGTCGCGCGGTGGTTTATTGCGTGAGGGATAGCAGTGGAAGCCGCACAGCGGCTGCAACGGATAGCCCGACCCTGCTCCCCGCCCGCCTTTGCGGGCGGGGAGCAGGGGCACGCCAAAAAAGTGAAAAGTGAAAATATCCGACTTTATGTATATACTTGAAGCCTTATGCAAAAAAACATCATTCGCTTCGCGTTAACTTCGTTTTCGTCATTCGTAATTCGTAATTGATAGCTCGCTACGCTTGCTATCCCGTAATTATTCCCTATCTTTGCGGAATTGACATCGCTTTTTCTACATCTTCATTCATACTGTTCTATCAAAAATGCAACCAGAAAGTTCAAAAAATGGGGGGATAAAGACCCGCTCCAAGACCAAAAACAACGCCTAAGCGCCCTCTACGC
>CAYXSA010000127.1:0-10339 GCA_964467315.1 uncultured Saprospiraceae bacterium | reverse complement strand
TTGGGGCATCCGCCGCTCCCCGCCTGCCGCAAAGGGCGGCAGGCGGAGCCGTAGCATGATATGCTACGGCTCTACAAGGTCGCGGCGGCGCTACGCTACGGGTTCGCTGTTCGCTCAGTGCAGCCGCTGCATGCTACGGCTCTACGCGCCGTGCCTGCACGGCTGCACCGCGCCTTACGGCGCGCCCTCCGCATCGCTATGCCAATACGAACCATCAAGCGGAGGGCTCTCTATTTAAAGCTTTTGCGCTTCAAAAAATTGTGCCAACTGCCGAGCTTATCGGTGTATGTAGTGCCTATTTTGGGTGAAAGATGCCCCAAACGGGGTTTATTGGCGCACGCGCCCCTCTACTTTCGCCTCTAAAGGCTGCTTATTTTTGGTAGCAGCATCGATATAGTCGATAACGGCATCGCGTATAAATTTGCCTGTGGCTTCCTGCTTTGCCTCTGCGAAAAAGGTACAATTATCGCCCCCATTCGCCAAATAGTCGTTGGTTACGACCCGATATAGGCGGCTTTTGTCGATGGGCTTGCCCGAAATGCGTGCGCCTGCTACATCGGCTTTGCCCCCCGCTATGCTAAGCCGCAAATGATGACTTACAGGCCAGCCCTCTTTTAGGGCGATATGCTGCATCATTTTTTCGACCTGCTCGCCCGTCATCGTTACCACGATGAGCGTATTATCGAAGGGCAGCAATTCAAATATCTTACCCCGCGTCCAGTCGCCCGCAGGCAAGGCATCGATGCGCAAACCGCCATGATTAAAAACTGTCAAATCGGCAGGTTTGCCCGTATACTTTTCGGCTTGTGCGTGCAGGGCATCGGCTACGAAATTGCCCAATGCAGACTCTGGTTGTGCTTTAGTAAGGGCGGCGGGAGCCTGCCCGATAACCGTACTCATCGCCGCATCTACCCGCGTTTTGTAAAATACGACGCTGTCGCTCACCGTCGATGTAGCTACGCGGCTGCTATCCACTATAAGCCGCTCGTTTTTTGTCGACAATACAAAAGCCCTTTGCTCGCCACAAGCAGCAGCAGCCAAGACCAAACAAATGATAGATAAAAAGCGCATATATGATATTGCGTAGGTTGGTTTTAGGGGCGCAAGATAGGGCTTTTTTTCGACATGGGCAAGCATCGCTGAAGCCTACTGCTAAGCAACGAAAAAATTGCATCTACAACTATAAATGCCTATATTTGCAGTAATTAAACACGATACCCTTCACACAAATACAACCATAATACCATGCCCCAACTTTCAAACGCCGAGTCTAATATCATACAGAAAATCTCTGCTCAACGCCACAAGCTACCGCAGGCAGGCTACGCAAATCCTATCGTTTTTGTATCATTCAAAAACACAACAGCCGAGCAAAGCTATGAAAAGCTTGAGTTTCTAACAAGTTCGCTAAAGTTGGAAAATGAGTATTTGCCGCGTTTTTTTTCCCAACTTTATCAGCTCAACAATGAAGAAATAAACATCATGCGACAGGAAGAACTCAAAAAGAGCGTCGAAGAATTACAGCAAATTATAGAAATTCAAGAAAATTTACTTTCTCAACTCGAAGAAGTAAAAACAACTGCTCAATTAGAAAAATTTTGGACAGCCTTAAAACTCAATATGGAATTACATATAGAATTTTTGGAAATTTTCGCTTATCCACAGCAAGAAGACTCCGAAGAAGCCGATGCCTTCTGGGTTGGGCAAATGGGTAAAGCTATTGAAAATGGTGATATTGAGCCCCTCACTTATTAAAACCTTACCTTTTATATTATTCTACACCCAATGAGATACGCATTTTGGCAGACCCGAAATTTTAAGAAGAACTTAGACAGGTTAAAAAAATTAAACCCGCGCAAACATGACGCAATCTGTAGACAGATAAAGGTGGTTGAGAGTTACCCTTACTCTTATGCACCAAAATTGAAAGGAAATACTTGGGGCGATAGAAATGTCAGAAAAATAGAAATAGGCAATTACCGAGTTTTGTACGAATTTTTGCCTTGTGGGATTTGTGAAAAAAATCCGCTAACAGCAAACGAGTGCGAAACAATTGAGCAATGTGAAATTCGGGTGATTTTTGGAAACGTTTGGACACATGAGGAATATAATCCCATTGGCAAAAACAAAGAAAACACCCCTATATTTTTGCCTTATGAAGAAATGTCTGCATCTGCCGCCCCGACATTAGACCAAGAAGATGCAACCAATAACAGCAGCGAGCATAACGAAATCGGCAGCGAAAATCCCCCAATAACATAACAACAAAGGCTGCCTTTAACTAAGGGCTGCCTTTTAATTTTATGGGACTAAGCCCCTTCGAACTTTGCGTGAGGGATAGCAATGTAGAGCCGTAGCATGCTACGGCTCGCAATGTATAGCCCGACCGCCCGACCTTTTGAGCCGCGTAGCGGCGGGGAGGGCGGGCACGCCCTTTTTAAGTGAAAAGTGAAAAGTGAAAAGTGAAAAGTGAAAACGCAGTAAACGCGTAGCGAAAATTGTACTTGATGTATAAATCTTTGATTGTTAATGGCTTTGAAAAAACATACTTTTCACTTTTCACTTTTCACTTTTCACTTTTCACTTTTCACTTTTCACTTTTCACTTAAAAAGCGCCGACGACGACTTCTACGAGCTGTTCGGGTTGCAAATAGGTCTGTACGACGCGGCGTATATCCTCTGCGCTGGCGTTTTGTATCTCTTGCGCGATGTGGAGGACTTGGGTGAGGGGCACGCGCATTTGGAGGCAGTCGCTTACGGTGTTGGAGAGGCTAAAAAGCCCATCGAAGGCGCTTAGATAGCTGCCCATGAGGTAATTGCGTACCATTTGGAGTTCTTCTTGCGCGACGAGTTCGCGGCTTAAGAGTTCGATTTCGGCGTAAATTTGTTGGAGTGCGTCTTTGTGTACGGGCTTGCCGACTTCGGTATCGATGCAAAAATATGCGCCGTGCAACATCTCGTCGAGGGAGGAATATATGCCGTAGGTGTAACCGCGTTCTTCGCGGAGGTTTTGCATGAGGCGTGCGCCGAAGTAGCCGCCCAAAATCGTGTTGGCGATAAGAAAGGGCGCATAATCGGCGTGCGTGCGCTCAATTTCTAAGCGTCTGCCGATGCGCAAGGCGGCTTGCTGGCTCTGGGCAAGGGGTAAATGGCTGACGATGCGCCGCATTGGGGGCAGGGTGGGCAGTTCTTTGCGGGTATTGATTGCGCCCGCTCGGGTGGGCAGGGCAGCCAATTTTTCGGCAACGAGGGCTTTTATTTGGGGGTTGAGATTGCCCGAAAGCAGGCATATAGGCGGCTCGTTGTGGTAGTGGCTGGCGTAAAAACTGCGCAAATCCGCCGCTTGTATGCCCTCGTATAGGCTGGGTTCGCTGTTGTAGCCGTAAGGGTGCGTGGGGTCGAAAATCAATTCCGTAAACTGCCGATAGGCGACAAAATCCCCCTTTTGTAGGTCGATGCGCAGATGCTCTTTGCTGCGGCGTATGAATTTTTGCAATTCCTCCTCCTCGAAAGTCGCTTGGGTCAGCAATTCCACAAGCAAGTCGAGCATATCGCCCAAATGCTTATGCAGGCAGTAGAAATTGAGGCAGGTATAATCGAAACCGTCGTCGATTTTTATTTTTGTGCCCAGAAAATCGATGCGCTCGGCGATTTGTTCGCTGCTATAGTTGCGCGTGCCTGTTTTGAGCATTTTGGCGGTAGCGCGGGAAACGAGGGGGGCGATTTCGTAGATTCTGCCCGCCGCATAAATCAGCTCCACGCGCACGACATTTTGCTCCTCTACGCAGGGCAGCGCCTGTATTTCTATGCCATTGGCTAAAGTTTGGCTGCTCAACTGCGGTAACTCGGCAGGCAAGGAAAGGGAACGAATCGGCGGCGGGGTGCGGCGTGTAGACATGGTGGGGGTGTTGTATTGGTTGTGCTTTATGTATAGGTACTGCGCCGCTCGCCTACGGCTCGCGTCGCTGGTAGCAAGTATCAAACAGCAGCGCGCAAATAACGGGCTTTTAGCGGGCTTTTTTAGAAATTTGGCGTACTTTCGTGCAGTCGACAAACAAAAATCGGCTAAACTGATAGTATTTTTTCACAACAACTATACATTTATGAATTTTCTCTCCCCAGCCTGCTACGCGCTCGCGCTTGGCTGCTCCGTACTATTTTTTAGCGCTTGCGGCAAAGGCGTAGACCGCGCCAATGCCAATGCCGTAGCCCAAGCCTTCTTGCAGGCAGGCTATGCCCTCGACCTCAAAAGCGCCGACGCACTCGCCAACGGCAGCGCAAGTTCTATCCTACAACTCAAAGCCACAGGCGAAAGCGCCGAAGAAAAGCAAGCCCGCGAAGCCCTCCTAAAAGCCTACAAGTCCGCTACCTGCAAAGAAACAGGCGATAAAGCCGTTTGTACGATTTGCTGCGGCGCAGACGGCAAAAATCAAAACGAGGTTCTTTTGATGTCCAAAATCGAAGGCAAATGGACGGTAACAGGACGCGACTTAGACTATAGCAACCCCGAAGTAGTCGCCCTGCTCTTTATGCGCGCCGTCAATCAGATGGATTTTGAGAAAGCAGGCAAATTCGCCACCAAAGAAATACAGCCCCTGCTCAACATGGTCGCCCAAAATGTCGACCAAGCAAAGGCGCAAGAAACCCCCGAAGCGCGTGCCTTGCGCGAGGGCGAGCTTGCAAAAATGAAATCCGCTACCTGCAAAGTAGAGGGCGATAAAGCCATCTGCACACTTTGCTGCGAACTGCAAGACAAAAGCGAGCTTGAACTCGTCAAAGATGGCGAAAAATGGCTGGTAACCGTCGACAAAGAGAAAAAAGAGAAAAACGCCACCGACACAGACAATACCGATATGCCCAACAGCGAAGACGGCACCGTCATTGACGAGCCAGAAGCTCCCAAGCCGCCCAAACCCAACTAAGAAAACTAAGTACGAAAGCAAACATAAACGCCGTATGTCCTTAAAGCTCGCCCAACTCGTACCGCTGCAAATCCCTTCGGGTTGGGTGGTACGCCTCAATCAATGGTTTTACCAAGAGCCGACCTTGCCGACAGGGGCAGAAAATCCGCATTTTCTGCCTCAAGACGAAATTTTGCTGCTCTTGCACCGATACGAGCCGCATTATCACCCGCATGCGCATTGGTCGCGGGACTATTATCTCGACCTCCAATGGCGCGGCGATGCGCCCACAGGCGCATATTGGTTGCGTTTTTATGAAGATGGCGATGAGGATATTTTGCTTGCGGAGTTCTCCAGCCGCTCGGCTGCTGAAATGCAAAGCCGCATCAACGCTTGGCTCGATGGCTGGTCGCTGCAAGAGTTTCCAGCGCTGTAACCCTATCCCCAACCCTTCGCTTTTTAAACCCAGCCCCAACCCTTCGCTTTTTCTAAACCCAGCCCCAACCCCTCCCTTTTTGCAAAGGGAGGGGAGGCGCGACGACAATCACGCAGGCCCATCGCGCCGCCCCTCCATTCGTAGAAGGGAGGGGTCGGGGGTGGGTTTTGCGTGAGGGATAGCAGTGGAAGCCACGCGTAGCGGGGCTGCAACGGATAGCCCGACCGCCGCCGTAAGCCGTAGCATGCTACGGCTCTACAGGCGGCGGGCACGCCCAAAAAAACGACCTAAATCAGGATTGTTTTCATTTCCTCCGCTATCGCCTGCGTGCGCAGCGACACCGTGCAAAGCCGCCCCAGCAAATCGATAACCGCCTCTTTGTAGTCGGCAAAACGATAGGTATCGAATTTCTCGGCAATCGTCGCATCGGCGATTTTGCTTTCTTTGTATTGGTCGAGTACCCACTCCAAAGCCGAGCGATTGCCCAACTTATACGCCCAAGCCGCCGCAGGAATGCCCCTAAGCTGCGTATTTTCGTCCAACACAATTACCCCATTTTCTTTGTCGGCTTTTAGTTTGACGGCGGGTTGCGGCTTGGGCTTCTCTGCCTCTACTCGCGTGAGCACATAAGGCGCAGCAGTTTCGTAACCAATATGCAAAGCCATCAGCTCCGCACCCCAAGCCGCCCACTGCCCAAAATCCGCATAAAAAGGCAGACGCGGAAACTCCCGCTTCAAATTCAATTCGTACTTTTTCCGATACTTGCCGCAGTGCAACACCGCATACACATAATGGAAAATATCGACTTTGCTGATGCCTTCACTTTTGTAATGCTCGCGGAATTGCGCCAAACCCCAATCCGTGATGTTGTCCAGACGCTCGCCCGTAGCCGTGTAGCGGTAGAGGGGAAGGCATTGGCTATCGCCTGTAAAATGCAAATCCGCAACGGTATCAGTAGCTAATGTTTGAAAATCTTTGCTTAGACTAGGCGCAATTATAGCAATAACTTTATTTTCAACATTATATATATCTGCCCATTGATAAAGCATAGCATTAAAATGCTTATCAAAATAGAAACTTTTTTTAACAAAAGGTCTAAATATAGCTTTGACAATTTTATTTGTGTCAAATGTTTTGCTAATATTTCTACGCAAGTAGTTTTCTAACTCTCTATCCCAAGGTATTTTATTTTTATTGCTATGATTTCTATCAGTAAGAGTAGCTTGATAAATATCCGTAAAATAACGCATTTTATCAGCTAATGTATTTTCTGAAAAATCATAAATCCATTTATCGCGATGCGATGCAACCCCCAACGAATATAATTGAAATAAAGCATTTGCGCCTTTTCCGCCTTTGGCTTCTTTGCTAAAAAGCGGCAAAAGTGTTTCCCAATCGTTGTCGGCAAGATTAATCCAATTGTTGTTTTTGTCGGGCGTGATGCGCTCAAAAGGAATAGTTTTAAATTGATGTGTTTTGAGCCAATCAAATTTTTCTTCTCTTGTCGCTCGAATATCGCAAGGGTGAATATATCTTATTTGACAAGGTTTTTTATTTTCGTCTGTTTCGGTTTTTACCAAAAACATAATGCTAATGCCAATCATAGCACCCAAGCCAAAAACAGTATGCGCCTCGCCTAAGAAAATGCCATCTTTGCCGCTTAATTCGCGAATATTTCCGCCCAAATCAATAATATAGGCATAATCATATTCATCAGCTACACTTTTTCTAAAACCATCTAAGGCACGAGCATTTAAAAATGAATTATTTGTAACCATGCAAATAATACCTTGCGTTTTATCAACTCTATCCATAGCCCAGCGATAAAAACGCGTGTACATATCATATACATTTGCTTTATTTGTAGCTGTACTATATTTAGCATAAGTATTTTTTATGCGTTCATCGACTGTTATATATTTTCTATTTTGGTTAAAATCATTAAAGTTTTTTTGATTGGCATTATACGGCGGGTTGCCGATGATAACAGAAATTTTTTGTTCGTTTTGTTTTTTGATGCGCTCGGCGTTTTCGCTACTAAATCCGAAAAAAGAGCCTTGTTGGGCTTCGTATTTTAGTCCGTCGATATTATCGAGGGTATCCACAAAGCAGATATTTTCAAAAGGGGCATATTTGCCCATTTTATTTTTGTAGGTATATTCTATATTGAGGTTGGCAATATAGTAGGGCAAAATAGACACTTCGTTGGCGAAGAGTTCGTTTTTGTATTTGTGTTCGAGGTATTGGGGCGGGATAAAATCGATAATATCGGTGATAAAAGTGCCCGTACCTGTGGCGGGGTCGAGTATTTGCACGCCTTTATCGCTTAGGCTTTTGCCGAAATGTTTTTCGAGTAGTGCGTCGGTGCTTGCTACCATAAAACGCACGATTTCGTTGGGCGTATAGACTACGCCGAGCCTATCCGCGCCAGCAGGATTATAGACTTTATAGAAGTTTTCATATACGATTTTGAGAAATTTTTGCTTTTCGTGGTGGTCGGCAATGGCGGCGGCGGTAGCGTTGAGCGTTTGGTAATAGTGGCGAATATCTGCCAGTTGATTTTGGCGGATTTCGCGCGTAACGACCACATTTATCAGGTTTTCGAGCTCGCGAGCTACGACATTATATTTCAAAAAAGTAGCATCGTCGAAAATCGCCGTAAATAAATCTTCGGTCAAAATATGCTGTATCAGCATTTCGCGCACGTCGGCTTCCGTGATGTCGGGATTGATTTCCGTCTTGCAAATATCCAAAAAGCGATTGCGGGCGGCTATATATTTTTGATTGGTTTGGCTTTCGCGGTCGAATAAATCGCGAAAAGTAGTGGCGATTTGCGGAATATCTTTTTTAAAGGCTTCCAACGCTTTTTCAAATTCTACAATTTCGGCGGGCTTAAAATCGATAAATGCCGTCAAAATTTGGTGCAATTTGTCGGCATCTTGCATATCGACGCGCATGGTTTCTTGCCCATGCTGAATGAGTACGGCGGTTTGGCTGTCTTCAAACAAGATATTATTGTCGATATAGCCGTCGGTATGTAGTTTTTTATTTATTTCATAGTCGAGGTCGTCAAATTCGTCTTTACTTTCCCAGTAGCCGCGATGCACGCGCAATTCGTTCATCAAAATACCGTCGGGGCGGATATTTTTCTTTGTTTTGGGCGATTTTATCGTAAATTCGGTAATCAGCAAATATTTTTTGGCGAGGGCATATTGCACCAACAAAACATAAAAAGGGCTTGATACTGCGCCTTCATTGCTTGCGCCCGCACGTCTTACGCCATGCACTTGGTTATAATACTGATTGATAAATTGCTTAGACATAAATGAAGTAGTTAAGATGTAAGAAAGTCCCAAAGATAGCGTTTTTCCTCAAATATAGGGCGTTTTTTGGGCGTGCCCCCGCCGCCACGCCCCGCACAAAGGGTGCGGGGCGGAGCCGTAGCATGCTACGGCTCTACATGGCGGCGGGGTCGGGCTATCCGTTGCAGCGCCTACGGCGCTTCCACTGCTATCCCTCACGCGATAAACCCACCCCCAACCCCTGCCTTTGCAAAACCCACCCCCAACCCCTCCCTTCTACGAATGGAGGGGAGGCGCGATGGGCGCGCATAATTGTCGTCGCGCCTCCCCTCCCTTTGAAAAAGGGAGGGGACGGGGGTGGGTTCGGCGAAAGAAGAAGGGAGGGGACGGGGGAGGGTTTAGAAAACACGCAAAAAAGCCTTCCCCAAGAAACTGGGGAAGGCTTTTTTAGTATGCGTTTAGGCTCTTTTAGCCTGTGCTTGGTCTGTTGTTCTTGGGCGAACACATGGGTTCGCCCCTATTTGGGTTCTTCTGGTTCGGGCGTGGAGTTTTCGGTTTCGGGGCGGCGCGTGCGGTTAAAAAACCCTTTCATTTGCTCGACTCTGCCTTCCGCCTTTGGGGCGCGAATGCTCATGCGGTAGTTTTGGTAATTGTAGTACGCCAGTGCGGCTTGGTAATTGTCGTGGTCGTGCAAAATTTTTGTGCTTTCGACCTCAAAAAGCAGAGTATCCATCATAGAACGGACAGTTTCCAAAGTGCGACGGTCTTTGAAGTCGCTTTGAAATTCTGCCAAATCAAAGCCTTCAGGCAAGCCCGTAGGGTCTTCTTCGATAAGGTCGCGTACTTTGTTGACCAACTTTTTGTTTTCCTCGCCGATAGAGCCAAAGCGTTGGCGCTCTTCGGGCGTAAGGCGAATAAGTTTGGGCTGTAGCATTTGCCGCAATTGCTCCAAGAGTGCAACGATGGCGTTTCGTTCATGGTCGTCAAAGTGCGACACAATAAGATTGGGTAAAGACATAATAAAAATGTATATAGATGTAAGAAAATACAAAGAATAGAGGGCGGGTAATACAAATGCAAGATAGGATATTTATTTCAAAAGTCCAACGGAAGTAAAGACTTTTTTTTTGGGCGTGCCCCCGCCGCCACGCCCCGCACAAAGGGTGCGGGGCGGAGCCGTAGCATGCTACGGCTCTACATGGCGGCGGGGTCGGGCTATCCGTTGCAGCGCCTTTGGCGCTTCCACTGCTATCCCTCACGCAGGGTAGACTATCTTTTGAAGCTCCAAAAAAGCCTTTTTAGGGTTATTTTGAGCAGCGTTAGGGTTGTTTTGAGAAACGTTAGGGTTATTTTGAGAAACGTTAGGGTTATTTTGAGAAGCATTAGGGTTATTTTGAGAAGCATTAGGGTTATTTTGAGAAGCATTAGGGTTGTTTTGAGAAGCATTAGGGTTAGTAGACCCTAAATTTAGGGTTTAAGACCCTAACCTTAGGGTTTAAGACCCTAACCTTAGGGTTCCAGACCCTAAATTTTATCTAAATAACCCTAAGACTTTTCAAAAAAACCCTAATTCAGCACTCAGCGGCGTTTCCTTTCTTTTTCTAAACTCAGCCCCGACCCCTCCCTTTTTCTAAACCCAGCCCCGACCCCTCCCTTCTACGAATGGAGGGGAGGCGCGATGGGCGCGCATAATTGTCGTC
>CAYXSA010000126.1:0-10620 GCA_964467315.1 uncultured Saprospiraceae bacterium | reverse complement strand
GAATCAACATTCGCCCCTGTAGGGGCGATGGTGAAACGCCCCGAATAGCCCGACCCTGCGACCTTTCACGCACGCGCTTTGCGCGGGCGGGGGAGCAGGGGCACGCCAAAAAATGACGAATGACGAATGACGAATGACGAAGGTACTTTGTGTAAAAATTTGACTATCAATGGCTTATGCGCAACATTCGTCATTCGTCATTCGTCATTATTAGAGGTCATTCCCTTTCCATGCCGTAGCTACGCCGTTTTACGCCGACTTTTTCGATGCGGACATAGAGGTCGTTGGCTTGGCGCGTTTCGCGGAAACTGAAATAGGCGACCGTCATACCGATGTAGATGATGGGCAGCGCGAAGAAGATAATAAATGCGTTGATGAACACAAAAAATGATTGCTGCGCCGCTTGCATCAGCCCCGTAGACATGGGGATAAAGGTGGTGATAGCGCTCGAAAACAGCCCTGCAATGGGCGCTGTGCCCAGAAAAAGCAGGATTAGGAGCATGAGTAGGGTCGTCCAAAACGTACCTAAAAGCACCCCATAATTGCCGAAACCCAAGGCAAAACTTTGCCCCAGTCCGCTAAACGGATTGATGCGGTCGGCGACGGTGGCGCTCTGCCAAAGTAGGAGCAGCGGCAGACCCGAAAGCAGCATCAAAAATATCAAAAAGCCATGCCATTGCAGCACCATATGCAGCAAAAATGCGGCAATAAGGGGCACTATCAATAGCTGCAAAGCGGCAAAAAAGCTTAGTTTTTGGGCTTTATCGCTGGCGACTTTCTGCCCGCTATTGATGGTAACGAGTTGCATGACCTTGTGTATAGACCAAGCGCCCAAGACGGCAAAACCGCCCACATTGCAGAGCCAAAGCGCGTCGAAACTGCGTTCGGGCAGGATAAACTGTCCTAAATTTTGTATAGATTTATCGAGCGCATCAAAAACGAAGCCCGACTGTAGCAGCTGTATCGGGTAGCCCGTGAGCATGATGACCGTCGTATACGCGCCCGCTACAGCAGCCGCCACGAATGCCATCGGCTTGATATGGTTTTTTATGATTGTGAAACTATCGCTAAATATCTTGCTGACGCTTTTTATCTCGTGCAGATTGACGGGCGTTTCGCGCACAGCAGGCAGGTCAATGTCTTTTAGATAACTTACCTTTTCTCTATCGGCGCGGAAGTAGGGCAGCACCACAAAATAGAGCAGCACCCCCACAAAAGAGCCTATCACCACGAAGGCGCGCAGGCCATAACCCGCTGAAGAACCCGTAATAAAACCCTCTATAAAAGCCGCCAAAACTATCAAAGGCGCGATGGTGAGCATTATCAAAATGCCGCGCCTTGCGGCGAGTTGCAGGCTCTGTAAGCGCGTATAAGTGCCAGGAAACAGCGCCCCGCGCCCCAATGCCATGCCCGCTCCGCCTGCGATGATGATGCAAGAAATTTCTATCGCCCCATGCACCCAGATGCCAAAAATCGACTCCCAGTACACGCCGCGCTGAAAAAATAACATCTGAAAAGCGCCGACCATAATCCCATTGTAGAGCAGCAAATAGACCGTACCCGTGCCAAAAAGCAGCCCCACAATAAAGGTCAGCATTGCCACCCTTAGATTATTGAGGGCGATGCGCAGGAACATATCCGTACTCTCACCGTCGGAGTACACCGACATGGGTTCGCCGCGTTCGATGTTGGCATCAGTCATTTCCACATATCTATCGCCCAAGATAACGCGCGGAAATTCCGTATCCATCACGGTAGAAAACACGCCGATAAGCATGGCAAAAAGAAAGACGACCAGCGAAAAAATCAATTCTTTGCGAGCTTCGTAGAGAATTTGGGGCACATCTTTCGACCAAAATGTCCAGATATTGCCCAGTGTGCCGCGCCGATTTTTGTAGATGCCATAAAAAACCTTTTGCGCGATACCGTTCAGGTACACGCGCACGGAGCGATTGGGGTAAAAGGTGCGGCTATAAGAAAGGTCGTCGGTTATCTCCAAAAATAAATTGCTCAGCAACTCGGGGTCGCTGCGGTCTTGGGCTATTACTTTCTCAAACTTTGCCCATTTCGCTTGATTATGTCGTATAAATTGCGTTTCGCGCATGGTCTTATCGGGGTAGTGTGTCGTATATTTTGGGGGATAGGCAAAAGTACGTTTTTTTTGCGAAAGGGCAGGGCAGGGGCGATTTTTATTTTGGGGGGCGTGCCCGCGCCGCCAAAAAGGGCGGCGCGGTCGGGCTATACGGGGCGCAACTGTAGGGACAAGGCATGCCTTGTCCCTACAGCGCCCCTACTATCCCTCACGCAGTAGCCCCTGCGCCAAAGGGGCGCGGGGCGCGGGCTTTAGTTTATTTTTTCGCCTTTGGCATTGATGAAAAAGGTTTTCCCGTCTTTTTGTACCTGCGCTTTTTGCAAATTTGGTTGGAAACCCCAGACATTGCTATAAATTAGCGGAATGACCACATTCCCTTTTTCGTCTAAGTAGCCGCAGTTGCGTCCTTCGCAGGCTTCTATCAGCCCGCAATTAAATTCTGTGCCGATGTATCGGTACTTATCGGGGGCAATTATCTCTTTGCCGCTCTCATTGATAAGCCCCATCGGGCTGCCATGCGCGCCCAAGCGCACTTGTGCGTATCCTCTATGGAAAGTGTTTACGAATTCGTACTTAAATTCGGTAAGGGGCTTATTATTGCGGTCTATGGCGCCCCATTTTTCGCCTTTTTGGACAGCTGTAGCCTTAGAGTTGGGGCGAAAATGGCGCACTTCATTGTATTCGCAGGGTATAAATTCTCTGCCTGTGCTGTCGAGTAAGCCGATGCATCGCGTTTCCTGCCCGTTTGCCGCGCGAGTGTATCGTATTGCGCGGGCTTGCCCGAAGATAAAGCCGTCCAAATGGCGATAACCGCCGCTGATGAAGCGCATTTTTTCATCGAAAAGGCGGTATAAATCCAGCGAATCAATGCCGATATATAGGTTTGGATACTCGCTGCTGGGGCGCAGGGATTTTAGCCCATTTCCGAACTCGGGCAGGGGGCGAAAATCGTGGTCGCGCAGCTCTATTTTGCCCGTTTTTGTATGGCAGATAATATATTTTTCGTCTGCAGAAATGTGGCTATAATCGGCTGGCAGTATGAGTTTTCCGCGCATATCCACGATGCCGAAGCTGCCGAGCATACCCCTATCGCTGCTGCTTGTCTCAAAGAGGAGGAAAGTTCCGCTTTTTAGCTGTATAAAGGGGGGATTTTCTTCAAAAATAGGTATTGGCGACTGTAATCGGCTGCTGTCGCTTGTGGGGCGCAGTTTGTGCAGGTCGCTTTGGGAAAAAACGCCGCCATATTGGTATAGAATTTCGTTTTTTCGGTTGCGGAAAAGATAGATATTTCGTTGTCTTGGGGTACACATACGCCAATCTGTGCCCATCGGTTTTGCGGCATTTTGGCAATCGGTATAAGCCGTCCAGCTCGAATAGTGGTCGATGACGACGAGTTGCGTGTCGTCTATCCATTCGTGGTATAAGGTATCGGGCGGCAATCGGCGGCAGTCTTTGGGGGAGGGGAATATCTTTTGCGCGGCTGCTTGGGCGGCGAGGGGAAGCAGCAGGGCGAGGAGGAGTATTTTTGGGTGCATGGTGCTTGCGTGTTTGTATAAAGTGCAAAGACGCGCAAAATTGGGATTTGGGTGCTTATCTTTTTTATGAAGTATATTTACTAGCAATACTTCGGTAAAATGTATCATGTATGTTAACTATCATAAATATCGTGTTTATCTATGCTGAGGGTATTGATAGAAGATTTATTTTATAGTTCGGCACAAGCGCGAACCCCAACATAAATGCCTATTCGATACGCTAAGCAGTATTACAAGGCAGCGCATCTTACCTGATACCTGATGCCTTTTACCAGAGTATTGTACTAGGCTTCAAACCCTTTTTCATTTTTCATTTTGAGTTTTTTGTATTCTGGCATAGGAGGATAGGAGTTATTTTGTGAAGGGGCGATAGGTTTGGTGGGGGCAATTTTTTGGGGTGCTGCGCCTTTACTTTTGCCGCTGGCGAGGGTTTTCCAAGTGTTGCGGCAGGCTCTACGGGCTTTATATTCTTGGGCAAGGTTTGGAGGTGTTGGATATGTTTTTTGGAGCATTTTGGTAGTTGGGAGGAACTCGAAGGGGGATAAAAAATTGCCCTGCTGTGTGGTATTATACAGCAGGGCGATAGGGGCTATTTTACGGTTTTGATGCCGTATTTTTTGATAATTTGCTCAGAGGCTTCGCGCATATTTTCTTCTGAGCGTGCCAGCCCTGCGGCATCGAGCACTTTGCCAGCGGCATCTCGAAGGTCAGCGAGATTGCTGGCGACGTCTTCGGGTTTTTTCCAGTCTTTACTTGCCGTTTTTACTGTTTTGCAAAAGCCGACAATGATAGTGGCTGTTTTTTTATCGAAGATTTGTTCCAGTGCGGCTTCGCCGATTTTTTCTGCGGCGTATTCTTTAACGGCATCAAATAATTTATCTTTGGCAAAACCGCCATTGAATAAAGATACGAAATCTTTGGCATAGTCGGCGATATTCGGGGGTATCACTTCTCCAACGGCGAGGAGGTCTATGCCGCCTTTTAGCGCAAAAACTACTTTCACGGCTGTTGAGCCTTTGCCAAGTGTGGCGAGATCAACTAAACCCGACACTACCCCAAAAACACGTTCTCCAATGGAGCGGCGCATGCCTGTTATAATATCGCGGTCATTACCGATGCAGTCGGCTATGCGTCCGACGGGGTTTACTTTTAGGGTAAAGTAGGCGAGTGCTTTGGCGAGTGGGTAGCCTTCCCATTGTTTGGCTTTGATGAAGGTCTCGTATTGTTCTACGACATCGGCGGCTGTTTTTATCTCTATGGTGAGGGTATCATTATAGCGCATTTTTACATTTTTGAATGCAATTTGTTCGCCTTTATGATTTTTTACAGTGATGCCTGCTTGGTCTGTGTGGGTGGGCAAGCTATAGACCTGCCGAAAATCGGGAAATTTTATGGTGATGCCATGATAATTTTCCACGTTTGTTAGCAATTTGGGTTTTACGACATCTGTCCATATTTCTACGCTATAGGGTATATCGTAGGTGGTAATCAGCACAGAGATGTTTTTGCTGGGTTCGTCCTTTGCGGGTTGGGACTGGGGTTTGGGTTCTTGTTTGGGGCTAAATTTGCTTTCATCGACTTTGCCTCGACTTTTGCCGCTGGATAGGGTTTTCCAGGTGCTGCCGCTGGGGCTAATGAGCTGGTCTGCCCAGCCGAATTTTCGCCCTTGTTCCGTTTCGCGCAGGTCTGCCGTTGTCATCTGGCAGTGTTTTATTTGAAAGTCATAGATGGCTGTTTGTAGCTTTAGGTCGTAGGTTTCTACCTCTGCCAAGCCGAATCCAAATTTATTGAGGAGTTGGCGTACGAGGAGTACATCGGCGGGCAGATTTTTGCCTTTGTAGCCGACGGGGGCGCTGATTTTTGGGCTGGGTGCTGGGGCTTTCGTATCAAGATTTGATGTTTTCGGCTCCTCTTTGGGAGCAGGGGCAGCTTTGGGATTTGGGTTGGTTTTGGGTGCAGTGTACTGAGCGCGAATTACTTTGTATTCTTCGGCTAAGACTTGCAGGCGTTTGATGAGTTCTTCGAGCATGGGGGGTGTGGGTAAAATTAAAAAAGTGGTATTGGATATTTGTGCAAAAATAGGTGATAGATAGTGTTTCGCAGGGCGATAGTTCACCAAAGGGGCTTTTGGGTTAGGGAAAGGCAGGGGATAGGGGCAGGGGTGGGCGTGCCCGCCCTTTGCGGGCACGCGGCTTTTGCGTAAGGGATAGTAGGGGCGAATCAACATTCGCCCATAGGGGCGATGGTGATACGCCCCGAATAGCCCGACCCTGCGACCTTTAAGCTTTGCGCCTTTAGGCGCGAAGCGGGGAGCAGGGGTACGCCCAAAATAAAAATTTGGCAAAAAGCGTTGTATAGGCGTATATTTACCCTGCGAAGCATCGATTTATCCACTAAAACCGCAAAGGTATGAAGCTGATATTTGGGATAATTTTCGCGTTCATCGGCTTGCAAATGCAGGCACAAGAGCGAAAATATAAGACTATAGACGAATATATACAAGCACATAAAGACTTGGCTATCAAGGAGATGGAGCGCAGCGGCATACCCGCCAGCATCAAACTCGCACAGGCTATACAAGAATCAGGCTTCGGCAATAGCGAACTGGCAATGAAAACCAACAATCACTTCGGCATCAAGTGCGGAAATGATTGGAAAGGTGAGCAATACGTCAACGAAAAGCACGCAAATTCTTGCTATCGGGTCTATACGGACTCGCGGCAGGGCTACGTAGACCATACGGAATTGCTGAAAACGCGCAAACATTATGCGTTTTTGTTTCAGTACTCCCATACCGACTATAAAAGTTGGGCAAAAGGGCTGCTAAAAGCAGGCTATGCCAGCGATACGAAGTACCCCGAAAGGCTGATAAGCTCTATCGAAAAGCATAAATTGAACCGCTTCGATACGATGGGTGTGCAATTTATCGTGTTTGAGGAGGGCGGCGATGGCATTGCGACCGATAACAACGATTCTACCGTGCTGCGCTACGAAAGCAAGCGCAAAACGCGGCGAGCGAAGGAGCGTAGTTTTTTGTTTGAGAGCTATAAGGCAGGCGTTTTCCGCACAAATGACGCTTCGTATATGTATGCCAAGTCGGGCGAATCGGCTTTGGCGGCGGCAACCCGTATGGGCGTACCGTATCAGCGTTTCCTAAAATTCAACGACCTGATAGACGGCGACGCGCTGATAGAATTTCAGCCCCTTTATGTCCAGCCCAAAAAATCTTCGTATAAAGGCGAAATAGCTTTCCATAAGGTCGAGCAGGGGGAAACAATATATGAGCTATCGCAGTTATACGGTCTGCGCATGGAGGCGCTTTTATCGCGCAATCAGCTCAAAGAGGGCGAAGAGGTTGCCAATGGCGAAATGGTGATGCTCCGCGAAAAAGCATTTAGCCGCCCCAAAATCCGCCCCGCAGATTACAAAGAAGAATTGCCGCCTGTACGCCGAGATAGCAGCGACAAAAAAGCGCCCGCGCCCACACCCACAAAAGCCGATACCAATACCGTTTTGCGCCCCAAACAGTCGGTAGAGCTGGATAAACCCAGCCCGCCCACACCTCCCAGCCCGCCCAAAACGGACACGAGCCGCAAAACCCCGCCGCCCACACCCCCCAGCCCGCCCAAAACGGACACGAGCCGCAAAACCCCGCCGCCGCCGCCACCACCACCGCCCGCCCCACCAAAGGTAGACACGAGCCGCAAAACCCCGCCGCCGCCACCACCACCACCGCCCGCCCCACCAAAGGTAGACACGAGCCGCAAAACCCCGCCGCCGCCGCCCAGCCCCCAAAAAATAGAGGGCAAACACAAGGTTAAGGCAGGAGATACTTTATCTTCGATAGCAAAGCAATATAATACAACCGTCGCCCATATAAAATCGCTCAACAAGATGCGCACCGATAATATATACGTCGGACAGGTCTTGCAAATTCCGTAAAAAATGGCAACTTGCAGCGATTTTCGATTTTTGAGCTTGTCCCCCTCGCTTCCTTATACTATATGAAACCATATTTTTCATGCTCCTTTATCGTTTGCGGGCTGCCTATAATCTTACTGCTGGCGATGCAAAGCCCCCAAGCAACAGCACAGGAGGAATTTCGCACTTATGTCGACCTGCATGTCAATAGCCTAACACGCCCCTTTTATGCTCAAGACAGCATCGACGGGATAAAGTACAATATATGGGAGCAAATCAATAACGAATGCGCCCCCGAACGCTCCGCAGAGATAATGAACGCTATCGGCACGAATGTGCCGAAAGTCTCGCAGTCCAATTTTGAAGAGATGCTGCGCGGCAATGTGCGGCTTTTTTGCCTTACGCTCTCGCCCATCGAGCAACAGTATATACTCAACAACACTTATCTAAACGATAAAAATAAACGCGCTACCCTCGCTTGCATCTACGGCTGGTACGGCAGCGAGCTGCTACTGCGCAGCAAAGAGATAGACTATTTTCAGGTGCTCACACAGCAAATACACTACCTACAGCAGCACGAAGGCAAACCCTATTATATCAACGGCAAGGCGCATAGCTATAAGATAGTTCGCACAAAGTCCGATATAGATTCGGTGCTGAATAATCCCCAACTTTTGGGCATTATCCTCTGCGTAGAAGGCACACATTCGCTGGGACATTCCGTTTATATCAGTAATATAGATTTGGCGACTTCAGCCAGCTCGCAGGCTTCGGAAATCGAAAAAGAGTACCAAGAAGTGCTACAAAATAACGTAGCCCGCCTCAAAGGCTTAGAGCCGCTGGCATATACCCCAAATAGCTTTCTCAATGCCCCCGTGTTTTATATGACCCTCGCCAAGACCTTTCCCAATGGCTTGTATGGCGCTTCGCTGGCATTCAATCGGGCACAGCTTACCTATATTTCTCGCCCCAACGACCTGGGGCTGCCCGCCTCGAAATTGGGCAAAAAGGTCGTCGAATTGCTCGTATCCAGCGGCGGCGAACGCAAGCCCATCTATGTCGATATACAACATCTAAGCCTCGAAGCACGCAAAAATTTCTACGCCCAAAATGACCGCGCCTCCCTCGTCGGTGGCGAAATACCCATCATCGCCAGCCATACAGGCATCAGCGGCTTAGACTGGGAAAGCCCCCTATACAAAAAGAAAGACGACGAAAACAAAAATAATAACGAATACCTCAACCACTGGCAACAAAATCTCGGCAAACAAGATATAGAAAAAATAGCCGAATACAAAGGCTTAATCGGCATTACCCTCGATAAAACCGTACTGGGCGGGGCGCTCTCCCTGCGCCGTCTAAGCGATGCCCTGCCACATACCACCCGCAAACGCTCCGCTTGCTTAGAACTTTTTCTCGCCAATGTTTTCAAAATCGTACAAACACTCAACAAAAAACAAGCCTGGGATATTATCGCCGTAGGCTCCAATTTCGACGCGATGACCGAGCCCCTCGACGCTTACCCCTCCGCCCGACATTTGCGCAACCTCCACAGCGATATACAAGCCTTCTTAGATAACCCCTATCCCATCGCACCCGATGCTACAGGACTGACCGTTTCAGAAATAAATAGGCTCAAATTTGGCTACACAGGCATCGAAATCGCCGATAAAATCCTCTGGAAAAATAGCATTCTCTTCTTCCGCCAACACCTCAACGAAAAGCCCTTGCGCTAAAGCGTAAAAAATATATACGCAAAAATTTTATTTTCTCAGTTCCTTTACAGTTATTTGGGCGCATATCGCCCAGTTCCCTCCACTCGCATACCCGATACATAGCTTATGGCTACACGCATACCGTTTAAGTTTGAATTTGTATTCAGAAGCTCGCCGACGATAGTCTACCAGTTTATTAGCACGCCCGACTGCCTGACGCGCTGGTTTTGCGACGACTGCAACGTCGTAGATGAAACCTTCTTTTTCGAGTGGGACGAGGGCGGCGAAGAGGTCGCTTATATCGTCGACGACATCGAAGAGGAGCGCCTGCGCATTCAGTGGGAAGAATACGACAATGAGTATTTAGAATTTCAAATATATCGCTCCGAAGTTACAGGCTCGACCATCATGGAACTGCATGGTTTCTGCGATAAAGGCGAAGCAGGAGAAGAAAAACGCTTCTGGGACTCCAAAATTATAGACCTCCGCCGCGCAATGGGCGAATAGGAATTACGAATTACGAATGTTGCGCATAAGACATTGATAGTCAAATATATACATAAAGCACATATTCGTCATTCGTCCTTCTTTGGCGTGCCCCTGCTCCCCGCCCGCTAAAGCGGGCTTAAAGGTCGCAGGGTCGGGCTATTCGGGGCGTTTCACCATCGCCCCTTCAGGGGGCGAATGTTGATTCGCCCCTACTATCCCTCACGCATTTTTTATCCCGCCGCAAAAAGTTGCGGCGGGCAGCCGTCGACACACCACAGCACACCAAACAATGATAAAAAGCAAAAAGGTGAGCGAGTCGCGCACCATTATGACGGAGATGATCATGCCCAATGATACCAACCCCATCAATAACCTCATGGGCGGCAATTTACTGCGCTGGATGGACATTGCGGCGGGCGTATGCGCAGGCAGACACTGCGAAAGCTACGTCGTAACCGTCTCCGTCGACCACGTATCTTTTTCCAATCCCATACCTTTGGGCGATGTCATTACCCTGCAATGCCTCGTTACCCGCGCCTTCAACACCTCTGTCGAAGTATTCGTAGAGGTCTTCTCTGCCGACATCAAGGGGCAAAATATGCGCAAATGCAATGATGCCTTTTTTACCTTCGTTGCCGTAGACGATACCAAAAAACGCCCCATCGCCGTTCCACTCGTGCTGCCCCTCACCCAAGAGGAGCAAAATCGCTACGAACAAGCCCTCAAACGCCGACAAATGCGGCTTTGGCAACTCGGCAAACTCTCCAAAGAAGAAGTCGCCCAATTCAAAGAGTCGCTCGTCGCCCTCCCCTGATAAAGTGAAAAGTGAAAAGTGAAAAGTGAAAAGTGAAAAGTGAAAAGTGAAAAG
>CAYXSA010000125.1:0-10768 GCA_964467315.1 uncultured Saprospiraceae bacterium | reverse complement strand
TCGTCATTCGTCATTCGTCATTCGTCATTCGTCATTCGTCATTCGTCATTCCTAATTAGCCCTTAAAATAGTTGCGGCTGCCTTTTTTAGCCATTTCTTCGGCTTCTTTGCGCGACCAATGTGGGGCGACGGGCACCAAAACGGGCAAGTCTGTGCGTAAATATAGCACGAATTGGCGCAGGGCTTCGATTTGTTCGCAGCAGGCTTCGGGATATTTGACGATTTGCTCTTCGGAAAAGCGGATAACAAGCCAGCCTTGCTGGGTAAAATAGTCGTTTCTATCGGTGTCTGCGCCTTTGTAATGTATGGCTTCGAGCGTGTTGGCGACATAGGGTTCGTCGATTTCTATGTCGATATGCAGACCAGCGGACTCGTCTATCCAACAAAAATCAGGCGCATAAGGCAGCTCAAAATCGCCCAACTGCATACTTTTGCGTATGAAAGCGCGCCCAAAATGTCGTACCAGATAATCATAAAATCGCTCTTCGCTGCGTCCGCGTGCGGTCATGCGGCGCAGGCGTTTGGGGGCTGCGCTCTGCGTTTTGAGCCGCTTAATGATGAGTTGATGGCGGTGTGATTGTATGGCGGCTTCCGTGATGGGTGCATCTTTTTGCGCTTTGAAGCGCTGGCGCATGATTTCGTAGTCGGCTAAAGCGGCTTTATGGCGCTGAATTTCCTCTATATGCTGCTCTGCCAATGCTTGCTGCATATAACGATACAAGCCGAAATAAGCGAAGGGGGGCACTGCGAGCAGCAGCACAAAAGAGGCGATGGGCGCAAAAAACGGATAGCCGAGCAGGATATTAAAAAAGACCAAGCCCACAGCCCCGAAAGAGGGCACCGTTATCCAGCGTTGGGAGGCGCGCAAAGGGCGGGGGCGCGCAGGCGGCGCGGGTGGCTCCGCTGCGCTGGGCATGGCTTCGTGAGCTGTGCGCACGAAGGCGGGGAAATATATCAGCGGATACTGCTTATGAAAAGCCGTGTACAAGGAGCGCGCGGGCGAGCTATCTTTTTGGTTCATACGAAGGGCAAAAATACGCCAAATTCGCAGAAAACAAAAAAATAAATTGCTATTTTAGCGTGATGGCAAGGTACTACGCCGCTCGCCTTCGGCTCGCGTCGTTGGTACGGCGCTGCTAACGCAGCGCTGGTAGCAGGTACTATAGTAGTAAAATATTGTGTGGATAGCCTGCGAGTTTTTGCTAATACGAGAAACTTCCTCTATTTCGGGCTTTGGGTGCTGGTCAGGCGCTGGAAAACATCGCCCATATCGTGCAAATCTTGCTGCAAGGCGAGCAAAACGAGCTTTTCGTTAACGGCAAAATTGAAAATATCCGCCCGCAAATCTACCGTTTCGTCTGTGGCTACGAAGTATAAGCCTGTATTGTTTTGCTGCTCGACGCTGCGGATTTTCGCATGTAGCTTTTGCAGTTTTCTGAGCTGAAGGGCAGCAAGTGGGGCGGAAAATTCGACGCTAAGCCGTTTTTCTGCGCCGTATCGCTGCCGCAAATTGGCGATGGTATCATCGGCGACCAATTCGCCGCGATTGATAATGATAGCGCGCTCGCAGAGGGCTTCGACCTCCTGCATAATATGCGAGGAGAAAATCACGGTTTTTTCTTTGCTCATAGTCCGTATCAGCTCGCGGATTTCTATGAGCTGGTTGGGGTCTAAGCCCGAAGTGGGTTCGTCCAAAATCAGCACTTTCGGGTCGTGGAGCATCGCCTGCGCCAGCCCTACGCGCTGTCGATAGCCTTTCGAGAGGGAGCCTATCAATTTATGGCGTTCACGGGTGAGTCCGACGCGCTCCACCATCTCGTCTACGGCTTGGCGGGCTTTGGGGAGTTTATGCAGGGTGGCGACAAAGTAAAGGTATTCGCGCACGTACATATCCTTGTAAAGGGGATTATGTTCGGGCAAGTAGCCGATTTGGCTGCGCACGAAAAGGCTATCGGTTTGGGCGTTGCCGCCGCAAACGATTACCTCGCCGCTGCTCGCAGGCAAAAAGCAGGTGATGATTTTCATCGTGGTGCTTTTGCCTGCGCCATTGGGTCCGAGAAAGCCTAAGATCTCCCCAGCTTTCGCCTCGAAGCTCAAATCCTGCACGGCGCGTTGCTCGCCGTATATTTTAGTTAGATTTTTTACGATTACGGACATAGGGAGTTACGAATGACGAATGACGAATGACGAATGACGAATGACGAATGACGAATGACGAATGACGAGTTGCGCATTATGTACAATTGCTTATGCGCAAAATTCGTCATTCGTCATTCGTCATTCGTAACTTAGAGCAGTTCTACGACCAGTGCGGAAGCGCCGCCGCCGCCGTTGCAGATGCTGGCGATACCGCGTTTGCCGCCCTTTTGGCGCAGAACGTTGAGGAGGGTAACGACGATGCGGCAACCGCTTGCGCCGATGGGGTGCCCCATCGCTACTGCGCCACCAAAGGCGTTGACTTTTTCATGCGCAAGCCCAGAAAGTTGCATATTGGCAAGAGCAACAACGGAAAAGGCTTCATTTATTTCGGCATAATCCATATCGTTCATGCTAAGACCTGCTTTTGCGAGGGCTTTGGGCATAGCGAGCGCGGGGGTGGTTGTAAACCACAAAGGCGCTTGATTGGCATCGGCGAAAGATAGAATTTTGGCTAAGGGCTTGAGTCCTAATTCTTTGACCTTTTCGCCGCTCATGAGTACGACGGCAGCTGCGCCATCGTTGATTTTAGAGGCATTGACGGCGGAGATGGTTTGACGGAATACGGGGCGGGCGGCTTTCACGCTGTCTAAGCTTGTAACGCGGGCGTTGTCGACTTCTTCGTCTTTTGCGATGACTATTGGGCTTTTGCGGGGGACAGCGATTTCTACGGGGACTATCTCCGCATCGAAATAGCCTGCTGCTTGTGCGGCGCGGGCGCGCTCATACGAAGCCCAAGCAAATTCGTCTTGAGCGTCTTTGGAGAAGCCTTTTTCTTCGGCGCAGGTTTCGCCGCACATCCCCATCATGCTTTGGTCGTAGGGGTCTTGGAGACCGTCGCGCACGATAGCGTCCAATACTTTTCCTTCGCCGTAGCGGATACCGCCACGCATAGCGGGCAGGTAATGCGGGGCGTTTGTCATGCTTTCCATACCGCCAGCCACGACGATATCGTTATCGCCGAGTGCGATAGATTGGGCGGCGAGCATGATGGCTTTCATGCCAGAGGCGCAGACCTTATTTACGCCTGTGCATACGACGCTATTGGGCAAACCTGCGGCTACTGCTACCTGCATTGCGGGCGCTTGTCCTGTGTTTGCGCCCAAAACGTGCCCCATATAGAGCTCTTGCACCAATTCGGGAGCAATGCCCGCGCGGGCGATAGCGCCTTTTACGGCTGTTTTTCCCAAATCTATAACGCTGGCTGCTGCGAGTGTGCCGCCTAAGCTGCCGATGGGCGTGCGCACAGCAGACACAATATAAACTTCTTTCATATCTCGGTTGAATAGTATAATAATTCGTTTTCTGGGCGCAAAAATAAGAAAATAATTGCGAGTTACGAATGACGAATGACGAATGTTTCACATAAGCCCTTGATATGATAAAAAGCGGATTTTTTCGGGCACACAGATTTCGCTACGCGGAGGGCTGCGCCGTTGCACAGACGATAACAGATATACACTGATTTTTTTCGGGAACACAGATTTCGCTACGCGGAGGGCTGCGCCGTTGCGCAGATGATAACAGATATACAACTGATTTTTTTCTGACACACAGATTTCGCTACGCGGAGGGCTGCGCCGTTGCGCAGATGATAACAGATATACGCTGATTTTTTCGGGCTATCGGACTGCGGTGTATGCAAAAAATTCCTTAATTTATTTCTGTCTCATTATTAAAATAACAATAAAATTTTGGCGGGGTAATTAAAATTTAAGATTTATTAAAATTTTCAAACTAAAAACTATCACCAACACCAATAAAAGTAAAATTTTGGCGGGGTAATTAAAATTTTAGCTTTTGTATTTTTTTGGGCGTGCCCGCGCTCCTTAAAAGGTCGCGCGGTCGGGCTATTTGAGCCGTAGCACGGCGTGCTTACGCACTTGTGCCATGCTACGGCTCTACATATCCCTCACGCTTTTTTATCCCGCCGCAAAAAAGTTGCGGCGGGCTTTATCTTTTTTTTCTTGCGTACCCTGTTTTTTATAGTTCAGTGTCCGTTTAAGAAAATTTGCATACTTAAAAAATCAGGGTTGAATATGTTTGCAAGTTTATTTGCTTGTTTTTGGTCTGTGCCTGTGGAGCCTGTGAAGCGGGTTATAGATTCGCCGCTGGAGGGCTTGGCTTGGTGGGTTACTTTATTGTTGGGTGCTTGGGCAGTATTCATAATTTTGGGTTTGTTGGCGGCGGCGTTTTTTTTGATGCGCGGTTTGTTTACGTATTCCAATCCGCCGACGCGCTGGGGCACTGCGGGGCTTATTGCGGGCTGGGTTTTGGGCTTTTTCGGGACTTGGGGCTGGCTGCGCTTGGCGCGGGGCGAGCGCATAAAGGGGCGCTGGTTGCTGAAACTGCTGGCGCTCTCTACTGGAGTGGCTTGGGTGATTACGAGTTTTTTCTTGTTTTTGGCGGGCTTGGCGATTTTGCATATGGAGTTGATTTTAATAGGGTTTATCGGGGGGCTTTTTTCGATAATTTTATTTGTGATAGCCTCCCTATAATAAAAGGGATAAAGCCCGCGCGCCGCGCCCCTTTGGCGCGGCAGCAAGGCGCGTGAGGGATATGTAGAGCCGTAGCATGCTACGGCTCAAATAGCCCGACGGCGCGACCTTTAAGCGCCTTTGGCGCGGGGAGCGGCGGCACGCCAAAAACAAAAAAAATCCACGAAAAAAATGTAAATTTTTCTGTATTTAAGGGCTATCTTTGCGCATTAGCTCCACGCAAACAGCCGCAAAAAATGTCCGAATTTATACACCTGCACAGCCACACGCAATTTTCGCTGCTCGACGGCGCTGCCGACATCGGCGATATGATGGATAAAGCCGTAAAAGACGGTATGCTTGCCGTGAGTTTGACCGACCATGGCAATATGTTTGGCGCGTTCAAGTTTGTGGCGGAAGCCGAAAAACGCAAGCTCAAAGGCATCGTAGGCTGTGAATTTTATATGGTGGAGGATAGGCATCGCAAGGATTTTAATCGGGTAAAAAAGGAAAAAGACGAGCGTTTTCACCAGCTTTTGTTGGCGAAAAACCAAGAGGGCTATAAAAATCTCTCGAAACTCTGCTCCATCGGCTTTATCGAGGGCATGTATAGCAAGTTTCCGCGTATAGACAAGCAGATTTTGCTTCAACATAAGGAGGGTTTGATTGCTACGAGCTGCTGCATCGGCGCGGAAATCCCGCAGGCTATCCTCAACGGCAAGTTGAATAAAGCGGAGAAGTTGGTGCAATGGTGGTTAGATGCGTTTGGGGAGGATTTTTATATAGAATTGCAGCGGCATCGGGGCTTGGAAAACATAGACGAAACGGGCGTTTCGCAAGAAGATATCAACCAGCAGTTGATAAAGTACGCGCGCAAGTACAATATAAAGTTGATTGCGACGAACGATTCGCATTATGTCGATGAGGACGATTATTTTGCGCACGATATACTTTTGTGCGTGAATACGGGGCAAAAAAGCGCCGAAAAGGATAGGTTTAAGTTTCCGAGCAGCGATTTTTATTTCAAAACGCAGGCGGAGATGGCTAAACTATTTGCCGACGTACCCGAAGCGCTGGCGAATACGATGGAGATATACGACAAAGTCTATATGCCCAAGCTGAAAAGCGACATTTTGTTGCCTATGTTTCAGCTACCGAAAGGCTTTAATACGCAGGCGGAATACCTTCGTTTCCTATCCTACCAAGGTGCGCGGGCTGCCTCGCGCTATGGTGGCGTATCGGACGAGGTGCGCAGCCGTCTGGACTACGAAATAGACATCATTTCCCGCATGGGTTTTGAGGGTTATTTTTTGATAGTGCAGGATTTTATCAATGCGGCGCGGGAGATAGGCGTAGCGGTGGGTCCTGGGCGGGGTTGCCTGACAGGCGATGCGCCCGTAGTGCTTGCCGATGGCAGCACCAAAGCCTTGCAAGACATCGAAATCGGTGACAAGGTTTTCACGCAGGACGGCAGTTTGCGCCCTGTGTGCAATACATTTAGGTACGAGATACAAGAGGATTTAATTCGGATAGAAAGCTATTACGGCGAGCAGGGCGGCATCAGCCTGACGGGCGACCATAAAATTTTGGCAGAGCGGCAGCAATATCCTGCGGGCTACGAAAATTGGGCAAAGAGTACACAAAAATCACGAAAAATGCCCGAACCTACGGGCGCTCTTCAGTGGCTGCCCGCCAGCGAATTGCAAGTAGGCGATTGGGTATTTGTGCCCAGTCTGCAGCCGCCAACGACGCAGGCGCAAACCCGCATAGATTTGGCGCAATTTTCCAACGGGCAGGAATTACACCACGACGCGGATTATGTCTATCACGATGTAAAAAATGTCCTTTGCAAGACGGTGGCTAAACGCAAGGCAGCCAAACGCTTCATAGACTTAGATGCCGATTGGTTTAAGATACTGGGTATGTTTGTCGGAGATGGCTGGATACGCAAAAATGGCAGACCCGAAATAAGCATCGTTTTTTTCAAGGACGATTTAGCAGACAAAGCATTTTTTATAGACAAAATGCGGGCGCAAGGCTTCGAGATTAGCGAGTCCCTGCAAAGAAATACCGTGCAAGTCGCCGTGCGGCATAAGCATCTGTATCTGTGGTTTAAGTCTATGTTTTCGGATTACGAATACACGGCGCATACCAAGCATCTGCCTAAGTTGGTTTTAGAGGCAAGTGAGCCGCATATTTTGGCTTTTTTGAGCGGCTATATGGCTGCCGATGGACATGAGGCAAAGCATAAAATTCGCTTTACGACCGTTTCTCGCCGCTTGGCTGACCAAGTACGCTTTATTTGCTGGCGTGTAGGTATTCCCGCCAGCCTAAGCAGCGAAACCCGCAGCGATAAGCGCCCAGCCTTCGCCAATCGACGAAAAGCCTACTATGTCAATATCCCAAAAAATGAAAAAATCGGCAGCCAAGCAGCCGAAGCCAACTATTTCTACAAGCCCATCGAAGGCGGCTTATTGCTGAAAATTCGCCATATCGAACGCCTGCCCGCAAGCGAACGCACACGCTACGTCTATGATATAGAAGTCGCCGAAAACCACAACTATCTAAGCAGCTCTTTTTTGGTGCACAACTCCGCCGCAGGCTCCGCCGTCGCCTTCTGCTTGGGCATCACCAACATAGACCCCATCAAATATAAGCTGCTTTTCGAGCGCTTTCTAAACCCCGAACGCGTTTCGATGCCCGATATTGATATAGATTTCGACGACTACGGAAGGCAGGACGTTATAGATTGGGTCGTAGACAAATACGGCAAAAATCAGGTCGCCCAAATCGTAACCTTCGGCACGATGGCGGCGCGCTCCTCCATCAAAGACGTAGCCCGCGTGCTGGATTTGCCCCTCGCCGACTCCAATCGCATCGCCTCCCTCGTCCCCGAAAAACCAGGCACCAAACTCGCCAAACTTTTCACCAAGTCGGAAAAGGAATTGGGCGAAGACTTCAACGCCGACGACATGGCAAACATACGCCTGCTGCGCGAGATAGCCGAAAAAAGCGCAGGCGATACCGAATACGACGTTATACAGCAAGCCCGAAAACTCGAAGGCTCGGTAAGAAATACAGGCATTCACGCCGCTGGGGTCATCATCGCCCCCAAAGACCTGACGGAATGTATACCGATTTGCACCAGCAAGGAGTCTCCGCTATGGGTTACGCAGTTTGATGGCTCCGTAGTAGAGTCCGCAGGTATGCTAAAGATGGACTTTCTGGGTCTGAAAACCCTATCCATCATCAAAGACGCTATAGAAAATATCGTCCTCCGCTACGGCGAAGCCGCCCGTATAGACCCCGACCGCATTCCGCTCGACGATAAAAAAACCTACGAGCTGTTTCAGCGCGGCGAAACCGTCGCCCTCTTCCAGTTTGAGTCCGCAGGTATGCAAAAATACCTCAAAGAGCTAAAACCCACCAACATCGAAGACCTTATAGCCATGAATGCCCTCTATCGACCAGGGCCTATGGACTATATCCCCCTCTTCGTAGACCGCAAACACGGCAGAGAGCCTGTAGAGTATCCGCACGAATGGCTGGAGCCCATTCTAAAAGATACCTACGGCATCATGGTCTATCAGGAGCAAATTATGCAGTCGGCGCAAATCATGGCGGACTACTCTTTGGGGCAAGCCGACCTTCTGCGCCGCGCTATGGGTAAGAAGAAAAAGGAGGAGATGGAAAAACAATCCAAATCCTTCATAGAGGGCGCTACCAAAAAGGGCGTAACGGAGAAAAACGCTAAAGAGATTTTTGAAATCATGGAGAAATTTGCCTCCTACGGTTTCAATCGCTCGCACGCTGCCGCCTACTCTTTCGTTGCCTTCCAGACTGCTTACCTCAAAGCCCACTACCCTGCCGAGTTCATGGCTTCCGTGCTTACGCACAACAAAAACAATACGGATACCCTGAATTTCATGCTCCAAGAATGCCGCTCTATGGGCTTGAAAGTCTTAGGACCTGACGTAAATGAGAGCCAACTCAACTTTACCGTCAATAAAGCGGGGGCTATCCGTTTTGGGCTTGCCGCGCTCAAAAACGTAGGCGATGTGCCCGTAGAAAAGCTGCTCGAAGCCCGCCGCGAGGGCGCTTTTACGAGTTTGGGCAATTTCGCCCAGCGCATTAGCCCCGTAGTCGCCAACAAAAAATGTTTGGAAAGTTTCGCCTACAGTGGCGCTTTCGATAGCTTCGGCATCGAGCGCGCCGCCTATTTTGCCGCTACCGAAAAGGGGGGCAATTTCATCGAGGCGCTCAATAAATACAGCACCTCTTTCAGCAAGCAGCAAGAAGAATCCGCCGTTTCGCTCTTCGGCGCGGAAAGTATGAGCGACTTGGTAGAAGAGCCGCAAGTGCCCAAATCTTACAAAAAATGGTCGCTCATCGAGCAGCTAAAATTTGAAAAAGACATCGTCGGCATCTACATCAGCGGGCACCCCTTAGACGATTACGCGCTCGAATATGGCCGCTTTGCCACGCCCATTCAGGAACTCGATAAGCACAAAGGCAAGGAAGTCAGCATCGCGGGTATCGTCGTCGCCGCCAATCATCGCGTCAATCAGCGCGGCGGAGGCTTCGGCATTTTTAGCGTCGAGGACTACGACGGGCAAAAGGAAATAGCCCTCTTCGGCGAAGATTATATCAAATACAAAGACCATTTTCAACTCGATAGCGTCCTATTTATCAAAGGCAAGTACAGCGAGCATTTCCGCAACAAAGGCGAGTACGAAATCCGCGTCAATGAGGTGCGCCTGCTCGAAACCATCGGCAAGGAAAAAATCAAGGGCATCAATTTGCGCATACCCATCGACCAACTCACTGCGCCCCTCATCACCTTGCTCGACCAAATTTGCAACGAACACCGCGGCGAGCAAAATTTCAGCGTCTCTATCCAATCCAAACAGCAAAATATCACCCTCAATTACATCTCCTTCAGCCGCAAGGTCAACGTCGATAGCCTGCTCATGCGCGCCCTCGAGCGCCTAAATCTACAGTACGAAATAACATAGGAGTTACGAATGACGAATGTTGCGCATAAGCCACTGATAATAAAGCATATACACAATCATAATTGATGGCTCGCTACGCTTGCCATGCACGTCATTCGTCATTCGTCATTCGTCATTCGTCATTCGTCATTCGTCATTCGTCATTCGCTTGGGCGTGCCCGCGCCGCTAAAAAGGCGGCGCGGTCGGGCTATTCGGGGCGTTTCACCATCGCCCCTATGAGGGGCGAATGTTGATTCGCCCCTACTATCCCTCACGCAAATTTTGCACCCGCGCCCCAAAGGGGGGCGCGGGTAGATTTATATAATGAAAAAGCATAAAAATAAAAATTATCCCCTTTTTGATAAAAATTCTATGCAAATTTAACGTATGTTTGTCTGATTATGCCCGCTATACAACCCAAAAGGAAGCTATTTAATTTTCTCAATAATCCAAATTATGGACATTTTAAATTTAAAAAATGGGGGGGGTAAAGACCTCGAAACCCTAACCCAACGACTGCGAGACTTGGCAAAGGATTACAAACAAATCCAAGCCGAAATCAAGGTAAATTCCGCACCAACTAAAAACGCTCCTTTATCTGATGTGGTTTACACCATAACAGATGGCGGTCTCACGCCCATTGTAGTGGGCGGAATAGTTACTGGATATACCGCAACACGCACCATTACGCGCCGAACTGTCCCCAGTGGCAGTACTTCCCCTTTAACTTATAGCAACATATACGCCAGTCGCATGGACGTAAATGCTGCAAACATTCCACAGCCCCCCGCTACAGTCCCCGACGGTACAGGCAATCTGCCCGAAGCCGCGAAATACGCAGCACATTTTAATATCGCTAACTTGAGTGCCCTCTTTGCTGATGGCAGCAACAGCATCAACGTACCGCTCCGCTGGGTTGGATTACCCGCCAACGCCAGCCCCACCCCACTCGATGCCACTTATGAACAAATGACTGAAGATATGTTGAGCAATCAGCCTGCAGCTACACAAGTTGCCTCGCATCAGGCGTTCATAAACGCATACAATGCTGCCCCTGCCGCCGCTCGCGCCCCTTGGCTGGCTGCATTCAATGCTGCCAC
>CAYXSA010000124.1:0-11100 GCA_964467315.1 uncultured Saprospiraceae bacterium | reverse complement strand
ACTTGCTACCACTGCCGCCGCAAGGCGGCATAGTACCTACACACAAAGCACAATCATAATTCGTCATTCGTCATTCGTAATTCTCAAAAAAGCTGTAACTTAGCGGCATACAATAAACATTAGCCTAACTGCGATGAGCATTATTATCTCTTTACTCAACCACAAGGGCGGCGTGGGCAAGACGACTTCGGCGATAAATATCGGCGCGGCGCTTGTGGAACTCGGCAAGCGGGTGCTGTTGTTGGACTTAGACCCGCAGGCAAATTTGACCGTTTCGCTGGGCGTACCGCGTCAGCGCATCACGATATACGAAAATATGCGCGGCGAGGCGGAACTTACGCCCTTTCGCGTCAAAGAAAATATGGACGTGATTATTTCAACGCTCGATTTGTCGGGCGCGGAAATGGAGCTTATCAATGAGGCGGGGCGGGAATTTATTTTAAGGGAGTTGTTTGCGACGGTTTTGCACGACTACGACTATATAATTATCGACTGTCCGCCCTCTTTGGGTCTACTTACGCTCAATGCGCTCACGGCGAGCGACTACGTCGTAATACCGATGCAGACGGAGTTTTTGGCGCTGCAAGGTTTGGCGAAAATCAAGCAAATCGTAGACAAGGTGCGTTTCCGTCTGAATAAAAAATTGCAGATTGGCGGCGTAGTGGCAACGATGTACGACAATCGCAAGGTCTTAAATCGGGACGTATTGAGCACCATACAGAAGTATTTTGGCGAAAAAGTGTTTCAGACCTTAGTGCGCGAGAATGTCGCACTGGCAGAAGCGCCCGCCTCGCATCAGGATATTTTTGCCTACAATAACAAGAGCAACGGCGCGGAAGATTATTTGGAATTGGCGAAAGAAATCGATGCGCGTTTCTCAAAAGCCGCAGCACAGCCGCAGCGCAGCAGTTTGGGCGCAGAAAGCGAAAGCGAAGGCGAATAAGTACGAAAGCAAAATAAATTCACATTATTCGCTACGCGGATGCCTACGGCGTTCCTCGCTTGTTTCAAACTTTAAAACCCGCGCTGCGCTTGGTTTTAAAGCCCGAAACTGCGCTTTACGAAATGTGAATTTATTTCGCGCAGTTACTTAAAATCATCACCAGCGAGAGCAGCAAAGCAAGCAAGATGAAAGGGTCTAAAAAAGGGAAAAAGAGTTTCGCCGATGGCTTGGACGCAAGCCTTGATTTTACCTTGAACGAAGATAACGCCAAGGATAGACCCTCTATGTTTGCTATCGACGCGGAGACGACGGATAGATTTATAGAGCAACTCACGCAGCAAGAAGAAACGCCCTTGCCTGCGATAGCTACTGCTTTGCCCAAAACCGCGAAGGAGGCGAAAAAAAATAAATCCTTCTCCGACCGCTTGTCCAACTTTTTCGACGACAGCAGCGCGGAGGAGTTCGGCAGCAGCCAACTCGCCGCCATCAA
Source organism: uncultured Saprospiraceae bacterium (assembly GCA_964467315.1). Taxonomy (GTDB): domain Bacteria; phylum Bacteroidota; class Bacteroidia; order Chitinophagales; family Saprospiraceae; genus JAAFIM01. The sequence goes on along the minus strand of CAYXSA010000124.1, from coordinate 9,667 downwards.
ACGCAGCAGCACCAAAAACAGCGCGGCGACAAGCCCGACGCGTCCACTCGTGGGCATCGACCAGCTTCTAAATCGCACTTTAGTGGAGGATGAAGACCGCAGCACACAGGCGCGGCGCATTACCTTTGTGCTGCCCGACGATAAGCTCGAAAAGCTGAAAACGCTCGCCCGCGAGCAAGGCAAACCGCTCAACGAATTGGTGCGGGAGCTGATAGAATGGCATCTGTCGGGGCAAGCAAAGGCGAGTGCGAAAAAGAAGGCGAAAGTTTAAAGCTATGCAATACCTACAAAACTACATCGGCGGCGAGCTTCGTCCGCCCATACAGGGCGCGTATATCGACAACTACAACCCTGCGACGGGGGCAGTGTATGCGCAGATACCCGATAGCGACGAAGACGATATAGACGCAGCCGTATACGCCGCCCAGCGCGCTTTTCCCGCTTGGCGCAATGCCTCCGCACAGCAACGCAGCGCCGTCCTTTTGCGGATAGCGAGCATCATAGAGCGAGATTTGGAGGCATTCGCCGAAGCCGAAAGCATAGACAACGGTAAGCCGCTAACATTGGCGCGCCAGATGGACATACCGCGTGCGGCTCAAAATTTTCAGTTTTTCGCTACCGCCATCTTGCATAGCAGCAGCGAAGCGCATCCGATGGGCGCGGAAGGCATCAACTACACCCTGCGCGAGCCTTTGGGTGTGGTGGCTTGCATCTCGCCTTGGAATCTGCCGCTGTACCTCTTCACTTGGAAAATCGCCCCTGCGCTGGCTGCGGGCAACTGCGTCGTAGCCAAGCCTTCGGAAGTTACCCCGATGACGGCTTTTTTGCTCTCCAAAGCCTGTATGGAAGCGGGTTTGCCCGCTGGAGTGCTCAATATCGTACACGGCAGCGGCGCGAAAACAGGCGCAGCCCTTTGCACGCAGGAAAAAATAAAAGCCATCTCTTTCACGGGTGGTACACAGACAGGAGCCACGATAGCCCGCGCCGCTGCGCCGCTCTTCAAAAAATTATCGCTGGAGCTGGGTGGAAAAAATCCCAACATCATTTTCGCCGACTGCGACTATGCCAAGATGCTGGATACGACCTTGCGCTCCTCCTTCGCCAATCAGGGGCAAATCTGCCTTTGCGGCTCGCGCATCTTGGTAGAACGCCCTTTGTATGAGCGTTTTCGGGAAGATTTTAGCCGCCGCGCCGCTGCCTTACGCGTGGGCGACCCGCTGCACAGCGAAACGAAAATCGGCGCGGTAGTTTCCGCCGCACATCAGGATAAAATTTTGTCTTATATCCAACTCGCCCAAGACGAGGGCGGTACTATCCTCACGGGTGGCACGCGGGTAGAGGTATCGGGGCGCTGCCAAGACGGTTATTTTGTAGCGCCCACCATCATCGAAGGGTTGGAGGCGGGTTGCCGCACCAATCAGGAAGAGATTTTCGGTCCCGTCGTTACGATAGCCCCTTTTGATACGAAAGAAGAAGCCTTACAAATCGCCAACTGCACGCCTTATGGCTTGTCGGCTACGCTCTGGACAAATCGCCTCGACCGCGTTAATTTCTTTGCGCAGCACCTGCAAACGGGCATTCTTTGGGTCAATTGCTGGCTACTGCGCGACCTGCGCACGCCCTTCGGCGGCGTAAAACAGTCGGGCATGGGCAGAGAAGGCGGCTGGGAAGCCCTGCGCTTTTTTACCGAACCCAAAAACGTCTGTATTGTGTATTAGAAGTGCTTTGTGTATAAGTTGTGCTTTCCGTCCATAGGTACTATGCCGCCTTGAGGCGGCAGTGGTAGCAAGTACGATGTGTCCTTCGCTGGGTTTTCGCTACGCGTTTACTTCGTATTCACTTTTCGCTACGCGTTCACTTCGTGTTCACTTTTTACTTTTTTTGGGCGTGCCCGCTGCGCTAAAAAGGCGCAGCGGTCGGGCTATACAGGGCGACTGCGAAGCAGCCGCCCCTACTATCCCTCACGCAGAATACGGCACGCAGCGCACAAAGGTGCGCTGCGCTTTTTATTTAATAGCCCCGATTAAAAAGCAGCCTTTTCACTTTTCACTTTTCGCTACGCGTTCACTTCGTGTTCACTTTTCACTTTTTTTGGCGTGTCGGCGCTCTGCGCCCGCGCCCCCTTTGGGTGCGGGCAAGCGCGTGAGGGATAGTAGGGGCGCTGTAGGGACAAGGCATGCCTTGTCCCTACATTTGCGCCCCGAATAGCCCGACCGCCGCGCCTTTTTGCGCGGCGGGCACGCCCAAAAAAACGCCCAAAATTAGCGGGTAAAGATAAAAAGTAAGAGCGTGAGCAGGAGCAGGCTACCGAGTACAATCGCCAATATCCACCACTGCATAACGATAGCTAAGACGAGGACATCGACCAATAAAATGAGCAAGTACACACCCAAAATTATCATAAAAATGGCTATCGCCATGCCCGCGCCGTGTCCGCCGCTGTTTTTGGAGGTAGAGATGAGAAGCAGTAAAGTGAGCAAAAAAAGCAAACCAGCCCCCAAAATAGAAATGCCCGTTATCCAGAGCCAAGACAGGGCAAGCCCCGCGCCCAAAGGCAGTGCAATCAAGCCGAAAAGTAGGACAAGCACGGCAAAAAATTCGAGTACGCCGATGTTTAATTTACCCGCTTTGCCCTTTGTGCGCGGACTTTTGAAGCGTTTTTCTTTCGCTTTTTTGGGCTTTATAGGCTCGATGGGGGCAAGGGCGGCGGCGCTCCACTCTATCTGCTCGGCAGGCGCAAAATTGGCAACCGCAATGGGCGCAGGCAGCGCGAAAAACAAGAGCGAAATCAGTAGAAATAGGCGCATAGCGAGTTACGAATTACGAGATGAAGGCAGTAGTTTGCAAAGAAAATCAATACTCGTCCGCTAATCTATAAGCGTCCGTGATACGAAAGTACAAAAATACCAAAAATAAAACTCCGAAACCCAGCAAAACCCAAACCCACCAAGACCAAACAAAGAGCAGGATAAAAAAAGAAAGATAGGTAAGGTAAACTTCCAAGACCTCCATAGTAAATAAAAAATAATCACCATGTTGGAGATAGTTTATCTCTACCAGCACAAAGAGCCACAAAAACAAAGATACGGTTGCTAAAAACGCTGCCACAATCATCCAGACCAACAGCATCTGCACCGCAAAAGGCAGGGCAAGCACGCCAAAAGATACCGTCAAAATCATCAAGAGCAGCCAAAAACGCCCCATAGAAGGCTCGATGAAACGCCTTTTTTTCGCCTTCTTTGCCTTTTTGGGCTTTATCGGCTCGATGGGGGCGGCGGTAGTGGCGCTTTGCGCAGACTCCGCAGGCGAAAAATTGGCAAAGAGGGGCATTTGCGCCGTCGGCGCAAGAAATAGCAAACACAGCGCTAATAAAAATCGTATCATGGGTATTCTATGGGTGGGTATTTATGCCCAAGATACGATAAAAAAGCTGCACACAAGCAACCCGCTACTGCTCCTCTCGCAACTTATCCAAAAATCCGTTGAGAATCTGCGCCTCTGCTACACTCAACTGCCCTATGTGTATGTTCTCTTGCTTAAAATCTGCGTCAATGCGACTCAATAAATCCGTGCCCGCCTGCGTGATAAGAATGCGCACCTCTCTTTTGTCGTGTTCCGACTTTAGTCGGTTGCAAAAGCCTTTGGTGAGGAGTTTTTCGACGATGCGGGTTACGTTGGAATTGCGCTCGAGCATACGCGAGGCGATATCCATCATACATATAGCATTGGGCAACTGCCCGCGCAAGATGCGAAGAACGTTGAATTGCTCATGCGTGAGCCCAGCGCGCTTCAGTATAGGTTGCACCCGAGCCCGCAGCCAAGCCGCCGTAAACAGGATATTTATGTGCGCTTTATGTGTTTCGCTCTCGAATTTTGTGGACTTTATTTCTTCTTCTAATCGCATCGTGTTGGTTTTTGCCACAAAGGTATGCCAAGATATTTGTATATACAAATAAAAAACTATAAATTATGCGATAAAGTCGATAAAAAAAAAGCGCCGTCGAGGAAAAAAGCGTATTTTTGGGGCTTATTTTTATCCGCAAAACTATGGAATTTTCAGAAATAGACCCTGAAGAAGGTGAATTTGTAGACTCAGAAGCTATCGAGGAGATAGAAGAGGAGGAGATAGACGAATCCGAGGCATCGGAAGCCTATACGGGTACGCATCGGGCGGGATTTGTAGGCATTATCGGTCAGCCGAATGTGGGCAAATCTACGCTTTTGAATGCACTCACGGGCGAGCGTATGTCGATTGTTACCAACAAGCCGCAGACGACGCGGCACCGCATTTTGGGCATCGTGAGCACGGAGGATTATCAGTTGGTTTTTTCTGATACTCCAGGCTTTATCGAGCAGCCGCATTACAAGATGCAGGAGCGCATGAACGATTTTGTAAGTTCGACCTTTGAGGACGGCGACCTGCAAATGCTCGTTGTCGATGGTACGGAGCCGTTTATGCTGCAATATAGCGACACTTTGCTAAAAAAGCTGCAACAATTACAGGGCACAGTGCCCCTGTTTTTGGTCATCAATAAAATCGACAAACTTACAGAAGCGCAGCTCGAAGGCTTAAAAGCGCAGTGGCTAAAATTGTTTGCTTTTACGCAGGTTTTCGAGGTCTCGGCTTTGGAAAAACGCGGCGTACAGGAGCTTTTGGCTGCCGTCGTGGAGCAGATGCCGCGCCACCCCGCCTATTACCCCGCCGACCAGCTCACGGATAGAAACGAACGCTTTTTTGTCGCCGAAATCGTGCGCGAAAAAATCCTCGAGCTCTACCACCAAGAAGTGCCCTACTCTTGCGAGGTGCATGTACACACCTTCAAAGACGATTTGGAGAACAATCTATCGCGGATTTACGCCTATATTTTCGTGAGCCGCGCCACCCAAAAGCAGATAATTATCGGCAAGGGCGGCAAAGCCATCAAAGCCTTAGGCATCGCTTCGCGCATCTCGATAGAGGAGTTTTTGGGGCGCAAGGTCTTCATCGAACTCATCGTAAAAATCCGCGACGACTGGCGCGACGACGAACAAATGCTGCGCTCCTTCGGCTACGACGGATAGTTGCGAATGACGAATGACGAATGACAAATTTTGCGCATAAGCCTCTGATAATCAAGTATATACACAAAAACACATCTATCATTCGTCATTCGTCATTAATTTGGGCGTGTCGGCGCTCCTAAAAAGGTCGCGCCGTCGGGCTATTCGGGGCGTATCCACATCGCCCTTTTGGGGCGAATGTTGATTCGCCCCTACTATCCCTCACGCAACTTGCTGCGCCCGCAAAGGGCGGGCGCGCGCTGGCGCTATTGCCACAATAAATAGTTTATTTCCATAAAAATCTTTTTTTAACACGAATGCCGCTACGCTTGCTACACAATCGTAACTCGTAATTCGTAACTCATAACTCCCAATGACCAAAATTCTCGCTCTGTTTGCCCTCGTCGGCTGCCTTTTCATGATTAGCGCGCAAGACTGCTCTGCGCAGCAAAAGGTACAGAAATCCACCAAAAAAGCAGTAAAAAAGGCAGCTAAAGTGATGTGCGGTTGCACCTCTTTGAAAGAGCTGAACACGATAATGAAAAAATTTGAGGGCGACCCCTCTGCGGCTACCGAAGGCGACATCGCCAAAGTAGAAGCCGAGTTGAAAAAGGCGCAGGTTTGCATCGAGGAGCTCACGAAACTCTCCGACGGTATCCCCGCGAGCGACAAAACCTATTTCGGCGACGAGACAGAAAAAATCATGGCGAAAAAATGCCCCGATATTCTGAAAATCCTCAACGAAAGCGACAAATAATTTTATTTTGCCTTATTGCGCCGATAGGCGCAAAAGCGTGAGGGATAGTAGGGGCGCATCAACATTCGCCCCAATGGGGGCGATGATGATGCGCCCTGAATAGCCCGACCGCCGCGTATGTAGGGGCGAATCAATATTCGCCCCCTACCGCGCCCCTTTGGCGCGGTAGATACGCGGCGGGCACGCCCAAAAAATTAAATGCGAGAGATTTAAGGGGAATACGGGACTTTTTATATACTTTTACCCGTAGTTTAGTTTAAAAATCCCCCACTTGCATAGCATGAACAACCTCGCCAACTTGCAGCGTCTATTTGAGCTGCCGTATTTCCAACAAAAAAAATATCCCCAAAAACAGGCATTCGCTGCCAAGCACGTAGACGGGCATTTTTATTCCTACAGCAGCGATGATATCGTAGAACTCATCAATAAAGTAAGCTTAGGCTTGCTGGCTATCGGCTTGAAAAAAGGCGATAAAGTTGCGCTCATCTCCTACAATAATCGCCCCGAATGGAACATTATGGATTTGGGTATGCAGCAAATCGGGGTGATAAATGTGCCTGTTTATCCGACAATTAGCGCGAAAGATTATACCTATATTTTTACGGAAGCGGAGGTAAAATACTGCTTTGTCGGGCATGGCGACCTGCTGCAAAAGGTACGCACGGCGCAGGCGGATTTGCCGAATTTGCGCAGCATCTTTACCTTCGACAAGCTCAAAGGAGAGGAAAAAGATGCGAGAGGCGAGGCGGTCAATTTTTGGGAAACTATCTTTCATACGGGCGACCTTAGCCAAGTGGAAGCGATAAAAGAAAGCATCACAGGCAGCGATATAGCAACAATAATCTATACCTCAGGCACCACAGGCAACCCTAAAGGCGTAGTCCTCACGCATGACAATATCCTGACAAATTTACGCGACGTATACCAACTGCTGCCTATCGCGGCGGGTGAAATTGGGCTTAGCTTTTTGCCGCTTTGCCACATTTTCGAGCGCACCGTAACTTATGCCTATATGTCGAAAGGCATCAATATCATCTATCCGCCGAGCATTGATACCTTAGGGGATAGTTTGCAGGAGTTTCGTCCGCATTTCTTTACGACAGTGCCGCGCTTGTTGGAGAAGGTTTACGAAAAAATCTTCAATAAAGCCAAGCAGGAATCGAGCTTGAAGAAAAAAATCTTCTTTTGGGCAACGGGCTTGACAGAAAACTACGAATTTGACCAAGAATTAGGCTTTTTCGACAATCTAAAATGGAAAATCGCCGACAAATTGGTGTTTTCCAAAATCCGTGCGCGCTTAGGCGGGCGTATGCGCGGCATCGTAACAGGCGCAGCGGCTTGCCCGCGCAAAATGGCGCAGTTTTTCTCCGCTATCGGCATCCCCATACGCGAGGGTTATGGTCTTACAGAGACCTCGCCTGGCATCGCCATCGGCAAATTTGAGCCCTACTCCGCCCTCTTAGGCACTATCGGTCCCATTCTGCCCAGCGTGCAGGTGAAAATCGACGCTACCGACGGCACTTATGCGGAAGGCGAAGGCGAAATCTTGGTTAAAGGCGGCAACGTCATGCAAGGATACTTCAAACAAGAAGAAAAAACAGCCGAAGTATTCAGCGCAGACGGCTGGTTTAAGACGGGCGACATCGGCAAACTCGTCAAAAACAAAAAAGGCATCGAATTTTTGCAGATAACCGACCGCAAAAAAGAACTACTCAAGACCTCTGGCGGCAAATACGTCGCCCCTACCCCACTCGAAAATAGACTAAAAGAACACAGCCTCATTGAGCAGGCAATGGTAGTGGGCGATAATCAAAAATTCGTCTCCGCACTCGTCTCCCTTTCCGTCGAAGCCACCACCCTTTGGTACGCCGAGCATGGCGAAACCTTTACAACAATGGAGGCAGCCAGCAAAAACCCGAAAATCATCGCCACTATCAGCGAATGTATAGCCGAAATCAACCCCGATTTTGGTAAGGTGGAGCAAATCAAAAAATTCTCCATCGTCAAAGACACTTGGGGCATAGAAAGCGGCGAACTAACGCCTACCATGAAGCTCAAACGCCGCGTAGTCCTCGCCAATTACCAAAAAGAAATCGATGCCATGTATGCAGGTGAAACGGAATAAAGCACCTTTCTACCGCATTAGCCGCGCTGCCGCCTGCCTGCTCTTCGTCCTTGCGATGCTGACAGCAGGCAGCGGCTGCCGCAAAAACAAAATAAACCTCACACTCGACGAAATTGAAGGCATTTGGATACGCCGACCCGATAACAACATACAGTATACAGGTCTACAGGTGCGCTTAGATACCAATTTCGCCGATGTCCTCGCAGGTACAGGCAGCAACAACTTCCCCGACGAATGCCGAAAATGGCGAAATATCAGCCCCATACGCGATAGCGTCTTCGCATACGAAGACTTAGGAAGCGATGGGAAGTATTACGCAGGACAATTTACCGTCTCCATTCGCGCCACAGGCTGGGAAATCAACACCTCCCTGCGCAGAAACCTCGAAGAAGGAGTACACCTACAGGGCGAAGTCCAAAGCTGGATACGCCAGTGAATTACGAATTACGAATTACGAATTCTTGCTTATGCCAAATAGCCCCGACAGGGGCACTTTCTAAAACGTAGCGCAGCCTGCAGTACAAGCGCTGCCCAATATCAGAGCTTTAAGTACAACATTCGTAATTCGTAATTCGTAATTCGTAATTCGTAACTCGTAACTCGTAACTATTTTTAACAGTTTGGCACGATTTTAATAAGTAAGCAATAACATAATTTCGCTTTTTCTATCTCCTCATACCTCACAATCCCATTTTTTCAAAACGTCCATGAAAATTACCCAAATTTTCCTCTTCGCACTCTGCTTTTTCTCTGCCGCCAGCTTCGTTCAGGCGCAACTCTCTACCACTTACCTCGCAAAAGGTCTCTTGGGCGATGAGTACCTGAAAATCTCTTACACCGAAGACGGCTACTCTCCCTGCGAAGCCTCCGTCTATTATCAAGGCTTTTTGGATACTGAGTACCAAAAATTCCGCACCAAAAGCTGCAACGAATTGGGCGCAGGCAAATACCAACTCAAATTGGTCGACAAAGACAATAAGCCCTATTCGCTGACCATCTCCCCCGAAGAAGGCGTTATTCTTACCACAGCTTACGACGGCGTTGATGTCAACACTATCTTCGGTTATGAGTTTGCGCTCGCTTCGGGCAAAAACAAATTCTCGATGATTATCGCAGGCGAAAACAGCTACTTCGCCTTCACGATTCCAGACAGAAAATACGATAACGAAACCTTCGTACTTTCTTCCAAATCCGCAGGTAGCAAGTTCAACAAACAATTCCAACAGCTCGTTTTCGGCGAAATCAACTCACTCGAATTCACCATCAAACGCGAATGGGATTTGACTGAAGAAGACGGCGTAGCGAAAATCAAAATCACTACCCCCGATGAAGAAAGCTTCGTAGTAGAATTTAGCCAAGACGGCAAATCTACCTTCTTCACGCTCAAACGCTAATTTTTCCGCTCCCAGCGCAAAGTCCTATACACGCTCCCCAAAAAGCCATTCGGTTTTTTGGGGCTTTTTTTTGGGGCGTGCCCCCGCGTACCCCCCCGCCCGCTACGCGGTCTTCCCCCCTTAAAAGGGGGGAGCTATGCGCGGGGTCGGGCTATCCGCTGCATCACGCCTTCGCTGCGCTCGGCGTGGTTCCGCTCCTATCCCTCACGCGCGCCCGCCTTGCGGGCGCTATTTATGCGCATAAAAAAATCGCCTTTCAGTACAGCCCTTGCATACAAGGGCTCTACATATGCACATAAAAAATCACTTTTCACTTTTCACTTTTCACTTTTCACTTTTCACTTTTCACTT
>CAYXSA010000123.1:0-11212 GCA_964467315.1 uncultured Saprospiraceae bacterium | reverse complement strand
AAAGTGAAAAGTGAAAAGTGAAAAGTGAAAAGTGAAAAGTGAAATTTTTTATGTGCATATGTAGAGCCCTTGCATGCAAGGGCTGTATTTAGCGCCCGCTTTGCGGGCGCTGCGCGTGAGGGATAGTAGGGGCAGCCCTTGTGGCTGCCCTGAATAGCCCGACCCTGCGACCTTTAAGCGCCGCTTTAGCGGCGCGGGGAGCAGGGGCACGCCCAAAAAAATAAAAAAAGATAGACCAAAATGCAACCTTTTTGCCTAAATACTTGTATATACAAATAAATAACCAAATTATAGCAATCCATTATGAAACGCAAAGACTTTTTACGCCGCGCGCTACTCGGATTGGGAGTAGCTACGACCGTACCTTCCGCGCTCTTAGCTGGCGCAGAAAACAATAATAATGCGCCCGCCGCGCTCGGCGGCGATGGCAGCATAACACCCACACCGACGGGTTTTGAGCAAGTCGGTTTTGAACACCTCCCCCATACAGACAACCAAGAAGGAACTATGGAACAAATCATGGGCAGCTTCGTGCTGCATAAAGCCGACACACGCGGATTCGCAGACCATGGCTGGTTGCGCGCCCGACATACTTTTAGCTTTGCGAACTATTACCACCCCGAACGCGTGCATTTTGGCGCGCTGCGCGTACTCAACGACGACGAAATCGCAGGCGGAAGAGGCTTTGGTATGCACCCGCACGACAATATGGAAATTATCACCATTCCGCTCACGGGCAATCTGGAGCATAAAGATAGCATGGGCAATACGGCAGTCGTACAGCAGGGCGACGTGCAAATTATGTCCGCAGGTACGGGCGTGCGCCACTCCGAATGGAATCCGCTCGACTCTTGGACAACCCTTTTGCAAATTTGGATTTTCCCCGACAAAAAGAACATAGCCCCACGCTACGACCAAAAGAATTTCGGCATCGAGGGGCGGCGGAATAAGTATCAGACTGTCGTTTCTCCCAAACACGAGGGCGCTATGTGGATTAACCAAGACGCATACATCTCGCTCGCAAGGCTCGACAGCGGCAAATCCTTGCCTTATGCGCTCAACACGCCCGTAAAGAACGGCGTTTATCTGTTCCTCATCTCTGGCAGCCTGCAAGTCGGCACGCAGACCCTCGAAAAGCGCGATGCTATCGGCATCTGGGAAATGCCGACTATTCCCATCAAAGCCCTCACAGACGATACGGAGTTTGTCGTTTTGGAGATACCGATGGAGGTGAAATAGGGGGTTATCGCTTGCGCCCGCGCCCAAAAGGGGCGCGGGCAGCTTGCGTTAGGGGGAGGCAATTTAATTTTATTATTGTGCCTTGTGTGGGCGAATAGTTATTCGCCCCTACAAAAAACGCGTTGTTGTGATGTGTTTTATACGAAAAAATGACCAAGCCGCTGATTTATCCGCCCAATTCCTGCTGAAATAGGATTTTATCGGCAGTGGCGGCATCGGCTTTGGGCAAAAATAGCAGTTCGTAGTACTCGCCTTGAGTCCATTTTTCGAGCATGCTCGCGTAAAAAGTGCTGCCCACATTGCCCGACTGTCCGCCAGGGTAGATACCGTAGGCTTTGCCGCCCAGTTCGACCACCATACGCCAAGAGGGGCCATTGGTGGGGGTCATAGCGTTGAGCGCAGAGCCGTCGCCACCCGCATCGATGTTCATAAAGCTGAAAGGGGCGATGCGCGCTAAGTGCTGTACATTGGTCGATTTTTTATTGCGCCAATTGGGTATGGTGTCGATATTGCCCAACTCGGCGGCTGCCCCTTTGAAGGCAAAAGTGATGATGTCGCCCAAGTTTTCTACGCGTTCGGGCGTGCGTTTTTGGTCGATGATGGGGCTAAGCGTATCGCGCTTGAGTATTTGCAGCAAATGCCATTCTTCGGGGTAGTATATTTTCGTTTTATCGGTGAGGGAATGGGCTTTATTTGCCTCCGCAACCTCATCGTAAAGCTCGCTATAGATGTGCTTGAACCAGCACTCGAAGATGACGGGCGCTATCTCCGCCTGATTGTACTGAAAATTCCATTTTTCCAAGCGCGCCAATAGCTCCAGCTGGTCTTTATTCAGCTCTCCACGACGCAAAAAGCGCAAAAAAAGCAGCTGAAAATCTCTGGCGCGTATGCTAAAATTGTCTGTTTGTAGGCGCATCATATCTTCCACCTTAATAGCCTTCATTTCTGCGAGTCTTTGGTTCATATACCGCCCGCGATGCTCCTCAAAATAGCCAAAATAGTAGTACGGATAGGTAGCATTGGTGCTATGCTGATTGGCAGAACCTACAAAACCTTTGGCGGGATTGTGTTCATGGGGCAGATGCTCTTGGGGTATAAACTCCGTCCAAGCCTGCTTTGTAGTTGTGCCGTCTTGTATCAACTTGCCTTCATAGGTGCGGCGCAGGGGCAATTTGCCCTGTACGGTGATGGCGATATCGCCTGATTTGGAGGCGAAGACGATATTTTGGGCGGGGCAAGCGAAATGCTGTATGGCGGCGCGGTAATCGGCGTAGTTTTTCGCCTTATTTAGCCCTAAAAATGTCAGTGGTTCGAGGGTGGGCAGATGGGCTGTCCAGCGCAGGGCGAAGTCCATACCGTTTTGCGACTGCGCCACAGGCCCCCAATGGGTATAAATGAGCGTATCCAAGCGTATTGCCCCCCCGCGAATGCGGATAGTATCCACAAAATGTTCGGCTTTTCGGTAAGCACTATCCAATAGATACTCCTGTTTGGTGGCATCTTTCCACTGTATCAGGTACCAATCGCGCACATCGTGCGAAACATTGGTTACGCCCCAAGCTATGTGTTCGTTGAACCCCGAAATAACTCCAGGCGAACCAGGCAGAGAAGCGCCATATACGTTAAATTCGGGTGTATGTATCTGTATTTCAAACCAGATAGAAGGCAGGCTCAAGCGCAGGTGCGGGTCATTGCACAAAATCGGCTTTCCGCCTGCGGTTTTGGCGGCGGATACCGCCCAATTATTGCTGCCTAAGCCCCTATCGGGCTGCTCAAAAGGCGCTTGTAGCGGCTCGCGCAGGCTGCCGATAGCGGCGCTGTCTGTGCGCAAATTGAGCGCCGATGCAGGGCGCACCGTATCGCGGCGCAGCATAAGGCTTGGCATTGTTGGCGTGAAAGACCAAGCAGAATCGCCCACAATCGGCGACTGTTCGGGAAAAAATTCGGGGTACAATTTGCCGTAGAGCGCCGAACCCAGCAAAAAATAGGCATTTGTCGTATGAAAATCCTCGTCCCTGCCCGTCAGGTCGCGCGCCATGAATTTTAGCAAAAGCGAGGACTTATAGGGCGACCAGCTTTCGGGGGCATAGTCCAATAATTTATACTCCAGCGGATACTCCGCAGGCGATAAAGAAGCGATGTAGGCATTTACGCCGTCGCTATAGCTTTGCAAAAGGGCGAACATCGCCGTATCTTTTTTCCATTCTTCCACCGATTTGGCTGCTGCGCGCGGCAGACCAGAGCGCCGCGTCTGCAAATCCAAATCTATGACCTGCGGGGTCGTGTGCCCGATAAGCTCCGACAATCTGCCCGCTGCCGCGTGCGTCTGAAACTCCATCTGCCAAAGCCGCAGCGCCGCCGTCGCATAGCCCTGCGCAAAATACGCGTCTTTGGTATTGGCGGCGAAAATGTGCGGCACAAAACGCTCATCGTACAAAATTTTCACGGGCGCAGAGAGCGAGCGAGCCGCTACTGCTGCGGGCAAATCGGGCATTTTACCCTCCGCATTCTGCCAAAAACCCGTCGAAGGAGATAAAAACGCCCCAAAACGCGGCGTTTGGCTCTGCTTGCCGTCTTTTTCTACTATCCAAGTTTTATTAAAAACATAAATCAGCCCCAGCGTTAGCAGGAGCGCAAGCATAAATTTTACGAGCGCCATATTTTTGAGTTACGAGTTACGAGTTACAAATCGTGCATAAGGAAAACATTGCGCGATTGGTGTATTCCGCCACAAAACTACGAATTTTAATTTTATACTGTTTTGAAAATGTCTTAGGCGCAACATTCGTAACTCGTAACTCGTAACTACATTGTTAATTAAATGCTTTAATGTTTATTGCGTGAGGGATAGCAGCGAAACCACCGAGCGTAGCGAAGGTGATGTAGCGGATAGCCCGACCGCCCGACCTTTTAAGCCGCGTAGCGGCGGGGAGGGTGGGCACGCCAAAATTATCAAACACTTAATTAACATTGTAGTAACTCGTAACTCGTCATTATCCTTCCCGCTTCAAAAACAGGCGACTATAAGGCTTTTTCTCGCCCGTGCGCTGTACGGATAGATAGTATGCGCCCTGCGGCAGCTTGCCAAGTTCGAGGTCTATAATGCGCGAAAAGGGCGCAGGCTGTACCTGCTGCATGAGCTGCCCCAAGGGGTTGAAAATCTGTATAATTGTCTGCTCATCGGCATCGAAGGGCAAAACGAGTCGGGTCGTATTGCGGGCAGGATTGGGGAAAAGTCGCAAATTTTCTACGCTTTCGGGCGATTCCAACACCAAATCGGGGCGCAAAACTGTGAGCGCCCGCATCGCATCTACGCGCCCATATCCGCTAATGGGGTTGGGCAGGGCAAGGGGCGAGATACTTCCGCAAATCTGCGTCGATATTAGGGGCACAGCCGTTTTTTCTATCAGCTCTTCGATGCGGTCTACGTTTCCTGCCAATGTAGGCTCTGCGCTGATGAGCAAGGCTACCAAGCCCGCTACATGCGGCCCTGCCATGCTCGTGCCGCTGCTGCTGCTGTAGCCGCCGTTGGGGGTGCAAGAAAGTACATTCACGCCAGGGGCTACGATATTTGGTTTTATGCGTAGGCTGCCATCTGCTTCTACGACCCCACGCGAGCTAAAAAATATGACCGTATCCGCCGCATCGGTAGCCCCTACGGTGAAGGATTCGCCGTAAATGGCGGCAGGGTTGGCGATAGTGGCGCAGTCGGGACCATCGTTGCCCGCAGATACGACTACTACCACCCCCGCCGCCCGCAAATTGGCGACCGCCATGCGCATCAACTCAAAATTGTCCGTATCGCAGCCCTCTATTGCGGGGCAACCCCATGAATTATTGATGACATGCGGGGCGAGTTCGGGGCGGGGATTGGCATTTTGTAGATTGGTCGGCGCTAAAAACCACTCGAAACACTCCGTATACGTTTGGGGCGTGCCCCAGCCGCGTTCCATATTGCGGCAGCCTATCCAAGTGGCGGCGGGTGCTACGCCAATGTGTTTGTTGGTGGGGTCTTTTTTGCCGAGCATGGTGCCCATCGTATGCGTGCCATGACTGCCATCGTCGCAGGGCTGCTGGGCGTTGAACCCGCAGGGGTTTAGGCTGTCTTCGTTGAGGGCGTGCCGCCCGTGTATGGCATCGTGCCAATGATAATTATGGTCTACGCCGCCTGCTTGCTTGCCTCTATATTGGTCGCTGATGGCGGGGTGCAGCCAGTCGTAACCCGTATCTTGCCCCCCAATCACTACGCCCGCACCCGCTACGCCCAAAGACCAAAGGGCTTGAGCCTGTATGCGGTCAATGCCCCAAGTGAGCGTATCGAGATTGCGAATGGCAGCAGTGGTAGTGTGTCGTGCATCTGGAAAATGCGCCTGAATGGGCAAACAGGGCAAAATGCGCGCAAGGTCTAAGCGCGTTTGCTGCAAATACAAAATATCGGCAGCCCGCAGGCGGGCATAAACGGCATTCACCACATAAAAGGGCTGCCGCTCTTGTTGCTGAGGCTCCTCCAAAGCGTCGAGCGAGAGCAGCAAATCGGCTTGAGTGCGCAGGGCTACAGACTGCAAGCGCTCAAAGACATAATTGCCTTTTTCGGCTTTCGTGCCTAAGGCTGCCGCTGCCGACAAGTCGGCTTGCTCGCGCAGCAACAGTATACACTCAATACGCTCGCCCTCTGCTGCCCTTGACATAGCGCCCTGCACAGCTGGGGCGATTGTGGCGCTTTGCGCGTAAGCGACAAAAGGCAAAAATGCAAACAACAAAATAAAAAAAAGTATATATGGTTTCATAGTTAGGAGTTACGAATGACGAATGACGAATGACGAATGTTGCGCATAAATCATTGACAATCAAGTATATATAAAATTATAACTTTTCACTTTTCACTTTTCACTTTTTTTGGGCGTGTCCCCGCCCCTGCCTGCGCTGAAAAGCCGTAGCCTAAGGCTACGGCTCGCGCAGGCACCCCGCGCCTAAAGGCGCGGGGCAAAAAGGGGGGCGCGGTCGGGCTATTCAGGGCAGCCCCGTGCTGCCCCAAAGGGCAGACACATGGGTCTGCCCTTACTATCCCTCACGCAATTTTTCCCAACCCTAAAAAAAACTTCATCTGTAAATAACGGCTAAAAATACTATTTTCGCCGCCCAATAAGGCAAGAAAAAATTATTTACTGTAGCAAAAAGCATTTTTATACGAGCTTGGAATGTTCGGTATAAATAAATGATTAGCAGCTTTTTATATAGATTGAAATTTCTTGAAATCAATAAAAACGGCTGCTTTCTTTGTCCAAAAAATGTTCGGACTTGGCACCCTGCTTGCATTGCGTGAGGGATAGTAGGGGCGAATCAACATTCGCCCCAATAGGGGCGAATCAACATTCGCCCCAATAGGGGCGATGGTGAAACGCCCCGACCACGAAGTGAACGCGAAGCGAATAGCCCGACGGCGCGACCTTTAAGCGCCTTCAGGCGCGGGGAGCGCCGACACGCCCAAAAAAAATCATTGAAAACACGCAATACGGACAAAATTATGAAAACGATGAAAATGCTATCTTTTATTTTGGTTGCGGCTTTGGGCTTGACGACCATGAGCGGTTGCGACATTTTGCGCGACCTGATGAACAACCCCAGCAATGGCGTTTATCGCTGCGTGCCGATGACCTCGCAGCAGTATAGCACGGCGTTTAACCTTATCTCCAGCCGCACTTTTGAGAACGATAAACTTGCTGCCGCCAAACAAGCGACGCAAAACGGGCGTTGTATGACGGCGCAGCAAATAAATCAGATTGTCGCGCTATACACCCACGAAAGCACCAAGCTGGAATATGCAAAATTTGCGTATCCCTTCTGCGCCGACCCTGCCAATTATGGCATTATCAACAACAATCTGACCTTCGATAGCTCGAAGCGCGAATTGGGTCGTATGACGGGCGTGAATTAGGGCTTGGTATCGTAGGTATCAGGTATCATAGGTATCAGGCGTTTTTTTTCTTTTTCGCACCAAAGCGCCTAAATACTTGATACTTTGATACTTGATACTACTACGCGCTACCATTATTTTTATGTATATTTGCGGTTTGATAGCTATATCTTTTCGGAAACCGCATAGCCTTATTTGTAGATGAATTTTGACAAGTTTGCCCAGCAGCTCGAGGAGCTTAACGAGTTTTTTGCCTATCTAAAGCAGCGCTTTAGTGCGGAGGAATTGTCGGATTTGGATAGAGATGTGTTGATGGATTATGTACGCGACTTGTATGCGACCTTGCGCGTAGGGGCAGAGCCAAGCAAGCGCGCCGCCTCCTCAGCAGCTAATACGAAACTAAAGCAAGAGGCTGCTGCGGTGCAGCAGCAGGCACAGGCGCGCAGTTTACCGCTCGAAATCGTGGAGCCTGCAAAGGAGCCCGAAACGGCATTGGTCGTGGAAACGGTAGCAGATTTATTGGCGAGTCAGCAAGAAAATACGCCTGCCCAAGAACCCGAAAAACAGGAAGAAGTAGAAGCGCCGCTTGTGGTGGAAATAGTAGAAGATGCACAGGCGGAATACAGTCAAGAGGCGGAATATACGGAAACGGAAGAGGTCGAATATGTGGAAGCAGAAGAAGTATTCGATACACCGACAAACCACACAAGCAGCAGCCCTGCGAATGAATTGCAGATAATGAATAGCGACCTGAAAGCGACGCAAAACGATGATAGCGCTACGCGTTTGCCTGAAGTCGTTTTCGAGGTTGTAGACTTCGAGGACGAGGAAGTTTATACGCCGCCGCCGCCCCGATTCAATGCGGAGTACGACGATTTATTTGCGTTTAAGACGACGGGCGAGCTATCGCAAAAGTTAGCCGATTCGCGGGTGGAAGACCTACATAAATCGATGGGCTTGAACGATAAATTCCTGTATATCAACGAGTTGTTTGGGGGCAATAGCACCCGATTTAAGCAGGCTATAGACCATTTTAATACGGAATGTAGAGATTTGGACGATGCGCGGGAGTACATCGAAAGGGAGCTGATACAGACCTTTCGTTGGCTTACGCCCTTGAAGACGAGCTTGGCAAAGGATTTTATTAAGTTGCTGCGTCGGCGGTACTTGAGATAGGTATTTAGGTACGGAGCAGTACGGAGCAACGCGGCGTTGGGGGCGCTGCCCCAACGCTATTTGTTGGGTACTTGGGCGGGGGGCGCTGCCCCCACCCAAGTATAAGGCTGCTTACTGTATAGCATTCGCCAAGTTGCGGATAACGCTAAGAGCGACATCGAATTGTGGCGTACCGACTGCCGCCGAATGGCTGACGTTGATAGCGCGGATATCGACGCTGCCGCTGCTGGGGTAAAAAATATCGCGGGCTTGGAGGGTAAATAGTAGGGTAGTGGTGTTCTCGCCGACTACCGAAAATTCGCGCTCTATAGTGCGCTCCTGATACATATCGTTGGCTCCGCCATGATACAAATACGGCAGCGTGCCGCTGTTGCTGCGGGAGGTATCTAAGATGCCTTCGACGCGGGAGAAAATGTAACTGTCCCAAGCCGTCCAATAATTGCCAACATCGCCGAGTGGAGAGGTCGCGGGAAATTGGGAAGGGGTTTTATTGTTGGTCGCGGCGGGTACGCCGATACCGAAGCGAATGCTTTTATATTCGCCCGTCGGTACATCTTCAAGGCTTAGGCTGAGGCTGTTGGGGGCGGCAAAATTTATGAAAGCGGCATCATCGCTGAAAAGGCTGACTTCTTTGTTATCTTTGTCGACGAGTCTGATGTCCGATAGCAAAAAATTGAGGGTCTGAAACTGAATAGTATCGCCCCCCGTAGGGGTAGGATAATCCGTAAATAGCTGGAAGGAGGAATTGCCGTACAGACCCGTGAAACGGATTTCTAAACTACCTTTTTCCTCTTTTTTGCAGCCTGTAGAAAATAAAATAGCCGCCGAAAGCAGCAAAAAACTAATAGAAATGCGCATTTTTTTCTAATTGTTGAAAGCTAAAAATATATATATTCAATATGCCGATTTTTCACCGACACGCCTTAGAAGTGCCCGAAATGATAGCGGGCGACGGTACGCGCTTGCGCGAGATACTGCAGCCTGCCAACGATAGCGTAGATATCAACTACAGTATCGCCTATTTTCGCCTATCCGTTGGGGAGGCATCGGAGCCGCATCGGCTAAAAAGCGGCGAAACCTACTACGTCCTACAAGGCAAATGCCGCTTATACGTCGATGAAGACAGCGCCGATTTGCGCCGCGATAGCATCGCGCACGTACCGCCCAATGCCCTACAATTTGTCGAAAATCTGGGCAGCGATGAGCTTATTTGCCTCTGCGTCGTGCAGCCCGCTTGGCGAGCGGAGGACGAAACTATATAAAAATTCGCATTCCTGCTATCCTGATTTTTGTCAACAACGAAAGGGGCTTTTGTCGCTTCGTTTTGCAGAAAAAAAGCTACTTTTGCCGCTGAAATACATATTTCTAAAATATCCCTCCAACAACAGCCATGAGAAAAATTCTCGTTCCCACCGATTTCTCCGATAATGCCCGCCGCGCGGTAGCATATGCGCTCAACGTAGCCAATGCCGTAGAAGCAGATTTGCACATCGTACACACCGTGCATACACGCGGCAGTGCTGGGCATTTTTTGTCTATCGACGATATCGTTATGCGCGAGCGTCAGGAGGAATTGGATAAGCTCGTTAAGGAGCTAAAACCGCAGGTTTCGGCTGCCATCACGCTGACGACCTCCATCATACAAGGCTATGTCGTCGACGCTATCTTAGAAACTGCCAATAAACAAGGTGCCGACGCTATCGTCATGGGTACGCAGGGCGCGAGCGGTCTGCGCCGCTGGGTCTTGGGCTCTACTACAGTCGAATTGCTGAAAAACAACAGCCGCCCGCTTATCGCCGTGCCCAACGAATTTACAGGCAGCAAGTCCACAAAATTATGCTTCGCCGTAGATGCCGCCCAACTGCGCGATATGAGCCTGCTTTCGCCCGCTGTGCTGCTGGCGCAAAAGCTCCAAATGAGCGTACATCTGCTGCATATTTCCAAAGAAAATGCCGCCAATACGGAGGTGAGCGAGCGCGTACATCTGTATTTTCAGCAGCTGGGTATGACGTATGTCAACCATCATGTACAGTCCGCCGATATTGAGCAAGGCATCAAAAATTTCGTCAAAGAAAACCAAGTCGACCTGCTTTGCGTCCTCAACCAAACGGACAAACGCAGCTGGTTTGAAAACCTTTTCCATCTAAGCATCACCAAAGAAATGGCTTACGAAAGCGAAGTGCCTCTATTGGTTTTGCACGTGCCCGCTCAAGCCTAAATATGAAAATTTTTTTGTTCGTCGCCCTCCTTTTTGCGGCTGCCTGCGGCGAAAAGGTAGCCAATAAAGAGCCTAAAGCCGCGCCCGCACTGTTGCCCCTACATTGCTACAAATGGGAGGCAGCCGACGGCAGCAAGATGCTTTTAAGCATTACGGAAGCGCCCGATGCCGCTCATATCAAAGGCAAATTGGATATTTCTATAGCCGAAAAGGACGCAAATACGGGCACTTTTACAGGAAAATTGGAGCAAAAGGGCAGCCTTTTGGTCGTCGAGTATACCTTTATGTCTGAAGGCGTAGCCGACAACAAACGCATGGAGGTTTTTATGCGCGACGACAAGGGCGACAGTTACTTGCTCGGCAGCCCGCCTGTCGACCCCGCCACAGGTCTGCCCGATGTCCGCGACCTTAGCCTCGTCAGTTTCGACCCCTCCATGAGCCTGCGCGTCGCGCCCTGCAAGTGAAAAGTGAAAAGTGAAAAGTGAAAAGTGCATTTTTTATGCAAAATTTGCAAATTTTTGAGCATTTACTTTACACTTATTATTAGTCATAGGTAATTGATAAACAAGTACTTATACATCAAGTACCATTTTCGCTACGCGTTTACTTCGTATTCGATTTTCACTTTTCACTTAATTTGGGCGTGCCCCCGCGCAAAGCGCGGG
>CAYXSA010000122.1:0-11345 GCA_964467315.1 uncultured Saprospiraceae bacterium | reverse complement strand
AAAAGTGAAAAGTGAAAAGTGAAAAGTGAAAAGTGAAAAGTGCATTTTTTTCGCTAAACTTGCAAATTTTCAGCACGCATTTTTTATTTATTTTCGCTTATAAGTAATTGACAATCAAGTATTTATACATAAAGTACCATTTCCGCTACGCGTTCACTGCGTGTTCACTTTTCACTTTTCACTTAAATGGGGCGTGCCCCTGCTCCCCGCGCCTAAGGGCGCTTAAAGGTCGCAGGGTCGGGCTATTCGTTGCAGCGCCTGTGGCGCTTTCACTTCTATCCCTCACGCAATAAAACATTAAAGTTTTTAAATTAAAAAAATCACTGCGTTTTCACTTAAAACTATGAAGCTCATCGCTATCGCAGGTGCTACGGCAAGCGGAAAAACCGCCTACGCTATCCAACTCGCCAAAAGGTACGAGGCGGAAATTATATCTTGCGATGCGCGGCAGTTTTACCGAGAACTAAACATTTGCACTGCCAAACCGACAAGGGAGGAGCAAGCCGCCGCAAAGCATCATTTTATTGATAATTTGTCTATCCACGACAGCTATACGGTGGGCGACTATGAGCGGGAGGTTTTGGCTTTTTTGGCGGACTATTTTCAGCGGAAGGAAGTGGCGATTTTGGTGGGCGGTAGCGGCTTATTTTATCGCGCCGTTTGCGAGGGTACGCTCGACGCATTGCCCGATATTGAGGCAGAAAACCGACAAAAAGCCCAAAATCTTTTCGCTGAAGAAGGATTGGCAGCCTTGCAAAAAGCCGTAGAAATTGCCGACCCTCTGTATTATGCCCAAGTCGATAGACAAAACCCCGTTCGGCTTATGCGCGCTTTAGAAACTTTCTACCAAACGGGTATGCCCTACAGCCATTTTCGGCAAAAAGAGCGGGCAGAAAATGCGCCGCCCCTCCGCCCTTTTGAGGTCGAAAAAATCGGTTTGCAATGGGAGCGCAGCGCCTTATACGAGCGCATCAATCGGCGGGTGGAGGCGATGTGGGTGGCGGGTTTGGTCGAAGAAGTCGCCCCGCTTTACCCTTTGCGGCATCTGCCCGCCCTACAGACCGTAGGCTGTACAGAGATATTTGAGGCGATAGAGGGAAAGCACGATTTCAATACCGCCAAAGAACTCATCAAACAAAATACTCGCCGCTATGCGAAGCGGCAAGAAACTTGGTTTAAGCGCGAGCCGAATTTGCAGTGGATACAGCTCGAAAAAACATAATTAAAAAACGCGCCGCGCCCCTTTGGCGCGGCGCGTGCCGTATTTTGCGTTAGTAGGGGCAGAACCATATGTCTGCCCTTTGGGGCAGCACAGGGCTGCCCTGCATAGCCCGACCGCCCGACCTTTTAAGCCGCGTAGCGGCGGGGAGGGCGGGCGCGCCCAAAAAAATTAGAAAGCCCGTATGGCGCGTATCAAGGGGGTAGATATATTGTTTTTAACGCTGGGTTCGAGGCTACCTTCGTCGAATTTTAAGACATACACACTGAAACCTGAGCCAGAGGAGGTAATATTAGATTCTGTACTACTCCAGTAGTCGTAGTTGCTTAAAAAGTCTGAATTGCTAACGGATTGCAAATTTTTATTGATAATGAAGCGATTGTGCCAGAGCAAGGATAATTCATCCGCAGAAGGCAGATACCAATCCGTTTGGCCTCCTCTCGTGGAATTGAGGCACTGCGCTGCTGCGCTGGTAAAATGTCCGCTTTGAGCGATGATAGCGTTACTGTTTTGCAGACCGTTCCAAGTGCTTTGAGCATTAACGCCTACAGAAGAGTTGGTAATATTGCTCCAATTTTGGGAAAAGCCTAAGTCTTCAGTATCAACAATAAGCCCATGTTCTGCGCCATTAGCGTCTTTCCATAGATAGAATATAATACCGCCGCCAAATAGTTCGCCTATGTAATGGGTAAAAACTTGCCCATTCGTGAGATTGGAAGCTGTTTTTGCGTGCAGCGCATACGGCACGCTCAACAGTTGGCTGGTGCCAATGATGGTGTAATTGCTGCCGCCATTGGGGTCGGTTTCCGATTTGATAAAAAAAGTGCCATTTGACCAATTTATCGAGGAGAAAGTGCCAGAAGCGGGGCTGCCGTTGCCAATTTCTATACTTGCTAGACCATTGGCATTGGTGGTGGCATTGTGCGTTTCTACATAAAGGGCTGTGCCTGTTGGGGAGTTTTGCAAGATGCTAATGCGAATGCCGACGTTTTGGTTGCTGACAAGTGCATTGGCGGAATTTCTGACAACAGTTTGGTAGCTCATTTTTTCGGGTGCTTGTGCGAAAAGGCTACAGACCCAAAAGAAAAAAGTGAAGGTAGCGATGAATTTGTTCATGTTTTACTGTTTGACGAATTGAACGGTTTTTATATGTTTGTTTGTGCTATCGCTGATGCGAATTATATAGGCAGCTGCGGGCATTTGAGCGGTATAAATGAAGGTTTGAGGGCTGTTTATTGGGGCGGCGAGTAGCATTTTGCCTTGTAAGTCGTAGACCTCGTAATGGAGCTGCAAATCTGCATCATCCATACCTATGCGTAGGCTTAGACAATCGGTGCTGGGGTTGGGAAAAGCAACGATATCGGCGCTTGTTTGAAGTAGGTCTTCTGTTGATATAGTAATTTCGTAGCTTTGCTGTACACCTTGTGTGGTGCTGTGGTTGCTACTGCTATAGCTTGTATAGAAGACTTGCCCGACACTGAAGGCGGCAGTACCGCCGCTGCCTGTGGCATCGTTGCCTGCGGCATTGATAGAGGATTGCGCTTGCATCGCGTAAGGCAGCAGCCCAAGCAAGGCAGGGAAAAGAAGTTTGGATAGCATAGCGTAATTACATAGCGTTATTTTAAGTCGAAAATCAAATCAAACGCAAAAAACATATAAAAAAATCGTCTTTTTTAGCCAAAAATGGGTTCATTCTGTGAATTCCAAGCCCCAAAGGCTTGCATAAATAAATGATTATAAGAAACATATAAGCCGTTTTTTAGCCGCTCGAAAAAACCTTAAAAAAAAACGCGCCGCGCCAAAGGGGCGCGGCGCGTGCCGTTGTTTGCGTGAGGGATAGTAGGGGCAGACCCATGTGTCTGCCCTTTGGGGCAGCACAGGGCTGCCCCGCATAGCCCGACCGCCCGACTTTTTAAGCCGCGTAGCGGCGGGGAGCAGGGGTACGCTCCCCAAAAAAAGATTATTTTTTGTATATTTATCATTTATTTTGTCCGATTGTTTTAATTTGCATAAATTTTCCTTTTCCACCATAAATACCCAATACACAATGAGCAATTTTAATTTAGAAAACGGGGGGGGGGATAATCCGCCTAAACACCCTATCGCGGAACTCTACGAAGCGTACCAAGCTATGAAAGTTGCCGCCGTGAAAGCTGCTTTAGAGGCTTTCGACAAAGCCCAAAAAACTATAGCTCCGCTATCTTCGCGGATAAAAGACGCGCTGGCAGGCAAATCGGTTGAATTTTCGCCCACTGAACAGGCGATATTAAGCGCAGCCGCCCGCGAGACCCAAGCCCTACTTACCACGCAAACCTTCCTATCTGCCGAAAACGCCAGCGCCTTAAAAGGCAAACTTGGCATCGCAGCAGCACTAAAGAAGGTTACAATGCAGACTGCCGCTGCCCTATCAAAAGATGGAGATGATTCTGGGTGTGGGGGAGTAAAAACAACTTTAGACGCTCTTTTATTAGGGGGATACGACATTACACTGTCTGTTTTGTTCAACATTAGACAAAACCCAGAAAACGCCGTATTCACTGTCGTTTCCTTAGCTAAATACCAAGCTAGGGCGATTGATCCAAACTATTTTACTAACCTTCGTTCCGCTTTAACCCTTTACGACACTCTTAATTGTAATAATTATGGTGACAGTAGCATTTTTACGACTGTGCGTGCAATCCATCTTGCAGGCAACGCAGAGTGGAATTCGTTTACCCAATTAGCGGCTACGTGGTTGCCAAATATCAACACTATCGCCAATGCCAACTTGTTGTTTCGAACATCAGTAACAGCCCACAACAACGCTGTTGATGAGTATGGTCGACTTGCCTACGATAAACTGGGAACAGTAGACACCGCGCAAGCGACTGCCCTGCGCACTAATTTGTTGGCTGCGCAAACAGCAATAACGACAGCCATCACCAGCATAGATACTCTAAGTAATAATGTAAGCCAAGCAGAAGAAATCGCTAGATGGCGTAGAGAGCTGACAACTGCAAGAGACAATATTGCGCGTTTTTTGGAAAATATCAACGAAAAAATAGCATCAGCAGAGCTATCCACGAGGTTTAGAGCAGAGCACCCATATAGCCAAAATGACCCGTATTGGTTAGACCCCAACAATGAACCGAGTATAACGCGGGAAATGGGTAAGTATAAAAAACCTTCCCCCAAAAAGCCTATCTCCAAACAAGGGGATGGCGACACAAATAGTTATGACATTAACGATATACAACAGCAAGGTCAAATCGGCGATTGTTTTTTACTTGCCTCTATGGGGTCAGTGTTGGGGGAAAATCCCAATACAATGCCCAATATCATAGAAAAGGTAGAGGACTATTATGTAGTGACGCTTTATTTGCCCAATGCAACAGGAGAAATGCAACGCTTGCGCATCGCAGTAACGGCAAAACTTCCCAAAAAAGGCGGAAAATTTGTTGGTGCTGGAGAAGGAGACCGCGAACTTTGGGTAGCGCTTATTGAAAAAGCTTATGCAAAAGCGCTTGGCGGTTATGCTGCGATTGATGCAGGCGGTAGACCAGAAAGTGCAAAAGAAGTGCTAACTGGGTATACTCAATGTGTATTAAACGTATCAAGCATCAATAGTGCTGCGGATATTCCTATCAATGCTATCGCGGAAACCCCAGGTAGTTTTGTGGCTGCCAATGAAGGACATACCCTGCAGGAGAACGGATATATCAGGCTGAATGATGGGCAAGTAATCATACCCCGACATGCCTACACTGTCATTTCCACTACGGAGGGAATACAGATAAACAATCCACATGGAAACAATCACCTGCGAATAAGTTTCGAGATATTCAGACAATACTTTGTTGGTATTACTGTCCCTTAGCTCAATAGCCAAACAAATACAGGTAATTTTGCTATTGTACCTGCGCTGCTCCTTACATCGCAAGTACAGTAGCCTGTCTGCCTGTTGAACAAAAAATTTCACAGTTTCCCAAACCCGCACCTATGAAAAAAAAAATGTTTCTGCTTGTCTTTCTTTTTTCAGCTATAAAAAACGCAGCATCTTGGGCGCAAATTTTCTCAAGCGAAGTGCAGAGTGCCACAATCGAAGACTGTGGTTGCTCCTGTTTTAAACAACCCTTAGTGTGTGCATCGCCTGAACTTTTAGAGTCGCAGGCAGCCTACACAACGGCATTCCCGCATTATCATCTACAAAATTTTCCTTTACTTGGCATCGAAAAAATAAATGCTAATTATGGGAGCAGAAACAACAAAACTATTCGTGAATTGCTTAAAGACAAGCGAGTTTTTACGATGAATGAGCATAAGTTCTTGAATGAGCTTATTTATATGGAATTGAATTTCGCTAAGCCTAAAGGAAGCGTAAAAAGCTACCAACTGTCCAGCCCTACCTTCATGTCTGCCTTAGACAATCCTATGCTAACCCTGAAATCTGCTGAGGCTTTTGCGCATACTTATTTCGACTCTTTGGGCAATTTTGTGGCTCGCTGCGGATACACTAAGTTTACAGATTCATTAGCGCGATGGTATCCATCCGAAAAATACTTCCGAGCTACGCACTTGCGAGTTGTAGAAAGAACAGATAATAAAGTTCGATACATATACTATCGCGTCGATAGCCTTGTTGTTCCCGTTTTAAACAAAGACTGGGCAGCCGAACAAGCAGCAGCTAATGAAAAGACAATTATCACTATCGAAGCAGAGTTAGACGCGAATACGCAAGAACCAGAAAAAGTACTTTTTTATGTTTTTAGCCCCAAAAAAACCAGCAAAACGCTTCATGTAAAAGAAATACGCTATACAAAAGGTGAAGCTATAGACACACAACGGCACTATTTTTATGCGCCATACTTTGCTCCAAATAGCCTTTTAACAAGTGAGGAATCTGCTTGCTCGCATTGCATAGTAGATACTTCGCAGTGGTTGTTGCTCTTCACCTCACTGCACGATAAAGAGGGAAATCTAATTTATTGGGAACATACTTACTGGATAGAAAAAATGCAGCGCCTTTACGCCTGCCTTTATTTACACAACATATCCCAAATAAATACTTACGATTTACAAGCTTCTAAAAAATTTGTTGTGCCGCCTGCGCCACCTGCTTTTGATGCTGTATTCCATATAAAGTATAAGACAGCAGGTATGCCTGAAAGCGTAAAAATTTCCAATGAAAAGAAGTACTTAGGCATAAATTCTAATGGAAACTACACCCCTTATACGCGCCCCTATTTATTGGACTATTGCGAAGCCGACTTCAATTTTAGTCAAGAGGATACTCAAGGGAACTGGCAAGAATGCCAAATAAAACCGCGTTGTATAAAGCGCAAGCAGATGGTAAATATAAATTATCAAAACTGCGATTGCTGCGGTGATGCTGTCCTTATTCAGCGAAAAATAAGCTACTATGCCAAAAAGTAAAAAAACATAATAAAAAAACGCGCCGCGCCCCTTTGGCGCGGCGCGTGCCGTTTTTTGCGTGAGGGATAGTAGGGGCAGACCGATGTGTCTGCCCTTTGGGGCAGCACAGGGCTGCCCTGCATAGCCCGACCGCGCCGCCTTTTTAGCGGCGCGGGCACGCCCAAAAATGAACTACAAATAAAATACAATTCGTAACTCGTAACTCCCTACAGCCAGCTTTTGTAATAGTCCTCGTCCTCGATGCCTAAGCAGTGCTCCGTCATGAGGAGCGGGCGGAAGGTATCGACCATCACGGCGAGTTCGCGGGTTTCTTTAGCGCCAATGCTTTTTTCGATGGTGCCTGGGTGCGGTCCGTGCGGAATGCCGCCTGGATGCAGGGTAATCATGCCTTTGGTAACGTGTTTGCGGCTCATAAAATCGCCGTCCACGTAATATAAAACCTCATCGCTGTCGATATTGCTATGAAAATAGGGCGCAGGA
Organism: uncultured Saprospiraceae bacterium; assembly: GCA_964467315.1. Lineage (GTDB taxonomy): Bacteria > Bacteroidota > Bacteroidia > Chitinophagales > Saprospiraceae > JAAFIM01. The sequence continues at coordinate 4,234 of CAYXSA010000122.1, read as the reverse complement.
ACGGACAAAGGATGATAGTCGTACAAGCGCGGCACGAAGGAACAAATCACAAAACCCCTCGCCTCAAAGGTCTGATGCACGGGCGGCGGCTGATGAATGCGCCCCGTTATCGGCTCGAAATCGTGGATAGAAAAGGCATAAGGGTAGCAATAGCCGTCCCAACCGACCAGATCGAAGGGATGATTGAGATAGACATAAGGGTAAATTTGGTCTTGCTTTTTGATGTAAAACAGAAATTCGCCCTTTTCGTCATGCGTTTCCAAATCTTTGGGCTTGCGTATATCGCGCTCGCAGAAGGGCGAATGCTCCAAAAGCTGCCCAAATTGATTGCGGTAGCGCTTCGGCGTTATCACAGGGCTGGCAGATTCTATAATAAATAGCCGATTATTTTCATCATCGAAGCTCAGTTGGTAGGTCGTGCCGCGCGGAATAACGACATAATCGCCATAACCAAAAGCCAAATTGCCGTACATGGTGCGCAAAACCCCGCTGCCCTCATGTATAAATAAGACCTCATCGGCATCGGCATTCTTGAAAAAATAGTCCGTAAAGCCTTTGCGCGGTGCAGAAAAATGCAATTTTACGTCTTGATTGACCAGCGCGGGCTTGCGACTTTTTAGATAATCGTCCTCTTGTATGGTTTTGAAGCCATGCAAACAGCGGGGGCGCAACTGCTCCGTATGCAAAAGCTTGGGCGCTACGCTGTAAGGTGCGGCGATTTGGCGTATCTGCGTCGGCGGATTGGCATGATACAAGAGAGAATAAACGTCCGAAAACCCTTCTGTCGAAAAAAGCTCCTCAAAATACAAGTCCCCGTTCGGCTTTCGGAACTGCGTGTGCCGCTTTTGCGGAAAATTTCCTAATGAATGATAGTGCATGAATGACGAGTTACGAATGACGAGTTACGAGTTACGAATGACAGGCTACGAAGCGCATAATACTTGCTACCACTGCCGCCGCAAGGCGGCATAATACCTAATACATAAAGCACAATTCGTAACTCGTCATTCGTAACTCGTAACTCAATACAAGGCTACATTTTCTATAGTGCGCACGATGCTATCTAAGGCGGGGGGGTACGGTATGGGCGAATGCTGCGCGCCGCGCCCGTCCCAGATGGGAACGCTCACCAATTTGCGTATTTGTCCGCGTGTAACGGCGATGCGCAGGGCGATGGGGCGGGGCGGGCGCTGCATTCGCTCCTGACAATCGCCGCTAAGGCAGCCAAAAGTGGGCGGCATCTCAAAAAACTTCTTACTTTCGATGTAGGCGACCAAATCTTCGAGCATTTTGCGCGAAATCGTGCGCCGAGAGATGGTATAACCTTGCAATTCGGTATGATATTCTTTGACAACTTGCCCGTTTGTCTTGATAACGAGGTTATTTTTGTAGACTCTATCCATGCCCGCGACAAATCCGCCGCCGACCAGCTCAATTTGCAGAAATTCTGCCTCTTTTTCTACTGGATTTCGGGCTAATTTTGCTTGTCGGCGGGCTTCGCGGCGCGCGCCTGCGAGGGACTGAGGGCGCTTTCCTGCTGCATCTGTGTTCTTTCGGTAGCGGTAGCGCTCTTTGGGCTGCGCTTTTGGGTCGCGCACGACGATAACATCGGGCAAATCGAAGGCAGAACGCTCAAAAACCTGACTTTCTGATTCTAAAAGTGGCACAAAATGATAGCGATATGCTGCCCCATTGGCGAGTACATACTCCAAAACGAGCAGATTATCGGTATGTTCGACGATATGCCACCAAGATAAGCGCCGAAACTCGTAGCGAATTTGGTTTTTTTCGGCATTCAGCGACCAATTTCCGTGCAAAATGCGCCCATGCAGATAGGTTTGCAGGCTGCCATCGAATTTCAGGAACAGATAATGTCGATAATCGCCGTCGGCTTTATGGATTATCGTGTTGCTTTCGGCGTGGGTGCTGTAGGTATACTGCCACTGCGTCTGCATCAGTCGGCTTTCGCTGGTCTGTGGGTAGCCGCGTGCAGGCAGTTGCGCCTGCAGCCCAAGGCTAAAAAGCAGGGCGAAGATAAGCAGCATCGCCGATTTTGTGCCCATTTTATGCGCTATATCGCTCATTTTTGAAGCTAATTATTGTCATTTTTTCTTTTTTTGGGGCATCAGCGCCTTGCAGGCGCTGCGCTACGTTACGGGTTCGCCTATCGGCTCATACCTTCGTGAGCCGCAATGAATTGCGGCTCTACTCGGTACTGCCGCTGTCGCGGCAGCCCTTCACATCGCTATGCCGACGGTACTCCCAGCCTTTTGGCTTCGAGTCTGCACAGACGGCAGACAAAAATACGAAAATACGCGTCTACTCTTACAGTAAACTAAGCAAAACTTCGTAAGTTTGCCGCCGCTTTTATCGCTGTCTATCCACGCACAATGTCTACGCCGCCAAACACGCCCCCCGCTACCCCTGCACATATCACCAGCACCGAGCAGCCGACCTATCCGCTGCCTTCGGTCATACCCGATTTGCAGGACTGGCCTCTGCACAAACTCAACGAAGACCGAGAAGGTTTTATGGAGGAAGTCTGGGCTTTTGCGCGCGAAAAGGTATTGAGCAACAAAAAGGCGGGCAGCCTGCGCGAGCAGCTCGCAAAAACGCTCTATATGGAGCGCACCCGCATCGTGGAAAGCCCTTGGAAGGTAGACCCGCCTGATGAGATGGATTTTTGGAGCGACATCAAAGACAAACTCATACGCCAAGAGCGCAACAACGACGCGGACGAAAAGGAAGCCATTTATGAAGAATGCTTAGATAAGATACTGCGCCGTTACATTCGGGAGATAATGAGCAATTTCCAAATTTCGACCTATAGATTGGCTCGGAAGGTGTTGCCCGTTATTTTCGGTCTTATCCTCAATGCTGCCAATGGCAATTTGTTTTTGCGCTTGTTTTTTGGCAGGCGTGCGCCGACGGAAAAGCTGAAAATTATCGGCTCTATTCCGCTCTTGCGCTCACTCGTTACGAAGGGAACGATTATACTCGTGCCCACGCATTTTAGCAATCTGGATTCTATCTTGGTGGGCTGGGCTGCTGACCGCATCGGACTGACGGCGTTTTCTTACGGCGCGGGCTTGAACTTGTATAATACGGCAATTTTGGCGTATTATTTCTCTCGCTTGGGCGCTTATGCGCTCGACCGACGCAAGAAAAATGCGATCTATCTCGAAACGCTAAAATCCTTCTCGCAGCTATCTATAGAACGCGGCGTGCATACGCTGTTTTTTCCTGGTGGTACGCGCTCGCGCTCTGGGCAGCTGGAGTCGAAGCTCAAAATGGGCTTATTGGGCACCGCTATAGATGCTCAATGCGCACATTTCGAGCGGGGGGAAATGGATAAAAAGATATTCATTGTGCCCGTCGTCATCAATTATCATGTCGTATTGGAGGCGAAGAGCTTGATAGACCAGTTTTTGGAGCATACAGGCAAGGAACTGTATTTGGTCGAAAAAAAGGCATTCGGCGGCGCATTCAATCTGATGAAGTTTCTGTGGAACTTCTTTTCTTCTACCTCCGAAATCGTCGTAAACTTCGGCAAGCCAATGGATTTGCTGGGCAATTTCGTAGATATGAACGGCGACAGCATTGACCAGCAGGGGCGGCGCGTGGATGTATCGCAGTACTTCGTAAGCGACGGCAAAATAAAGTACGATTTTCAGCGAAATGAAGAATACACGAAGCGGCTTTCGCAAATCATCGTAGAGCGCTACCATGTCGAAAACGTGGTGCTTACCAGCCATTTGGTGGCTTACACGGCTTTCAAAACCTTATCTTTGCAGTATTCTAATCTGGATTTTTATGGTGTTTTGCGTTTGCCTATAGATGATTGTATTATCTTGCGCGCCAAATTTTTCGAGAATATCGGCATACTACGCGATAAGCTGCGAGAAATGGAGCAGGCAGGCGAAGTACAGCTTGCCGACTTGGTAAAAGACGGCAGTTTGGAGGACTTGGTGCAACATGGGGTAAAAAACGTGGGCACCTTCCACCTAAAAAAAGCCATCAAATTCGACAAAGATGGCGACTTGGCGAGCGAGGACATGAACCTCCTTTACTATTACCACAATCGCTTGGACGGCTACGGGCTATCCAAATACCTCGCGTGAATGACGAATGACGAATGACGAATTATGTGCTTTGTGTATATATTTGCTGATTATCAATGGCTTATGCGCAACATTCGTCATTCGTCATTCGTCATTCGTCATTCGTCATTCGT
>CAYXSA010000121.1:0-11357 GCA_964467315.1 uncultured Saprospiraceae bacterium | reverse complement strand
CTTTTCACTTTTCACTTTTCACTTTTCACTTTTCACTTTTCACTTTTCACTTTCCTGCATTTTGCCGCAGTTTTTTGCATTCAACTGCAAAGTCCTATTTTTCTGCTTTTATACAAAATCTTGATTATCAGCGTATTAGATGCGATGCCAAAAAACGGCACATCTATCGCATAAAAGAAAAACAGCAAACCATCATGACGACAACATCATTCCCCCGACTTTCCGACTGCGCTACGCATTATCTCTTGCCTTCGGGCGAAATAGCTTTCGCGGGCAAGCGCTGGCGCTCGGCGCTAAAATTTCATCCGCCTGCACTCGCAGCCGTAGAGGACGAAACGGGCGCATATCATATTGATTTACAAGGACTTGCGATATACAAGGAGCGTTATTTTCGCACATTTGGCTACTATTGCGGCATAGCGGCAGTATGGGCAGATGCGCAAAATTGGGGACATCTCGACGCAAAAGGAAAGCGCCTATATGCCGAATCTTATGCTTGGGCGGGCAATTTTCAGGAAAATCGCTGCACGGTGCGGCTCAAAAGCGGGCAGTATCGACATATCGCGCTCGATGGGCAGGCGGCTTATGCGCAGTTGTACGCCTATGCGGGCGACTATAAAGACGGCATCGCTTGCGTGCGCCTCCTCGATACGGGCAAATATAGACATATCGACCAAGAGGGGCTGTACATACATGCGGGTGAGTTTATCGATTTGGGCATTTATCATAAAAATATCGCCACCGCACGCGATGCAGGCGGCTGGCATCATATCGACCGCAAGGGAAGGGCACTATACGCCGAGCGCTACGCCGCCGTAGAACCCTTTTACAACGGTTTCGCACTGGTAGAAACCTCAACAGGCACAAAACAAATCATCGCCGAAAGCGGCTTAATTACTCATCTTTTCTAACTTTTTTCATACACATCACAAACACCCACAGCATGCAAAAGCATCTCTATTTTCTTCTTTTCGCCGTCGCTCTAAGCCTATTTAGCGCTTGCAAAGATAAATGCGACTCCGTCGCCTGCCTCAATGGCGGTAGCTGCTCGGAAGGCATCTGCGAATGCCCCGCAGGTTTTTCGGGCACAAGCTGCGAAATCCGCCAAACGCCCACAGCTATGCGCATCACGCGCATCGTCGTTACGAGCTTCCCAAGCCTTGACGCAAACGGCGATGATTGGGATTTGACAAGCAGAGCCGACATTTATCCTGTCGTCTACCAAGAAGGCAGCAGCAGCTTCCTCTACACGAGCGACACCTACAATGAGGACGCTTCCGCAGGGCTAAGCTACAGCTACACCGTCGGCGGCACGCTCTCCCTTAGCGTCAACAATAGCTACGTCATCGGTCTGTACGACTACGATACGCCCGACCCCGACGATTTCATAGGCGGTCTTAGCTTCACCCCTGCCGATATTTTTCCCGCTACAGGCGTACTGCCCACAAGCTACACGATAACTGCAGGCGGCAGCCTCTCTTTTCAGATTGATGTAGCTTATACCTACTAAATAATCTGAAAATTTAATTTCATAAGTCGTTTTTTTGGGGCGTGCCCGCCCTCCCCGCCGCTAACGCGGCTTAAAGGTCGGTCGGTCGGGCTATCCGCTACATCAGCTTCGCGCCTGCGGCGCTTGCTGGTTTCGCTCCTATCCCTCACGCAATAAAACATTAAAGCATTTAAATAACTGCGCGAAATAAATTCACATTTCGCAAAGCGCAGTTTCGGGCTTGGAAACCAAGCGCAGCGCAGGTTTCCAAGTTTGAAACAAGCGAGAAACAATGTGAATTTATTTTGCTTTCGTACTTAACAAAGCTTCTGCTTACTCGATTTTCTCAAACTCCCAACACAAGAACGTGAAAAACATTTCCTTCCTGCTGCTCATTTCTGCGCTTTTCCTCCAAAGCTGCTTTGTTACCCGCACCACCATCGGCGACGGCCCACGCGGTAAAAAAGGCGATACGATGGTCTACAGCAAAGCCCGCACTTTTTACCTATTTGCTGGTCTTATCCGTCTGAATATCGGACAGCCTGCCACTCCTTCTCATGGCAATTATCAGATAAAATCGGCTTTCAACTTCGGCGATATGCTGATTAACTTCCTTACATTTGGCATACTCCAAAGCCGTGTTAGCAAAGCTATCGTTTTCGACGACCACGAAACCCGCCCCGCTTTCAACGGGCAAGGCGGAGGCGGCACACCCGCCGCCAAACCAGTATTCGCCACAGGCGATAAGGTCTTATTCAAAGGCGCTTTCGGCAAAATGACCGAAGGCAACGTCGTAGCTGTGGGCGATATTACAGCTGTAGTGGAGTTTACCAATATGTTCAAAAAGCCCACGAAAAAAACCATGTCCATCTTCGACCTCAATAAGATGTAAGCAACAACCTTTCAGATTCCCGTGCTATTCAGAATAAAATAATAGCTAAACCCTATACCAAGCACAATTATCGCTGCTTCGTCCCCAAAAATATAGCTTTTTGGCTATCTTGCCGCTCCTAAATTGCGTGGTATAGGGCGAAGTCAGCGATTTTTTTATTTAATATCAACAGCCAACTGCTTTACAAAAAACGAAGTATTCGCTTCGCGTTCACCTCGTGTTCGTAACTCGTAATTCGTAATTCGTAACTCCCAAAATGCACATCTTAAAAATCATACACGGCTACCCGCCCGAATACAATGCGGGTTCAGAGGTCTATAGCCAATCCATTTGCGAGCAGCTTTCGCAAAAACACCGCGTTTCCGTCTTTACGAGAGAAGAGAACCCTTATGCGCCCTGCTATAGCGTTCGGCAGCAGCAAAAAGGGGAGCAGCTACAGTTTTTTTTCGTCAATAATCCGCAAGGCAAAGACGGCTATCGCCATGCCGCTATGGATAGCGCTTTTGGCGACCTCTTAGACCGCTTGCAGCCCGATATCGCCCATATTGGGCACGTCAATCACCTTTCTACGGGCTTGGTACATGAATTAAAAAAACGTCTCATTCCTATCGTGTATACGCTACACGATTTTTGGCTCATGTGCCCACGCGGGCAGTTTCTCACCCGCAGCATCGGGCGGGCGGATAATTGGCAAACCTGCGAGGGACAAAATCACGAAAAATGCGCCCGCGACTGCTACCAAGTTTATTTTAGCGGCAGAGCGGAGGACGAAGCGCGCGACGTAGCCCAATGGACAGATTGGGTAGAGCGCCGAATGCAGGAAACTCGCGCCATAAGCAGCATGGTAGACCTATTTATAGCCCCTTCGCAGTACCTGCGGCAGCGCTTTATACGCGAATTTGGCATTGCGGAGGACAAAATCATATACCTCGACTATGGTTTCCCACTCTCCTACCTGCGCCCGCTCGCGCCTACAGCAGAAAAACGCCCCTTTACCTTCGGTTACATCGGTACGCATATCCCCGCAAAGGGTATAAATTTGCTCATAGAAGCCTTCAAACAGGTGCAAGCTCCCGCCGCTTTGCGCATCTACGGGCGCAGCAATGGGCAAAGCAGCGCCGCCCTCCGCCAAATGGCAGAAAATTCGCCCCAACCCATCACCTTTGAGGGCGAATATATCAATAGCAACCTATCGGAAAGGGTATTTTCGCAGGTGGATTGTATCGTAGTGCCCAGCATTTGGGGCGAAAATTCGCCCCTCGTCATACACGAGGCTCAAGCCTGCCGTATACCTGTCATCACTGCCGATGTAGGCGGCATGTCGGAGTATGTAGCACACAATATAAATGGTCTGCTTTTTCGACATCGAGATAGTCAAAGCCTCGCCGAGCAGCTAAAATTTGCCGCCGAAAACGGGGAAGAAATGCAAATTTTAGGAAAGCGCGGCTATCTATACGACCCGAACGGCGAGGTGCCCGAAATCGCCCAGCATTGCGAGGCTTTGGAGGCGATTTACAAGCGTTTTTTGCCCGCGCCCTCTGTTGATTTTTGGCGCATAACGCTGGATACCAACCCCGAAGACTGCAATTTGGCTTGTACCATGTGCGAGGAGCATAGCCCGCACTCGGATTATATCCGCCGCGAGTTGGGCGGTAAGCATCGGCGTATGCCTGCCGACTGGTTGCGCCCAATTTTTGAGCAGGCGAAGGCGCTGGGACTGCGCGAAATCATACCCTCCACGATGGGCGAGCCACTTTTATACAAACATTTTGGCGAATTTGTAGAGCTCTGCCACGAATTTGGGCTAAAAATGAACCTCACCACCAACGGTACCTTCCCCCGCGTGAGCGGACGCAGCGCCGAAGACTGGGCGCGGCGCATCGTCCCCATCAGCAGCGACATAAAAATCTCCTTCAATGGGGCTACAGCCGAGACTGCCGCCGCCGTCATGCTGGGCATCGACTTTGAGCAGACGCTCGCCAACATCCGCACCCTCGTGCGCCTGCGCAACGAGCACTACCAAAACACAGGCTACTACTGTCGGCTTACCTTGCAACTCACTTTTTTGCAAAACAACATGCAGGAGCTTGCCGACATCGTGCGCCTCGCCGCCGAATTGGACATTGACCGCGTAAAGGGGCATCATCTGTGGGCGCATTTTGAGGAAATTCAAACCCTTTCTTTCCGCCAAAATGCCGCCAGCATCGCCACTTGGAACAAGTATGTAGCCCAAGCCGAATTGGCACGCCTCCAAAATCCGCGCCCCAATGGAAAGCCCGTTTTGCTCGAAAATATCATACCTTTGCAAGAGCAAGAAACGCAGGAAGTGCCCGAAGATTACGAATGCCCCTTCTTAGGCAAAGAGCTTTGGGTCTCGCCGACGGGTCGTTTTTCGCCTTGCTGCGCACCCGATGCGCAACGCCAAACGCTGGGCGATTTCGGACATTTTCCCGCGCAGTCGCTCCGCGAAGTTTTACAGAGCCGCCAATATCAGCAACTGCAAGCCAATTACAAAAGTATCCCGCTCTGCAAAAGCTGCAATATGCGCAAACCAGTGAAAAGTGAAAAGTGAACACGCAGTGAACGCGTAGCGAAAAGTAAAATTTACACTTACTTTTTTTTGCCTACCCTCCCAATACCTCCAGCATGAAATCAATCCTCTTTCTCTCTCTTTTTTTTCTCTGCTCTTTATCCTCTATAGCGCAGCATAGAAGCACCTCTTCTTGGTCTCAAGAAGCATTGGCAAGCGAAATGGAGCGCTTATACAACGGCAAATGGAACAGCAACTGCAACTGCGTAGCTTGGCGACCCGATGCCTACAGCAACGACATCAATTTTACAGTTTTTGACCAAGAATATCGGCTCAATAATTTGCTGCTCGTGGTTTTTAGACCTCAAAAAGAAAATGAAGAAGAGATGGGCGACAACTGCCATTTTTGCCCCGTGACCGTGGATATGGCTGTTTATACGCTCGAAAATAATAGATGGAAACGCAGTTCTTTCAACAAAGCCCTAAAAGAAAGTGGCTTTTATGATGATACAAACGAATTTGGACTAAAGTCCTTTTACGGCTCCTCATATATAACCGAAACCATCTACGATAGCGAGGCTAATTTTGGCATCAGCGAGCATTACGAAGCCTTCTACAGAATAAACAATGGGAAACTTGAAAGATACTTTGGTTATTACAGCAAGGTCGAAAGCTCTTGCGAAGACCCTACTGATGAACAATTTTGTTTGGGCAACTACGAAACCAAATTATCTGTCATCGGCGACAATAGAATAATGCTTGAAACAAAGGGCGAAAAGCCATTAGTCATCAATGGTAGGCGCGTGATGGTTAATGCGGCGGCTATCGAAACCTATTATATAGACCCGACGACACATAAATTTATCAAAGAATAAGCTTTCACTTTTCACTCTTTTGGCGTGCCGTCGCTCCCCGCGCTGCCAAAAGCAGCGCTTAAAGGTCGCGCCGTCGGGCTATTCGGGGCGTATCCACATCGCCCAAATGGGCGAATGTTGATTCGCCCCTACTATCCCTCACGCAGTACCGCAGGCAGAGCGCTGTGCGCTCGCCTGCGGTTAATTTATACCATAAGCCCGTCATTCGTAACTCGTAACTCGTAACTCGTAACTCGATGTTGGCTTCTATATTTACGCAGTATTGGCATTTTTTGGCATTGCGGGCAGCCTGCAAATTGGGCGTATTCGATGCGCTGGAAGCAGGCGAAAAAACGCAGCAGATTTTAGCCGAGCAACTGGGCGCAGATGCGGTGGCTTTGGGGCTTTTGCTGGCTTTTTTGCAGGCGGAAGGCTATTTGTCGCAGTCGGCGGCGGGTGATTTTTTTTTGAAGGAGCAAGGCGCGTTGTTGTGCAGCAAGCACCCTGCGGGCTGGCATTATGCCTGCTTGCTTTGGGGCGGCGAGCATTTGACGGCTTGGCAAAATCTGGATACGAGCATACGCAGCGGGGGCAGCAGCTTTGAGCTTTTGTATGGCTGCGGGTACTTTGAGTACTTAGACCAAAATCCGAATTTATTGGTAGAGTATCAAAAGGCGATGCGGGAGTATGCGCTGCGCGATTATGCCGATTTGGGGGCTTTGTTGGATTGGGGGCGGCATACCTGCATTATGGACGTAGGCGGCGGCTACGGCGCGGCTTTGGAAAGTATACGCCGTCGGTTTCCTGCTCTAAAATATCTGCTTTTCGACCGCGAAAGCGTCGTGCGGACTGCGCCCGCTTTGGAGGGCATCGAAAAGATAGGGGGCGATTTTTTTGCGGCTCCTTTGCCACAGGGGGCAGATGCGATTTTATTGTGTCGGGTCTTGCATGATTGGGCAGATGAGCAGGCGATACAGATTTTGCGGCGCTGCTATGAGGCGCTGCCTGCGGGCGGCTGTTTGTATGTGGTCGAAAACGAAAAGGGCGCAAGCGCCGACGGTTTGCATTTGCTTTCCCTCAATATGCTGGCAATCTGTAAGAGTTATGAGCGTGAAGGCGAGGCTTATCGAAAATTGGCAGAGGGGGCGGGTTTTCGCTGGCAGGAAACGATAGGCTTTGTTCAGGGCAGAGCTGTTTGGAAGTTCCTAAAATGATGGAAAGCGTGAGGGATATGTAGAGCCGTAGCATGCTACGGCTCAAATAGCCCGACCCTGCGACCTTTCAGCGCTGCGATTTTCGCAGCGCGGGGAGCAGGGGCACGCCCAAAATATATACGCAAGACTTGCATATATCGCTAAAATTTTGTACTTTAGCGCCCTATTTTTACCTACGCAATTAAGATATATCGCTGTATGCTCGACTTTTTGAAAACGCAGCTCATGGAGCTTGCCGAACAGTATAAATCTATCATGCAAAAGGCGACGGCTACGCCTTTGGTCGCCTCTACTACCCTAAGCGGTTCAGTAGGCAATGGCGGCGCAAATGCAGGCGCAGACGTGCTTTGCGTGCAAAAATTGCTCAATCAGCGCACGGGCGCAGGGCTTACAGAGGACGGAAAATGCGGCGCAAAAACCATCAATGCTATCGCCAAATTTCAGCAATCTCAACTTCAAATGGCGAAACCCGACGGGCGCATCGACCCCAACGGCAAGACTTGGAAAGCGCTAACGGGGGCATCTGTGCCGCCTGTTGCACCGCCTGCCACCACCACCCCGCCCGCTCCTACTACCCCGCCCGCCAACACCACCCCAGCGCCCGCGCCTACGACAGGGGGCAGCGGCGCGCTCGTTTTGGGCACAACTATCGAATCGGGAATGCCCGCAGGTCGCCGCCCAAAGGAGAAAGAAGTCAACAAAGATATGTCGAAAGCAGCCGTACACTACCTCAATTTTTTCTGCAAAAAATACCCAAGTACCGCCGAAAGAAAGGCGCATTATGGCGAATATGTCCGATTTTGGCTATCGGACGGGCGCGAAATGGCAGCCCGATTTGAGGAGCATACTTGGTACGGCAAAGATTTGAGCAAGGCGCACACGCCGCACCCTGGCATTAGCTTGTTTGCGATAGGCTGGTAGGGAGTTACGAGTTACGAATTATGAGTTACGAGAGTGCTTTATGTATAAGCTTGATTATCAATGCCTTATGCAAAAAATGCTGCGCAATCGTAACTCGTAACTCGTAACTACATTGACCATTCTTCTCGCAGACCAAGCGCGAGGTAGTAAATAGCGGGCGCTTGTTGGCTATTGGTGGCGGGGGCGAAAAAGACGAATTCGCGGGAAGCGTCGAGCGCATCGCCGTAGTGGGAACTAAGCGGAAAGGGGGTATTGGAGAGTTCGTAGAATTGGCATTGTTGGTATTGCTGCTGCAAAAGGCGGGTTTGCAGCAATTCCAAAAAACCTGCCGTCATGGCATCGGGCAAAATTTCGGCGAGGGCATTGGCGGGTCGGGCGCTGCCTGTGCTAAAAAATTGGGCGATAGCGTTTTGTATTTCTTGGCTTTCGATGGGGTTTATCTGCACGCGCTGTAGGGCTTCTGCCCAGTGGCGGGGCTTGCGTGCGTAGTAATATTTGGCATCGCTGCTGCTTTGTTGGCTTAGTCGCTCGTGTTTTGCTTGCAGGGCGGTGTGCACCCATGTTAGTAGATGGTCTAAATCGGGCGCAGCGTCGGGCGCGGGAAACTGCGAGAGGGTCGCATATAGATTTTCGAGCTGCGGCAGGCGCAGGGCGAGCAGGCGCTCGACACAGTCGAGGTAGCCGTTGAGATAGTCGAGTACGTGTTGCATGGTGTAGAGGAGGCAGGCGGGTATTGGGCAAAATTAGCCTTTTTTTGCGAAAATGCCGTCAATTTTCATCTTTTCGCAGGCAATAATTCCGCTTAGGCAAGCGCCAACAATGCCCTGACCTGGGTAGGCGGTATCGCCGCATTGATAGGCGCGATGCCCGTCGAGTCTTGCATCGAACATCTGCCAAGGGCGGGTGCGCAGGTATTGGGGGTATCCGCCCACGAAGCCCCAAGCGCGTTTTGTCCAGCGCGCCCAAGTCGCAGGCGTAGCGCAATGATGGTAGCTAATTTGCGCGGGTTGTATGTGCAGGTGTTTTTCAAGAGCGGCAAAAATAGCGGCTTCGATAGGGCGGGTATCTATATCGGCTGCCCATTGGGCAGGGTCGGGTATATGGGTGCTGATAGAAGCGACCATCTCGCCTTTAGGAGCGCGGGTAAAATCGTCGGGCTGGCTAAAGCTGACGAAAATGCTGCCCGCTCCGATAATCGGCAGCGGCTCCTCTAAGTGTATTTGATGATGCAAAACGAAGTTATCCGCAGTCAGATTTTCTGGCTTTTTGAAAGCTATACTCATTTGAAAAGCGCTATTTAGCTTTTCCGATGGCAATAAATGCCGTTTGAGCTTGCTTAGTCGATGTGGGAGTGCTTGCGCTGTCGACTCAAAAAAATGGATGCTATTTTGTATGGGCACTCCAGAGAGCAGATAATCCGCCTCGCAGCTTTGTCCGTCTTCTGAATGCAAGCGATAAGCCCCTGCTTGCGTTCGCTCAACGCGCTGCAGGGCACGGCGATAGATGATTTTGCCGCCTTTAGATTCTATGTACTCGCAGATTGGGCGAACTAAATTTATCATGCCGCCCCAAACATAATAATTTGCATAGTTCGTATAGCATAAAGCGGTTGCGCCAAAGAGTATATTCGTTTCTTCTGCGTAGTTTTGTGCGGTAATAAGCAACTGCGCATCGACGAAACGCCGAAAACGCTCGTTCTTGTCTAAGCCGAAGCGCTGCATTAAGGCACACATATTGCTGAAGGCTAAAGGCGCATGGCGCAACTGCCCCCACTCAAAGTCGCGCAGCATCGCCCAGATATCGCCCACACTACTCGGAGGGAAAGCCCGCTGACGCAAGGACGTGCGCCAAACGAAAGCCGCCACCCGCTCGCAGTAGCGCCAAAATTCGCGCTGCCCCGCCTGCCCAAAAACGCGCTCCGCCTCCCCTATCCATTGCTCCATGTCTTTGTAGCGGCGCAAACGCTCGCCATCGGCAAAATGTATCTCCATCGATACAGGTAGCAACTCCTGCACATCTAAACGAATGCCCGTTTTATCCAACAAATAACGCAAAGGCATCCCCTCATCCAAACCGACCAGCGTCGTCGCCCCCGCTTCGAAAACGTAGCCCTTGCGATAGTAGGCGCTCGAACAGCCCCCAGCCAGATAATTCTGCTCCCATATCTCCACTTGCACACCTTCCGACACCAACAAGGCGGCAGCCGACAAACTGCCCATGCCCGTGCCGATAATTGCAACTTTTGCCATGCTTATTTGGTTTAAGTATAATTAGCAGTAGCGAAATTTTTTTATTTTGTGTTAAATTTTATGCGTTGTTTTGGTTGAAAAACTTAAACAAAACTATTCGCAAACAAGTTTTAACTGCAAACAGCTCAAATTTTTACTGCGTCGCTACAGCGGCGCTGCTCATATTGCTGGCTTTTTTGTTTCACCCAAAAAACGATTTGTTTTTTTACAGCAATCCCGTTTTTTTAACTCCTTTCAGCCAATGAAAGACCTACCCGTTATCGAGGTCGTAGACCGCGAACGCCTACGCATCTACGAAGAACAAGGCGACGAACACCTGCTTACCAGCCTCGACACGCCCCTGCGCGCCGATGCTTTCGAACTAAGCGACGAGGAAAAAATCGACAAAATCCAAGCGCATTTCAAAGCCATCATGGAAATCATGGGCTTAGACCTCAGAGACGACAGCCTGCGCGGCACGCCGCACCGCGTCGCCAAAATGTATGTGCAAGAGATTTTCTCTGGGCTCAACCCCGCCAATAGCCCCAAAATCGCCCTTTTCGACAACAAATACCAGTACAACGAAATGCTGGTAGAAAAAAACATAGAGGTACAATCGACCTGCGAACACCATTTTTTGCCCATCTACGGGCGCGCGCACGTCGCCTACGTCTCCAACGGCAAGGTGATTGGGCTCTCCAAAATCAACCGCATCGTGCAGCATTTCTCTAAGCGCCCACAGGTGCAAGAGCGCCTAACGATGCAGATTTTCAACGAATTAAAGCGCGTTTTGCAGACGGACGATGTCGCCGTTTTCATCGATGCCAAGCATCTTTGCGTGTCTTCGCGCGGCATCAAGGATTTGAGCAGCAGCACCATAACCACCGCTTTCGGCGGCAAATTCGAGCAGGAACAGCACCGCAGAGAGTTTTTTGCCTCCATACAAGCGGGCTTGAACCAGCATTAAAAAGTGAAAAGTGAAAAGTGAAAAGTGAATTTTTTTTATGCGCTTACAAGTTTTCAAGTACTTATTTTCGCTTAAAAAAACTTGACAATCAACATTTTATACACAAAGTAAAATTTTCACTTTTCACTTTTCACTCCTTTTTGGGCGTGCCCGCGCCGCTAAAAAGGCGGCGCGGTCGGGCTATTCGGGGCGTATCCACATCGCCCAAATGGGCGAATGTTGATTCGCCCCTACTATCCCTCACGCAAATATGGCGCAGGCT
>CAYXSA010000120.1:0-11527 GCA_964467315.1 uncultured Saprospiraceae bacterium | reverse complement strand
GGGGATTTTTTTGGGGCGTGCCCGCCCCCCCATATCGGGGGCTGGGGTCGGGCTTTACGCGGCGCGCCTGTAGGGGCAAGGCATGCCTTGCCCCTACAGCGCCCCTACTATCCCTCACGCAAAAAACGGCGCAGCCCGCGCGAAAGGCGCGCAGGCTGCAATTATCATTTTATGATTAGAAGCTATTTGAAAACAACTTCTAATCATAAAACAGAATACTCCTATTTCTATGACACGTATTTTTCTCTCTTTGGCTTTTTTCTCTTTTGTTGCTAATTGGGCGATAGCGCAAGAATATGTAGATACATCTCGCTTTATTCTAAAAATTCCTAAAAAACTAAATCTCGAAAATGATACAAGTCGCCGCGAGAGATACCTCTACCGAGAATTTTGGGTGCTTGAATATGAACCCGATGTTTGCACTTTACAGCTTTCGGGCGCTGAAGCTACAGGTATTCCCGAAAATATCAATCAGTACAAACATTTGAAAGTGCTGATGTTTGACAGTAACGAGCTTTCCCAAATATCGGACAAGGATTTTTTAGGGCTTGATAGCTTAACCTATCTCACTTTGAGTTTTAATAAAATTACAACATTAGCACCGAATAGCTTTCATGGGCTATCTAATTTGCAAGGCTTATCCCTTGAGGGAAACAAAATAACTAAACTCGAAAAAGAAATGTTTCAAGGTATGGGGAACTTGCAAATGCTCAACTTATCGCTTAATGCAGTAGATAGCTTGGGCAGCGAGGTTTTTTCGCCGCTCCCTAGTTTGAATAGGTTGTATTTTTTTTGCGGGGGGATAAGCTTTTTAGATAAGCAAGCCTTTCAGGGGCTTGGCAAGCTCCAGATGCTTTATTTGGCTGGCAATGAAATCATTTATTTAGATAAATCTCTTTTTCGACCGCTCAACGGTTTAAAGGAATTGTGGCTTCCCAGCAACGCAATAAGCATTTTAGACGAAAATACCTTTCAGTACCTTCCGAAACTTCAGGTACTTGATATAAGGGATAATCCGATAAGCGAGTTAGGAAAAGATGTTTTTAAGCCCTTACGCGATCTAAAAACGCTCGATATCGCCGATTGCGGAATAAATAAATTGCATGAGGAGGTATTTAGAGGCTTAGGTAATTTGGAATTTTTGGACGTATCAGGCAATCCGCTCAAGGATATATCCCCCAAGGTATTTGCGCCCCTAAAGAAGCTGAAAAAGCTTGTTATTTGGGACACAGAGCTAAACGAAAATCAGAAAGCCGAGATAGAAAAATTTGTGAAGTCGAGAGCGCCAAACTGCGTTATTTATTGGGAGGCTGATGCTGATGCTTATTAGTATAAAAAGCCCGCCGCAACCTTTTTGCGGCGGGATAAAATCGCGTGAGGGATAGTAGGGGCAGACCTATGTGTCTGCCCTTTGGGCAGCACAGGTCTGCCCCGAATAGCCCGACCGCGCCCCCTTTTTGGGGCGCGGGCACGCCCAAAAAAAATGCCCATTTTAGCCCAAAAACTCGATTCTATCGGAGTGAATGACCAAAGCGCGTTCCGTGCGAGCGCGCTCATTTACGTCTTCGCTGGCATTTTCCAAGCGCAGCACCCCGCGCGGACAAACCGCCGCGCAGATACCGCAACCCACGCAAGAAGCCCGTACAATGTCCTGCCCCTTTTGGGCGTAAGCGCGCACATCGATACCCATTTCGCAGTAGGTCGAGCAATTGCCGCAGGATATACATTGCCCGCCGTTGACGGTGATGCGAAAGCGCGACTTGAAGCGCTGCACAATGCCCATCAGCGCCGCCAAAGGGCAGCCGAAACGACACCAAACCCGATTACCCATCAGCGGATAAAAGCCCGTACCCACCACGCCCGCGAAAACCGAACCTATCGCAAAGCCGTACCAAGTTCGCAGCGTGCCACTACTCACAAAAAGGATTTCTTGCGCACCCGTAAAATAAGTGTACAAAACCGCCCCCGTCATCAACAAAACCAAAACCAAGACGGAATAAATCATATAGCGCTCCACTTTCCAAGCGCCTATACTTTTGTCGGATAGATGCCGATAGGGGTCGCCCAGCGTTTCCGCCAATCCGCCGCAGCCGCAGACCCAAGAGCAGTACCAGCGCTTGCCGTAGAGGTAAGTCATCAGCGGCACAATGACCACCGAAAGCACAATCCCCCAGATAAACATCAGCGTACCCAAGCGCGCAAAACCTAAATCCGCCCCCTTGCTCACCATGCCGCTGATATTGTAATCGTAAAACATGGAATAATTGAGCGGGAAAGCGTTTTTTAAGTCCATATAGGGCTGATTGAGCGAAACCATGATTTCGGGCAGCAAAAAGGCAAAACCAAGCTGAAAAAAGACGACGGAAGCCGTGCGAATAAGCTGATAGCGATTGTGGCGATAGCGTATGACCATGCGCGCACCCATCACCAGCATACAAAGGCAGTACAAAACCCCGTAGACGAACCAATGCGAAGCCTCGCCGCCGTTGAGGGCGCGAGAAAGGGGGTCAAGTAGGAGCGTCCAGCCGACAATATACTGCGGAAAAAAGTACAAAAGCACATAAAAACCTATCAGGTACGTGCCTACCGCAATGCCTATCCAACCGCGCTTTGTGGCGGGATTGTGATAAATGCCGTCGTTGCGAATGCCGCCCGAATGCTGCCATTGCGGCAGGATATACATTAGCGCGCCGCCCGCTCCGAAAAGCAGCGACAGCAGCAGCAGCGCCCCCGACGAAAGCCCCAATACAAAACCTGTTACCGATTTTTTGGTGGCGGCAGTCGTGTATTCCGATACTTTGTAGTCGGGCAAACCTGCGGCGGCAAATTTCGCCTTCGCCGCCCCAGCAAAAGCAAAGGCATTGCTAAAGGTCTGCCCCTCCAATTCGGCAAGCAGCGGCGCAGCGGCGGCGCGCTCTGCGCTATCACTGACGACTTTAGCGAGCAAGTCCGCCCGCCATTCGTGGCGGGTCAAAAACGCCGACGAGCTAAACAAAAGCAAACCCAGTACAAACAACAAAAGTCCGAAAAGTCTGATATAACGCGCCATACTGCCTTTTTTTGTGCTCAAATTAAGCAATTCGGCTAAAATCGGCGTATTTTGCAGGCTTAAAAGCTACGAAAACACATATATTTCACCATGCCCATGTTTCACAAAGAAGGGAATAAAATTATTCTCGCCAATCTAATTATCGTCGGCGCGCTCAATGCGTTGATTTGGACGCTTTTGCCTGCGGATATTTTTTGGGTCGGCGTCGGCGCAAGCTCGGTAACAGGCATCTGGTTGCTGCTGATTTTGCAGTTTTTCCGCAACCCCTCGCGGGTGATTTCGGTGCAGGATTCGCGCTATTTGTATGCACCCGCCGACGGCAAAGTCGTCGTCGTGGAAGAAGTAGAGGAAACGGAATACCTAAAAAAACGCTGCTTGCAGGTGTCTATCTTCATGTCCCCGCTCAATGTGCACGTCAATCGCAACCCGACAAGCGGAAAAATCGTATACTTCCGCTATCACCCAGGTCAGTACCTCGCGGCTTGGAATCCGAAGGCATCGACAGAGAACGAGCGCACGACTACAGTCTATGAGCTGGCAGACGGCAAACAGTACCTTATGCGGCAGGTAGCGGGCGCATTGGCAAAGCGCATTTGCTGGTATGTCCATGAGGGAATGGACGTAGAGCAGGGCGAGGATATGGGTTTTATCAAATTCGGCTCTCGCGTAGACCTGTATCTGCCGCTGGGCACGAAAATAAAGGTAAAAATAGGCGACGTAGTGCGCGGAAATATCCACCTTATCGGAGAGTTTGCCGATTAAAAACCTCTAAACACTATGCCAGATGGATTTATCAGCCTCACCATCATCGACAGAGTGGGGCAGGCGCAGCAGTTGGAAGCGCCTACAGACATGAATATGAACTTAATGGAGTTTTGCAAGGCTGCCGAATTGCCTGTAGAAGGCACTTGCGGCGGCATGGCGCTCTGTGCAAGCTGCCATTTGTATGTGGAAAGCGCGCACAATTTGCCTGCGGCGAGCGAGGACGAGTTGAATATGCTCGACCAAGCCTTTTTTGTGCGCGGAAACAGCCGCTTAGGCTGCCAAATTCATATTGTCGAAGACTTGGAGGGGCTAATTGTACGCCTCGCACCCGTCGCCGAATAACTTTTTACCCCTATGAATCAACCTGCAAGTCCTCATTTTGGTCTGGGTATGCGTCTTGGCGCTTGGTCTGTGCATTTGCTCACCTCATCGGGCATTGTAGCGGGCTTTTTCTCCATTGTTTGCATCGCCGAAAACCAATTTTTATGGGCATTTTTTTGGCTTTTTGTGGCATTTATCATCGATGCGATAGATGGCACCTTCGCGCGCATCTTCCGCGTGGGCGAAGTGCTGCCGCAAATGTCGGGAAAGACCATAGATTATGTCGTAGATTTCTGCAATTACGCCGTTGTGCCCGCTTTTTTGATGTATAGCGCCAAGATGGGGGACGGTAGCGGGCAATTTTTACTCACCGATGAGGGGCGCATTTGGGGCGCGGCGGCGATACTGCTGGTTTCCTCCGTCTACTACGGCAAAGACGGCATGGTTTCCAGCGATTATTTCTTCATTGGCTTCCCTGTGATGTGGAATTTTGTCGCTTTTTACGTCTATTACGTCTTCAATTTGCCGCCTATCGGCAACCTTATCGCGGTTTTTTTCTTCTGCATCCTGCATTTCGTACCCATCAAGTTCCTTTACCCCAGCCGCACCCGCCGATTTATGGCGCTCAACGTGCTAATGTCGGTGCTTTTTGTATTGAGCAATGCCGTTTTGCTCTTTTTACTCGAAGGCGATGGCTCGCAAGAAGGCTTTGCGATGCTGGCGCGGGTTGTTTCGCTGCTTTCGGTAGCATATTTCGGGCTTATCGCCGTCTATAATACTTGGTTCGACCCCAGCACCAAAGGGGTAAAATGATAATTTAAGGGCGTTTTTTGGGCGTGCCCGCCGCCGTTGGCGGCGGTCGGGCTATACGCGGTTTTATACCGCGCCCCGTTTGGGGCAGCCCCCTGTGGCTGCCCCTACGGGAAGCGCGGTACGGCAGCGCGAAGCGCTGCCGCCGCTCCTATCCCTCACGCAGCGCAACCCCCAAGCCCGCCGCGCCGAATAAGTTTATCCGCTCCCCATCAGCAGATTTGTCATTTATCATTCGTCATTCATGTATATCTATCTTGATTTTTTTGAGGGCGATTATTTCGCCGAATTGCCCTTGCGCGATTTTTTGATTAGCCAATTTCGCTTTCGTTATTTGGAGGCGAGCGAATTGGTCGGCGAACTGCGCCAACGCATCACCAAGACCCTACAAATCGCCGAGCATGAGCGCGATTTTGTCTGCGCCGCATTGGATAGACATGGGGTACTGTACCGACTACAGGGGCAGCCCGCCGCCGCTCCAGCCGAGCCCCTCGCCCCCACTGCCAAAACGACCAGCGCACCCATAGTGCAGACAGCAGCACCAGCGGAAAAGGTAGCCCCCGCCATTGCACCCGAACCCGTCGAATATGTGCTAAATGCCCCCAAAGGTGGCGCAAAAATGAACGACAAAATCGGCTTCATCAAACTCCTGCGCGAAACCAACCGCGACCCCATCGTAGGCGATACCGAAAGCCTCAAAGAAAGCAAAGACAAAGCCGATGCCTTATGCGAAGGCGCGCAGAAAATCCGCCACTTGGTGAAAAACCTGCAAAGGCTGCCCGACCTGCTTGCCGAATTGAAAAAATTGGGCATAAGCTACCATCGCATCGACGAAGCGCCGCCTACTGCCACCATCAACAATTTTGCGCCGCCCTTAGACACTACGCCCACAGCGATACAGATAGCCCCGCTTTCGTCCGCCGCTGTCAAAGCCTTAAGCAACGAAAAGCTCGAATTTGTCAAAAATATAAAAATGGCAACAGGCTCAGGGCTGAAAGACAGCAAAGACTTCGCAGATATGGTGCTTATGTACCCTGAACGCTCACACCATTTGCCCTTTGGTAATGATGAACAAAGCGTGAAAATTTTGCTTGCTTTTCTCGCAAAATGCGGCGTAAAACTACAAGGGCAAGCCGATACGCCAGCCACCGCCCCCAGCAGCCAATTTGAGGTTTTTTTAATCAGCGAAGACGGCTGGAATCACTCCACAGGCGCAGTATCAGGACAAAAACTCAATATGATAAAATGGCTGCGCACCATGTCCCTAGACCCCGAAACCCAAGAAACAAAGGTCGGCTTGGCAGAAGCAAAGGCGCAAGTAGACGCATTGATTGAGAAAAAAACGCCTATCCGCGTAGAAATACGCAACAAGGCGCAGCGCGACGAATTTTTAAGCTTTGTGGCATCGCTGCATTTGAAATATAGTCGACAATAAAACACAAACGACCCAAATGGCAAGCATAAAACTCCTTCACTTTTCGGGCGATTACTGGGCGGAGATGGATTTGCGGCGTTTGCTTTCGCTGCAATTTGAGGCGGATTATCTCGCGGCTGCCGAAATCCTTGAAAATATACAGCAAGGCAAAGTCCAAAGGCTGCTTTTGCCGCTATTCTTTGAAGCGGAGATGCTGGACGCTGCCCTAAAGGGCTGCGGCGTAGCTTATGAGTACGAGGGATACAACCCGCCCACAGCGAAACGAAGCCCAGCCTTGCAATCTCCAGCCCCCACCCAAGTTTTGGAAACCGTAGAGCGGCTGCGCATTTTTTACGCCGAGCCGCCAAAGCGAAAAAGGCTATCGGAAACGATGGTACTTTCTGCGCAACTGCTGCTTATCGGCAGCCCACCCAATACCAAACGCACAAGCACAGACAGCAACCGCGCCCTCGACCAAGCACACCAAGTACTCGCCAAGCAAGAAAGCATAGAAATCGAATTGCGAAATTTTGAAGCGCGGCAACAATTCTTGAAATTGCTAGGGGATTTGGGCTTGCAGTACGAAACGCTACAATAAACTTGCAGGCTGCGCCCTTTGCGCAGCCTGCGCCATATTTGCGTGAGGGATAGTAGGGGCGAATCAACATTCGCCCATTCGGGCGATGATGATGCGCCCCGCATAGCCCGACCGCAGCCCCTTTTTAGGGCTGCGGGCACGCCCAAAAAAATTAACCGCGCTGCAAGCGCCGCGCATAACAGAGGTAATGTTTTACGACCTCTTTGCGCTGAATGTGGTGCTCCGCCCAGTCGCTAATGGGGCGCGTTGTGCCGTCGTGTATCAAAATCCGAATGCCCTGTTTTCGGCTATTGTAGGCGCGATTTGCCTCCTGCGTAGTGAAGACCAAATAGCGCGCAAGCTCAATGGGAATGCCCATTTGCGCACTGCACTGGCGGCGCAAATTTTCGACTTCCTCCGCACTAAAGGGCTGCTCGCTCGCCTCGACTTTGAAGAGCTGCCTATGCAAAATCTGGCTCGAAAGCAGGGACAAAATCGTATCCTCGCAGACCGAAAAACTTTTGAGCGCCTGCCAAATATCGCCATCATCGAGCATCGCAAAATGGCTTAAAATCTCCGCTCCGCGCTTTGGCAAATCCGACTCCCGTATATCTTGGGAGAGGAAAAAACGCAGGGGCGGCGACAGTTCGCCCGCCTGCCAAAGTCGAGGATTTTCGGCAAGCAGCTCCCGTGCCCGCTCCACTACCCTACTCAACATGGCGGAGGCGCAAACGACGGCTTTATGCAGATACACCTGCCAATACATGAGGCGGCGCGCTATAAGAAAATGCTCTATTGAGTAAATCCCCTTATGTGCTATAACTAATTGATTATCAACTATTTGCAGGGTCTGCAAAATGCGTTTGTAGCCAACTTTCCCTTCCATCACGCCCGTAAAATAGCTGTCGCGGGTGAGATAATCGAGCCTATCCATATCGACTTGGCTGCTCACGAGTTGGTGCAAAAAAGGCTTGTGATACTCGTCTTTGAAGATGCTTAGCGCCATCGTCAGACCGCCTTGCAGGCTGCCGTCTTGAGCGTTGAGTTGCTCCATCATGGCTTGGGAAAGGCGTTCGTGGTGTACTTGCAGCAATTGAAATTCGAGCGAATGCGAAAAGGGGCAATGCCCCAAATCGTGCAATAAAATCGCAATTTGTGTAGCCTCTACTTCCTCCTGCGAGATGTCTGCGCCTTTGCGTTGCAGATTGGCGAGCGCGCTTTGGGTGAGATGCAGCGCGCCGAGCGTATGGCTAAATCGGCTATGCGTGGCATTTGGGTACACGTACTGCGCCAAACCCAATTGCCCAATGCGGCGCAGGCGCTGAAAATAGGCATGATGCAGCAAATCGGCGATTACACCCCGTTTTGGCAGCTCAATAAAGCCATAAATTGGGTCGTTGATGAGTTGGCTCACGGGCTTTACTTGTGCACTTCGGGCATTTTGCAGAGTTCGTCGGCTTTTTTACCGCAGACTTGGCAATCGCCAACGGTATTTTTTAGCAGCGGATTATTCTGCGCGCAAGAGCCGCGAAAAAGCTGCCCTTTGAAAAAATAATTGATATTCATCAGCCCAAAAAAGAGGGTGATGAGAATAAAACTGCCAAGAATTGTCCAAAGAAAGGTCATAATTTGCGGCGTTTTTACGTTATTTGTGTGGTGTATCGTTGGGCGTGCCCTTCTCGCCTTTGGCGGCAAAGATAAAGATAAAGAGCCATAATTTACAAAAATCCCTTCTTATTGTATGTTCAAGAACAAAACTAAGTCCTTTTGGTTGCTGGTACTTTTTTCGGTATTGGCGGCTGCTATTTGGAATTACCACAAAGCTGTAGTAGCGGAGCAGCGTTTTCAGAAGCTGTTGGCGCGTACGCCTGCGCCCTCTGTTTCTTGGCGTGGGGTGCAGCACTATGACATTCTTTCGGAGGAAGAAGCGGCTACGGTATTGGTTCCGCCTGCTTTAGTAGAGTGCTACCAGTCGGCTTTGAGTAAGGAAGATTATCGCTTGGCAGTGGGGGCGGCGGCAATGATTATTGAAGCCGTAGACGCAAAAGAGCTGCCGCAGATAAGCTCAGCGGCAGCAGAATTATGGGCGGGTTATGCCTTATTGCGTTTGGGGGATATAGAGCATAGTGAGGTGCATCTCCTACAATCTTGGCGGCAAGCCTCACAGCCACATAGCGGCGATGCGGCTTGGCTTTTGGCGCTGGTAGCGATGCAGCGTAGGGACGAAAAAAGCGAAGTGATTTGGCTGCAGCGTACACTGGATGAAAGCTATCATTATGCCTTTTTGGTATCTGCGGCTATAGACCCTGCTGTTTATTGAGCCTTACTTGAGCCCTGCTTTTGCAGAAAGCTCCAGCATACGGTCTATAGGCAAACGCCCTTTGGCTATCAATTCTTCGTCGAGCAGGATTTCGGGCAGTTCATGCTCCAAGCAGAGATAAAGTTTTTCCATCGTATTGAGCCTCATGTGCGGGCATTCGTTGCAGGCGCAAGTATTATTGGGCGGAGCGGGTAAAAAGAGCTTATCGGGCGCGGCTTTTTGCATTTGGTGCAAGATGCCCGATTCGGTGGCTACGATAAATTCGCGGGCTGCGTCGCGTTGCACAAAATTTAGCAGCGCCGAGGTAGAGCCGATAAAATCCGCCATATCCAATAAAGCCGCCTCACATTCGGGGTGCGCGATAAACTTCGCCTGCGGGTGCCGCTCGCGTAGGCGCACGATTTTTTCCATCGAAAAAATTTCATGCACCATACAAGCGCCATTCCATAAAATCATCTCCCTGCCTGTCTTTTTTTGCAGATAAGCGCCCAGATTTTTGTCGGGTGCGAAAATGATTTTTTTATCCGCAGGTATGCTATTGATGACGATTTCGGCATTCGAGGAAGTGCAAACGATGTCCGTCAGCGTTTTAAGCGCTGCTGTGCAGTTGATGTAGCTTACGACGATATGGTCAGGGTACTTTTCTTTGAATTTGGCAAAGAGCGGCGCGGGGCAGGAGTCGGCAAGCGAGCAGCCCGCTTTAAGGTCGGGAAGCAACACTTTTTTGCTGGGATTCAGCATTTTTGCTGTCTCCGCCATGAAGTGCACACCCGCAAAAACGATAATATCCGCCTTCGTTTCGGCTGCTTTTTGCGCAAGTTGCAGGCTGTCGCCGATATAGTCGGCTATGTCTTGTATCTCGCTTTCCTGATAATAATGCGCCAAAATTATCGCATTTTTTTCGCGTTTGAGGCGCTGTATCGCTTCAACAAGGTCGAGCGTCGGCTCTACGCGCAAATCCAAATAGCCCTTGCGCTCTAATTCGGCTTTGGCTTGGGGGAGGTTGCTAAGCATATTTTTGGGTGCTTATTATCTTTGTTTGTAATCTAAACTAAGTCTTAGTTTGGGATATAAACGAAGTCGACACAAAAAAGGTTTCAAACGGGGGACGAAGATTTTTTTTCTTGGGCGTGCCCGCCGCGCAAAGCGCGGCGGTCGGGCTATCCGCTGCATCAGCCGCCGAACAAGTCGGCGGCTGGTTCCGCTGCTATCCCTCACGCTTTCTAAGTCCGAGCTTCTTAGGACAACAGGAGGTTTTCGGGTAGGCGGGGGTTTTGCATGGCGATAATTTTTTTTGCCTGTATTTTGCCTTCTATATGTGCGCTTTCGCTGATAGCGGCGATTTCGCTGGCGTGCAGGTCGCCCTGTATATGCCCGCAGACGACAGCGCGGCGCGTGCGCACGCTTCCGCTAATCTCGCCAAGCGAACCGACGTAGACGCAAGCCTCACAATCTATATTGCCTTGTATTCGTCCTGTAACGTATATATCGCTGCGGCTTCGTATATTGCCTTCAACGGTGAAAGAGGGATCGCAGTGATTTTGTTCGCTGCTGCTGATAGCTTCGTCGGTAGAGAAGTGAAACGTCATTATATGGGGAGCAGAAAAAAATAGTCAATTGTAGACGCAAAAACCTCGCAAGCGCGCGCTTTGGGGCTGCTTGCGAGGGTATATATGGGGGTTGTTTGTTTTTCTTTGCAAACAAATAGCAGCCGCACAGTTTTTAGGCTTCGTCGGGCTGGGTGGGCGGTGTGGGGGCAGGATTGGTCGTTGTTGTAGTAGCAACGGTGTTTTCGGCTGCTGTAGTGAGGGCAGCTGCTTCGTCCTTTTTCTTTTTCAAGACCTTTTTGGGGTTGATGGTGCAGTGCATTTTACGCTCTTCCATTTTGGGGGCGTATTCTGCTTCGCCGTACTCGGCTAAGGCTGCCAAAAAGCGGTCAAGCAGGTCTGCGCCGCGATTTTTGAAGACGATGGAGCGACCGCGAAATTGGACATAGGCTTTCACTTTAGAGCCTTCCTCTAAGAAGTTCTGCGCGTGTTTGACTTTAAATTCGAAGTCGTGGTCGTCTGTATTAGGTCCGAAGCGAATTTCTTTGATAACGACTTTCGTTTGTTTGGCTTTCTGCTCTTTATCGCGGCGTTTGCGGTCGTAGAGGAACTTTTTATAGTCCATCAAACGGCATACGGGCGGTTTGGCGGTGGGCGATACTTCGATAAGGTCGATAGCCAATTTTTCGGCATAGCGCAAAAGGTCGCGGGTAGCGTATACGCG
>CAYXSA010000119.1:0-11778 GCA_964467315.1 uncultured Saprospiraceae bacterium | reverse complement strand
CGCCCCCCTTTTTGCCCCGCGCCTTTAGGCGCGGGGTGCCTGCGCGAGCCGTAGCGTGCTACGGCTTTACAGCGCAGGCAGGGGCGGGGGCACGCCCAAAAAAAACTATAAAATATCCGCCATCACCCGTTCAACCTTTTTGAAATAAAGCAGCCCCAAAACGAATAAAACGGCGATAACCCCAAAGGAAATGTACGAATACGGGTTTATCGGCTCGCCGCCCAGCAGCGACCAGCGCATACCCTCCACCACGCCCGACATGGGATTGCAGTAAAATAAAACGCGGTACTGCTCAGGCACGGCGCTGGTCGGGTAGGCTATCGGCGTGGCGTACATACCGAGCCGCAACATCAGCGGCGTGATGTGCTGAAAATCGCGGAAACGTATCGTCAGCGCGCTCATCCAAATCCCCCCAGCCAAACCCGATAAGACCGCTACGAGGAAAAAGAGGGGAAAATACAGCAAATTCGCCGTCGGCGCGATGCCATAATAGAGCATCATCAAGACCATAAACACCAACACGATAGCGAAATCAATGAAGGAGGTTAGCGCTTTAGAGAGCGGAATGATGAGGCGCGGAAAATAGATTTTTTTGACCATACCCTGCGCCCCAATAATGGAAGAACCCGCATCAGAGAGGAGCGTAGCGAAATAAGTCCAGCCTGCCATACCCGCACAGGTAAAAAGTAGGCTCGGAATGGGCGTTCCGTCGCTCATCATACCCGTATCGACCCGCGCCACCACCCCAAAGACAAAAGCCAAAATCAAAAGCGTAAAAAGCGGATTGAGTACCGCCCAAAGCACGCCTATAGCCGTCTGCGCATAGCGCACGCGCAAATCTCTATACGTCAAGGTAAAAAGCAACTCGCGGTAGGCATAGAGTTCGCGCCAATCCATCTGCAGGAGGCTGCGGCGGGGCTCTATAATCAGTTGCGGTATTTTTTCTTCAGTGGCATTATTCATAAAAATATATTTTTTTTTGGCTTGCTTGCAACCATCGCTAAACTGCGCTCGTCATTGTAAGTAATTAACCAACAAATCTTATGGCATTTCCAACAAAATGTCGTTCCGTTTTCAAGAACCTTAACCAACAAAGCGCACATTTTCAATTGTCTATACGCAGTAGCTGGGAAACTACTGCGTATTTTTTTTTGCGGCGCTACGCGTTCGCTGCTTGTTCCGCAGGTCGCGCAGCGTAGGGCAAACACATAGGTTCGCCCCGACGAACGCAATTCATTCGTAATTCGTCATTCGCTACGCGTTCATTTCGTGTTCGTCATTCGTAATTAAATGCGTATTTTTGGCTTTTCGAGTCTCAAAAGTAACCATTTAGCCGATATGTCAAAGGTTTTGCGTCTGGGTTTTGTGTTGGGCGGGGGTGTTTCGCTGGGTTC
Source organism: uncultured Saprospiraceae bacterium (assembly GCA_964467315.1). GTDB lineage: Bacteria > Bacteroidota > Bacteroidia > Chitinophagales > Saprospiraceae > JAAFIM01. The sequence goes on along the minus strand of CAYXSA010000119.1, from coordinate 10,384 downwards.
GTTTAGCGCGGCGGCGCTATCGGAGAGTTTGAAGCAGCAGATTTTATTTGCGCAGTATGCTACGCAGGAGCGCACGAGTGCGGGGCAGCCCGTATATAAGCGCTACGATATAGTGGAGGTCGATGTATTTAGCGGAGCAAGCGCGGGGGCTATGTCTTTGGCGGTGATGCTGCGCTGTTTGGTCAATTCGCGGGACAAATTCCGCTTTTTGGGTTTCGATAGCTACGAGCGCATGCGCGAGCGCATGGAGCAGCAGTTGTTGATACAATTTGGCGAAGAAGCCTATAAGCTCAAGCAAGCCAATAGCCCCAAATGGGAAAGCCTCGTGGCGGTGCAAATCATGCAAGAAGTTCAAGCCCGCCTTTGGACAGACGAGGTAAACATAGACAAATTGCTGGGCGTGGGCGCACACGCCAAAAAATTGGACGATACGGGCAGTTTTCTGGATAGGACTGTAGTAGATGAGTTGGCTCGGCGTTGTTTTCAGTTTGGGCAGTTGGGCGATAGGGTAACGCATCGGGTGCATGTGCTGGGGCAAAGGGTTTTGTTTGCCTGCACGCTGGCAAATTTGAGTTATACGCAACAGTCGCCTACTCTCTCGTCTGTAGTGGCTATGAGTGGCGACGCAGGCGCAAAGTCCCGATTTTCGGCAGCCCTCAATGATGCGGCTACGGACAAGGTGCACAGCGAAGTTCGCGTTTTCGACTTCAATTTTATGCCCATCAACCCAGAGCAAGCCCGCTACTATCCCCTAAAATGGGTACAATACCACCAAGCCGAAGACCTGATTGTAGAGCAGCAGGATTCCGCAGGGCGCAGTTACGGCAAGATGATACGCAACCTCGATAAAAACGAGGTTTGGCGAGAGGTAGCGGCTACGGCTGTTGCTTCGGGTGCTTTTCCCCTTGCCTTTGAACCCGTCGTCCTCAATCGCTACCAGCATGAATACGGCGAAGACTGGGCGCAGGAACTCCGACACCTGACAAAATTCCCCTTTACTTATGTCGACGGTGGCGTATTCAACAACGAACCCATCGGCGAAGCCCTGCGTTTGGCGGCATTTTTAGACAGCGCCCCAGAGGCGCGGCGCACGGACTTCGACCGACAAATCATATTCATCGACCCCAATGTCGGCAACAGCGAGCGGCAGCTTGCCAGCAACGTACACGGCAAATTGAGCCTCAACCGCTCCCTGCTCTCCAAAAAATCTTCCATCGGCAAAAAATCGGCGCTTATGCGCATGATGACCAAAGTCCCGCATCTCCTTGCTGCCATTCTCAACGAAGCACGCACAGCCGACGCGGCACATATATCGCAGACGGACGAGCAATTTGCTTGGCGCGAGAGCCAACGCGCCGTCTTGCGCTTGCTCTACCCGCTTGCCCACTCGGTCGAGGGCGCAGGCTTAAGCCTGAGCGATGAGCAAATCATTGCCCAACGCCAAAGCGTCGCGGCGCAGCTTGACCGTGTGCGTGCAGAATTGGATTTCCCCAGCAATACCCTGCAAATACAGCACGAACTTCTGCGCATCGCTTATGAGGAGCGCACACATTTGTCTACGGTGCTTAGTTTTTCCGATGGAGATGCGCCCCTTTTGGATTCGCTCAATAGATTTGTCTACAGCCCCAGCCCCAGCCGCGAAAATGGCGCTGCTGCTTGGTTGCGCTGCCTTTCGATGCTCGCACTCGACATCTCACTGCGGCTCATCGGTCAGCGGCAAGGCATGACCCTCGTGCCGATTGCGCCTTTCGATTTTTATCGCAACGACTACAGATTATTGTCGCTGCCTGGGGGTGGTTTGGCGGGTTTTGCAGGCTTTGCCTCCGCAAAAGCGAGCGCCTATGAGGTGCGCTACGGGCAATACTGCGCCAATAGAATGCTGCTGGAGATGGGCTTAATCGCCCCCAGCGCCCCCCTGCTGCCCCTGCCCAACGCCTTCGATTACAGCGCCTTCGATAGCCAGCTAAAACGCAATCTGCAAAGCGCCCTGCACAAACGCATCAAAGAGCTGATACCGAGCGGCATCGCCTCTACCGCGATGGCATTTATCGACGGCTTCGTGCAAGACCAAATACACGAATTTGTAGAAGAGCATCTATATCCCACCCATGCGCGCCGCAGTTTTGAGCTGCGCATACGCATTGGCAAAGAACTCTTTAGCCTGCGCGGTTTCGCCACCGATGGGAGCGATAGCGCCCGCAATCGGCTCGATGCTGTGCGCGTCGATGCGCATTATTACCTGCTCACCCAACTCAATTACGACGCAGAAAGCAAGACTTGGACAGGCGGAAACGTCGAACCACACACCCAACGCCTACACATCGACAAAATTGGTCTATTCTCCAATTCTGCCGCCCTCACGCTCTCCCTGCCCCTCGTCAGCGAAGAAATGATGCGCTCGCCCAACCCGATTTTTATACTCGATGCCAGCGTAGAAACCAGTTGGGGCACAGGCGCACACTTAGATAAAGACCGCTGGTTTTTCTACTCCGAAGCCGCCCCGCTCGATGAGGCACTCTGGGGCGATGACAAATTGCGCCAATTAGCCGAAAAAATGTAAAACGAATGACGAATGACGAATGACGAATGACGTGCATGGCAAGCGCAGCGAGCCATCAATGACGAATTTTGCGCATAAGATATTGGTAGTTAAGATTTTACATAAAGCGCAATCGTCATTCGTAATTCGTCATTCGTAATTCTCTGGCGTGCCCGCGCCCCAAAAAAGGGGGCGCGGTCGGGCTATTCGGGGCGTATCACCATCGCCCTTCGGGGGCGAATGTTGATTCGCCCCTACTATCCCTCACGCAGCATACGGCGCACGCCGCGCAAAGGGCGCGGCGCGCCATTTAGAAAGAGCAAATAATTATTGTTTCCCTACAAGCCATGCAATTCGTCATTCGTCATTCGCAATTCGTCATTTCCATTTGATATTGCAGCCTGCGCTGGGGCGTTGTGTTGGGTTTGGGGTCTTGCCTGCAAGCAGGGCATCGAGGGCATTGCGTAGGTCTGCGCCCGTTACGGGTGTATGCGAATTGGGGCGTGAGTCGTCCATTTGTCCGCAATAAGCGAGCGCATCGCCGCCATCGAATATATAAAAATCAGGCGTACAAGCTGCATCATAAGCGCGGGCGGTTTCTTGCGTTTCGTCGTAGAGGTAGGGGAAGCAATAGCCGACTTCGGCGGCCTGGCTGCGCATTTTGTCGGGGGCATCGGCGGGGTATTTTTCTGCGTCATTGCTGCTGATAGCGATGAAGGCTACGCCTTTCATTTGGTATTCTTTAGCCAATTTTACCAAGCCCTCGTTGATGTGCAGTACATAGGGGCAATGATTGCAAAGAAACATAACGACAGTAGCAGCCTGCCCCCGCAGTTGGGCGAAGGTATAGGTTTTGCCATCGATGGTATTCGGCAGACTAAATTCGGGTGCTCGAGTGCCGAGCGGGAGCATATTCGATAAGGTGAGCGCCATAGTTTGCTATTTTTGTTATATATGTATTTTGTAGTGTGCAAAAATAAACAAATAAAGAGATGCGATTCAAATTTTTGGGAACGGGCACCTCGCAGGGCATTCCCTTGATAGGTTGCGACTGCGCTACTTGCGCCTCGAAAGATAAGCGAGATAAGCGTTTACGCCCTTCGATATATATTAGCTTGCCGACGGGGGAAGGGATTTTGGTAGATACCAGCCCCGACTTGCGCGCACAAGCATTGCGGGCGAAGATAAAGCGGGTAGATGCGATTTTGCTCACGCATGAGCACCGCGACCATATTGGGGGTTTGGACGATATACGCCCCTTCAATTTCCGTCAAAACGGGGAGATACCTGTATTTGCGCTGCCGCGCACGGCGGCGGCATTGCGGGGGGCTTTTGATTATATTTTTCGGGAGCCGAAGTATCCTGGTGTGCCTTTGGTAGATTTGCGGGAGTTGGCAGCAGATAATTTGCCTTTTGCGCCTTTGGCGGGGCGGGCGGATTTTTTGGTGCAGCCTGTGCCCGTTTTGCATGGCTCGCTGCCGATAGTGGGTTATCGATTTGGCGACCTTGCGTATTTGACGGATACGAAGTATATACCCGATAGTTCTATGCCGCTCTTGCAGGGTTTGAAGATATTGATTATCAGCGCCTTGCATCAGCAGGAGCATCATTCGCACAATACGCTGGAGGAGGCTATCGCTTGGGCGCAAAAAATCGGCGCAGAGCAGACCTATTTTATGCACATGAGTCATCAGTTGCCGCCTGCGGCTCTTGTAGATGCTTGGCTACCGAAGGGGATTAGTTTGGCGTATGATGGGCAGAGCTTCCGCCTCTAAATCGAAGGAGCGCAGTCTGCGCCGCGCCCCCTTTGGGCGCGGCGGACTTGCGTGAGGGATAGTAGGGGCGAATCAACATTCGCCCCATCAGGGGCGAATCAACATTCGCCCCTGATGGGGCGATGGTGGTACGCCCCGAAAAGCCCGACCGCTGCCCCCTTTTTGGGGCAGCGGGCACGCCCAAAAAAAATTTTGGCATTCTCGAATTAAGCCCCTATTTTTGAGCGAAAAGCCAGACGACAAAAAATTTAGCATACCTTACACTCTCTCGCCAGCATGAAAAAACTCCTTTCTGCCGCATTTGCCTTTTGGCTTTGCGCTTTGAGCGCTTCGGCGCAGCAAACCCCGCCCGCCACACCCACACCGCCGCCAAGCAACGAAAAAACCGCGCCCGCTACCCCCAAAAAAGCGAGCAGCAAACCCTCCACGACAAAGACGGCACGCATCAAAAACATCGATGCAGTCTATGATGTGCGGATTGGTGCTTATCGCCAGCCCTTGCAAGATAACGCCTTCGACAATCTCAAAGATTTGGGCTTGCTGAAAGTTGTAACGCATGAAGACGGCTTGCAGGTGGTGTATTTGGGCAGCTATATGGGCAAAAGTGCCGCCGAAAAAACCCTATCGGCAGCGAAAAGACGGGGCTACGATAGCGCCTATTTGCAGAGCGCAAAAGCCGACTTTTTCAATGCCGATGGCTATGCGCTGACGCATACTTATCAGTTTTGCTCCCAGAAAAAGTTAGATTTGCGTCGCTTAGGCACAGCCTTGGCAAGCGATGTGAGCCTATTGGATAAGCTGTATATTTCTTTCGATGGCAGCTATTATCAGTTGTCTTTGGGTCTGCTCTCGCCCGAAATGAGCGAAGAAATCGAGCGCTATCGCCAATTTGCCAGCTCTCAAGGCTTCGCAGATGGCTTTTTGCGCACCTTCCACCCTGCGCCACAAGGCTATACGCCTCCTGCCCCCAAGGCAGAACCCAGTCCCGCAAAAGTTGATCCGCCCAAACCCGCGCCAGGCAAAGCCGATAAAATGACCACAGGCAATACCAGCAACACCGCCAATAAAGCCGATAAAATGTCGGGCGGCACAGGCAGCACCAACACCACAGGCAAAGCCGACAAAATGAGTACAGGCAAAACGAATTAAGCCCGTTCAGCAGGCTGCAACAAAAAAATGCGAAAAAAAGTAGCTAAAAGTTTGCACAACCCAAAAACTGCTGTATATTTGTGCTTGTAATCAAATACGAGAGAACAAGTTCTTTGTAAATTTCGCAACAGCGACCAGCCTTTTCAGAACCTTGCAACCCGAATGTTGTTTCGACATTCTTGCCCAAAGACACAAACACGCCTCATTAAGGAAGAATCTTGTTGGGGCGGGGACGGCGTAGGGGTATCCCTCCAACGAATAACAGTATAACATCTAAAGATGTTTATTCATTGGAGGGATACCCCTACGCCGTCCCCGCTGGAGTTGATTCTCTTAATCCTAAGTATGAACGAAGGGAAGGCTTGAAGCTGCTAAGCGAAATTTTTCAATATTTTATACTGTTATACATCGTTTACACGCTAAGGCAGTCGCAGAACCTTGCAATCTGAATGTTGTTTCGACATTCCTGCCCAAAGACACAAACACGCCTCATTAAGGAAGAATCTTGTTGGGGCGAACTTTCATTAGGGGGTACTAATTGGGCAATTGCCGTTTAGGCTCTAAAGAGCCCAATTACCCAATTAGTACCCCCTAATGAAAGTTCGCTGGAGTTGATTCTCTTAATCCTGAGTATGAACGAAGACGCTTTCTTAGCGCGATGAGATAACAACATTATGTGAAACGCTAATCTGCTGCCCTGTGCAATAGATTAGCGTTTTTTTTTGCGGTAATAGCGATACGCTCGTCAGCTATTCACACAAATTTTAAGTACCACTGCCGCCCTAAGGCGGCATAGTACCATTGCGGCGATAGCCGCAAAGTACCTATACACAACGCCATAAACACTATGCTCTTTTCTCAAGTCATCGGTCAAGATAAGGTAAAACAGCACCTCACGGAAAGCGTGCGCACAGGACGCACCGCACACGCGCAGTTATTCATAGGCGGCGAAGGCAGCGGACACCTGGCGCTTGCCTTAGCCTATGCGCAGTACCTACAGTGCGAGCGCCCAAAGGCGGAAGATGCTTGCGGCTCTTGCCCCTCCTGCATCAAGGCGCAAAAATACGTGCACCCCGATATACATTTTTCCTTCCCTACCATCGGCACAGGAAAAATAAGCAGCGATTTTATGAAACAATGGCGACAGGCACTCGAAGAAGAACCCTACATGAGCCTGCAAAGCTGGCTGCAACGCATCGGAGCCGAAAACCAACAAGGCAATATCAATAAAAACGAATGCGAAGACATCATGCGCCGCCTCTCGCTCAAAGCAGCCGAAGGGGGCTATAAAATCCTCGTCCTCTGGATGCCCGAACTACTCGGAAAAGAAGGCAACCGCCTGCTAAAACTCATCGAAGAACCCGAACCCGAAACCGTCTTTATACTCGTCGCCGAACAAAGCGACAAAATCATCAATACCATCCTCTCCCGCTGCCAACACATACACATACCCCGACTAAGCGACGAGGAAGTCATCAACTATCTAAAAAACTCCCCCCTCAACGCCAATCAGCGCAGAAATATCGCCTATATGTCGGCGGGCAATCTCGCTAAAGCGCGCCAACTCGCCGAAGAAAGCAGCGACCAACCCGACTATGCCCGACTTTGGCGCGAATTTCTGCAACTCGCCCACACGGGCGCAGGCTCCGACTGGACACAATGGGTCGACGATACCGCCAGCAGCAAAAGCGCCAACAAGCTCGGACGCAAGGAGCAAATTTTATTCCTCCAATACGGTCTGCATTTTTTGCGCGAACTCGTAGGCTACAAAGTGCACAACAACGCAGAAATATTGCGCCTTAGCAGCGAAGAATTGCCCCTTGTGCAGCAACTCGCCCGACTAAAATTCGGCGCTTTTCAGCAGATACAACAGCGCGTCGATGATGCCGCCTTTTTCATCGAGCGCAACGGCGCGGCGCGCATGGTCTTGCTCGCTTTGTTGATAGAGATGCAGCGCGCCTTGCAGGGCAGATAAAAAAGGTTTCAAAATTTTGCCAAATGCCATTTTCCTTCCCAGAAAATAGTCATTATCCGATTTTCTTCGTCTATGCTGGGTCTTTTTTCGAATTGGGCGGGCACAAGCCATTTTCCTTTTTTATCGATAATACCCCATTTTTCTTCCTTTTTCACAAGCGCTGTAGTCAAATGAAAAAATCCAGCCTCAGCATAACGCCCCTTGAAAACGGGCGAAAAAGTTTGGGTATTTACATATTTGTATCGGCGCGGGCTAACCTTTACGGGAATAATTTGGTCTGACCAGCCGATATAAGGGGCTTCAAACCAGCGCGGACGAAGCAACCATTTGCCCTCTCTGTCGACTAAACCGTATTTAGTAGATCCCTTGCGGCTGGCTATATCCACCTGCCTATTCTTGATTTTAAAACCAGCACTTGCTTTCAATTCTCTAAACTTAGGATTTACCAACCATTCCCCCTTCTCATTGATATAGCCCCAAAGTTCTGTTTTTCCATCTTGTGCCTGCGCGATGCCCTCGCTAAAAGATGGTTTATTGAGAAAAACAAGCTCCGTTATAGGTTGACAATTTGCACCGATTAAGCCATAATATCCGCCCCTTTCATATGCATAAGGCGGCTCTACAGTTTGCCCCAAAGCAGGCAAAATTTCATATTGGCAAGCACAAAGCCGTTGCCAATTTTCGCCCAAAAGATAGCAGCTATCGCCCTCACAAGCCTGAAAAAGCGCCTCGTTTATTCGCTCCAAACGCTCAAAACGCAGTGGCAAAACCTCCTTGCCCTCCCCATCAATAATGCCCCATTTGCCCGCTTTTTGGGCAGCGAAATGCCCCTCTTGCATACCATAATCCGATAAAAGCGTATCAAATTGCGGCAAAATTTGCCATTCTGTAGGCTGCTCCGCATCCAGTACCCCCCATTTGCCCTCGTACTTGGCAAAAAGAAAAAAGGGCCCAATACCATGTGCCTCTACCGCTTCATAGATAAAGGGCGTTACTTCCTTTGTCGCTCCTTGCAGAAAGCCCCATTTACCCCCCTTTTGGGCTTCACTAAAAGGCGTATATTGCTCGTCCTGCAAAAAAATATAATAAGCCTTTAAGGAATCATAATCGGGCGGCAGCAACCAACGAGCCCCACTATCCATATAGCCGTAGCGCTTGGTCTTGTGCGAGCGTGCAGCAAAAACATCCAAAGAAAAAACCCAATCCGCTTGCTGTATCTCGACCGTATCGGCAGAAAGGATGATGGTGCAGCCTTTAGGCTGCGGCTTATTCTGAGCGCTTGCCGCCTCTGCGAGAAGCAAGAAAAGCAGAAAAATGCAAGTTGTTTTCATGGGGTATTGGGTATTGAAAAGATATTTTTTTGGGCGTGCCCGCGCCGCTAAAAAGGCGGCGCGGTCGGGCTATGCGGGGCGTTTCACCATCGCCCCTGAAGGGGCGAATGTTGATTCGCCCCTACTATCCCTCACGCGAAATACGGCGCAAGCCGCGCCAAAGGGGCGCGGCTTGCAATGAAAATTATTTTAAAATTTTGCTATATGCCATTTCCCTTCCCAGAAAATCGTCATCAGGCGCTTTTTTTCGTCTACGCTGGGTCTTTCCTTAAATTGCGCATTTATGAGCCAGTCGCCTTTTTCGTCGATGATACCCCATTTACGCCCTTTTTTCACCAATGCCATACCCTCATAAAAATTCCAAGCCGCGCTATAGTTTTCTTTCAAGACCCTTGAAAAGGTTTTGGTATCCACATAACTATATTTGCGGGGGCTATGTTTTACGGGGCTAAGCGTAGCCAATCTGCTAAAAGAAGGCGCAGCATACCAGCGCGGACGGAGCAGCCATTTGCCTTCTGCGTCTATTACGCCGTACTTGCGCCCCTTGAGGCGGGCGAATACGCCCTCTTCGCCATTCACCCCGATGCTTCTGTATTCTATCTTTTTGAACTTTGGCTCTACTATCCATTCGCCTTTTTCATTGATATAGCCCCAGCGTTTCGTTTTTCGGTCTTGAGCGAGTGCGCGCCCCTGACTAAAAAAAAAGCTACTTCTATAAATAGCAGCAGTGATGGGTTGACATTTTTCGTCAATTAAGCCGTAAAATTTGCCTTCCTCGTACTCAAAAGGTGGTTTGGCATCTGACCAATGCGCCGCTACTATCTCGTATCGGCAGGGGCAGAGTCTTTGGTAAGTATTGCCCAAAAGATAGCAGCTATCGCCCTCGCAGGCTCGAAAAAGCGTATCGCTGATCCTATCCAGTTTATCGAATTGCAGGGGCAAAAGTGCCTCGCCTTTAGCGTTGATAATGCCCCATTTGCCTGCTTGCTGGGCGCGGTAGCGCCCTTCTTCGTTCATGGTATAATCGTAGGTTATCGTATCAAATTTTGCGGGCATTTGCCAGTTTTTTAGGTCTTGCGGGTTGAGCGTTCCCCATTTTCCCTCGTATTTGGCGAGCAAAAAAGCATTGGTGATGCCTTGTACTTTGACGGCTTCGTATATAAAGGGGGTCGCTTCTCTTGTAGCGCCTTGCAGTAAGCCCCATTTACCGCCTTTTTGGGCTTCGCTGTACTGCACTCGCTCCTCGCCCTCATCTAAAAAGCGGCTATAATCTCCCAGCGAGTCGTAAAGCGGTGGCAGTATCCAGTTGGCTTCGCTATCCATGTAGCCGCAGCGCTTGGTACTCAGAGAGCGCACGACGAAAATGTCAAAATCCATAATAAAATCTGCGCCTACGATTTCGACCGTATCGCCAGAAAGGATAATCGTGCAGCCTTCGGGCTGCGCTTTGCTTTGGGCGCGAGCAAGCTGCGCGGATAGCAACAAAAACAAAAAAATAGAACTTGTTTTCATGGTGTGTTGGGTAATGGGAATGAATATATACTTAGTGGGCTGTTTGTTTGCGTGAGGGATAGAAGCGGAACCACGCGTAGGGGCAGACCAATGTGTCTGCCCC
>CAYXSA010000118.1:0-11936 GCA_964467315.1 uncultured Saprospiraceae bacterium | reverse complement strand
TTCACTTTTCACTTTTCACTTTTCACTTTTCACTTTTCACTTTTCACTTTTCATTCAATTTGTGCGGCTGCTTCTACGAGCAGTTGGATATTGGCAAGGGCGCGCTTATATTCGGGGGTGTGTATGGCATCGCGCTCGATGGTGGCGAGTTGCTGTTCGAAAAAGGGCAGGACGACCTGCAATTTTTTGAGATTATCGTAATCTGCCTCAAAGACTAATTCTTTGAGGGCATCGACTTCTTCTTCCGTATTGACTTCGATAAGTCCTGCGCGAATGGCGCGTTTTAATCTCGGCTCGTTCAGTCCTTCGATGGTGATGGTGTGATCCCAAAAGGTTATCAAGACGAGGCTAAACGCATAGGGGCTGCGCAGGTCGTTTTGCTCAATCGCGCGCCAGAAAAAAATGCGCTCGCCCGAAGTATCGAGCTGATAGCCGTAAGGGGCTACGAGGCTTTCCACATAGCTGACCTCTTGGCTAAGGCTAAGTTCTTGTTTCATGCTGTTTTTGGCGCTGTTTATGGTGGTGTGGCGGTAGAAAGTATGGAAAATGCCGACAATTATACGCATTTTTGCCGTCGTATAGAACAAATCGCACCCAATTTATGCAATCGTCGTTTGCTTTTTTTGCTGTTTTCTCGCTCTTCTGCTTGCCGCTTGCCATTTATGGACAAAATCGGCTAAGCACCCCGCTCGAAATACTGACCTTTATGCAGGCATCGCCCACGCAGTATAAGGTCGAACAGTTGCGCAGGCAGCCCGAACAGCCGAATTTGATAGTCCTAAACAACGACTCTTATGTGATAGTTTTCGGTGGCAAGGAGTATAGCCGCGCTTACCCGCATTCGCGCAACTGCAAAGCCGAAAAGGCGGTGCAAAAAGCCAACGAAATCCTTTTTTCTGCGCCCGAAGAGCGCGAAAAAGCCCGCAAACTCTACAAAAAAGCCTTGCGCGAACAGCCCGCAGATGCCCAACTTTATTCCCTGATAGGCGAAACCTATTTCGAGGAAAAAAATTATGAAAAAGCCATTCCCAACCTGCGCGCCGCCATACAACTCAATAGCGTAGATTATCGCTCGCGTTGGCTGCTGGGCGAGATATTTTTAGCCGAAAATCAATGCGACTCAGCTATGTACTATCTCACGCTGGCGCATCTATATAATCGCAACCTGCCCCGACTGCAAAACCGACTAAAAGACGTATACGCCAAGTGCGGAAAAAGCTATTACAACACTTGGCGATTTGAGCCGCGTTATTTCAATTACCGCGAAGATAGTTTTGTGATCGTTTCTGCCGATGGTATCTGGCTTACTTATGCAATGTATAAAGCCGTCTGGGAGTTTGAGCCCGATTATCTATACATAAAATCCAAACAGCAGGTCGCCGACTATCTGTACCATCAAGAATTAGAGGCGATGTTGGGGACATATATGACCTATAGCCAACTCCCCGAAGCAGACCAACGCCCTTACGCCTCTATCCGCGCCTTTGAGTTAGCTTTAGACCATGAGCTGCTGGAAGCCTACATTTTTTACGAAATCCTGCTACCGCAGCGCCCCACGATGGCGCATTATCTGACCCCCGAATTTACGCAAATGCTCATGGAGTACATACAGATAGTCCGCGCGGAAAATCACCAGTGAATGACGAATGACGAATGACGAATGACGAACACGAAGTGAACGCGTAGCGAATGACGAATTTTTGCTTATGCAAGATGGCGTTTTCTTCTTAATCATAGGCAAAATACAGATAGCAAATGAAAAATAGTACTTGCTACCACTGCCGCCGCAAGGCGGCATAGTACCTATACACAAAGCACATCCGTAACTATTTTCGCAGTTCGCTTAATTTGATTGTGTGCGTCCAATATATATTGCCTTTGCGGTCGAAGCACTCGATAAATAGTTCTCGTTCTGCTTGGCTACCGCGCACATGAAAGCGGGCAAAATTGGTATCCGTGATAAAAGTATGCGGCAATCGATAGCTATTGGCGCTACCGCGCTCGTCGATAAAGCTCGTCAAGGGCGAGATGGTTATTTCTTGCAAGGTATAATTGCCTTCGCGTTTCCATTGGCTGACCTCCGAAAAATGGCGGTCGCCGCTTAGAAAAACAACCCCTTCTATTTTGTGCTGCGCGATAAGGTCGAGCAGTTCTTTTCGCTCGTTTACGCATTTGCCCATATGCACGCCCATAACATCATCGGTGAGCACCTGCGCGCCGATGGCTACGATTTTGAAATTCGCTTTGCTTTCTCTTAGTCGGGCTATGAGCCAATCCATTTGCGCTTTGCCGAGCATTTCCCCCGTAGAGAAGTTGGAGAAAGTCCGCGTATCTAAAAAGAAAAAATCTACATCAGACTTGCTAAAATGCGAGCCTACGCCGCTGGTGCTATCCAAATCGTTTAAGCCCCAATAGGCATTGCGCCAAGTATGCTTAAACATTTTTGTTGTGAGATGTTTATTGGGAAAGCGGCTATCGCTGTTGTTTGGTCCGTAATCGTGGTCGTCCCATAAGGCATAATGCGGCAGATGGGTGAAAAATTCGCGTATGGGCGCACGACGACGCACCCGCAAGTTTTTGCGTACCATCTTATTGGGATTGTTCCATTGCCCTGCGAGATAATAGACATTGTCGCCCAGCCAAATCATATATTCAGCATCTTTTTGGCGCATAGTCTCAAATATCTTATTGCGCTTCTTGCGCTGAAAGGTAAAACGCGGATACTGAAAGGCGCAAGAGCCTGTAAGAAATTGCATATCTCGCCCAAAACTATCGGCTTTAGGGGCGCGACGGCGAACGGAAACATGATAAAAATTGGCATTTTTATAGCGCAAGATGCTATCTATCGCAAGGCTTTCGATAGTACCAAGCCAATGCTTATGCGTGCTATCTATCAAATTTTGCAAAAAAGCACTGTCTAAGCTCGCCTTTTTGCTGGGCTTCGTAGCAAGCCAAAAAAGCGCCGTCGTATCGGTAAAATGCCCCGCTATGGGGTTCACTAAAATGCGCTGCGCGCTTGCCCCAGTGCCCAAGAGCACCAATAGCAGCAGTACACAGCCTACGCGAAAAAAATACATACGCAAAATAAAAATACAGTGAAACAGAGTGGTGTTATAGAAAGAGGGCAAAGATAGGGCGATAATGACGAATGACGAATGACGAATGACTACATTGTTAATTAAATACTTTAATGTTTTATTGCGTGAGGGATAGCAGTGTAGGGGCAGCCCTTGTGGCTGCCCTGCAACGCATAGCCCGACCCTGCGACCTTTAAGCGCGTTAGCGCGGGGAGCGGGGACACGCCATAATGGCGAATGACGAATGAATAATTATGATGGTGCTTTATGTAAATACCTCATTATCAATTACTTATGCGCAAAATTCGTCATTCGTCATTCGTCATTCGTCATTACCGCTGCAGCATAAACTTTTGGCTGGCTTGGGCTTGATTATCGAGCGTAGCGCGGTAAAAATATAGACCATTGTGCAGGTCGGCGGGGATTGTCCATTGCCAAATTTGCTCGCCCTCGCCGCGCTCTTCGTCGCAAATCGTGTACAAACTGCGCCCCGTAAGGTCGATGATGTCTATACGCACCTTTGCCGATTTTAGCAAATGCAGTTCTATATTGAGCTGATGTGTGGCGGGATTGGGGTAGGCGAGCAGCGCGCCCACCTGCGCCTGCCATGCGCGGTCTACGCTCAAAGCCAAACAAGGGTCGGTGATAATCGTATTGCAATACATACGCTTGACCAAAGAGCAGTCTATCACGAAGGGATTGGGTCTATTGACCTGATAGCGCGCTATCTGCCAAGTCCGATGCCATTCGGCGGAGTCCACAGGGTCTTGCATATGCCAAGTGCAGAGCGTATCGCGCTGATTGGCGAAAAAATTGGCATCGGCAAAGTCTGCTTCCGCCTTATACATGGTGTAGAAGTAAAAAACGGCGCGCGCCACATTGCCCTTGCTCACAGCGCGTGGCTCAAAGCTGGTATTGGTGCGCAGGCGGCTGTATTTGGGTCGATCCGCGAGCGGCGGGTCGGTAGTCGTAGCCTGATTGAGTATAAACCAAGTATCTACCTGATTGTCGGGGATGTTGGCATAAGGAAAATTGCTGCGTCCGCTGTTGGTGCCTGCCCGCGCAGGGAAGAGATGATGCATATCGCTGCGCGCATTGCCCGTAGATGCACCCATGCTTTGCGGGTAACCATGCTCCGTATTGATGCCATTCGCGCCGCCGCTCTGAAAAATATGGTCGGCAGGGTCTACACCCAAAGGCAGGTGCAGTTTGTAGCCCGAATAGATACATTCTACGCTATCATTTTGGCGGTAAATGATGCCCGCCAGCGTGTCGCGCGCCTCCGAATAACTTAGCACGCTGATGGGCTTGTAGCGGATAACCAAGCTATCGCGCAGCGCATTGCCTGATGTCGTGGGAAACAGGGTCTGCGTGCTGTAAAAAAAGTTCTGCGCCGACAGGGGCACAGCCAAAAATGCAAGCATAAGCCCGCAAAACAAGCGTAAATTTTTCTGCATAAGGCACAATAATCGATAAACAAGCAATGATAAACAAACCCATGACTGCATTTTCGCCCTCCAAGTTCTAAACTTTGGCGAATATATACAAATCAAGCCGCCTGCGAGAGCTTTTTACTAACTTTAGTCCGCAAATAAAGCCCATTTTTGCCGAATAAAGCGTATTTTTGCGATTAGCTATATCATGTTTTTATTTTTTTGGGCGGGTCGGCGCTCCCCGCGCTGCTTGCAGCAGCGCTTAAAAGGTCGCGCCGTCGGGCTATTCGGGGCGTATCCCCATCGCCCCGTTTGGGGCGAATGTTGATTCGCCCCTACTATCCCTCCCGCAGTTTTATCCCGCCGCCCAAAGGAGGCGGCGGGCAGCCGTCGCTCTCCCAAGCGTATTTTCTTGCACGAGCATCGCAATTCGCTTCGCGTTAACTTCGTTTTCGTAACTCGTAACTCGCAACTCGTAACTCTCGCTATGGCAAATCCAAACTTTCAACTCGATGTTTTGCTGCCGCGCCATACGCGCAAATTGATGCAACTGCGCGGCGAACGCTATGCAAACATGGCTGCCGACACTTGCGCCAGTGCCTTGCACTTGTCTTTAGATAAGAACGAAAACGCTTTCGGCTCTACAGGCACCGAACAGCCCCTGCATCGCTACCCCGATGCCTGCGCAGGCGATTTGCGCCGCGAGTTGGCAAACCTGCATAAAGCCGATGGCATAGAACCTGCGCATATTTGCATCGGCGCAGGCATCTCGGAGCTACTCGATGTGGTGATGCGCGCCTTCATTCAGCCCGATAAAGATACCATTCTTGCCGCTGCGCCCTTCGAGCCGCTTTGGCGCGAATGCGCCACCCTCAACGGCGCTATGCTCCAAGAAATTCCCCTCAATAGCTTCTATCAGCTGCCCTCGCATAAAATAAAAAAGGAAGTCAGCGAGTACACAAAATTAATCTTGCTCTCACACCCCAATTCCCTGATTGGTACCCCCTTGCGGCAATTCGATATTATTGATTTGCTGGATAATTTTGCGGGTATCGTCCTCGTCGATGAGAGTTATATAGACTTTTGCAGCGAGCAAAGTGTATTGCCTTATGTGAAAGATTATCCCAATCTGGTCGTTTTGCGCACGTTCTCGAAAGCCTTCGGCTTGGCGGGGCTGCGCATCGGGGCAGCATTCGCACAGCCACAAATAGCGCACATTTTGCGCACCCTCAAAACGCCGTTCAGCGTCAGCAGTCCCGCCCAACTCGGCGCGCTAAAAGCGCTTAATCTGCTCGACTACAAAGACCGCATGGTGCGCCAAATACAAGCCGAACGCGATAGGCTCACCGTAGAATTGCGCAAATTGCCCTTCGTGAAAATGGTGCTGCCCTCGCAGGCGAGTTTTTTGCTGCTGCAGGTAGAAGATGCCAAAAAAGCGCATACCTACCTCTGCGCGGAACAAGTAAATACCATGCTTTGCCCCTCTTCTACAGCGCACGCCGAACAAGGCGCTCTGCGCATATCGGTCGGCAATACGGCAGAAAACGATAGGCTCTTAGCCTTGCTTCGGGATATGCCCGCGCGCCTGTCGCCTGTGCGCAGATTCTTTCGCAATATCGCCTCTGCTGTCGGCAAGGTCGGAATGCTCGCAGGCATTGTCAAAAAGATGTTTAGCTAAAAAAAGTGAAAAGTGAAAAGTGAAAAGTGAAAAGTGAAAAGTGAAAAGTGCATTTTTTTAGCCAAATTCGCAAATTTTTGAGCAGTTATTTTTAGATATAAAAAATTGAAAATCAGTTATTTATATCTAAATCGCTAATTTTAGTTATATTTTCACTTTTCACTTAAAAAGCGTGAGGGATAGGAGGGGCGCGCCAATAGGCGCGGTACGCGAGGCTTGCCTCGCGTACTGAAACCCCGCATAGCCCGACCCCGCGCCTACGGCGCGGGGGCACGCCCAAAAAAATAAAACGAACGAAACGCGCAGCGAAAAATAAACCGTGAAAGATAATAAAAAAACCGCGCTCGCCGCGCAACAAGAGCATATCCGCGTCATCGGAGCGCGTGTACATAACCTGAAAAACGTCAGCGTGCGCATACCGCGCGAGCAGCTCGTGGTCATCACGGGCGTATCGGGCAGCGGAAAATCTTCCCTCGCCTTCGATACGATTTATGCCGAAGGGCAGCGCCGATATATGGAAACTTTTTCCGCTTATGCGCGCCAATTTATCGGCGAAATGGAGCGCCCCGATGTGGAAAAAATCACAGGGCTAAGCCCCGTTATCGCCATAGAGCAAAAAACGACCAGCAAAAACCCGCGCTCTACAGTCGGCACCGTTACGGAAATCTACGATTTCTTGCGCGTCCTCTTTGCCCGCGCCGCCGATGCCTACTCCTATAAAAGCCATAAAAAAATGGTGCGCTATACGGAGGAGCAAATTTTAGAGCATATTTTCAGCCATTTTGAGGGAAAATCAGGCATCATACTCGCCCCGCTCGTGCGCGGGCGAAAGGGGCATTACCGCGAATTGTTTGAGCAACTGCGCAAGCAGGGTTATTTGCGCGTGCGCATCGACGGCGAAATCATCGACCTGATACCCGATTTGCAAGTAGACCGCTACAAGACGCACGATATAGAGCTCGTCATAGACCGCATAAAGGTATTCAAAGACCGCGAAGATAGGTTTGTAGATGCCGTGCAACAGGCGCTGCAAATCGCCAACGGCTTCGTCTACTTTATGGACAGCGAAACGGAGCAGCTTAGCACCTATAGCCGCTTTCTTATCTGCCCCGATACGGGCATTTCTTACGAAGAACCTTCCCCCAATACCTTTTCTTTCAACTCGCCCTATGGCGCTTGCCCCACCTGCAAGGGTCTGGGCAGCGTGCAAGAAGTGGACATAAAAAAGCTGATACCCGACCACTCCAAAAGTATCAACGAAGGCGGCATCGCCGCGATGGGCGAAGTACGCAGCAATCTACTCTTTGAACAACTGCGCGCTATCTCCAAAAAATACCGTTTTACCTTCGCCACCCCGCTAAAAGAACTCTCCAAAGAAGCCCTAAACGTTATCCTACACGGGGGCGACGAGAGCTTTGGCGCACGCAATTTCGGCAAGGAAGAAATGGGCAGCAACTTAGCCCAAGAAGGCTTGGTAAAGATGATAACGCGCTATTACCGCGAATCGACCAGCGAAAAAATTCGCCAATGGGCAGAAGAATTTATGTCCAGCGGCGACTGCCCCGACTGCGAAGGCTCCCGACTCAAAAAAGAAGCCCTGTTCTTCAAAATCGGCGAACGCAACATCGGCGAGCTGATACAGATGGATATGCGCCAGCTAAACCAATGGGCTAAAACCATACTCCCCGAGCTAAGCCCCCGCCAGCAACTCATAGCTGCAGAAGTCCTCAAAGAGATAGAACTCCGTTCGGGCTTCCTCCTGCACGTCGGCTTAGATTATCTCAATCTCAATAGACCCGCTCGCACGCTCTCAGGCGGCGAATCGCAACGCATTCGGCTCGCTACCCAAATAGGCTCCCAGCTCACGGGCATCACCTATATACTCGACGAACCCAGCATAGGGCTGCATCAGCGCGATAACCATCAACTCATCAGCGCCCTGCGCCGACTCGTAGACATCGGCAACACGGTCTTAGTCGTCGAACACGATAAAGACATCATGCTCGCCTCCGACTACCTCATAGACATGGGGCCTAAAGCGGGCAAACTCGGAGGAGAGGTCATCGCAGCAGGTACTCCAGCGGAATTTCTGCAAAAAACAGGCTCCCAAACCGCCGACTATCTTGCCGACCGCATACGCATTGCCATTCCTACCAATCGCCGAAAGGGCAGCGGCAAATTCCTAAACCTCTATGGCGCTACAGGCAACAACCTGAAAAACGTAGACCTGCATCTTCCCCTCGGTATGTTCGTCTGTGTTACGGGCGTTTCGGGCAGCGGCAAATCCACCCTCGTCAACGATACGCTCTACCCAATCCTGCGCAAGCATTTTTACAACTCCCTTCAAGAGCCCCTAAAATACTCGCACATCGAAGGCATAGAACATATAGATAAGGTCATAGAAATAGACCAAGAGCCCATTGGACGTACCCCGCGCAGCAATCCCGCTACCTATATCAGCGTTTTCGACGAAATCCGCAAGCTCTTCACAGAAGTCCCCGAAGCCAAAATTCGCGGCTACAAAGCAGGGCGCTTCTCCTTCAACGTCAAAGGCGGTAGATGCGATACCTGCGATGGCGCAGGCACCAGAGAGATAGAAATGCAATTCCTGCCCAATGTCGAAGTGCTTTGCGAAAGCTGCAACGGGCATCGCTACAACCGCGAAACGCTCGAAATCCTCTATGGCGGCAAATCCATATCCGATGTGCTGGCGATGACCATCGACGAATCGGTCGAATTTTTTGAGAAAATTCCCAAAATATACCGCCCCCTCGCCACCCTGCAACAGGTCGGACTTGGCTACATCTCGCTGGGGCAGTCCGCCACTACGCTTTCGGGGGGCGAGGCGCAACGCATCAAACTCGCCAAAGAACTCGCCAAAAAGGACACAGGCAACACCCTCTATATCTTGGACGAACCCACTACGGGACTACATTTCTCCGATATTCAGATGCTGCTCGGCGTGCTCCAAGAACTCGTCGATAGAGGCAATTCGATGCTCGTCATAGAGCATAATCTCGACATCATTAAAGTCGCCGACTATTTGATAGATGTCGGTCCAGAAGGCGGCAGCGGGGGCGGGCGCATCCTATCCTGCGGCACACCCGAACATATCGCCCAATGCCCCGAAAGCCATACAGGACGCTTTTTGAAGGACGAATTACGAGTTACGAATTACGAATGATGGGCATAAGACATTGGTAGTTAGGTATATACGCAAAGCTCAATCGTAACTCGTAATTCGTAACTTGTAACTATGGCGTGCCCCTGCTCCCCGCGCTAACGCGCTTAAAGGTCGCAGGGTCGGGCTATTCGGGGCAGCCCTGTGCTGCCCAAAGGGCAGACACATTGGTCTGCCCCTACTATCCCTCACGCAAAATACGGTGCGCGCCACAAAAAGTTGCGGCGCGCATTAATTATCAATTTTTTATGCACGGATTCGTCATTCGTCGTTCGTCATTCGCTGTGCTTTATAAATACGTTTTTATGCTGCTTGCCGTCTTCGTTCTTTCGTCGTCGGCATTTTCTTTTCTGTCTGCCCAATCCGTTCGCCGTTTGGAGCGCAATGCCCGTGCTGCTATGCAGTCAGGGCAATATATACGCGCCAGCACCTATTGGGCGGTTCTGCAAAAGCGCCACCCGCGCCGATACAGCGCCCAACTGCAGCAGGCTATCTGCCTATATCATGCGGCGCAGTATAATCAAGCCAATTCTTATGTGCAGACTTTAGGCAAGCGCCGCCGCTTCCGCCGAGATGCCGAGTATTTGCTGCTG
Source organism: uncultured Saprospiraceae bacterium (assembly GCA_964467315.1). Classification (GTDB taxonomy): domain Bacteria; phylum Bacteroidota; class Bacteroidia; order Chitinophagales; family Saprospiraceae; genus JAAFIM01. The sequence continues at coordinate 1,974 of CAYXSA010000118.1, read as the reverse complement.
CGTGCCCGCGTGCAGCGTCTGCAAGAGAAGTACAGCGATTCCGAAGCCGCATACCGCCAGTATCTGCGCCGCGCCCAAGAAAAAGACCCGCAGCGCAAGCAAGCAAAAAAGGAACTTGCCCAACTCCGCCAAGCCCAATGGGCGCAATGGCGCGCCCCCCTGCAGCCCCTCTATCCCTTATTGGCTTTCGCCTCCAATTTGCCCTTCAATAGCGCCTTCGACGAAAGCGCCCTACAGCAGCATCCAAACTACGATAGCCTTTACTTTTTTTCCTCCGCTCGCCCCGTAGCCCGCTTCCTTCCCTCCAATCCCAACTTGCAGGGCAGTAAAAAGCGCCCAGCAACCTACAGCCCCGAATTATACGGCAATATCTGGCAAATTTATCAAGTCAATGGCAATTATCAAACGGCTACGAGCCTGCCGCAGCGCTATAATTCCGAAAAAAGCGAGCAAATACAGACCTTTTTGGACGGAGGCTATCAAATAATCTACTCCCAAGAAAACAGCCTGTATATTGATAATTACGATGCGGATACGCTTTGCCTGCGCTTGCCGCTGCGCCTGTTTCAAAATTGCGCTTGGGTGGGCGACTTACACGCCAGCGGGGAGCAACTTTTGCTCCTTTCTGCCATCTCGCCCGATGGCTATGGTGGGGAAGATATTTATTGGTCGCAGCGCCCACATGCGGATAGCGCTTGGTCTTATCCCGAAAATTTGGGGCAGCGCGTCAATAGCGCCAGCGGCGAGCGAAGCCCTTTTTTATGCGCCGACGGACGCACGCTCTTTTTTAGCAGCGACAGGGCAGAAAGCACGGGCGGATACGATGTTTTTGCCTGCTATTTCGACGATGCGACCCTTTCTTGGTCAGTGCCGCAGCGCGTAAATAGCGTAAACAGTGCAGGTGATGATTTATTTTTTTATCCCCAGCCAGAGGGACTAAGCGCCTTCGTATCGAGCAATCGACGGGGGGGAGCGGGGGGCTTCGACTTGTATGCGCTGCTTTTCGATGATGTTTTGCCTGCGCAGATGCCTGCACCACATAGCAAGGAAATCCCCGCCAATTTTGCCGCCGTTTTACTTTCGCCCAACCCAAAAACAGCCGCCAGCAAAGACAGCACGCAGCGGCAATTTTCCACTCCCCAAACTGCCGATAGCAGCAAAAGCATCGCTTATACGCTGCTGCCCATGTTTTACGAGCAACTCGTAACGGAGGAAAACAGCAGCGAACGAAATATAAGCGCGCTTAAAGACTTAATGACGGCGCAGCCAAAATTGCGTTTGGTGGTATCCGCCCACGCCGACGAGCTGAAACAAAGCCAATCTTTCTCCATGCTGCTCACGCTCAAGCAAGCCGAACAATTTGCGCAGGCACTCATAGAGGCAGGTATCGGCGGGGAGCGGATTTTATTGCGGGGTGGCGGCACGCTCTACCCCGTAGCGCGGCGGCAATTTTTCGACGGACGCGAGAGCGCCGAAGGCAAAAGGCTCAATCAGCGCGCAGAATTGCAGCTTTTGGGCACTGCCGAGCTGCCTTTCGGGGTAAAAACCCTACCGATTAGCATCTCGACGCTCTTGCAGCCCGATACGCTGACGCGCTTTTACGAGCAAAATACAGGCTTGCACTATAAAATAGAAATTCGGCGCACGACTGCCCCTTGGCGGCATAAATTGCTGGAAACGCGCCCCGATGTCGTCGTAGAGCAATGGGCAAATGAACCCACAGTCGTTTATTTATGCGGCTTGTACGCCGATTTTGATAGCGCCCGCATCGCATTTGATACGGAGATTGCAAAAGAAGAATTTTCTGCCCCTACCATAGTCCCCTATTTCAATGGCTGGCGCTTGAGCGAGGAGGAAGCACAAAATCTAAGCAGGCAGAAAACAGACCTCCAATTGTACTTGGAATGGAAATCACGCCGATAGAAAGTGAAAAGTGAAAAGTGAAAAGTGAAAAGTGAAAAGTGAAAAGTGAAA
>CAYXSA010000117.1:0-12035 GCA_964467315.1 uncultured Saprospiraceae bacterium | reverse complement strand
TTTGCGTGAGGGATATGTAGAGCCGTAGCATGCTACGGCTCAAATAGCCCGACCCTGCGACCTTTAAGCCGCGTTAGCGGCGGGGAGCAGGGGCACGCCCAAAAAAATGAAAAAAAAGAGCGAACAGGACGGGACTCGAACCCGCGACCTCCAGCGTGACAGGCAATTTATTGCTGTGGCTGTTTCTACAAACGGCGCTTAATAATGGCGTTCTACCAACTGAACTACCTGTTCGACTAAAAAAAAAGCGGACGAGGAGGGACTCGAACCCCCGACAGATGAATTAACTTAGTGAAGCGTGCTGTGGCTGTTTCTACAAACGGCGCAGATACTTTCATTGCTCTACCGACTGAGCTACTCGTCCGTTGTGAGTTACGAGTTACGAGTTACGAATTGTGCTTTGTGTTTAGGTATTATGCCGCCTCGCGGCGGCAGTGGTAGCAAGTATTACGCGCAATTCGTAACTCGTAACTCGTAACTCGTAACTCGTAATTCGTAATTCGTAACTCGTAACTCGTAACTCGTAACTCACGCCATGCGGATTTGCTGTAAAACTTCTTGATGGAGGGCTTTAAGCATATTTTCGTAGGCGTTGAGTGGGCGTTCTGTGCCTGTGGTTTTGTCGATGGTACTTTGTGCGCCGCCAAGCAGGAGGGGGACGATGCTACCATCGAAACCGCCAATCATAACTACGCCTTCATCGGCGATGGTGGAAGGAAAATCGGCGGCGCGCCCCGTAACAAACCACCAGACGATGCGCATATTGGGCAGTCCGACGGCGGATAGCTGCTTCATAGCGGCTTCGTAATTGGTTTGTGTGTTGCCTTTGACGGGGTTGAATTGCATATCGCTCACGACGAGCAAGGTCGTCGGATAATCTGCAAGGGGTATATGCGGGAACTCGCGGCGTATGCGTATAATTTCCTCTATGACGGATTGGAAATTGGTGCTGCCCCAAGCGGTGCGGGTTTGCTGTATCTTGCGAATGCGGTCGGTGAAGGAGTCGCCTTTGAGCTGTAGCACACGGGAGGTTGCATCAAACATGATTACCTGATTGTGAAAAGCGCCCTCGTTGAGGGAGGCGAAGTATACGCCGAGCGAAATGCAGATGTCGTAAGCCGTAATTTTGCCAACTACGGGCGACTGCATAGAGCCAGAGGTATCGAGTGCGCACCAAACATTGCCTTGTATGCCGCCTGTGCCTTCTTTGGCGAGGCTTACAAGCCCGTTAAACTGTTTGTCGACGGTCATGCGTTGGGTAGCGCTCATTTTCGACTTTACGGCTTGGTAGAGTTCGTAGACGTAGCCTGTGAATTTGGCGACGGGTTGGCTCTGTAGCCAAGTTTGGAAGCGGCTTTCTAAGTCGTGGCGCTCCAGCGTGGTTTTGCCGTCTTTGCCGCGTCGGTTGACGAGTTGGAACAAGGCTTTGCCGCTGATGCGGGCAAAATCGAGTTTATCCCAAAGATTAGCCGACATGGTTTGTTGGAAGGCGTGGGCTGTGCCGCTGGCTTTGAACTGTCGGTATTCGCGCTGTGTCCAGCCCAAGAAGCGACAAAGCCCGTAGGCAAAATCGTTGAGTTGGCTGTGTCGGGGGTTGTACACTTGGGCGCGGGAGCGGATTTTTGGCAGATACTTGGCGATGAGTGCGCGGTTGTAATCGTCGTTTAAGCCCTCTCGAATAAGGGCATAGACTTTTTCGCGGTCTAAGACCTCGATTAAATCGGCGTGCCAAAGGTCTTTCCATGCGCCGACGATGGGCAGCAGCCAAAGGTTGGCGTATAAATGCGCGCTTTGGTACTTGGCGAGCCAATGCAGGCATTTGCGCGCTTCGTCGCGGTTGCCTTGTCCGCGCTGTACTTGGGTGCTGGCAAATAGCCCCCGCGTTTTTCGGCTGATAAGCCGCAGATACAAGACCATGCGCAAGGCGATGAGGGGCGACTCTGCCCAAATCATGCCCATATCGGCAAAGACCGCCTCTAAGCTGCGTTTGCGATAAGTGGCGGCTTTGGCAAAATAATCCACCAACGCCGCGCCCGTCGTAGCGTGCGAGAGCGCGCCGTTCTCGGTGTAAGCGCCGTACTGCTGCACGGCTTGCAAAAACAAGTTGGTTTCCATCGGAAAAAGATAAAAATAAGGCGATAAAATTGGCGCGTTTCGGCACACGATAGCCTACAACCGCCTGCCTATGCGCTTAGTTCCTTAGAAGCTGTTTAAAAACCCCTTAACGGTCATAAAACGGCATCTTTTGAAGGGCTAACTGCGCGTTTTTTTGCGGACATAGCGCTGCTATTCCCTTAAAAAAGCCGCTTGTAGCCCTCCCAAATCTACCATTTTCTGCCTCGTCAGAGGTTTTCAAACAGTTTCTTAGCCTATCGCGTATTTTTGAGCTTTTACTTGGGCAGTGCGCCCCAGCTTTGCGTCAAAGAGACGCTAAGAAGAAAAATCCCTACGATTATGCCCAAAAAAAACAACCAATTTTCTTCTCCAAACCCCCCAATACTTGCATCGCTATTTATGCGTGGCATATAAAAATCTTTTGTGATAGAATGGCAAATCATGGAGTCATTCGGGTCGCTTAGGTCGTATAAAATCGGCACTTTTTTGATATTTGAGTTGTGGACTCGCGCCTCCCCTTGATAGGTTTTGCCGTCGAAAGCCTTAAACTCGTAGCGATACAACATTTTTTTAATTTTATTGCCTTTTCTGTCGGTTGTCGTGATGTTTTCTTCGGTTAAACTGCCTTCAGCGACCATTCCCGTCAATAAGAGCGGCAATTTAAGACGCTGTTTTTTCACTCCTAAGACAACGATAAGAAGCGAAATGCAAAAAGCAGGCACTAAAAGATACAGACTGCCGACTGCCGATGCTTTGGGCTTTTCGGTAAAAAATAGATGCTCTGGCGCACCGCTGTAGAGCAATTTATCAACCGACACGCAGCCTATTTTGCGCTCGTCGCTATCGCCCGTATACTCGCGCAAGCAGCCCAAGCGCTTTTGGCTACTGATTTTTTCTCGCAGCAAGCCGCCCGTGCGAGGCACAAATTCTATTTCGTACTCATAAACCGTGTAAATTTGGGTGCCTTTTTCTGTATTTTTTCGCACGAGCTGCTCACTCAAATACTTCACTTGTACGGGTTCTTCGCGCAGACGCTGCATAAAATCCTCCCGCTCGACATAAACATAATAAATATAAGGCGCTGCCAAAAGTATCCCCGCAATAATGCCTAAAGACAGTACCGAGAATCTCGAAGCCAACAAAAAAAGCCATCTATTGAGCGGTTTCGCAAAGTGGCGGGGCGGCGCAGGCACGCCAAGCACGGTTTCTAAAGGCATAGTTGCGAATGACGAATGACGAATGACGAATGACGAATGATGAATGATGAATGATGAATGACGAATGACGAATGATGTGTGGATTGCGCGCTACGTGTCCGCAGGCTGCGCGCTTACCTACGGCTAAGAAAAATATAGCCCCTTTGGGGCTACTGGTGCAAGATAGAAAACAACTTTTCACTTTTTCACTTTTCACTTTTCACTTTTCACTTTTCACTTTTCACTTTTCACTTAATTATACGGAGTATAGAGCATTGCCCAAGATGACCATCTTGCCGAAAAAGAACCAAACGGCTGCCAGAACGATAAGCGCCAGTATTATAAAATTTAGGCTGTTTTTGCTATTGAGGCGCATAATGCCGTCTTCGCTGATATTTGGGAAGGCATAATCTATTGCTTCATGTGCGATGATTGCGGTTTTCGGATCACTAAGCAGGTACAAGACAGGGACTACAGATGGCAAAGCATTTGCTTTTTTCAGGGGTATATTTTGCACCAATGTATGCGATTCGCCCTTATAGTCGGTATAGTTGTATTCGCGGCGCAACATGGTACTTTTGCCATCTTCTTGTGTGTAGGCGCGATTTTCTCGCTCTGCCATTATGGTGGCTTCTACGACCAAACCCGTATGCAAAATCGGCAATAGTTTTTGACGGCGGCGAACGCTCCACCATAACACCAGTGCCGTTGCTGCTGCCAGCGGCAGTAAAAAATATAGCGCATACCAAGGGCGCATTTTTGGCATCTCCACGATGATGTCTGCACTCGGCATTTCTGTATAAAAAACCGTGTCTTGCTTTACGCAAAACGTGTGCAGCGTCAACAAACTTGTCCGAAGGCAACCTATTTCCGCCTTCGTTTCCATCTTTTTTGTTTTTGCTTCGCCCTGCGGAGTCGTGTACAGTATTTCGTAAAAGTGGTAACGCTCCCCATTCTTAGAGTTTTCGGTTTTGGAGTATCTTACTTCGGCGACTATTGGGCGCAACTGCTCTACAAATTTGCTATGTTTCGAGTCCTCATATAGCAAGAAAGGTAAGAACAATACAGCGCCTAACAATAGCCCACAGGCTACAGAGTGCCACTCCGAAGCCATCAGTAAAAAAAACCATTGAGTCCAAGAAGAAGAAAATCGGCGGGGGGGCGCAGACACGCCAAGTACAGTTTCTAAAGGCATAGTTAGGAGTTACGAATTACGAGTTACGAATTATTGCTGCTTGCTTTCCGTTTGGCAGGCAAATATACACAAAGTACAATCGTAATTCGCTACGCGTTAACTTCGTTTTCGTAATTCGTAATTCTTTGGCGTGCCCCCGCTCCCCGCGCTAACGCGCTTAAAGGTCGCGGGGTCGGGCTATCCGTTGCAGCCGCTCTGCGGCTTCCACTGCTATGCGCTTCGCGTTCACCTTCGGTGTTCCTCACGCATAACGCCCGCCTTGCGGGCGCTCGGTACAGCCGTTGCATGCAACGGCTCTACTTATGCACATAAAAAAATCACTTTTCGCTACGCGTTCACTTCGTGTTCACTTTTCACTTTTCGCTACGCGTTCACTTCGTGTTCACTTTTCACTTTTCACTTAAAAATGCTTTTCACTTTCAAGTATCGCCAAAATCTCTTTGCGTCGCTGCTTTCTTGGAGCATATTGGGCGTTTGGCGGTACTTTTCGATGAGGGGGTATTTGCGCTGTAGCACCCGTATCTGCCACCAATCTCGGTAATAAAGCTGTAAAAGTTGCAATTTGTAGCGAAAAATATCTACTGCCAGCGCGGGCAGGGGCAAAAGTATAGCCTGTTCTTTGTAAGTGGCGCTAATTGATTTGTTTTTCCGCGCCTGTTCGTATTTTTCCAGCAAGGTATAGACCGCATCGAGTAAGGTCGTAACGGCGCTTAGGCGCAGGCGCAACGTCGAGCGGCGGCGTGCTGCACCCCATTGCTGCAAAGCCCGAAACAAGCGGCGCGGCAAATCGGCGCTTTCCTGCCAAGCTGCCACCCCCTTATAGGGCATTTTATGATACAAATCGGAGGCTTGCAACAAATCAAATAACTTAGCCAGCATATCGCAGGCAGCAGCAATAAGGCGCAAAACGCCCTGTTTATGCACTTTTTGGCGTTGCAAATACTCGGCGGCGGCATAATACTTTTCTGCCAACCACCACCAATCGCCCTGCATATGCAAAAGCGGATAGCGCTTCAGCAAATAAGCTATCAAAAGCGGATATTCTTCGCTCCAACTGTGCCAGCCCCCAAAACGAATGTAGCGGCGATTAGGCGTTTCCGCGCGTAGCCCCTCCCAATAAGCCAACAATTGCCCCCAAGCCTCTTCATATTTTCCGCGCTGTAGGAGCAGTTGCCCCAATTTTAGGCGCGGAGCCAGCCAATGCGTCGGACAAAAAGAAATAGATTTGCGCAAGTACGCCTCCGCTGCCTCCATTTCGCCCCTTTGCGCGGCAATGTCGGCAAGCATTTCGTAAGACTCTATCAAATTCGGCGGCAGACCGTGATAATGCGGATGGCTGCCCAAATCGTAGCAAAAATCAAAGCCGAGCCAATACCATTGCCCATTCGGCAATAGATGCGCCTCTTCTTCTTCGTGATAATGCCGCTTGTACTCTGTACGCCGATGCAAGCGCGAACGCAGGGCTATAGGTTCGTTGCGCTGTTCGGCTTCTTTGATATACCGCCATAAAGCCTCTGCCGCCAATTCGTAATTTTGCTCCTCCAAGTATATCTCCCCCACATGATACCAAGCATGGTATTCCTCCTGCCAATACTCGCCGATATATGCCACTAAAGGGCGAAGCTCTACGACCCTATGCGAAACCCACCACTGTAGCAAGCGCTCCGTATACTTTTGCCGCGCTTCGCTGTCGGCTTGCGCGCGCATCCAGTCCACTAAGCCCTCTCGGATAAGGCTTTCTTGCACCATAGAGCGTATATTGGCGGGCGATTCGTCGTAGCCAAAACTCTGCCCGCCCCAAGCATAATAGGTTTGGCTAAAAATGCTGGTCGCCGCTCTTACCCTGCCCAAGTCGCCAATATGCACACGCCGCCGCAACCACATTTCTATCAAGTCTTCGTTCTCTCCCGCACGCAAATCTTCCAGAGCATCTGGCAACAAGAGCACTTCGCTGATTGCTTGCAAACGCTCATCTATCAGCGGGTGCGGCTGCGCACGCCAAAGCATTAAACCCAATTCGATGTTTTCCTCTACAGGCGAATTGAGCAAAGCCAGCAAAGACCCTAAACCCTCTTCTGAAATATCCACTGCGAATGACGAATGACGAAAACGAAGTTAACGCGATGCGAATGACAAATAGTACTTGCTACCAATGCCGCCGCAAGGCGGCATAATACCTATACACGAAGTACAACATTAGTCATTCGCCACCCCTGCCGAAGCTGCCTCCACCAAGCTGCGATAATGCCCGCCTTCCTGCTGCAATAGGCTTTGATGCGTGCCGATTTCTGCCACCTGCCCACGCTCCATGACCATAATTTGCTGCGCGTGCTGTATTGTAGACAAACGATGCGCGATAATTATCGATGTTCGGCGCGCTATCAAGGTTTGTATAGCATGCTGTATGACGGCTTCCGTTTCGGGGTCGACAGAAGAGGTCGCCTCGTCCAAAATCAAAATATCAGGCTCGAAAACCAAAGCCCGCACAAAGGAAATTAGCTGCCGCTGCCCCATCGACAAAGTAGCGCCCCGCTCCCTAACCTCATAATCGTAGCCCTGCGGCAAGCGCTCGATAAATTCATGCGCCCCAATCATGCGCGCCGCCTGCTCTACTTTCTCGCGGCTAATGCTTTGGTCGTTCAGACGGATATTATCCAAGACGCTGCCCGAAAATAGAAAAACGTCCTGCAAAACAATAGCAATGCGACGACGCAAAGCATAAATGTCAAATTCGTTGATGTCCGTGCCGTCGATGCTCACCGAACCCTTAGATATATCATAAAAGCGGTTCAAAATGCTGATAATCGTCGTTTTGCCCGCACCCGTAGAGCCGACTATAGCTAAGGTTTCGCCCGCAGGCACCCGAAAACTGACCCCGCCCAAAGTCCAATTTTCCTCGTCCGCAGGATTTTTATTAGGCTGGTACGAAAAATAAACCTCCTCAAAAACCACTTCCCCCCGCAGTTTTTCGGGCTTTATGCTGCCGTTGTTGGGCACTTGGTCGCTGTTATCCAATAACTCAAATACGCGATTGGCAGCGATTAAACCCATTTGTAGGGAGTTAAACTTATCGGCAAGCATACGCACAGGGCGAAAAAGCATACCCAAATAAAGCGGGAAAGCTATCAATACGCCCACCGTCGCCACCCCGTCCAACACCGCGCCCGCGCCATACCAGACCATCAAACCCAAAGCCGCAGCCGATAAAATCTCCACTATCGGAAAAAACAAGGCATAAGCAAAAATCGAATTCAAGTTCGCACGCGTATAGCGCTCGTTGATATCGTCGAATTTCGCGCCCTGCTTCTCCTCCGCGTTGAAAATCTGCACGATACGCACCCCCGATATGCGCTCTTGCAAAAAGGTATTGAGGCGGGCGACTTGATTGCGCACCTCCTCGTAAGAGCGTTTGACGGCATTCTTAAACCAATAGGTCGCTATCATCAAAATCGGAAAAATCGACACGCAAACCAGCGTCAATTTCCAACTCACCAGCAACATCATGACGAGCACCACAATTAAGGACAAAATATCCGCAACTATCGTAATAATCCCCTCCGAAAACACCGTGTTGATGGTCTCCATATCGGAAATCGTACGCGTGATATTCGCGCCCACAGGCGTATTATCGAAGTACGAAAGCCGCTGATAATTGATGTGCCGAAACGTGCGCACCCGCAAATCGCGTATAATCGACTGCCCCAAAAGGCTGGTGATATAGCTAAAAACATAAGACAAAACCGCCTCCAAAATCAAAACCGCAAACGCCAACATAATCATAAAGCGCAGTCCCTCCGCGTCGTAGCGCAAAATATAGCCATCTACGGTCAGTTGCGTGATATAGGGGCGCAAAATCGCTACGGGCGCTATCGTCAAAGACAGCAGCACGGAAAAGATAAACAGCAGCCTATACGGCGAGGCAAGCTGCAAAACACGCCGCAGCAAATACCAATTTGTGGGCTTTTTGGGGGAAGTATTCATTTTTTTATTTTGGGCGTGCCCCCGCGCGTCTGCCCGCGCAAAGGACGCGGGCAGGAGCCGCAATAAAATTGCGGCTCTACACGCGGCGGGGTCGGGCTATTCATTGCGAGCCGTGATAAATCACGGCTCTACATTTCTATCCCTCACGCGAGGTTTCCCGAAGGGTAGAGCCTCGATTTGGGCTTTATGTGTACAGCCGTTGCATGCAACGACTCTATAGACTTACTCTACAATCAATATCTCGTCATAAACACGCAGCGACTTCAAAAGGTTGAATTCCTCTACGTCCTTGCACTTGAGTACCAAGCCCATAAAGTTATGATTATCGGCATCGTTGATAAAATCCATGCGTTGGATTTCCACGATTTTCCAGTTGCCGACGCGGGAGGCGCTGCCTATCTGCACATGCGCCGACATTCCTTTAAGTATTTCGCCTTCTATCGGATTGCCCAGCAAAACGACCTGCAACTGCTCTAAAAAACCGTACACCACCCGCGCCTTAAACTTTGAGGGCGTAGCAGCAGCAGGGCTTTCGCCTGCATTGTTGACTTTTTTCATATAAACTGATGGGGATTTTTATTGTTGTGTAGGCTGGAATACTATATCTTTGCCGCAAAGTTACACAAAAGTTTTATGAAAAAGACACATATCCTCTTGCTGATAATGATGGCTGTAGCCGTCGGGGTGCTTATGTCCATGGCAAGCGACTTTAGCCAGTATGCCAATTTCGAGGCGGCACTCGCCGCCCCCGATAGAAGCCACCAAGTCGTGGGGCATCTGCAAAAAGAAAAGCCCGTCATTTACGAGCCGACTAAAGACCCCAATTCTTTCTCTTTCCACATGAAAGACGAAAACAACAAAGAAATGCAGGTCATCTGCAAACTGCCCCTGCCCCAAGATTTTCACCTAAGCGAGCAAATCGTTATCACGGGCAAGATGGACGGCGCAACCTTCGTAGCACAAGACATACAGCTAAAATGCCCCTCCAAGTACCAAGACGAAGCCATACAAAACGCCAAGTTATAAGAAACAGCTTCTAAGCATAAAAAAGCCGCTCCCCGAACAAATCTATGTTGGGGAGCGGCTTTTAGTTTCATATAGCGCGATGAGTAGATAATCCAACTACCGACGGCAGCTATTCAACTCAATTTTTAAGTACTTGCTACAGATGCCGCCGACAGGCGGCATTGTACCAGCGCTGTGAGCAAAGCGAACAGCGCAGTACCTATACATCACGCTTGGCGCTTAGGCTTCGTCTTGTTCTTCTTCGTCGTCGCTATCGCTGCCCCCATCGAGTACGATAGGCGTAGTGCCTTGCTGTACGATGAGCGAAACGCGATTGTCGATGACTTCGAGAAAGCCACCCGAAATATCTATAGGTGTAAGGTCGCGCCCACTGGTAACGAGTACAACCCCTTGAGTAAGGGCTGCTACGAGCGGCGCGTGGTCGGCAAGCACCTCAAATTCGCCGTCTGTGCCTGGTGCACCTACGCGGTCTGCTGTGCCCTCGAAGAGCTTTTTATCTGGAGTGAGAATGGTAACGTCCATAATTTAGGAGGGATTAAAGGCGATTAACGAGCGCTGGCAAGCATTTCTTCGCCTTTGGCGATAGCGTCGTCGATGCTACCGACGAGATTGAAAGCGGGCACGGGGTATTTATCTACCTTGCCGTCGAGTATCATATTGAAACCGTCGATTGTTTGGTCGAGATTTACAAATACGCCTTTCAAGCCTGTAAATTGCTCCGCTACGTGGAAGGGCTGCGAGAGGAAACGCTCTACGCGCTGCGCACGGTGTACGACGAGTTTGTCCTCTTCAGAAAGCTCCTCCATACCCAAGATAGCGATGATGTCTTGCAGCTCTTTGTAGCGCTGCAAAATACCCATGATGCGCTGCGCGGTGTTGTAGTGGCGCTCGCCGACGATGTCGACGGAAAGGATTTTGGAGGTAGAGTCCAAGGGGTCTACGGCGGGGTAGATACCTTTGGCGGCGAGCTTACGGCTTAGTACCGTTGTAGCGTCCAAGTGACCGAAGGTCGTAGCGGGCGCGGGGTCTGTCAAGTCGTCCGCAGGCACATAAACCGCTTGTACGGAAGTGATAGAACCGCGTTTGGTAGAGGTGATACGCTCTTGCATCAGACCCATTTCGGTAGCCAAAGTAGGCTGATAGCCTACCGCTGAAGGCATACGACCGAGCAGCGCCGATACTTCTGCACCTGCTTGGGTGAAGCGGAAGATATTGTCGATAAAGAAAAGGATATCGCGTCCTTTTTCCTCTTCGGGGTTACCGTCGCGGAAGTACTCGGCGATAGTCAAACCAGAGAGGGCAACGCGTGCGCGTGCGCCTGGAGGCTCGTTCATCTGACCGAAGATAAGCGTAGCTTGTGATTCGCGCATACCGTCTACATCGACAGAAGCCAAATCCCAGTCGCCTTCTTCCATTTTATGTTTGAAAGCTTCGCCGTATTTGATAACGTTGGATTCTATCATCTCGCGCAGCAGGTCATTTCCTTCGCGGGTGCGTTCGCCTACGCCTGCAAATACGGACATACCTGCATAGTTTTTGGCGATGTTGTTGATGAGTTCCATAATCAATACCGTCTTGCCTACGCCTGCGCCGCCGAATAGACCGATTTTACCGCCTTTGAGATAAGGGGCAATCAGGTCGATAACTTTGATGCCTGTATAGAGTACCTCACGGGTTACGGAAAGGTCTTCGTAGCGAGGCGGTTTGCGGTGGATAGCACTGCGTTTGGTGCCTGCGGGCAGGTCTTGGATACCGTCAATCATATCGCCGACGACGTTCATCAGGCGACCTTTGATACCGTCGGAAGTAGGCATAGAGATAGGAGCGCCCGTATCCACGACTTTCATGCCGCGTTTCAAGCCCTCTGTACCGTCCATAGCGATAGCGCGTATGCCGTTTTGCCCCAAGTGTTTTTGGCATTCGAGAACGAGCAATTCGCCGTTTTCGCGCTGTATAGTTAAGGCGTTGAGGATTTCGGGTAAGTTCGATTCGGGAAAGCTCACATCGATAACCGCACCGATGATTTGCTTGATATATCCGACGTTCTGTGCCATTGTGTGCTTTAAGCTTATGGTAAAATTTACGTGATGCGTATATGTAGCGCCTTCCCATAGAGATAGGGGTTGGCTTATATTCGCCGCAAAGGTAGCATTTAGCTATTGATATACAAAGGGAAGTATATTTTTTTTTTGGACAGCGTTTTTTTTTGGGCGTGCCCCTGCTCCCCGCGCTAACGCGCTTAAAGGTCGCAGGGTCGGGCTTTTTGAGCCGTAGCATGCAAGGGCTCTACAATCCCTCACGCAAGTTGCCCCACCGCAAAGGGCGGTGGGGCGCAGGCAGATTTCCTGTAGAGTATGGCGTTTTTTTATTGCAGCAGGGAGCCGTTGCATGCAACGGCTCTACATGTGCGCGTTTTTTTATTTTTTTTGGGCGGCAGTGTAGAGCCCTTGCATGCAAGGGCTCCCCTCAGGTGCGCCGCATGTAGAATTAAAATGTCGTATTATTCCAAAAGTCTAAACATT
>CAYXSA010000116.1:0-12079 GCA_964467315.1 uncultured Saprospiraceae bacterium | reverse complement strand
ATGACGAATGACGAATGAAAAGTGCACAAAATAATACTTTTCACTTTTCACTTTTTTGGCATGCCCCCGCTCCCCGCGCCTAAACGGCGCTTAAAGGTCGCGGGGTCGGGCTATCCGTTCCAGCGCGAGCAGGGCAGACACATTGGTCTGCCCCTACACGCGCTTCCTCTTCTATCCCTCATGCAACGAAAAATCCCCGCCGCGCAAAGGGCGCGGCGGGGCGGTATCAGTTCCTTTTGGCTGCTCTGCGGCGGCGGAGGGAATTTTATTTCGACCAATTGTGTCTGCCGTTTGCATCTCGACCATTGCTATCTTTATAGCGGCAGCCACTATCAGAAGGTTTGTCGCTTGCTTGTTTTGACTGTCCGCATTTATTGCAGTTCCAAGTATGCGTTGCTTTGGGAGTATCGGTTTTTGTGGTGGTAGTAGTGGTAGTAGTGGTAGTTGTACTGGGGTTGGGGCTCACGTAGGGGGTAGGCTCATAGGGTTTTCCGACCTTTTCGCCCTTTCTATTTAAGTATACGATATCATCTTTTTGCAGGAGTTCAACCGCACCAAGGTGAAAGCCAGGCGCATTATTGTTGGTAGTTTGGTATTTTATGGGAATAACAACTTTTCCTTCATTGTTTACGAAGCCCCATTTGTCTTTGAGTTTGACGGCAACTAAATTTCCATCAAAGTAGCCAACAGCCTCATATTTTATGGGGATTATGACTTTCGATTTGGGGTCTTCTATATCTACAAAGCCCCATTTATCTTTGAGTTTGACGGGTGCGAATTTTTCACTAAAATAGCCGATACTATCGTATTTGTAAGGTATACAGAACACTCCTTTATAGGATAGCATACCGCATTTTCCCTCATCATTGCGATGGATAAAATAGTGGTTTGTAAAATAAGGATATTTGTTTAGAATTACAGGGATAAGTTCTTGCCCTGTGGTAGTGTTTATCATTCCCCATTTTGAGTCTATTTGTACAATGGCTACCGCAGGATTTCCCTCATCTGCTAGCTTTATGGCATCGTACTTTAGGGGGCAGAGTTCTTTGCCTGTTTTGAGGTCGAGTATACCCCATTTGCCGTCTTTTTCCACGCAGCGCAGATGGCGGTCTGTTACCAAATCTAGGGTACTGAGTTTTTTTGCTTGGCTGTATTGGGCTTGGACTTTTACTTTGCCTTTACCGTTTTTGAGTCCGTACAAGCCTGTACTTTCATCTAAAAAAACGAAAAATTGGGCAAAGCTTGAGTGCGCTATCAGCATTAGGGATAAGGCGAAGAGGATTGTTTTCATAGAAAGGATGTTTGGGATTTTGTTTACAGAATAGAGGGAGCTGTGTCTAAATAGCTTTTTAGATGATTTAAAATTCTAGAACAAAGGTAAAAAACGGTTTTGGGTACTTTGTGTATTTAAGCAAGATTTTTTTTGAAAGGGCAGGCTGCAATTTTTTCGCTCCCTTTGGGTCGCGTCTACTACGCTACTTCGTGGTGCAGCCTGCGCCATATCCCGCGTGAGGGATAGTAGGGGCGCTGTAGGGACAAGGCATGCCTTGTCCCTACATTTGCGCCCCGCATAGCCCGACCGCGCCCCCTTTTTTGGGGCGCGGGCACGCCCAAAAAAATAAGAATTATTGACGAACAAAGGGGCGGGAAATGCTGCCTTTTGTGCTGCTTAGGCGCAATATGTAGCTGCCAGTGGGGAGCGCGTGGAGGGGGAGCATATGCGTGTGCGTGCCCGATGTAGCCTGTATTTGCTCGCTGTGGAGGCGCTGCCCCAATGCGTTGAATAGTTCGATTTGGTACTGCGTTTCTTCTGCGCTGAATTGCAGTTGTATGGCTTCTTTGGCGGGATTGGGGAATATGTGCAGCGCAAAATTATCGGCTTCGAGGGTGCGGACGCTAACGACTTCGGAAACGGTAAAACTTTCCGTGCGCGTGCAGCCATTGGCATCGCTGATGGTTACGCTATAAGCGCCCGCGCCGATATTGGATAAGTTTTGGCTGCTGCTGCCATTTGACCAAAGGAAGCTAAAAGCGCCTGTGCCGCCGCTTGCTTGGAGCATAATGCTGCCGTTGGCATTGCCTGTAGTGGCATCGGTAACGGTGCCGCTGGCACTAATGGCAGTGGGTTGGCTGATGGTGGTCGTGGCGGTAGAAAGGCAGCCATTGGCATCGGTGATGCTAAGCACGTAAGCGCCCGCAATCAAGCCCGTAGCGCTGATGCTGCTGCTGCCGCTTGTCCAAGCGTAGGTGTAGGGGCTTTGTCCGCCTGCGGCGGCGGCTGTAGCGCTGCCTGTGGCTGCGCCTGCACAGTTGGCGGCGCTCGTAGAGGCGATGGAAGCGGTAACGCCGCCAAGTTGGGCAACGCTGGTAGCGGCGGAGTTTTGGCAGCCGTTGGCATCAGTGGCGGTTACGCTATAATTGCCTGCTGCCAAGCCTGTAGCGCTGGCTCCTGTGGCGTTATTGCTCCAAAGGAAAGAGAAAGCACCCGTGCCGCCGCTGGCGATGGCGCTCGCCGAACCTGTCGATGCGCCGCAGGCAGTAGGCAGGGAGGATGCGGATATATTGAGGGCTGTTGGCTCCGTAACTGTAGCGGATTGGCTGATGGTGCAGCCGTTGGCATCGGTTAGCAATAGGCTATAGTTGCCAGCGCCTACATTATTGAGGTTGGCGCTGCTGCTGCCCGTAGACCAAGCGTAGTGATAAGGCGTAGCGCCAGCGCTGGGGCTGCTGTTAATGCTGCCCGTAGCCCCGCCGAAGCAAGCCGCCGCCGTAGGGGAGAGGCTAAGGCTGGGGTTGGCGTTGATGCTTACGGTAAAGCTAACGCAGCTTGCGGGGAGTACGCAGCCGCCTTCGGCACGAACATAGTAGGTCGTGGCGGCGCTGGGCGTTACGGTAATGCTATTGCCTGTGCCGACGGCATCTACGCCGCAGGCGCTGCTATACCAATGCCAGTCGGTTGCGCCGCCTAAAGCGGCAGCGCCTACGCCTAAGGTAGTCGCTCTGCCTGCGCAGACACTGCCCGCTGTTGCGGTGATAGTGGGCATATCTGCGGGGGCGCAGGCTGCGTATTTGGCTACAAAAATATCTGTAGCGCCCAAGCTGGCGACGTTGGCAGTATTGGCGGGGGAGGGGTCGAAATCTACCGTAGTGCTAAAGGAGCCCGCGAGATAGCTCACGCCTGCGCGTACCTGCATAGCGCGGGCGATGTCTGCACCCGAACCGCCTACGCTGATAGCGCCAATGAAATTGCCCGAAGCATCGCCGTAGCGCGCCAGATAAATATCGCTACTGCCCGAATTGGGCAGGGTCGAAGTGCCCGCCGTAGGGTCGAAATCTACAGTACCCGCAAAAGAGCCTGTAGCGTAGATTTGATTGGCTTGCCAGTAGAGGGAGCGCACATTGTCCGCGCCTGTGCTGCCGTAGGAAATCGCCCATTGATAAGCGCCCGCGCTGTTGTATTTGGCGATGTAGCCATCGAGACCGCCCGCCGATGTAAGGTTTGCCGTGCCTGCCGAAGGGTCAAAATCTACGGTATTGCCGAAAGTGCCACCGACGTATACGTTGTCTGCGTTGTCAATAGTCAAAGCGAAGGCTTCTTCTGTGCCCAATGCCGAGCCGAGTGGCGCATTCCATTGGTGTATGCCACTGCCATTGAATTTTACCACGAAGCCGTCTTCTGTGCCTGCCGTCGTGGCGGGTATGCTGGGCGTGCCTGCGCTGTTGAAATTGGTAGTGCCTGTAAAGCGTCCTGCGACGACGATGTTGCCGCCTGCGTCCTCGCGGGCTACAAAAGCGCGGTCGGAGCCTGTGCCGCCCCAGCGCCAAGCGCCCAAGCAAGCCATCGTGTTGATATCGTAACGGGCTACATAGCAATCGTAGCTACCCGCAGAAACAAGATTGAGGGTGGCGGCGGTAGGGTCTACGTCGATGGTATTTTGAAAAAATCCCGTTACGACCAATTCGCCCGCTGCATTGATGAACATATCGCCGCCTGTATCGTCGGCGCTGGCACCTGTGCGGAAAGCCCATTGATAAGCGCCTGCGCTGTTGTACTTGGCGACGAAAATATCATAGGTCGCATTGCTGGCGGAAAATAGTTTGGCAGTCGAGGCGCTGGGGTCGAAATCAAGAGAGTCGCGGAAGATGCCAAGCGCATAAACATTGTCGTTGGCGTCTGTGCTGAGGCTGATGACGCGGGCTGCACTGCCTGCGCTAAGGTCAAAAGCCCATTGATAAACGCCCGCGCCGTTGTACTTGGCTATAAAACCCGCCGAGCCGCCTAAGGGCGTGAGGGTGGCAGTATTGGCGCTGGGGTCGAAGTCGGCAGCAGCCCGAAACTCGCCACCAATGAGTACATTGCCTGCTGCATCTACGGCGATGGTATTGCCGTCTTCTGCACCCGCTGCGTTGGAGCCGATGCCCTGCGCCCATTCGTAGGACTGCGCCCAAAGCGGAGCCGCAACGCATAAAAACCAGAATAGCGTTAAAATTTTATGCATAATTTTATAGCTGGGGGATATGAAAAATAAACTCGCTATAAAGTTACCACTATTAGCGGATTAGCTGAAGTGGCAGATGCAAAAATTAAGGATTACTTAAATTCTAATTTCAAATCCAGTTTCGTAACGTTCTCGAAGGAAAGGGCGGGGCGCTCAAACCCCTCCGTTTTATCGTGTCGAATAAGGTAAGAGCCAATTTTATCGTCGCGGTTGAGGTCGGAATCGTAGATGTAAAGGGTGATTTCGTCGCCCTTACAAAAGCGAAAAGTATGCGAGAAGGGCAAGCCTGTGTAGCTGTTGTTGCTGACTTTGCCGCTCGTGTACTCGCTGCCATAGTATAGGCAGGTGTATACGTCGGCTCTGCCCTTGCTAAGATTGCGGTCGATGATGGGGTCGTAGGTCGTTAGGGAGGATATTTCTACCCCCGTATGGCTCAAAGTCGCTATAGGGCATTCGGGCATATTTATCGTGATTTCTTTGCTAAAGCTGGGGGGCTGCTCATTGAGATGGAAGCTAATTTTTATTTTTTGCGTGCCGCTGCTAAGGTCGAGATAGGCGAGGGGCAGGCTGGTTTCAAAATTTTGAGCGTAGTCGCTGGATAGCCATTTGCCTTCGGCAATTTGGGTTTGTTTTAGCAATTTGCCGTCGGCGCTGTGTATGGACATGACTAAGCGCAAATTTTCGTTGCTGCAAAGGTGCGAAATGGGCAAATTTATCTGATGTTCTGCCTTGACGAGGAGGCTTATTGCGCCTTTATTTATATCGGTTCTGGCGCTAAATCCGCTGACGACGGCTTTATATTCACTGCTATTTTTGCAGCTTGGCAGGCTGAGCGTTTGCGCGGCGCTGCGATACACGAGCGTATCAATGCCCGCAAATTGGCTACGCAACTCGAAGCGCAGCACCTGCTTGCCGCGCACGGCAAAATTATCGTATTGGCAATGAAATTTGATGTCCTCCGCTACGGCAGGCGCTTCGGCGTAGAAGCTTTCAGTTTGATTCATTTTGTGGCTGGCACGGCGGCTATCGAATACGATGCTATCGCTTTTATCGCGCCAAAGCGCGTAAAAAGTATACTGAATGTTGCCGTATTGTTCGATAGATAAGAGGCTATTTTTGTCGTATTTGGGCGTAACGATGCCCGAGAAGCTAATGCAGCGCTTTTTATCCCAAAAATCCTCGTCGTTGGGGGTGAATTTGGGGCTTTTCAGTATAAAACTCTGCTTGTCGGCGCTGACAATCTCAATTTTGGGGGTCGTGATGTAGACATCGGCGCGAAAAACCTCGCCATGCTCCCGCTTTTTATGCTTGGCGAAGATGCGTAGATTGAATTTTTGCTTGCCCGTATAGTTTTGCAGATGCTTATAGAAGACGAAAAATTTTTCTTCCACGACGGGAACAGCCTTAGGCTGAAAGCTGACTTCGGCGCGTACACTTTGAGTGCCGCGCTCGTCTTGCTGGCTCTTGCAAACCAGCGTCGTGCCGTCGGCAGTATAGAGCTCATAGTCAAAACTGTAGTAGGTGTCGCTCTTCAATTGATGCTTGAAAGTTACCGTAAAGGGAATTTCTGCGCCCGATTCTTTAGAAAAAAACTCGCTTTGGTTGTTGAGGAGCGTGCCAAGTTTGAGGCTGATGGTTTGGGCGGCGATGAGGCTATCGTTTTCTGCCGTCTGCGCAGAAAGACGCGCCGCAAAAAGAAGCGCAAATAAAAAAACGGCTGCTTTGTTCATGGTCGATATATTGATATTTAGGAAGGGGGTGGAAAAGCGTGAGGGATATGTAGAGCCGCAATTTATTGCGGCTCAAATAGCCCGACCGCGCCGCCTTTAAACAAGTGCCTTTAGGCACGCCGTGGGCGGCGCGGGCACGCCCAAAAAAATCAGTTAAATTCTAATTTGAAGTCGGTTAATTTAGCCTTTTCAAAAGAAAAAGTAAGGTGATGGAAGCTTTCGAGGTCTGCGCTTTGCTCATGCCGAATGAGGCAATCGCCTATAAAATCGTCGCGGTCATAGTCGGAATCATAGACAAAAAGGGTAATTTGGTCTCCTTTGCAGAAGCGGAAGGTCTGCGAAAAGGGAAGCCCGTAGTTGCTATCGTTTTTTATTTCGCTGCTCGTTGTCTGCGCGCCGTAGCGTAGGCTGGTGTAGATATCGGGTTTGGTGCATTCGCGCTATCATTTTTATCGCGCAAAACCCCATATAAAATATATTTTTCTATGCTGGGCAGGCTGTTTTTGTCGTATTTGGGGCGAACTTTACAGCTGAAGCTAATACATGGTTTTTTTTCCCAAAGATCTCTATCGTCCATATTGAATTGGGGATTTTCTATACTAAAGCTTTGTTTATCGGGGCTAATGATTTCGATTTTGGGGGTTGTGATGTAGATATCGCCTCGAAAAATTTCGCCATACTCGCGCTTGGGGTGCTTGGCGAAGATGCGTAGATTAAAGGTTGTTGTGCCTTGGTATTTTGGCAAATCTTTGTAAAAAATAAAAAATTTCCCTTCCCTGACGGGCTGGGCATCTTTCCCAAAGCCCAGCCCTATGCGTACCCTTTGCGCGCCGTATTGGTCTTTGGCGCTCTTGCAAACAAGCGTAACGCCGTCGGCAGTATAGAGCTCGTAGTCAAAATCAAAGTAATCGCCTTCCTTTAGCTCTTGCCCGAAAGTTATCGTAAAGGGAATTTCTGCACCCTTTTCTTTAGAAAAAAACTCGATTTGGTTATTGGCAAGCGTACCAAGTTTTATGCTGATGGTTTGTGCGGCGATGAGGCTGTCGTTTTCTGCCGTCTGCGCAGAAAGATGCGCCGCAAAAAGAAGCAAAAAGGAAAAAATTATGGCTTTGTTCACGGTCGAAATGCTTATATTTCTTTTTCGGGAGGAATCAAAGAAAAAACTATCAATAAAACCCAGATGGCTATGTAAAAATTTAGCACAAAATCCCTATAAATCTTCGTTTCCGCCTCCAAATTGACCAGTTCCAGCAGCGGCGTGCGCTCGCCCAAGTCGCGCAGCGCAAAATATCGGCGCAAAGAGTCTGCATATATAGGATAAATGTCCGTAAATTGCCCTGTTTGCGGACGCATAAAGGTCTGTTTTGCGTCGAAAATCGGATTTTCCCAGTCCTCGCTGTTGCTGCAAACGTAAGCCAGCACTTGCGCGCTGTCATGTTGCGCATAAAGGGGCGCAATTTGATAAATTACCGTGCGCGGGGAAGGATTTCGATTGTTTTTTGTGGACTTTGGTCTATAGGTATAGCGCATTTTTTGCAATTTTTGGAGGTCTATGCGCGCATCTGGCAGCCGCATAAACTCCGCATGGCTATGCGCCGCTTGGTATGTGTGCATCGTCTGCACTTCCGCCCCCGCATAACGCCGATATTCTCCAAAATACCCCAAAAAAAGGTAGAGCGGAACGTGCATCAGCCCCCATGCGCCCAGTGCTGCGGTGTTTATTTTGTCTTCGCCGCCCATCCACCAGATAAGCAGCAGATATAGCGCCATAAATCCCAAAAAAAAGCCGATAATATACAAAATCCAGCGTACGATACTCCATTCCACAAAGCTAATTCCCCAAGAAATCGCCCCCTGCACATGCAGGGCAAAGGCAAACCATGCCAGAGCCTGCAAAATGTATAATAATCGTTTCATCATTCCATCTTTTTTGCGAATTATAACCCTTTTTTTCTTTTGGCGAGCCGCTTCGCAGGCTATGCCTGCTCGCGTCGGGCTATCCGCTGCATCAGCTTCGCGCTTCGCGCTCGCTGGTTTCGCTCCTATCCCTCTCGCAAAGGCTCACCCAAAGCCCTGCCGCTACGATGCAAGCGTATTCTATAGCCAAAACTATCGTAGATTCCGCAAAATTTGCGCGCCCATACGCCGAATAACTCAAAAACAAGAGCCCCGACACGCATACCACCCACCAACGCCAGCGCCCTATACCCATGCCCAAGCCCAAAGGCAGCAACCAATACCAAGGGTGCAGGGTCGTAGCCAGCGCATAATAACCCACTATCACCCCCAAAGCCGTCGCCTGCACAGACCAAGAGCGCCGCCAACCCAGCCAAGCCAAAGCCCAAGCCCAAAAAAATACCCATACATATAAGTATTTCCCTATCTCCCCCCTCGCTTGCAGCCAACCCAAGCCCTCCCCTAAATATACGAATAAATAATATAAAGAGGCGTTAAACCCAAATTTATCTACATACAAACGCAAACTTTCGCCTATATGCAGCGCCTTATCTACAGACACAAAAGGCAGCCAAGCCCCCAGAACGATACCCCCTATCAGCAGCGAATAACCCCAACGAGCCCCCCAGCTCGGCAGCCGAAAGAAAAATACAGGCAACAAAATCAGCGGAACTAACTTACACAAAACCGAAAAAGCGAAAAATATAGCCCAAACCGCCACATAGCCCCTTCGCCATGCCCAAAGCGACCAAAACAGCAAACCCAACTGCGCCACCTCAAAATGCAACTGCCCGCTAAACTCCACTATCACAAAAGGATTTAAAACCCATAGCAAAACATAGCGCCCATCAATGCCCTCCGACCGCAGCCATTTATACAAACCCCATACCGCCCCCAACTCCGCCAACCACAGCCAAAGCCGCAGCGCCAAAACTTGCCCCTCGATACTATCACCCCCACAGACCGCCCCCAACCAAAACCAACCCTGCGACAAGGGCGGATACAGCGAATAATAATCAGCCGAATTGAGCAGCGGAAAAGCCTGCCCAAAAAACGCATTCCCGCCCGACTGCGGCAAACTTAGCCAAGCACGCGGCGTATAATCAAAGGGGTTTTCGCCCCCCGCCAACAAATGCCCGTCCCATAAAAATCGCCAAAAATCGTCCGACAAACTCGGCAAACCCCAGCCCCAACACAAACGCCAAAGCATAGCCCCCGCCGCCAAATACAGCCACTTATCGCCCAAACGCCCAGCCCCCAGCCAACCCAAACCAAAATAAACCCAAGCCGCCCCCCAAGCCCCCAACCAAAGCCCAAAATTCCCCCTACTCAACCCCAAATACGCCCAAAAGGCATAAGTCGCCCCCCCCAACAAAACATATAATACCAAGAATAGCAGCCGCATAGATTTTTTAGTAGTAGGTAGCAGGTAGTAGGTAGTAGGTAGTAGGTAGTAGGCAGTAGGTAGTAACGTTTAGTGCAATTTTTTCCTAAAAACAAATTTCTGCACACGCGTCCCAGCCCCCTCTTACTACTTACTACTTATTACTTACTACTTTTTACCTGATTGTTGTGCTTAGACGGGCTAAAAAAACTATATTTGCGCCGAAATTCCGCATAAGTAGCGCCTTATCTTCTGCCACCAACCCCCTTTTTTCTTGCTTTGTCCGATAGCTTAGTCATCATACCCACCTACAACGAAAAGGAAAACGTCGAGCGTATTATTCGCGCCGTCTTCGCCCTTGAGCGCTCCTTTCATGTGCTTATCATCGATGATGGTTCGCCCGATGGCACTGCCGACATCGTGCGCGATTTGCAACGCAAGGAATTTGCCGATAGGCTATTTATCGAAGAGCGGCAAGGAAAATTGGGATTGGGCACTGCCTATATTCACGGCTTTCAGTGGGCGCTGCGCACCAGCGAACAATATCAATTCATCTTCGAGATGGATGCCGATTTTTCGCACAATCCCGCCGACCTCCCTCGCTTGTACGATGCCTGCGCTGCCAACGAAAAAATAGGCGTATCCGTAGGCTCGCGCTATGTCGCAGGCGGCAAACTCGTCAACTGGGCTTTCAAACGCAGATTCCTCTCGCGGGGCGCTTCTATCTACGTCCAATGTATGACCTTCCTACCCGTCAAAGACCCAACGGCGGGCTTCGTCTGCTATCGCCGCGCCTTCTTAGAGCGGCTAAATATGCAAAAAATCGGCTTCGTAGGCTACGCCTTCCAAATAGAAATGAAATTCGCCGCTTGGCAACTGGGCTTCCAACTCGCCGAAATCCCCATCACCTTCACCGACCGCACCGCAGGAGAATCGAAAATGAGCTTTTCCATCTTCCACGAAGCCCTTTTCGGCGTACTGCGTATCCGTTGGAAAGGCTGGTTTGATAATTACGAACACGAAGTGAACGCGTAGCGAATTACGAATGACGAATGACGAACTTAACGCGTAGCAAATGATAAATAGTACTTGCTACCACTGCCGCCGCAAGGCGGCATAGTACCAGCGACGCGAGCGACAGCGAGCGGCGCAGTACCTACGACACAAAGCACCTCACCCAATATGCACCCAACCACCATGCGCGCCCTTGTGCTGCCTGCCGTACATGCTGCGCTCGAATTGCAAGAGATAGCCGCGCCTTTTTCGCTTGCTGCCGACGAGGCTTTGATAAAAATCCATGCCGCCGCCCTCAATCACCGCGACGTATACATCACTCAAGGCTTGTATCCCGCCATCACTACGCCTGTGGTCTTGGGTTCGGACGGAGTGGGCGAGGTCGTCGCGGTGGGCGATGCTTTGCATGATTTGTGGCTGCATCGCCGCGTTCTGATAAATCCCAACAATCAATGGGGCGACTCGCCCGCCGTGCAATCCGCCTTTTATCATGTGCTGGGTATGCCCACACAAGGCACGCTGGCGGAATACGTCCGCTGCAAAATAGACCGCATACAGCCCGCGCCCGCGCATTTGTCTGATGAGGAAGCTGCGACTTTGCCGCTGGCTGGACTTACTGCCTATCGCGCTTTGATGGGGCGGGGCGCTTTGCAGCGGGGGGAACGGGTGCTGATTTCGGGGGTTGGCGGTGGGGTAGCGGTCTTTGCGCTACAGTTCGCCATAGCCGCTGGAGCAGAAGTCTGGGTAACTTCGAGCAAAGAGGAAAAAATACAAGCCGCCCAACAACTCGGCGCGCGTGGCGGCGTAAATTACCGCACAGAGGGCTGGCATAAGCAGCTTTTGCAGGCAGCCGACGGCGGTTTTGATGTCGTCATAGATAGCGCGGGCGGCAGTGGGTTTGAGAAATTTGTCGATATCGCCAACCCTGGTGGGCGCATCGTCTTTTACGGCGGCACGCACGGCAAATTTAGCGTAAATCCCCAAAAAGCCTTTTGGAAACAACTCTCCATTTTAGGCTCTACGATGGGCACAGATGCCGAATTTGAAGCCATGCTCCGCCTCGTCAGCGAGTACCAAATACGCCCCCTCGTCGATAGCACTTTTTCTCTCGACGATGCCGCCGCCGCTTTCGAACGCATGCACAAAGGCGAACAAATGGGCAAAATCGTCGTGAAAGTGAAAAGTGAAAAGTGAAAAGTGCATTTTTTTCGCTGCACTTGCAAGTTTTTAAGCACTTGTTTTTACTCATAAATAATTGATAATCAAGCATATTATACAAAGTGCAACACATTTAGCTATATTTTCACTTTTCACTTTTCACTTAAAAAGGGCGTGCCCCTGCTCCCCGCGCCGTGAACGGCGCTTAAAGGTCGCAGGGTCGGGCTATGCGGGGCGTATCATCATCGCCCAAATGGGCGAACGCCGAAGGCATCCCCGTAGGGAATGTTGATTCGCCCCTACTATCCCTCACGCTATATATTTGTGGTAAAACTAAA
>CAYXSA010000115.1:0-12270 GCA_964467315.1 uncultured Saprospiraceae bacterium | reverse complement strand
GTATCTACATCGCCCAAATGGGCGAATGTTGATTCGCCCCTACTATCCCTCACGCAAAAAAAATACCCCTGCTGCAAAGGGCAGCAGGGGCTTTTTTCTGTTATATGAGCTTAGTCTTCAATTTGTATGAGTTTTTGCCGTTCCAGACCTAAGCGGCGCAGGGTAGCATCGTCAAATTCGCCGACGGGCAGCATATTATCGAGTTGAAACTGGTGCAAAGCGCTCTTTGTTTGCTCGTCGTATTGGTTGGTGATATCGAGTTTATAGCCGTTTTTCTGCAATTTTTCTTGGACACTGCGTATATCGGGGTCATTGAAAACGCCAAATTCGCAAACGACTTCTTCCCATTCTGTCCAGCTACCAGCGCTTATTTTTATGACGTGGTCGCTATCGGCGATATTTTCCGATAGGTCTACTTTTTCTAAGCGGGCGGGCTGTATGAGTTCCTCGCGCTGAACGATTTTGATTTGCGCGGGTATGACATTATCGGTATTGCTGGTATCGAGAATGTTTTTGAAGGGATAAAAGCGGTGGTTTATCATTTCATATTTGGGAGCGGTACGGAGCAGGCAGATAGCCGCATGCGGGGGCTTGCTGGCATCTTTCATACAGAGGCGGGAAACTTTGGCGGTTTTCCATTCTGCGCCTGGTTCGCGTAGTACGAGCACTTCAGTTTGAATGAAATAGTTGCTCGTATCTAAGTTGCCGTTGAGTGCAGGCGAGATGATTATTGTGTCATTGATGGTTTGGTACTTTGGGGGTACGAGCCGAATGTAGTAGCCTGTTTTTTCTTCGCGGGCGTTGGCGTTGCCTTTTGCTGCTTTGTTGATAGCATAGGTTTTTCCCTCTTCGACGATTTTGGAGAGGTCACGGAATGCTGGGTCGACTTGTGCAAGCAATCTGCTGCTGGCAAAGAATACAAATAAGATTGGGAGGAGTAGTTTTTTCTGCATAGCGAAGCAAGTAAGAGCGTGTGTGCCGAGCCTTAGGCGCTGTGGCAAAGCGCAGAGGGGGCATATTTGATGTTGGTGCGTTTTCTGTTGTGCAAGATACGGCATTTTAGCGATAGCGTACAATTTTTACATGTTGAAAATTCGTTAATTTTTTGTAAGCTCGTTGCATGTAGAGTATACGCAAAGGTAGGCAGAGGTTTGGCTGCGGGTTGCTGATGCGGGTCGCTCCTATATATGCGCATTATCATATACGAAATGGCGTTATTTTGTAGCCCTGTGTTTGCCTAAGATAAGTTTATAGTTCGCCGACGGCTTGGGCTTGTATATCGGGTAGGGTGGCGAGGGCGGCGAGTAGGGCAGGGGCAGAGTTTTTGCGCACGGCAGCGAGCAAGCAGGCTAAGGGCGTGTAAGCCTCAGGCTGATGTTGGTAGATGCGGGTGTTGGCTGCTTTGTGTAGGGTTTGCATAAGGGCGGCGGTACTGGGGTAGGGGTAGATGATTTCTAAAAGGGTTTCTATGCTTTTTTCTTCGCTGGGGGCGAGTAGGAGGGCGGCGCGAGCGGCGTTTTTGTAGGCGTTTTTCAGCCCAGATACGCCGAGATTGGTGCCGCCGTAGTAGCGCACGACGGCTACGAGTGTATTGCTAAGGGCGAGGCTATCGATTTGCCCCAAGATGGGCTTTCCTGCTGTGCCTGAGGGTTCGCCGTCGTCTTGAGTGCGGAAGCTATTGCCGTCGGTACCGAGCCGATAAGCATAACAAATATGTGTGCATTTTGGGTGCAAGCGGCGCAGGTCTGCCAAATAGGCAGCCACGCTTTCGGTGCTGTCGCAGGCGGCAGCATAGGCAATGAAGCGGCTACCTTTGTCTTTGTACTCTGCTTGAGCAGGCGCAGACAAGGCGCGATAGGTATCGCTCTGGGAGGGAATATGTAGTTGCATGAATGACGGATGACGAGAACGAAGTTAACGCGAAGCGAATGACGAATTTTTTAGCCCGCTGCTTTGGGGGATAGGAAGGCGCGAAGCGCCGCCGCGTGAGGGATAGGAGCGGAACCAGCCGCCGCAGGCGGCTGATGCAGCGGATAGCCCGACCCCGCGCGGAACGCGCGGGGGCACGCCAAAGAAATAAAGCTATAAAATGCGGAAAATCTTTGAAAGGTCAGTTTTTTTGCGAAAAAAAACGACAAAACAACATTTTTTAGATAAATTCTAAATAAGATTAACTCTTTTGTAAAAAGATAATTGGCAATCTTTGTAATCTTGAATGAAGTTATATCTTTGCGCTGTCTAATTAAAGATATGTTAAATCCACAATAAAAGTACCAATTTGTATGCTTAGCTGGGGACTTGTGATTGCGTTAGTGGCGATTCTGCTTTTTATAATTTTCTTCATTACCTTAGGCGACGGGCTGCTAAAAGAGGCGGCTAAAGATGTGAATGCCGATGGCGACGATTTGGCGACGATGCCGAATAGTCGGGAGGCGCTCTATGGCAGCAGCGGTTCGCGTGCGGACTATGTGCCAGCAGGGGAGTGTTTTCTGAACCTTAAAAAAGGCTTCGATATTCATCTTTATGGTGCTGCTACAGTGCCTGCGAAGGGGGGTATTCCGCTGGTATATGGGGGAGATTATACGATAAAGATGTCTGATTTTGTGGGTATGGCAGCGATGCCGAAAGTAGTCGTAGAAGTAGGGGCGCAGGTGAAAGCTGGCGACGCTTTATTTTTCGACAAAACGCGCCCAGAGATTATGTATGCTGCGCCCGTGAGTGGGAAAGTGAAGGAGGTAGTGCGGGGCGACAAGCGCGCGATTAAGGCGGTAATCATCGAGGCAGATGCGGAGATACAATTCCGCGATTATGAGGTGATACCGTCCGTCAATAGCGCCGAGCGTGCGGATATTGTCAATTTTTTGCTGCAAAGCGGTGCTTGGGCGTTTATCCGTCAGCGTCCGTATGATATTGTAGCCGATGCGGCAGTGATGCCGAAGTCGATTTTCGTTTCTACCTTTGATACAGCGCCTTTAGCTCCGAATTTGGAGTTGTCGCTTGCGGGTCAAGAAACGGCATTCGAGAAAGGTTTGCAGGTGCTTGCTCGTTTATCGAAGCGCGTGCATGTAGGTTTGAGCGCCAACGACGACCATGCTTCTGCATTTTCTAAGATAGCCGTAAAAGGCGTGCAGCGGCATTGGGTCAAGGGCGAACACCCTGCGGGCAATGTCGGCGTGCAAATCCACCATATCGACCCCATCAATATGGGCGAAGCGGTTTGGGTACTCGATGTGCACGGCGTTATCGCTATAGGCAAGCTGTTTTTGACGGGTGTATTTGATACGAGCCGCGTCGTAGCGCTTACGGGCGCAGAGTTGGCAAATCCGACCTATGTGCGTGCGCATCAGGGTATCTCTATCAGCCGTCTGCCTTTGGCGTTGAAAGAAGCGCAAATGCCTGTTCGTTATGTAAGCGGCGATGTACTTTCGGGTACTAAAGTTGGCTTCGATGGCAGTCTTTGCTTTTACGACGACCAAGTAAGCGTTTTGCAAGAGGGCGATTACTACGAGATTTTGGGTTGGCTCATGCCACAGAAAGGACACCCGACCATCTCGCGTACCTTCCCTGGTGGCTTCTTCCCCGATGCAACGTATACAGCCGATACCAATACCAACGGCGAAAAACGCGCCTTCGTGATGAGCGGCGAATATGAAAGCGTCTTGCCTATGGACATACTTCCGCAGTTCTTATTCCGCGCCATACAAACCAATGATTTGGAGAAAATGGAAGGTTTAGGTCTTTTGGAATTGTCGGAAGAAGATGTAGCGCTCTGCGAATACGTCTGTACCAGCAAACAGCCACTGCAAAAGATGTTGCGCGAAGGTTTAGACTATATGCGCGAACAAACGAAATAGTTGAGAGTTACGAGTTACGAAATGCTGGTAAAAGATACTAAGTACTTGCTACCAGCGCCGCGACAGCGGCGCAGTACCTACGACACGACGCTCGTCATTATAGAAAATACTTAACCAAAAATAACGATGGCATTTATCGACTTTTGGAAACGCATCGAGCCAGACAAGAAAAAGAGTCCGTTTTTACATACGGCTTACGATGCTTTTTTCACGTTCTTCTACAAGCCCAACACCATCACTGAAGGCAAGGGCACGCATATCCGCGACGGTATCGACCTCAAACGCACGATGGTGCACGTGGTGATAGCCCTCCAATTGTGTTATGTTTTTGGCGCTTACAATATCGGTCATCAGCACTTTTTGGCGCTGGGGCAACATACGGGCGCTTTGGAGGCTTTGCACCTAAAATTGGTGTTTGGCATCATGCAGATTTTGCCGATTTTCATCGTAGCGAATGTGGTGGGCTTGGGCATTGAGTTTTATTTTGCCGCGAAGAAGGGGCACGCCGTCGAGGAGGGTTATTTGGTAACGGGAGCATTGATACCCGCGATAATGCCGCCCGATGTGCCGCTGTGGATGTTGGCTATAGCAGTGGCTTTCGCTGTTATCTTAGGGAAGGAGGTTTTCGGCGGTACGGGTATGAATATACTGAATGTCGCTCTTTTGGCTCGCGCCTTTATATTCTTTGCTTATCCGCAAGAGATTTCGGGCGATTTGCCTTGGGTGGCGGGCTTAGACCTGAAAGCAGGCATAGCAGACTATAGCTGGATGCATACGATGTTTAACCCCATATTTGATATGTTCGGCTGGACGACCTTCCAAGAAGGTGCACAGATAGTCGAGGGCTATAGTGGTGCTACCCCGCTGGGGATTGGCCCGCTCGAAGGCTGGGCAAAATTTGACCCCAACACAGGGGCACTCGTAGATGGTATCACTGCCACCTATTCGCCTATGCAAATGTTCATCGGCGCTATACCTGGCTGTATCGGCGAGACCTGCAAACCCGCGATTATCTTGGGGGGCTTGTTCCTCATCGTTACAGGCGTAGGAAGCTGGCGTATTATGCTCGCCGTTACCATAGGCGCTGCTGTTACGGGTATGCTCTTCAATCTCTGGGGCTTTGCTCCGCTCAATGGCTACATGGATGTGCCTTGGTATGCCCACTTCTGGATGGGAGGCTTGCTCTTTGCGCTCGTCTTCATGGCAACTGACCCTGTTACTGCCTGCGGTACGAATACAGGCAAATGGATATACGGCATCTCAATAGGCTTCTTAGGCATGGTTATCCGCGTGATGAACCCCGCTTACGCAGAAGGCTGGATGTTGGCTATCCTCTTGCTCAACGTATTCGCCCCACTCATCGACTACTATGTCGTAGAAGCACATATTTCTAAACGTCTAAAACGCAAACAATATGTCACAGCCAAATAAAGAAGCCGAAATCAAAGACGGCGCGAAAGCAGCCAAAGACAAAGAATCCCCCCTCGCCGTTTATATGTATGTCGTCGTACTGACGGTCATCATCGGCGGCTTGCTCTCCGTTATATACAATAGCCTCAAAGGCATGCACGCCACCAACCAAGATAGAGCCCAAAAAGCCGCTATCTTAGATGCAGTGCCCGAAAAAAGCGAGGAAGAAATCCTTAGCCGCTTCAAAACCCGCATCACCAAAATCGTAGCCGTGCGCCCCGATGGCAGCGTATACGATGATGTCGCCAAAGTGAACGCGCTACCCAATCGCGGTTTAGTACAGTATGCAGACATCAGCGTCATAGATTTAGGCGCAGAAGACAAACTCAAACCCGAAGACCGCGTATACCCACTCTACGAATACACCGCCAACGACGGCAAAAAAATCTATATCGTTTCCGTGCGCGGCAATGGTCTTTGGGATAAAATCTGGGCAAATATCGCCCTCCAAGACGACCTTAGCACCATCGCAGGCGTATACTTCGGACATAAAGGCGAAACACCAGGACTTGGCGCAGAAATCAAAGACAACGCAGCATGGAAAGAACTGTTTAAAAACAAACAGCTCTACCAAAACGGCGAATTCAAACCCGTCAACGTCAAGAAAAAAGGCTATACCGCCAACGACGTACAAGCCATCTCTGGCGCTACCGTTACCTCCGACGGCGTGGGCGAAATGCTACAAAGAGGCTTAGGCTACTACCAAGCCTATTTCTCTAAGCTCAAAGGGAGCTAAGCCCCCGCACAAAACACTACAATTTTTTTCACTTCCTTATAGTGTCTTGATACGATATGTCAACGGAAACGAAACAAGAATCTACCCTCAAGCTCATTACCGACCCACTCAATAGCGATAATCCCGTTACAGTGCAGGTCTTGGGCATTTGCTCCGCACTCGCCGTTACCTCGCAGGTCAAACCCGCTTTGGTAATGTCCATCGGGCTGCTCGTCGTTACCGCAATGTCGAGCTTCGTTATCTCCCTCATACGCAATAGCATACCCAATTCTATTCGTATGGTCGTACAACTCCTCGTCGTAGCCGCCCTCGTGCAAATCGTATCCGATGTGCTCCAAGCCTTCTTGTACGACGTATACGCCGAACTCTCCGTATTCATCGGGCTTATCATCACCAACTGCATCGTCATGGGGCGCTTGGAAGCCTTCGCAATGGCAAAACCACCCGTACAGTCCCTCGTTGATGGTATCGGCAACGGCTTAGGCTATGCGCTTATCCTGATTCTCATGGCGACCGTGCGCGAAATACTCGGCAAAGGCACTTGGTTCGGTATCACCGTACTGCCCAGCGGCGAAGACGGCTTCTATGTCGTCAATAACTTCATGCTCCTGCCCTGCGCCTCCCTCTTTATCATCGGTATCATCGTCTGGGTACAGCGCGCTATGAACCCCAAACTCGTAGGCAAGTCCTAATTTCAAACTCCAACCTTCTCCAAACGAACAATGGAAGCATTAGATATATTCCTGCGCGCCGCTTTTATCGACAATATGGTACTCGCCTATTTCTTAGGTATGTGCTCCTATCTGGCGGTATCCAAAAGCGTTAAGACCGCGCTCGGCTTGGGCATCGCTGTCGTCTTCGTTCTCAGCATGACCGCCCCCATCAACTGGCTTATTACCAATTATGTCGTCGCCCCCGATGCCATCATCAAAGGCGTAGACTTCCGATTCTTAGGGCTCATTTTGTATATCTCCGTCATCGCCGCCTTCGTGCAGTTCTTGGAGATGTTCATCGAAAAGGTCTCCCCCTCGCTCTACAACTCGCTCGGTATCTTCCTGCCCCTCATCACCGTAAATTGCGCAATCTTGGGCGCGACCCTCTTTATCGTTGCCCGCGAGTACCAACTCGGCGCAGCTACTGCCTTCGGCATTGGTTCAGGGCTCGGTTTCTTGCTCGCTATCGTCGCCCTCGCCGCTATACGCGAAAAACTCCGCACCGCACAAGTGCCCCCCGCACTACAAGGCGTAGGCATCGCTTTCATCATCACAGGTCTCATGGGCATCGCCTTTATGAGCCTCTTGGGTCTGAAACCGTCCTTCTATTTTAGCTAATTTTTGGGGCTGCGCCGCGCCCCAAAAGGGCGCGCCGCCGCTACGCTACGGGTTCGCTGTTCGCTCAGTACAGCCGTTGCAGGCAACGGCTCTAAAGAGCCGCAGCCTGCACGGCTGCACCTGCGGCGCTACGCACCGCAGCCCTCCGCATCGCTAGCCCATACAAACAGCTACCCGCAGCCCAACAAGCTCCCTCTACCAATCCAATAACATAGTCCCGTATTATGGATATTCTCTCTATTGTAGCCGCGATGGTCGTGCTCACCCTCTCTATATTGGGTCTGTCGCTCTTCCTGCTCTCGGCGCGCAAACGACTCGTACCTCAAGGCGATATCGAAATTCGCATCAACGGCGGCGCAGAAAATGGCGGCAAAACCATCATCTCCCAACCAGGCGGCAAACTCCTTAGCGCCCTCTCTGGCAATGGCTTATTCCTGCCCTCCGCCTGCGGCGGTGGCGGTACCTGCGCCCAATGCAAATGCCAAGTAGATGCAGGCGGCGGCGATATCCTCCCCACCGAACTCAATCACGTATCCCGCAAACAAGCCCAAGAAAATTGGCGGCTCGCCTGCCAAGTCAATGTGCGCGGTGATATGGATATTCGCGTGCCCGCCGAACTCATGGACATCAAAAAATGGGAATGCACCGTCGTCTCCAACTACAATGTCGCCTCTTTCATTAAAGAGTTCGTCGTCCAACTCCCCGAAGGCGAAGCCCTCAACTTCGAATCGGGCGGATACATACAAATCGACGTGCCTAAAATCGAGTGCAAGTTCTCCGAGATGGACATCACCGCACACCCCGAACATCACGGAGATGCCGCCGATAAGTTCCGCAGCGAATGGGACAATAATAAGATGTGGCCACTCGTCATGAAAAACGAAGAGCCCACTTATCGCGCCTATTCTATGGCGAACCACCCCGCAGAAGGCAATATCGTCATGCTCAATATCCGTATCGCTACGCCCCCCTTCAAATTCAAAGAAGTCGATGGCAAGCGCCAATGGGATGGCTACCAAGACGTAAATCCTGGTGTATGTTCCTCTTATGTCTTTACGCGCAAACCAGGCGATAAGGTCATGGTATCAGGTCCCTACGGAGAGTTTCACATCAAGCCGACCAAAAAGGAAATGGTGTATATTGGTGGCGGCGCGGGTATGGCTCCTTTGCGCTCGCATTTATTCCACCTCTTCCACACACTCAAAACCACAGACCGCAAGGTTTCGTTCTGGTATGGTGGTCGCACCCGCCGCGAGCTGTTTTATGTAGAGCAGTTCCGCCAAATCGAAAAAGATTTCCCCAACTTCAAATTCTACGTCTCGCTCGATAATCCCTTGCCCGAAGACAACTGGCAAATCAAGGAAAACATCGAAGCAACGGGCGACGGTTTCAAGGGTTTCATTATGCCCGTCTTGTATGAGCAATATCTGAAAAACCACCCCGAACCAGAAGATATCGAATACTATTTCTGCGGTCCGCCCATGATGAATCAGTCCGTCATCAAGACCCTCGACCAACTCGGCGTACCACAAGAGAACATCGCCTTCGACGACTTCGGCGGATAGGCTGTGAATGACGAATGACGAATGACGAAATCTGCTTTTCGTATGTTTGAAAATCGTACTACTGCATCGGCTGCCCGCCGCGCCCCTTTGGCGCGGCGGGTTTGTTTTTTTGCGTGAGGGATATGTAGAGCCGTAGCATGCTACGGCTCAAATAGCCCGACCGCCGCGCCTTTTCAGCGCGGCGGGCACGCCCAAAAAAGAAAAAAGATATTAGGGCATTTGATTAAAATAGCTTATAAAATAGTCTATTTTTGTCGGTTTTTAACGCATCTACTTATTTATTTTAGACCATATCTATGTCCGCCAATAGCAGCCTCCATATATCCGAGCCGAAAGATTTTTTGCGTGCAGACTCTATCATAGCGCGCCCGAAGAATAGCGAAATAGCAAATTTTGAAGAAAAGCTAAGGGCATTTGTGCGCCATGTGCAGCAGCAAAACAAGGAGCGCGAGGAGCATCATAAAAATGACCTTGCCCATTTTTTAAAAAATGCTTGTGGTTTTGAGGGGTATAAAATAAATACCAGCAAGGATATAGATTTGGCGATATATGAGGAGGGCGGCGAGCGCTTGGAGGTTATTTTTGAGGTAAAGCGCCCAAGCAATCGCGGGGAAATGGTCGCAAAGGGCGATTTTAATCGCAAGGCGATGCAGCAACTTTTGTATTACTTTTTGAGCGAAGTTGTTGGCAAAGAAAACCATCAAATAAAGCAGCTTATCATCACCGATACGCTGGAATGGTATGTATTTGACCCCAAGCATTTTTACAAAATTTTTGTAGAAAAGCAGCAAGGAAAAGGCGGACTTGTGCAACAATTCAAAGACTTTAAGCAAAAGGAAACTATTGGCGGCGGTACAGCCTATTTTTATGAGCATATCGCCAAGCCTTTTTTGGCGGGGCTTTCAGAGGCAGATTTTGGGAAAGTAGCTTATTTTAATTTGGCGGATTTTGTGCCCGAAGCAGAGGCGCGAAGCGACAACGACAAGGCAGCAGGCTATAGCGCGGAGTTGATAAATTTGTATAAATTTTTGTCGCCGCAGCATCTTTTGCGCCAAAATAGGGCGAATGATGCCAATGATTTGGACAAAAATTTTTACAATGAGCTGTTGTATGTTATGGGTTTGGAGGAGGCGACTGAAGATGGTCGCCCACAGATACGCCGTGTAAAAGACCCGCAGCAACGTCAAAGTAGCAGCTTACTCGAATTGTGTTTGGAGATGCTGGATATCGACCAAGTAGCGGATTTATCGCTGCGTGGCGAAACCGTAGAAGAGCAGCGTTTTTCGGTAGCTCTGGAGCTTTGTACGACTTGGGTAAATCGAATTTTGTTTCTAAAACTTCTGGAGGGGCAACTATTAAACTACCATGAAGGCGCAGAACAACAGCGTTATGCC
Source organism: uncultured Saprospiraceae bacterium (assembly GCA_964467315.1). GTDB lineage: Bacteria > Bacteroidota > Bacteroidia > Chitinophagales > Saprospiraceae > JAAFIM01. The sequence goes on along the minus strand of CAYXSA010000115.1, from coordinate 1,920 downwards.
TTTTTGACATCCGCGCAAGTAGGCAGCTTTATGGAGCTTTTTCATCTATTTCACAATGTATTAGCGAAAAAAAATAGCGAACGCCCAGAGCATTTGCGGAATAAATTTTCCCGCGTGCCGTACCTGAATAGCACCTTATTTGAGGTTAGCGATTTAGAAAAAATAACGCTTAAAGTTAATTCGCTGGATGCTGAACGCTTGTTGCCTTTAGCCAAAAAAAGCATTTTGGCTAAAAGCGAAAGCGAGCCAACAGCGTGTAAGACCTTGACGTATTTGCTGGATTTTCTCGCTGCTTATGATTTTGGTAGCGACGGCAGCGGGCGACTCACGCAGGACGATAATACGCCGCTCGTAAATGCTTCCGTTTTGGGCAAAATTTTTGAAAAACTCAACGGATATAAAGATGGCTCTATATATACGCCAAGCTTTATAACGATGTATATGGCGCGGGAGTCGGTGCATCGGCTGGTGCTGCAAAAATTCAATGCTTTTTTGCGAGCTGATAATCCGAAGCATAAAGACGCTACCACACTCAAAGAGTTGGACGGCTACATGATGCGCGGCATCAACACAGAGCAAGCGAATACGCTTATAGATGGCTTGCGCGTCTGTGACCCTGCTGTAGGTTCGGGGCATTTGCTGGTATCGGTGCTGAATGAACTGATAGCCGTAAAAAGCGAATTGGGCATTCTGACGGATAGCGAGGGCAAAGTTTTGCGCGGCTATAAGGTAGAAGTAGCCAATGATGATTTGGTTATATCCGATGACGAGCGCCAAGTTTTTCGATACTTGCCCGCAAGCCAAAGCGCCTTACGTGTACAAAAAGCCATTTTTGAGCAAAAGCGGCGGCTTATACAAAGCTGTCTTTTTGGGGTAGACCTCAATCCTAATTCTGCCAAAATCTGCCGCCTGCGCTTGTGGGTAGAGCTGCTAAAAAATGCCTACTACACCAATTTTCACAATTCCCCCAAAGGCACACACCCAGAACTGGAAACGCTGCCAAATTTGGATATAAATATCGGCGAAGGCAATGCTTTAGTAAGCCGTTTTGGTTTGGATACAGACCTAAAGCGCGTATTGAAAAAAGGGGGTAAATACGATATAAACATATTCAAAGATGCTTGGCGCTCCTATGTAGCGGCGCACAACCGCGAAGAAAAAAATGAACTGCGCCATCTGTTAGCCGATATTAAGGCTAATTGCCGCACGGAGATGTCTACGCAAGACCCTAAAAATAAGCGCCTCGCCAAAGCAAGGGGCAGCGTTGATGAGCTAACGCAACAATTCACCGCTTTCGCTCGCAGTGCAAAAGAGCAAAAGCAATGGGAAAAAGACGTACAAAAAGCTACTGCCGAACTACAAAAATGCGAAGCCGAAGTAGAGTATTTTAAATCGAATGCTATCTTCAAAAATGCTTTTGAGTGGCGTTTTGAATTTCCTGAAGTGCTTGATGACAACGGCGACTTCGCGGGCTTCGACCTGATTATCGGCAATCCACCCTATATTCAGTTGCAGAAGATGCGAGAGTTTTCTGCCAATGTCAAGCAACTGAATGCCTACGACACCTACGCCCCGACGGGCGATATTTACGCTTTGTTTTATGAGTTGGGCGTGCGCTTGCTGCGCGAAGGCGGATTTTTGTGCTATATCACCTCCAATAAGTGGATGCGCGCCGCTTATGGCGATAGCCTGCGCCAGTTTTTTGTAGAAAAAACGAATCCGCTGCTGCTGATTGATTTCGGCGGTACGCCTGTATTCGAGAGCGCTACAGTCGATGTGAATATATTGCTGCTCGCCAAAGAACCTTATCAAGGCAAGACGGAATCTTGTTTGTATGCAGGCACACTGGATAGTCTAAAAAAGACGCTCGTTTTCCCCACTGTCCCTATTAAATTTCCCGCCGATGCCTCTTGGGTTGTC
>CAYXSA010000114.1:0-12331 GCA_964467315.1 uncultured Saprospiraceae bacterium | reverse complement strand
CACTTTTCACTTTTCACTTTTCACTTTTCACTTTTCACTTTTCACTTTTCTGCGTAGGTATTTTTCGCGTTCTTTTCGGTAGTAGTCTACGGCTACGCGTCTTCCGACGACTAAGACCAAGCCCGCTACGCCGCCGCCTACAGCGCCTATGAGAAAGTAAAAGGAGGCATTTACGCGATTTACAGGCAGCGGATAGACGGGGGCATCTACTATCTGTATGAGTGGTACTTGTTGCGCCAAAGCGGCTTCGGCGGCTTCTCTGGCGCGAACGGAGGCAAAATACGCCTCCATCTCTACTTGCAATTCTCGCGCTAAGTACTGCTGTTGTATCAATACGTGATTTTGTCCTCTGGCGGCAGCTCCATTTTGGTTGAGATAGTTGATATAGGCATTTTCTGCCTGTTCCATCTTTCCGCGCAGTTGTTCGACGCGTTCGCGGGCTGCTTTGACGAGAATTTTTTGCTTTTCGGTAGTTTTTTCGGTATAGTATTCGTCGAATACGCGGAACATGGTATTGACAAACTCGAAAGAAAAGGTTTCGGAGGTAGAGCTAAAATTAAGGCTCATTATGCCGCCAGGGCTGGTGGTTTTGGCTAAATGCATACCTGTAAGCCTGCCGTAGATAGTGAGCATAAGAGAAGATTCGGAGCGGGTAAAAGCGGGCACAGAATCGTGTTTGAAGCTAAAATTTTCCATATCCGTGCCTTTCCATTGGCTGCGCATACCGAAAAAGTCGATATAGTGATTTATCAAGTAGTCGTCCCTGCGCTCTTTGCCTTCTTCAGCGCTAAGGGCGATTTTCGTAAATAAAACCTTTTGCAAGATGCTGCGGGTAAAAATCAGCTCGTCCAATTTGGCTAAGTTCAGATTGCCGCCCGCGTCGATGTTGGACATGGTCATACCGAAGAGCGAGCCGAGCATACCTTGCTGAAAGCCCTTATCCTCGCTCAACATAAAGGTCAGCGTAGCGGTGTAAGTGGTGGGTGAATCGGATTTGCGGCTATAAAAATAGTAGCCTCCCGCTATAGACAAGCCTGCGATAAGCCAGCTAAATAGCAGCAAATCGCGCAAATAAGATTTGGCGATGTCGATTAGGTCAAAAATGGAGCTTTCCTCGCCTTCTGTGTTGGTTGGGTCGGGGGAAGGCGGCAAAGGGGTCGGGGTTGTGGACATAGTTTTTGATAAAGATTGCCGCGTGAGGGATAGTAGGGGCGCATCAACATTCGCCCAATGGGCGATGTGATGCGCCCCGAATAGCCCGACCCCGCGCCAGTAGAGCCGTAGCATGCTACGGCTCCGCCCGCCGTCCTTTGCGGCGGGCGTGGTGCGGGGGCACGCCAAAATAAAAACGCCTATCTAACGCAGTAAGGTGGAAAGAACGAGCGCCAGCGTAGCGGCGGCGCTTAGCTGGGCGATGGTGGTCTGTACGCTTTGATTCCAGTCGAAGCCCTTGCGCTCGCGGAATGCGCGCAGTTTTTTGGGCTTGGGCTCAACGAAGACCATCGCGCCGCGCTCTACTTTCGGATACCAGCGGAAGAAAAGGAAGCCGCGCGACTTGCGCACGCGCCCGTTGGCGTAGCGCACGTACACCAAACGATGTCGCCCATCGTTGGCACGGTCGATGCCCGCGCCGTACTTCATCACGTAGAAACGCGCGGATTTGTTGGGGTGAAAGGGGACATTAACCTTAAAGGGGGATTCTTTGCGTTTGATTTTGTCCTGCGCTAAAATTTCTTCCCTTTGTATGACAGTTGCCGACTTCTTTAGGGCCAATTCTAAGTTAATTTCGGCGATTTCCGTCTTCTCGCGTATGTATGGGTGGCGCACGCGCCCCGCGATAGAGACCAAATCCCGCACTTTGGGTATGGTTATCTGGTCGCCATTGCGCAAGATGTAGTTGTAAGGCGATTTTTTGCCCGCTACGATGTCGCGCAAATCCAACAAAACGAAGCCTTCTTCGGGGCGCTGTAGGGTAGCGCCCTCCAAAAATGCCAATTCCGTAGTGCCTCCCGCGCGGGTAAGCAGCTCTTCCATCGTTTCCATGCGGTCGGAGATGGTATAAACGCCAGGATAGCGCACCTCGCCCGTTAGGGTAACGTTCATGGGCAGCTCGAAAGCCTTCGCTTGACGCACGAAAATTTGGTCATAAGGCTCCAAACGGAACTCCCGCGCGCCCGCTACCTGCGCATTTCCGTCTATCGGCAGCCTATCGATGACAATATAGGAGCTGTCGCCACTGCGCGAGAGGCGAGAAATCTCCACATAACTATACGCCGCCTCGTTTCTGATGCCATTCGACACATACAACACGTCCGCCAGCGTCAAATTGGGGCTATACTGATAGCTTCCCTCCTTGCGCACCGCGCCAAAAACGCGGATATCGTACTTGTCGATGAAGTCGGAACGGTATTTTACCTCGATTTCGTCCAGCGGACGCAGCAGCACATTGATAGAAGTATCTTGGGGATTGGCTTGCACCTGCTCAAAACTCACCACGATATAGTCAGTAGCAAGGTCTTCGCGCAGGCGTTTGATGTAAATTTTGTCCATCACCGCCGAATAAATGATGCCCGACTTTTCCAAAACCTCCATAACGCGGGTGGATTTCGTCAATTCGTACTCGCCTGGCAGCTTTACCGCGCCCGTTACCTTCACATAATTGGCGTATGCCTGCTTGATGGGCGAAACGATGATAATATCCCCATTAAATAGGTTGAAATCGGCGGTAGAATCCGTATACAAAGCCCGCAAATCCACATCTACGAGCCGCTCCTCGTCGCCTACATAGCGTTTTATCTGTATATTTTTCTGATAAGCATCCGCCTCTAAGCCGCCCGCGTAAAAAAGCAGCTTTTTGAGGTCTTCGCCGCCGACCAACTCATAGAAAAAGGGGCGGCGAATAGAGCCCCGCACCTCTACGACCCGTTCGGCAAGGGGGACATAGATATAGTCGTTGTTGCGCAGGAAAAAATCATCGACATCGGTGGGATTGGTGATGAATTTATACACGTCGAGCGTGCGCAGGGGCTTGCCCATAGAGGCGATTTGTATTTTGCGCACGCTACCGATTTGCGAGGGGCCGTCTGAAACGACCAGCGCATTAAAAGCCGTGTTGATAGCGGGTATGGTATAACTGCCGGGATTAAAAACCTCGCCCGTGATGTTTACGGTGATGTCGCGGGAGTAATTGAGCGTTACGGCGGTTTGCGATTTGTCGATGCGCATATGGTTGGCAAGCCGCTCAATGACGGCTTTGCGCGCATTACCGAAGGTCATACCGCGAAGATACAAGCGCGGCATGCTGATACCCGCGCCCGAAACGTCGATAAAACCTTCCGTATCCACGATGGCATTGCAACTGTATTCCGCCTGCCCCCAGACGTGTATAATCAGCTCATCGCCCGCATCGAGCAGATAGCTGTCGTAGGCTTTTATATCGCGCGAGCGCGTGAAAAGCGAAATACTTTGGTCGCGGAAAAACTGCTGCCCCCAGATTTTCGCTTCGGGCAGTTTCTCTTTTCGCTCTATGACGAGCAGGTCTTTTTCCTTATTTTGTTGGTCGAGCTCCTCTTGCGCCGTCTTTTTCTTCTCGCTCAGCTCCTTTTTTTTAGCGTCTGCCTCCTTCGTTCGCTCGTCCAAACCCTTATCGAAGCCGTTTTTTTCGCCGCTGGGCGTGCCCGTTGGGTCTGTTACGGGGGGCTTTGTGCCGCCCTTGCCGCCGTTGTCGATTATCGGTATTATCGGCTCAATGGGCGGTTGCGCTTGAGCAAAAACGCTCGCCAAGCAAAAAAGCAAAGCCAGCACAAAGGGCAATTTTTCTATTAGTCGCATTTCGTTCTTTCTATCTTTTTTTTTTGAGGGCGTGCCCCCGCGCCGCCGCCCGCCGCAAAGGACGGCGGGCGGAGCCCTGATAAATCAGGGCTCTACGCGGCGCGGGGTCGGGCTATGCGGGGCAGCCCTGTGCTGCCCATGCGGGCAGACACATGGGTCTGCCCCTACTATCCCTCACGCTTCACAAGCTGCCCAAATAAATCGTAGTCTGTCGCCTCCGTTATCAGCACCTCTGCAAAATCGCCGATGCGGACATATTGCCCCCCTGTCGCCAATACCAATACCTCATTATCGACTTCAGGCGAGTCGTACTCCGTGCGCCCTACGAAGTAGTCGCCTTCCTTTCTATCGAACAAAACCTTAAACGTCTTTCCTACCTTTAACTTGTTTAACTCCAGCGATATTTCTCGCTGTGCCTCCATCAATTTGGCAGCACGGGAGCTTTTTGTGCGGGCGCTAACATCGTCTTTTAGGTCGTGGGCGCGGGTGCTTTCTTCGTGCGAGTACTCAAATACGCCGACTCGCTCAAAACGCATCTGCTTGACGAATTGCAGCAACTCGTTGAAATGCTCTTTTCTTTCGCCTGGGAAACCCACCAAAAAGGTCGTGCGGATAGCGATATTGGGCACTGTAGCGCGGGCGTATGCTATCAGGTCGATGGTTTCGGCTCGCGTTATCTGTCTGCGCATTGCGGATAGAATCTCGTCGCTGGCGTGCTGCAAAGGCATATCGAGATACTTGCAAACTTTGGGTAGGTCGCGCATCGCCTCAAAGACCTCCAAGGGGAACTTGCTCGGATAAGCATAATGCAGGCGTATCCATTCGATGCCTTCTACTTCGTTGAGTGCGTGCAAGAGTTCCACCAAAGCGCGGCGCTTGTACAAATCCAAGCCGTAGTAAGTCAGCTCTTGGGCGATAAGCATGATTTCTCTTACGCCCTGCCGCGCCAAATGCTGCGCCTCTTTTACGAGGCTTTCGATGCTGCGCGATACGTGCACGCCGCGCATGAGCGGTATAGCACAAAAGGAGCAAGTACGGTTGCAGCCTTCCGAGATTTTTAAGTACGCATAATGCTGCGGAGTCAATAAAAGGCGCTCGCCGATAAGCTCATGCCGATAATCTGCCTGCATTTTTTCGAGCAGGGCGGGCAGCTCCATCGTACCGAAAAACGCGTCGACCTCTGGTATCTCTGCCTCCAGATTATCTTTGTAGCGCTGCGAAAGGCAGCCCGTAACGTAGAGTTTATCTATCTTGCCTTCCGTCTTGGCTGTAGCATAAGAAAGTATCGTATTGATAGATTCCTCTTTGGCGCGGTCTATAAATCCGCAAGTGTTTACGATGACGACCTGCGGTTGACGGAGTTCGGGGGCTTCTTGCTCCTCGCCGTCTTCGTCTGTGAGTACGGCGATTTCTTCGCCGTTGCTTTCCGTATCGCCCCAGACGGGAAATTCATTTGCGCGCAATTGGTGCATCAGCACCTCGCTGTCTACCATATTTTTCGAGCAGCCCAGCGTGATGACTTGTACGCTGGGGCGCTGTGTTTGTTTTGTTTGCATATTTCGCTTATCGTTATGAGCGCCGCAAAAATAGCGACGAATTACGAGTTACGAGTTACGAGTTACGAATTTTGTTGCTCATGGAGTAAAAAAAGCAAAAATTACGCAATTCGTTGCCTCCATAAAGCAGGTTTGCCCGCTCTTCCAAAAAGCATGGAGAGCGGGCAAACTCGTATAAGGGGCAATCTGTCGGCAATGCGTGAGGGATAGCAGTGGAAGCGCCGAAATGAAATGAAGGCGCTGCAACGGATAGCCCGACCCCGCGACCTTTAAGCCGCGTTAGCGGCGGGGAGCGGGGGCACGCCATAATAACGAATGTGCTTTGTGTATGAATTGTGCGTTATGTTTAGGTATCATGCCGCCTTGCGGCGGCAGTGGTAGCAAGTATTATGTGCAATTCGTCATTCGTCATTCGTCATTCGTCATTCGTCATTCGTCATTCGTCATTCGTAACTACTCCGCCAATTTGTAGATGGCTTCCTTATTGTCGGGGAAGCTGAATTTATCGGCAAGCTCGCTGAATTTATCGCGGTCGGTGCAATAGTTGAAGGCGTATTTGGCGAGATCGAGGCGGGAAGACTCGTGCATAAGCTCCTCGAAAAGCAATGCGATTTGGCTGCTGCTGATGCAATTTTTTTGGATAACGCCTTTGGCGATTTTGTTTTTGTCTTCGTCCAAAATAGCGCCGTCCATGCGTTTGAGGGTTTCTTTTAGCTTCGCGTCCGTCATAGCGGTATAGCAGCCGTTGGCGTTGTTGTTGCTGGGTGCGGCGGTATTGGGGGCGGGGTTGGTGTTGGTCGTGCTGGTCGTGGTCGTGCTGGTTACGGTAGTGCCGTAATTTACATGGGTGTTTGTGTTGGTGTTGGTGTGGTGGGTATTGGTATTTGTGCCGTCTTGGAGGTTGACGTTCATATTAAAATTGTTGGGGTCGGCGTTGATATTGACGTTCATATTGACATTTTCGCCGCCTACGCCGTCCGTTACGCCGACGTTCATGTTGAGATTGCCGTTGGGGTCGGCATTCACATTGGTATTCATGTTGACGTTGTCGGAATGGGTGTTGGTGTTGGTATTTTCGACCACGCTAACGTTCATATTTAGGTTAGCGTTATTGGGGTTGGTCGTAGTGGTGTTGGTATTGACGTTGATATTTACGTTTTCGCTTGCGGTATTGGTATTGGTGGGTGTAGGTGCGGGCGTGGGTGTGGGGTTGGTGGTCGTAGTCGTGGTGGTGGTGGTCGTAGTCGTATTTTGTTGAGGTTTGCCGTACTCTACAAGGAGTTGGTTGGGGGCTGCGGCATTGGAGCGTAGGGGCTGATAAGAATAGGCATTGAGGGTGCGTTTGCCTTTTTTGTTTTTGATTTGATAGGTAATTTCGTGGGCTTCGGTTTGGTCTACGCCTTCGAGTTGTACGCTTTTGTCGATGGGGTTGATAGAGTTGTCGGCGAAAACGATGCGGGCTTTCATGTAGGGGGCAGTGAGTCCGACGACTTTAATGTTGCTTTGGGGTTCGGCATTTTGCTGTTCGCCGTTGAGTAGGAGATAAAATTTATCGCCTTCGCCAGAGAAAACGACGAGATTTTGGGAAAACTGCGCGTGTAGGGCGCTGGAGGCAGCACAAGCCAGTAAACAAGCGCTAAGGAGGAGAGAAAAACGCATAATTGTATCTAAATTTTTGTGATGGAAGGTATGCAATAAAGCGGCAAATTTTCGTTGCCGCCCGCCTCTTATTCAAAATCATACCAAAGGGGCGTGTATCTTTGCAAAAAAGTTCCTTTTTATTGCATTTTTCTGTTCCTTATATGTCTATTTCGCTATTTCGCTGGCTGCTTTTGGTCTTTTCGCTGTTTTTTGCGATGGGCTTAAATCTGTCTTGGGGTAGTGTAGCTCTGCCCTTATCGAAAATTTGGGCGATATTATGGGATGCGCAGGCGGGCACGCCTACGCAGGCGGTAATTATCCGCGATTTGCGCTTGCCAGCAACTTTAATGACGCTGGCGGCGGGTGCGGCATTGGGGGTAGCGGGTTTGATAATGCAGACTTTATTTAGAAATCCGATAGCGAGCCCTTATTTGCTGGGGGTAAGCGCTGGGGGGGCTTTGGGGGTAGCTTTGGGGGTTCTGGTCTTGGGTTGGGTGGGGACTTGGGCTTTGGCGGGTTTGGGAATGTTGGGTAGTGGGGCGGTGATGCTGCTGATTTTGTTGGTATCGCTGCGTTTGCGCACAAGCGGCAGCCTTTTGATTGTGGGTATGATGATAGGCAGCACGGCGGGCGCTTTGGTGGAGCTTATGCAATATTTTTCTGAAAGTGCGTCGCTGATGCGTTATACGGTTTGGTCGCAGGGCAGCACTTTGGGGAGTAGTTGGGAGGAAGTCGCTTTATTGCTTCCGCTTACGGTTTTGCTTTTATTGGTATTGATGGGGGCGGCTAAGGGTTTGGATGGGCTTTTATTGGGGGAGGCTTACGCCGAATCTATGGGTGTGCGGGTACGCGGTTTGCGGCTTGTGCTGATAAGCGCCGCCGCTTTGCTTAGTGGGCTCGTTACTGCCTTTTGTGGTATGATTGGTTTTGTGGGCATCATCGCGCCGCATCTGGCGCGCGTACTTTGGCGCACGCATCGACACGCTACCCTACTTTTTGCAACGGCGGGTTTGGGTGCTTTGCTGCTTTTGCTTTGTCTTTGGCTCTCGGTGGCGCTGGGAGCGAGCGCGGGGCGGGTTTTGCCGCTCAATGTTTTTACGGCTTTGGTCGGCGTGCCGATGGTGGTGTATCTGGTACTGCGGGGAAGGGAGTTGTCGTAGGGGCTTAGAGCGCCCGCGTAGCGGGCGGCGTGAGGGATAGAAGCGAAACCAGCCCCATGCCGCTGAAAGCGGTATGGGGCTGATGTAGCGGATAGCCCGACCCGAAGCAGCGCCCAGCGCTGCAAGGGGCACGCCAAAACAAAAAAATGCCAAATGATAGGTTTAGTGCGGGGGGCGCTGTCCGCCGCCATGCCCGCCATGTCCGCCGCCATGCGGAGGCATACCATGCGGACGTTCGCCGTTTTTGGGCGCGGGCGCATTGACCGCACGGAGCGTATAAACGAAGTTTAGCATAACATAACGCGTCAAAACCTGCGAAGACAGGTCTTCAATATATATATCGTTGACATTGCGGACGATTGCCGCGTTCTGACCCAGCGCATCGAAGACGCTTATATTGATTTCGGCGCTTTTATCCTTCAAAAACTTGTAGCCAAATGAGCCGTTGAGCAATAAAAATTGCTGATTGAAGCCATCGGACATACCCGTATAGAGCGAATGCGCCGCCGAAACGTTCAAAACAAAGCCTTTGCCGAAAAGCCAATTAAATCTAAGCGCAGAAACCTGATTAAAATACTGATTATTGAGCGTCGGGCGCAGGCGATTGTTGGCAAAATTATAGTTTCCGTGATAAGAAAGGGTAAAATCTACCTGCTCGCTGATATTGCTACCCCAAACCAAGCCCCCACCCAGCGCCAAGTTTTGGGTTAGGTTCGTTTCGCCGTTGATAAGGGAGGGAATTTGGTTGACAAGCGGGGTAAAATTGAAGTTTATATTCGATTTTATCTTCTGTATCGGCATCGAATACGATACAACCGACGCGATGCTATAATATCCGCCCAAATTGACGCTCTGACTAAGCTGCGCGCCCTTGTTTAGGACTATCCCGCTGCTGCTCAAAACCGTGTCGCGCTCGGCGATAAGGGTAGAATTGCCGATATATCGGCTCGTTTGATTGAAAGTAAGGCTGGCGAAGAAGCTACGCGCATTTTTCGGGTTGACCAGCGTAAGCCGCGCCGCTAAAAATTGCGAATAAGACTGCTGTAGGTCGGGATTTCCAGCCGACAAGAACAAAGGATTGGAGTTATCCACCACGTTTTGCAATTGGTTCGCCGTCGGCGCGCTCGTAAACGTGCGGTAGAACATTCTTAGATTGCTACTTTTGCTAAATTGTACCCGCAGCATACCCATTGGCAGCACATTATGGAAGCTGCGGCTTAGGCTGGTATCCATTGGGAAGGATTGAAAGCCCCGAAGTTGGGCATTTTCATAGGAAAGACCCACAAAATAGCTAATGGCATTCTCTTTTGCAGAGCCGCGATAGCGAATGCTGGGGCGGGTACTGAGGTAACTGCTCTGCAATTCGGAAGAAAGGGTGCTATCTTTGTCCGTGTAGTCATTGCTAACAGCGCTAAAATTGTCGGTATCCTTATCCGCAAGGCTTTGGGTATAACTTTCCGCGATGCTAAACTGCAAACTTCCGTTTTTACCTACGGGTTCGGAGTAGCTAATATCAAGCGTGGCGTTGTAACTTTGGCTATAATTGCGGCTAAATTGATTGAGCAGGGTAGCCGAATCTATGTTTTCCGCAAAAAGGTTATCGGCGAGCTGCAAACGTCTACTTAGGCGATTATTAAGATTGCCGTTGAGGTCAACCGAGATGCTGCGGCGTGGTTTTTTGAGCCGACGCATATAAGTAGCGTTGCCGCCCAGCGTATAAGCGTTGCCGCTGCCCGCCGAAAGGGTTTGGGTAGAAGACAGAAAAGAAAAATCCGACAACTGACTAAATCCGTAGAAATCCTGATTTTGTTTATTTTGCTGCCAAGAGATGCGCGGAGCTATCACGATGTTTTGCATCGTATCGGGTTTAAATTCAAAGCGCGCCGTAAGCCGATGGCTTAGATTATTATTGCTGCTTTGGGTCGTTTCATCGTATAGCTGATTGGTCGAAGCGTCTGCTTGGGAAAAGTAAAAGCGGGACAAGTCCGACAGATTGCTGTTTTGGCTATAATTACCAAAGTACGAGAGGGCTACAGTGGTATTTTTGCCCCATTTATCGTTGTAATTGATGCCTATAGCGTGCGTATTGGTTATCCCGCGCTGTTGCCCCGACATTACGCCCTCCATCACTGCCGACGAACCGCCGCCCATTCCTCCCCTACTGCCGCCACGTCTACCGCCACCGCCGCCCGACGACATCACACCCAACAGGTCTTCACTCCCAAAATTTTGCTGGTTGATATTGTTGCTCATACCCAGCACGGAGAAGCGTCTATCGCCGTCGAAGTTGTTAAAGTTGCCGCCCGCTTGATATCTATGCCCGTCGCCGTAGCCGTAGCCCGCGTAAAACCTGCCAAAATTGCCCGTCAATTTCCCCGTGCGGGTTACGATGTTAAGCGCCTTGCGCTCGTTGCCGTCGCTCACGCCCAAAAATCCCGCTTGGTCGCTGCTGCGGTCATAAATTTGTATTTTATCCACAATATCAGCGGGCAAATTCTTTAGCGCCGTGCTGGCATCGTCGCCAAAAAACTCCTTTCCGTCGATGGTTACCTTCTTTATTTCCTCGCCTTGCGCCTTTACCACCCCGTTTTCTACCGTAATGTTGGGCATTTTCTTCACTAAGTCCTCTACCGTCGCATCGGGGTTCACCTTGAAGGCTGCGGAATTGTATTGCACCGTATCGCCCTTCATTTCCACCCGTATCGCCACCGCTTCCACCTGTATAATGTCAATCATGGCGCTCGCCGTGCCCATACGCACCGTATCCAAAGGGTAGGTTGCATTGGGCTGTAGTTGCAAATTATTCACCATCACGGCATCATAACCCACGTAGCTAATTTTCAGTTGATAAGTATCCGCCGCCAGTTCTGCGAAAACAAAACGCCCCTCTATATCGCTCACCGCGCCTTTGAGCAAGGTCGTCGTATCCTGCATACGCCGCAGTTGCACATTCACGCCTATCAGCGCCTCTTTCGTCTCGCCGTCGATGATTGTCCCTACGATGTTGCCGCCTGCCTGCTGGGCTTGCAGCGCAAAAAATGGCAGCAATGCCGCTAATAAAAATAGTATTCGCATAAAATTATAGATTGTGTTAGCTTGTTTTTGGGTGTGCCCCTTGCGGCGTACCGCCGCTGCGGGTCGCGTGTTGCGGGGTTTTAGTGTAGGGCAGCCACAAGGGCTGCCTCTACACCGCGCCGCGAAGCGGCGCGCCCCTACACCCGCTCACACGGTCGGTCATTCGAGCATGAAATTCCGATTTAGACGCTCTACGACAAAGGTAGTTTAATAAAAATTGTCGTAACAAGCATATTCTTACCGAAATCTGCCCTTTTCCTAAACTTTCTGCCAACTTTAACCTTATTTAACGATGTATTCCCATCGTTTCAAATCCAAATACCAGCGTCTCACATGACCATCGCAAAAGTTCTCTGCGCTCTTTCTCTGCCTTTGCTGCTCTTGGCAGCCTGCAAAACAACCAGCCCCAGCACTGCCGATAGTAAAACGGCAGCGCCCACAACCACTACAGCAAGCACAACGACTGCTACAGCAGGTTATGCCGTCGGACAAGAAGCCGCCGACTTCAGCCTACTCAATACCGACGGCAAAAAACTAAGTCTATCGAGCTACGGAGCGGCTACTAAAGGCGTTATACTCGTTTTTACCTGCAACCACTGCCCCTATGCCATCGCCTACGAGGATAGATTGGTAGCCTTAGACAAAAAATACAGCGCCTTAGGCTACCCCGTCGTTGCCATCAACCCCAACGACCCCGCCGTCAAGCCCGACGACAGCTACGAAAACATGAAAGTCCGCGCCAAAGAAAAAGGCTTTACTTTCCCCTATCTCTTCGACGAGGGACAAAAAGTATACCCCCAATACGGCGCAACCAAAACCCCACACGTGTACTTGCTCCAGAAAGAGGGCAAAAAATTCATCGTCCGTTACATTGGCGCTATCGACGATAACCACGAAGACGCTGCCGCCGTCAAAACTACCTACCTCGCCAACGCCGTCGACGCGCTCCTTGCTGGCAAAAAGCCCGAACCCGATTTCACCAAAGCCATCGGCTGCAGCATCAAAGCCAAGAAGTAGGGGCGAACCTCGTGTTCGCCCTTAGGGATTTTCAGCGCGTAGGGGCGAACC
>CAYXSA010000113.1:0-12336 GCA_964467315.1 uncultured Saprospiraceae bacterium | reverse complement strand
AATTATTTATAGCGTCTAAATTTTTGTGAACTCTTTTTCGTATATGCCGCGCAACTCCTCTTTCCCGCCTCTTTTTTCTCTTCTGGCTTAGACGTTCAACAAATTTACGTTTTTGCTGTCCATAAAAAAGAAAAGCATGATTAAAACGCTGTTCGTTTTCGTGCTTAGACGGGCAAATTATCTAAGGGGCTTTTCACACGCTGAATGGTGCGAGTGCTAACATGGGTATAAATTTCTGTTGTCTTCGGGCTGTTGTGTCCGAGCAATTCTTGGATAATGCGTATATCTGTGCCGCCTTCGTGTAAGTGCGTAGCGAAGCTATGGCGCAGCGAATGAAAGGAGACCTCCTTCCGTATGAGTGCTGCTTCTTTTGCGCGTTGAAATATCTTTTGTAGGCTCCTGACACTGTATCTATCGCAGTGCATTCCCTCGAATAACCAATCCTTTGGAAGGTAGGCTTTGTAGTACATACGCAGCGTATCGAGTAAAGTTTCCGAAAGCATCACACAGCGGTCTTTATTACCTTTGGAAGCTTTGATAGTGATGACCATACGCTCAGAATCTATATCCGCAAGCCGCAAGCCAACCACCTCGCTCACCCGCAAACCCGCTGCATAGCCCATCAATAGCATCGTTCTATGCTTCAAATTATTGACAGCATCAAACAAAGCCCGCACCTCTCGTTGCCCTAAGATATTCGGCAATTTCTCTTCCCTGCGCGGAAAGGGCAGAAAAAACTCCCAATCATTGCGCCGAAGCATCTGTATATAGTAAAAACGAAGCGCCGAAACCGCCGAAACCAGCGAAGAAGCCCCCCAACCCGTTCTTACTTTTTCCGTAAGCCATGCCTGCGCCGCAGTCGAGGAGATATTATCAGGACTAAGAGGCGCATGCGCCTGACAATAATCCCAAAGCAAAAGCCTATAATTCTTTATAGTCGATACGCTGTAATTCCGAAGCATCAAAGTATCTATATAGGCCGCAAATATAGGCTGCAAATCAAGCGGTAACTTCGATAGCCAGCCCTTATACTCGCGGTTTTCCGCATCGCGCCCAGAGCGCTCCCCTATCGTATTCGCCTCCACCTCCTCGCCGACTTCCACCCTAAAACCCGCCTGCTCAAAACGCTCCACCAGATCCACGCGCAGAGCCGCCGTATTCGGTATCGTCCAGCGACTAAGCGACTTATCAAAATAACGGCTATTCGTCGCTTGTATCAACTCGTAAGCCTCCGCACTATACGGCAGATGAACCAAAACATAATCCAAACGCTGCGGGTGCAGCTCTATCCGTACCAGTTTTTCGGGACGCTCCTCTCGATTTGGAAAAGTTAAAAATGGCGGCTTCTCTCCCGTAATTCGCTCCAATTCCCCCCAATTCCCCTTACGCGCTGGCACAAACCACAAACGCTTTTCCCCAAACCAAACCGCCCCCGAAGTCTCTTTTTTCAACGCTTGCCCCGTCTCCCGCGCACAAGCTACCCACCAGCCACGCCGATTATCCTCCTCGCAAATCGTTATGGTCGCATTTTGTGGCGCTGCTTCCGCTGTTTTTTCTGCACTTTTTGGCGACTCCTTTGGCAATTCGCCCACATACTCCGCATCGGGAAATGCCTCTAAAACACGCCGCAATAGCGCCGCTTCAAATGCGAAATACCAACAACTATATGTTTTGCTATATTTTAATTCGACACATTTGCGCAGCTTTTTCCAAGCCATCGCGTCTAATTGGTACTGTCTTATACCAATTTTCCAACCTTCCTCCTTGTACTGTATAGGGCGTAATTTTAACATATTTCAAAGGGATTTAGCGGTTTTTTTGGGGTTTATTGCGCGGCATAGCCGAGCGTGAGTCCCATTTTCGTAGTTTTCAAGCTACTTTCCATGAGTCCCCGTTCGATTTTTAGCAATGCAATACACAAATATAGATAGCCATTTTGTATTTGCAAATTTTAATAACTTTTTTTATTTTTTTGGGGCGTGCCCCGCCGCGCCTTTGGCGCTTCGGGTCGGGCTATGCGCGGTTTCAGTACGCGCCCCTTCGCGGCGCGTACCGCTTCGCGCCGCTCCTATCCCTCACGCTAATCTAAACCCCAAAGTGCCCCTTTTATCCGTAAGGTATTGCGTCTAACTGCGGAATACGCCCTACTTATACGCAGCACCCTGCGCTCTTGCGCCCCTTCTGGCGCAAGAGCAAGCCGCGTGAGGAACACGAAGTGAACGCGAAGCGCATACTAGGGGCAGACCAATGTGTCTGCCCCGCATAGCCCGACCGCAGCCCCTTTTAAACAAGTGCCTTTAGGCACGCCGTGGGGGCTGCGGGCACGCCCAAAAAGCAAAAAGCGAAAAGCGAACATTTTCACTTTTCGCTTTTCGCTACGCGTTTACTGCGTATTCGCTTAAACTAATACTTCCAAACCTGCTTGCGGTCTTTCGGCTCCGCAGGGCGCGCCTGCGATTTGTCCTCTGGACGAGCTACCCGAAACTCCACGCGGCGATTCATAAAATGCTCTTCGTCTTTCTTCGCTCCCGTTACCAGCGATTTGCGCTTGCCGTTGTACTGCACGATGAAACGATTTACATCAATGCCATATTCCAAACGCAAAAAATCGATAGCCGCCATCGCGCGATTGTACGAAAGCATATCGTTGTACTCGTCGCTGGCGCGAGAATCCGTATGCCCATACACCACAACCTTGATATTCGGATACTGCAACATCACATCCGCAATATGTTTCAGATGCGTATAAGACTCTGGACGCAGGCTATATTGCGCCGAATTGAAATGCACCGTTGGCAAAAACCAACCGTCCAAACCGCCTCCACCTGTGCCCTTCGGCTCGTAGACCTCTTTGCCGATAATCAATTTATTGCCGTCAACTTTCACGTCTTCAGGATAAATCGCCTGCGGCACTTGAGCTACTCCCCTATCATCGACAGGGTAACCAGGCGAAGAAAAAGGCTCCTCGTCCTTATGGTCGGGCACTTTGTCGCCGTCGCTGTCTTTGGTGCGACCTTTCGTATCGACTACCGCGCCAGGTTCCGTACCAGGCTCTTTGTCGAGTCTATTCGGCACGCCGTCGTCGTCATCGTCTTTTAGTAAATCTTCGTCCTTGCTTTTCAGCGCTTCGAGGTCTTTGTAAGGGTCATTTAGCGGATTGATAAACCAAAGCGGCGGCGTGCGCTTCGTTTTCTTGCCTAAGTGAAAACCAAGTTTCAAGCTCGTATAATGCGGCAAATCAATGCCGCTCGTAGAAGTGCCGTTGTTCGTGCGCGCCTTGCCATCGATATAATCGTCAGCCGTAAAAAATACCTGATGCTCAATGGCGATAGAAAGCCGATTGGTTACCAAAAATTCCAGACTCAAGCCCGTATTGAGGTAAGGCATCAGCGTGTACTTTTTCTCATCGCTGCCGAAGGTAATTGCATTGCGATTGTTGGTTTGCGCAGGCGTTTCGTACTCATCGTCGAGCGTGCCTTTCACGTTGTCGCGCAGGGTGCGGCGGTCGGCGAGTTTCGACATATCCAGCCCATCGCCTACCGTGCGAAAATCGTAGCGGCTACCGTTGGCATCGAGCGCATCGTAGCGCGTATGATAAGCCGCCGCACCAAGTCCGATAATCCAGTTCAAACTCCACTTATTGGCGGGTTTATGGAACTTGATATTGTTCAGATTTATCAGCGCCTGCGCCGAAAATGCCATTACTTCCGAGCGGTAATTGGCATAAAAAGGGTCGGCATCGCCGTACAAATCGGCATTCGTAATGTCGCCTCTGTCGTTGCTAAGCGAAAAGGGCGATACCTGCGGAAAGCCGCGCAAGGTCGTCGGCGTGTAGCTCAAGCCCCGCGCCTGCGCATACAGCGCCTCCAAACGCAAAGACATCGTATAGCCGAGCGACTTGCGTGCGTGCAAACTCGCGCCCCAGCCAAATTGCGGTTTCACGTCCGCACCGACCAAAAAGCTGCCGCCGCCTAAGCCGATTTGCCACATATCGCGCGGACGGGCGGGAAAGGGACTTTTGCCTTTGCGCCACTTGCCGTGCGCGTCTTTGTCTTTTTCTCGGACAAATTGGTCGTCGCTGGCGACAACAGTAGTTTGCGCCTGCACAACACTCGCCGCCAAAGGCGACAATGCCAGCGCGCAAGCAAGCAATAAACGATACGGGGTAACGGTTGAAAACATATTCGGGAATTACAAATTACAAATTGTTGGTGTGTATTTTTTTATTTGGGGGGCTGCGCCGCGCCGCCGCGCTGCCTACGGGTGCCCTCCCGTTGGTCGGGTCGACTTCGTGGTCGCCTGTCGGCTCATACCCGCGCCTGTGGCGCGGGTACGCGCGTAGGGGCAGACCCATGGGTCTGCCCCTACGCGCGCCCTCCGCATCGATAGCCCATACAAGCAGCCTGCCTATATTTTACTGCCCCGCAGCACCCATCAGCTTGTTTAAAGCGATGTTCAGCGCCGTCGTTGACAAATTCTTTTCGCTGGGGTTCACCGCTTGCAGGTCTTGCAAAGCGCGGCGGATAGTCAGCGATATATCGGAAAATATAGCGCGGTCTGTCAATTCCGCATTCGGCTTCATCAGATAAGCAAAAACGCGTGCCATACCGCAGTTGGCTATAAAATCAGGTATCAGGCTAATTTGCTGGTCTACCTGCTTTGCCGTCTCGCCAAAAAATATCTGGTCATCGACAAAAGGTACATTCGCACCGCAAGATACGACCTCCAAACCCGCCGACTGCAAAGCCGACATCTGCGCCGCAGTGAGCAGCTTCGAGGCAGCACCTGGTATAAATACATCGCAGGGCACTGACCATATTTGCGCATTCGCTTGCTCAAATGTGAGCATATCGGCAGCGACCAGCTTATTATTTTGCTTATCCAAGAAAAGCTGACGCACTTCCTCAAAGCTCAGACCTTCTGGGCGGATGATACCGCCCGCAATATCGATAATGCCGACAATTTTAGCGCCTTTTTGCGCGAGATAATAGCCCGCAGCCGCAGCCACATTGCCCCAGCCCTGCACAATAACGCGCTTGCCTTTTATCTCGCTTTGGCGATAAAGGTCGTAAAAATGTACCGCCGCCTCCGCTACGCCGTAACCCGTGATAAGGTCGGCTACAGCAAATTTCTCTTCTACGACGGGCGTAAATTCGGGGTCTTCTACCACCTTGCTCACCCCTTGACGGAGTTGCCCGATGACCTCGATGTACTGCCCCTCATTGGGTCGGAGATGCCCGCGAACGATGCCCTCCTGCGGATGCCAAAGTCCCAAATCTTCAGTTATCGGAATAACGTCTTTTAGCTCATCGACGTTGAGGTCGCCACCTGTGCCGTAGTAGTTTTTCAGCAGTGGAATAACGGCTTTGTACCAGCGCTGTAGTACTTCCTGTCGGCGGGGGTCGGCGGGGTCAAAATTGATGCCCGACTTCGCGCCGCCAATGTTCGGTCCGCAGACCGAAAATTTTACCTCCATGACCTTCGCCAAGGAAACGACCTCTGATTTATTCAGCCCCTTGCGCATACGCGTACCGCCGCCTGCTGCGCCGCCGCGTAAAGAGTTTATCACCACCCAGCCTTCAGCGCTCGTTTCTGCGTCTTTCCACTCGAAAACAATTTCTGGTTGTTTGGATTTGTACTTTTCCAGTAGCTCGTTCATGGTCGTATAGTAATGTGTATGCTAATTTTCGCAAATGGCTTGTTTCGGCTGTTGGCAATGCGTGAGGGATAGTAGGGGCGAATCAACATTCGCCCATTTGGGCGATGTGGATACGCCCCGAATAGCCCGACGGCGCGCCATGTAGAGCCGTAGCATGCTACGGCTCCCACCCGCGTCCTTTGCGCGGGTGGATGGCGCGGCGGCACGCCCAAAAAAAGCCCCCAATAAGGGACTTCCGCCCGAAACCGCGCAAATATAGCCTTTTGCCTGCGACTGTGCCAATTCTTTGAGCAAAAATAAAAAAGCCGCGCGTTTTACACACTACGCACCAACCATTTATGCTGCTTTTTGTTATATTTGCGTGCCGTAAAAGGCGCAAACTCTTTTCTCAACCACCAAAATTCGCATCCTCGCATCATGGCTTTCACACTGCCGACACTCCCCTACGCGTACAATGCGCTCGAACCACATTTCGACGCGCGCACGATGGAAATACACCACTCCAAACATCACGCCGCCTATACCGACAACCTCAATAAGGCTATTGCAGGCACCGAACTCGAAGGCAAAACCATCGAAGAAATTCTTGCCCAAGTAAGCAAAGCCACGCCCGCAGTACGCAACAACGGCGGCGGCTTCTACAACCATAATCTATTCTGGGAAATCCTTAGCCCCAATGCAGGCGGCGCACCTACGGGCGAACTCGCAGACGCTATCAATGCCGCTTATGGCTCTTTCGATGGTTTCAAAGAAAAATTTACCGCTGCTGCTCTTACCCGCTTCGGCTCTGGCTGGGCTTGGCTTTGCGTGCATAAAGGCGGCAAAGTCGAAGTTTGCTCTACGCCCAATCAAGACAATCCGCTCATGGATGTAGAAACAAACGGCTGCAAAGGTTTCCCTATCTTAGGGCTCGACGTTTGGGAACACGCCTATTATCTGCACTACCAAAACAGACGTGCGGACTTCATCGGCGCGTTCTACAAGCTCATCAACTGGACAAAAGTTAGCGCCCTCTACGCAGCCCATAAGTAGACCGATGCCTGTTGTAGGTATATATGTGCGTTTTGTTTTAGGTATCAAGTATCAGGCATGTATAGCAGCGCCTGATACTTGATACCAGCGACGCGAGCGGCAGCGAGCGGAGCCGTACCTACAGCACAAGCGCATCAGCCCTACTTCTTCGGGTGCTTAAAATTGCCCTGCATATCAAATTTATACAGGTCGCCCTTCACGAAAACGCCGTAAATAGTCGCCGAAAAAGCCTCATCTGGATAGGGTACATTTTCCGTGCGCTGCTCGGTGCAAAAGCTGCGATACTGCGAAGTAAATATATCTGCGTCCTTGCGTGCTTCTTGCTCGCTGGCGCAGATTTTTTTGTCTACGAGATAGGCTATAATTTTTGCTGCCGCCTCTTTATCTTCGACGATGTCCCAAGGGTCTGTATTCCACCAGCTTCGGCGCAGTTCGGTATTAAAAAAGCACCATTCCAGCCCATCGCTGTAGCTTTGCCAGCTTAGGTACATAAACTGCATCTGATTTTTGCCGATGTCCCGTGTGCCTGCATAGCCAAAATAATGACCCACATCGAGTTTTGACCAAGTAAATGCTGCGCCCGCATAGTACTTATCGACAAATTCTTGCAGCATAGTTAGCGCATAACTATAGCTTTTTCCTTCCGCACGCGCCTTTTGGCTCTCGGCAAGTTGTGCATTTAGGTCGAAAGCCCTCATTTTCTCCTTCTGCCCGAAGGGCGAGTACAGCAAAACGGTTCTTGGCTGCGGGTCTTGCTGCCCTGTCATAGAAAATTTTTTATGCGCTGGTCTTTCTTGCGCCTGCGCCATCGGCAGAGAAAAGAGCAAAAATGCGAGCAAAAGTAAAGCAGATAAATTTCGCATAAAAATTTGGTTATCAGGTAAGTATATCGTTTTTTTTGGGCGTGCCCCCGCGCACCCCCCCGCTGCTTCGCAGCTTCCCCCCTTGAAAGGGGGGAGCCATGCGCGGGGTCGGGCTATGCGCTCCATCACCTTCGCGCCCCCTTGCCGCTACGCGGCGGGCAGCCCCAGGTGGCTGCCCCTACGGGAGGCGCTTTGGTGGTTCCGCTGCTATCCCTCACGCAGCTACACCCGACCCTTGCCGCAAAAATTAAGCCTTTCCTTGTACAGGCAGCAAACCCAATCCCCTACCCAAACCCAGCACATTCGTCATTCGTCATTCGTCATTCGTCATTCGTCATTCGTCAGCAGCCTACGATGATATGGCGGGCGACAGCGCGCAGGACTTGCTCTTTTTCTTTTTCGGCATAGGTGGAGAGGTAGAGCGTGGGTTTTAGGCTATTGTAGTGGTTGGCGGTATCGATGATAAGGTCTATGATGCCATCTCCGTCGATGTCGCCCACAAAAAGTATCTGCATCATCTTTTCTTCAAAAAGCATGCTGGTAGCTAACAGCGTTCTGTAGGCTTTTCCTTTTATTTTTGCTATGATATAGAGGCGATAGCCTACTACCGTTTCTATTTCGCCCTTCTCATTTCTTTTCGTTTTGCCTGCCGCGTATAGCGTATATTCGGCATCCAGATAAGTAAATTTTAGGGTATCTTCGGGGTAGATATAGTTTTTTTCAAAACTGATAGCCTCTACAGTGCGTTCTTTGAGCTCAGGCAGTTGTTCGATGAGGGCTATGCAGCTATCGGGCGACTGGGCTTCGATATGCCAGCCTGTTTTTTCGCCGCTATCGCCGTCTATAATCGGGTCGACGACTCGGCTGCTTATTGCCTTTGTGGGGCTTAGTCGGTATTTGCCGTCTTTGCTGCAAAATAAGCCGCACCATTGGCGTTTATCGACATCTGCGGGCACTTCGTCCGCATGAAATTTGCCTGTAAAGAGCATCGTATGCGGTAGGCTATCGGCAGGGGCTTGTGTGCTCGCCATATCGTCGTCGTGGACATAAAGAAGCTGGCTACGACAAGCCACTAAGGAAAGAAACAAAACGGCGAAAAGATAAATTTTTTTGGCTTCCACAATTGAAAAATAAGTTAAGGTATGAGCATAGATGAAAAACGCAAAAGCTATAAAAGCTATTTGCTGCCGCACAAGATGTTCTTTTTGGATGGTATTGGTGCGTGCCTATCATTTTTTTTATTGGCGGCTATGCTTTATTTGGAGCCACTGCGCTTGTGGGTGGGTATGCCGACCACTTGGCTTTGGGTGCTGATGTTGGGGGCGGCGCTGATGGCGATGCTGTCTATGAGTTGCTACTTGCGAAAGGTCGAAAAAGTCGACAAATGGTTGCTTCGGGTGATAGTGGGCAATTTGCTGTACTGTGCGCTGTCTTTGGGCGTATTGATTGGGCAGTTTGAGGCATTGACGACCTTGGGTAAAGCTTATTTTATGGGCGAAAAGCTGCTAATTTTTTCTTTAGTTGCTTTGGAATTTCGGCTCTTCGCAGCAAGTTTGCGATAAATAATAATTTCTTCGTAAATTTGCCGCCCGTTGAAATCGCAGTTTTGCGTTCTTTTTTTTCGTAATTTCATAGCGTATGAGCAGCAACAAGCGCTTTTCTGCCGAAAAGTATAGGGAGCTTTATTTTATCTCTGAAGAGGAGCTTATTTTTTTATCGCAGGCAGGCGAGCGCATAGCAGAGGAGCAAGAGATAGCATTCGAGGAGTTTGCGGCTTGGATGGAATTTCACCCAAACTACAGCGACTACTTCGATGAGCAAAGGCGGGCGGCATTTTCGCTTTTTTGGGTGGATTTGTGGGTAGACTTGAGTCGGGCGCGGCTGGGCGAGGACTTTGTGCAGCGCCAGCAACAATTAGCAAATTATGCTTTGAGTGAGCGCCTGCCCTTAGAGGTTTATTTGTCGCTCTTGCTTTCTTTTCAGGAATTGATAGAAGGTACTTTTCAGCGCTGCGAATTGGGGACTTTTGAGCTATTGCGCGTGCTAAAAAAGCTGGAAGGCATTTGCATTTTCATTGGTGTTGAGGCTTACAATGCTGCATCGATAGAAACCATCAGCGCACAGAACGAAACGCTAAAAGCGCTTTCTACGCCTGTTACCCAGATTTGGGATAAAATTTTGTTTCTACCGCTGGTTGGGGTCATGGACTCTCTGCGAGCGCAGACGGCGATGGCGGCGATGCTACAAAAAATCGGCTACACACAAGCGCGTGCCTTTATACTCGACATTAGCGGCATAGCCGCTGTAGATACAGCCGTAGCCAACTACCTGCTAAAAATGAGCAAAGCGAGCCGACTCATGGGCTGTCTTTGCATCCTTTCGGGTATTTCGCCCGCAGTAGCCGAAACCTTAGTAGCCCTTGGCGTGGATACCAACGAAATCGCCAGCACCAGCAATATGCAAGATGCCTTACAAAAAAGTTTTCAACTCACCCAGCTAAAAGTAGTTCCCCATCATGTATAAGGATAATCCTTACATCACCGAGATATTGCAAAACGGAAAAAGCGTATTGTTTCTATCCTACAACAACTGCCCCGACGAAACTACGCTTTCTCAACTTGTAGATACCTGCGGCGATATGCTGCGTGCAGCGCCCAAAACCCTGCTTATATTAAGCGACTTTACGGGTATGGGTGTAAATAGCGCCCTGATGAACAAATTTAAGGCGGCTCAAACGCCCGATGCCTTGCCCGCCAAGCTCGCCGTATTGGGCATCACAGGCATCAAGCTGATTATGCTAAAGGCATATAATCTTTTTGCGAGCCACCCAGCCGTCCCCTTTCCAAATAAAGAAGCAGCTTTGGATTGGCTTTGCAAATAGAGTCGAAAGTTTGCAGGCTGATGGTAAGGCATAGCGATGCGGAGGGCGCGCCTTTGGCGCGGTGCAGCCGTGCAGGCGCGGCTCGTAGAGCCGTTGCATGCAACGGCTGTACTGTAACCCGTAGCGTAGCGCCGCGCCGCCCTTTTTGGCGGCGCGGATGCCCCCAAAAAAAGTGAAAAGTGAAAAGTGAATACGAAGTAAACGCGTAGCGAAAAGTGAAAAATATCGCGCTTTATGTTTTTATGCGCAATTCGTAAATCGCTTCGCGTTAACTTCGTTTTCGTAACTCGTAACTCGTAACTCGTAACTCGATTTTCAAATTTTCTCGAAAACGACCATGATAGAATGCCCCTGTATTTTGTCGGCATTGGCTTTCAGTTCGGCAAGTTTTCCTTTGAAAAAGCCCCATTTGAGGAGGCGATTATATGCGCCGCCCAAGAGATTGCCGTATCGTTTTTTGGCTTGCACGGTGAGATAAAACTCGTAATGCTGCGGCTGCAAGGGCTCGAAAAGCGTTTCGAGGTGCTTCATGGGGAAAATTTCGGCGAGTCGGCGTAGGCTTGCATCGTCCCAAAGCCCCATATGATGCGGAGGCTGATTGAGGATATTTTTTTTGTCGTCGGCGATAAAAGAGGCGTTATTGGGCACGCAAATCAGCAATTTTCCGCCCACTTTGAGCGCATCGACCTGTGCGCGCAGGTACTCGTAAGGCTCGGCGATATGCTCCAAAACCTGAAAAGAGCAAGCCAAATCGTATGTATTGGGTGCTTCTTTGGCGTGCTCTTGCACCATCTGCGGCAGGAGTGTCAAGCCTTCTGCACGCGCAGCTTCGATGGCTTGAGCGTTAAACTCTAAGCCGACTGCCTCGACTTGGGGCATTTTCGTCTGCAAACCTTTGAGGAAACCGCCCGCGCCAGAGCCGACCTCCAGCAGTTTATCGCCTGCTTTTAGGAAGCGGCAAGCGGCTTCGTGCTCCCATTTCCAAGCTATGTAATACCAGTCGTATTGCTGCAAATGCGCATAAAATGCGCCGTCGCCCGCCAGCGTGTAGGGGTAAAAAAATCGGTAGCCCGTTTTATCGCAGCGATAGACAGAAAGCTCTGTCGAGCCCTCGAAAAACTTAGCAACATCAAGCCCGTAGCGCTTTTGATAGAGTTGTATGATGGGCGCTACAGCGATGGTTTCGACCAAAGTAGCCCCCTGTTCGGGGGCTACGGGGCTGGGTATGGATTGTGGTGTAGGCATGGGCTTATTTTAGCGCAGGAGGCTGCGCATATCGACTTGCTTGGCGATGATTTCTTCGACGGACTCAATTAGCACGCGATCTTGGTGCATGCTGTCGCGGTAGCGGATGGTTACTTTTCCGTCTGTAAGCGTATCGTGGTCGATGGTTACGCAGAAGGGCGTGCCTATTTCGTCTTGTCGGCGATAGCGGCGACCGATAGCGTCCTTTTCGTCGTATTGGCAGGTGAAAGCGGTTTTCAGTTGGTCGAAAACGCGGCGCGCTTTCTCCGTGAGTTCGGCATTATTTTTCAAGAGGGGCAGCACGGCACATTTGATAGGCGCTATGGCGGGGTGCAATTTGAGCACGACGCGCATTTCTTGCCCGCCTGCGGCAGTGGGTACCATTTCTTCGCGGTAGGCGTGTGAGAGGGTCGCCAAAAACAAGCGGTCTGCGCCTACGGAGGTTTCTACGACGTGCGGCACATAGCTTTCGCCGATTTCCGCATCGAAGTACTGTATTTTTTTGCCCGTCATCGCCTGATGCGCCGAGAGGTCGAAATTGCCGCGCGCGTGTATGCCTTCCAGCTCTTTGAAGCCGAAGGGGAATTGAAATTCGATATCTACAGCTGCCGACGCATAGTGCGCCAAATTGGCGTGGTCGTGGTAGCGCAGCATCG
>CAYXSA010000112.1:0-12429 GCA_964467315.1 uncultured Saprospiraceae bacterium | reverse complement strand
AGTGAAAAGTGAAAAGTGAAAAGTGAAAAGTGAAAAGTGAAAAGTGAAAAGTGCACTTTTTTTGTAAAATTTGCAAATTTTTACGCACTTATTTTAAGCTATAAATAACTGATAATCAGCTATTTGCGATTATACATAAAGTACAATATTTTTCGCTGTGCGGAGGGCTTCGCCGTTTGTGTTCACTTTTCACTTTTCACTTTTCACTTAAAAGGGAGGCGCAAAGCGCCGACCGACTGCGTGAGGGATAGGAGCGGAACCAGACCGCGCAGCGGGCTGATGCAGCGGATAGCCCGACCGCTGCGCCAAAGGCGCGGCGGGCACGCCCAAAAATAAAAAACTTCCAACGACGCAACTATGCAAAAAACATATACATTTCTTCTTTTTGTGGGCTTGTTGGCGGGGGCGGATATGGCAGCGGCGCAAGGCGGCTATCTCAACAACGGCGCGCACTTGATAGTCAATAACGGCGCGCACTTTCGCGTGCGTGGCGGCGACCTCGTCAATACGGCGGCGGGCGCGATAAGCAATAACGGCACGGTTTATTTGAGTGGCAATTTTAGGGAAACGGCGGGCGCAACTTATGCGGCGGGGGCGACCAATTACCTGACATTTGAGAATAGCGCCAGCGCGCAGACTATCACGATGAGCAGCGGCAGCAGCCTCTCAAAATTGCGTATCGACAATAATAATACCCTCGTTTTGGGCGCGGATTTGACCGTGTCGAATGAGGTCGATTTTATGCTGACGGGCATGCTCGAGTTGGGCACTTTTCACCTGCACGCCTACGCGGCGGTACTAAGCAATTATACCGATGCGGGGTATGTGCGCACCAATGGCTCGGGCAGGCTTCGCCAGCGTTTAGTACCTGGGGATATTAAAGAATATCCCGTAGGCAATAGCAGTTACAATCCTGTGATTTTGCTCGAAACGGGCGGCACACAAGACGATACGTTTAGCCTGCGCGTAAGCGATGCGGTTTTGCAAAGCGGCACGACGGGCACAGCGCTCACGGATAATCTCGTTTTGCGCACTTGGCATATAGACGACGAGACGGCGGGCGGCAACATCTTGGATATTTCGCTCGAATGGGGTGCAGCGGACGAGGGGGCACTATTTGAGCGCCTCAACTGCGGGGTAGCCTACCACAATGGTACGGCTTGGCAGCGCGCTGCCGCCTATAATGCCGCTACAAACTCGGCAGGGCGTTATAGCCAGACTCGTAGCAACCAAATTAGCTTTTCGCCCTTCATCGTGGAAGACCCCGACGCGACGCTATCGGCGAGTTTGCCTATAGAATTGTTGGATTTTGCCGCCGAGCGCCAAAGCGTAGAGAAAGTGCGTTTGGATTGGGCAACGGCGAGCGAGACCGACAACGAAGGATTTTATATAGAGCGCATGATAGAGGGCGAGGAAGTATTTACGCAGGTCGGCTTTTTGATGGGCGCGGGCACGACAAGCACTACGACGCGCTACAGCTATCACGATAGGAATAGCAGCCCCAATGTTAGCTACTATCGCTTGCGGCAGCTTGATGCAAACGGCGATTTTAGCTACTCGCCCATACGCGCCGTGCGTGGCAGCGTTATGACGCAGGGCAGCGAAGCGGCTACGCTTTTTCCTGTGCCCGCCGATAAAGTGCTCAATTTGCGCATGGGCAAGCAAAGCGGGGCGACGACTCTTCGCATCTACGACCTGCGCGGGCTGGAACTGCAGCGCTACGATTTGCAGGCAGAAGCCTTTGGGATTTATCCGATGGACATATCCGAATTGCCCGCAGGCGCTTACGTTTTGCAGTTGCAGACGGGTGGCGGGGCTGTGCAGAGTTTGCGTTGGGTGAAAGGTTAGCTTTTTTGCCTGATGTATAGGTATTGCGCCGCTCGCTATGCTCGCGTCGCTGGTATCATGCCGCTCGCAAAGCGAGCGGCAGTGGTAGCAAGTACAGGAACTTAACCGAAATTACAGCAGTGCGCGCAAACTGGCTGCCTGCTCGCCCAAAAAGGCGGTATTTTCGGCTGTTAGATAGCGGCGCAACATTTTTTGCTCTTCTCCGACGAAAGCCGAGAGGGGCAATTCTTTTAGTACAGCCGCCTCGCCGCCTACTTGCTTGAAAACCAAATGTCCGCCTTTGGGGCTGATTTGCGCCGAATAGGGGCGAGAGCCGTCGAGGGGTTGGATTTGGATTTGTACGGCTTGGGGGGCTTCTTTTTCGATTTTATAGACTCCTGCGAGGGCTTTTTTCTCCAGAGGGGAGCAGACGAGTATGCCTTCTGCGGTCAAAACGAGGGTAGTTTCCAGCAGATTTTGATGGAAACGCTTGGCGAGTTCGGCGGGCAGGTCATCGAAGGCATTGAGGGCAGGGGAGTAGCGCCAAATTTTGCCAAATAGGGGCTGTAAAGCGGCGCTTTGGCTGTTTTGGGTGCTGAATTGGGCGTAATCGCCCAGCGTTTTCGCCTCTGCTGCGGCAAATTGGGCGGCGTAATGCTTAGTTGTGAAGGCGGCGGCTTCTTTGTGTCCTAATTGTACGGCTTTTTGCAATGCCTCGAAGGCTTTATCGGGGTTGGTATTGCTTTTTTGGAAGACCTGCGCCATGCCGAAATATCCGTCTGCCGCATAGGTTTCGTCCTTGCTTAGGGCGGAAAAGAGGGCGAAGGCTTCCTTGAGTTGGTTGGCGCGCAGTTGTAAGCGGGCTTGGTGTAGGGATAGCTCGCTTTTGGAGGCGGGGGACACGTATTTGGCGGCTGTTTGGAGGTCGGCAAGCGCAGATTTGGGGTCTGCGGCGCTCAAATGCGCATTGGCGCGCTTGCTGTAGGCTGTCCAATCTTCGGGCATTGCCTCTATAATCTGCGTAAATGCGGCGATGGCTTCCGCGTGTTTGCCCTGTTCGCTTAGTACGACCCCCAAAAGCTCGGTAGCGACCGCGTCGAAACCGCCTTTAGTAGCCAAATAAGCGCCTAATTGCTTTTCTGCAGCCACCCAATGTGCGCGCTCCATGAGGAAGGAGGCGAAATTGAGCAGATGTATGGGGCTTTCTTTGCCGAATACATCGCAAAGATGCTCATAAGCGGCTATAGTAGCGCTATCATCGCCGCTTTCCATGCGCGAAAGCAGGCTAATTTTCAATAAATGCGCCTCTTCTACGTCGGCTTTGTCGAAAATGTTTTCTAAAGCCGCCAAAGCTCCCTCAAAATCTTCCATTTCTGCCAGCGCCCGCGCCTTAAACATCTGCACAATAGCACGCCAACCCACGATAGCTTCGGCGCGCAGGATATATTCTAAGGCTTGTTCGCCGTCTTTTTCTACCTCCAAAAATATCTTTGCCAGCCCTAAAAGTGCATGGAGATTATTCGGATTATTTTCTAAAATGATGGCATAAACTATACAAGCGTCCTCCCAAAGTTCTTGTGCTTCTTTGTTGGCGGCAAAACGCAGCCGATAGTCGTCGTTGTTTTCGTCCAATTCTATCGCTTTTGCCAAGCAGATTTCTGCCCGCTCATAGTCGGCTTGCTGCAAAAAGGCTTCCCCCAAAAAGTAGTAGCCCCAAGCGGCATCTTCGTAGGTTTCTACCGCTTCGCGCGCCAATTTTTCTACTCCGCCGAAGTTTTCGGCTTTCAATGCTTCCGCCAATGCTATTTGTAATGCTTCTTGTTCCATATGGATATTGATTTTGCCGTAAAATTAAAGAATTTTTTTTAGGCAGCGCGCAAAGCCTATATTCTTGGGGCAGCTTATTTTTTTTTGGCGTGCCCCGCGCCCTGAAAAGGGGCGCGGGTCGGGCTATGCAGGGCGTATCACCATCGCCCTGAAGGGGCGAATGTTGATTCGCCCCTACTATCCCTCACGCAGGCTCGCCCGCGCCGCAAAGGCGGCGCAGCGCAGGCTGTATACCTTTTTTTGTAGCAGATACCCAATCCGTAGCCTCAAAAATTAGTTGAAAGAGGCTTCCGAGTACTTGGACAGTATCGCCGAGTGCTTGAATGGCATAGCCGAGCAGTTGGATGGTATAGCCGATTTTATTCGTGGGCTGTCCGCAGCTATCATAAAAAAATGCGCGGCTCAAAAGCCCGACCCGCGCCCCTTTTAAACAAGTGCGCGTAGCGCACGCCGTGGGGGCGCGGGGCACGCCAAAAAAAATAAAAAAATGGTTAAATACGGGTTAAGATGGGGCGGAGCAAAAACGCTATGCTGCCTATTTTGTTACCTTTGCTCTACCTCTTATGAACATTCCTAATTGTTTTCATTTTATGCGTTCTTTTTTATTGGTGATAGCAGCCGTTTCGGCTTTGTTTGCGGGTTCGTACCTGTTGCGCGCCGAGCCAGAGGCGGCAAATTGGCGCGAGCGCGCCGAAATATATGCGGCGGAGTTGGCGCGCTTGCGCACGCAACACAGTTGGCAGGCGTTTGAGGATTGTCTGGAAAGTCGGCAAACATTTTTGGATAGCGCCGTGCAGGCAAGCGCGGCGGGCGACGAGCAACTTTGGTTGCGGGCGGAGCAGATGCGCGGCTATCTGATGCTGGCGCATACCAAAATGAAGTACAATATACACGACGAAGCCGCTTTGCCTATCCGTAAAGCCTCGCGCATTGCTGCCGATATAGAGCAGTACACAAACGGCAATGATACTTTATTGATGATACTTGCAGAGGCGCAGGCTTCTGCGGGTTTGTTTTTTGCGGGCGCATTTACTTATGGCAAATTTGAGGCGCGCACGCAGCCCGATAGCGCCCGCGCCTACCTGCAAAAAGCCAGCGCCACCGCCGCAAAAATAAAAGACAAACAACAGGCTGCCTATAACGATTTGCAGGCATTTTTGAGCTATGCTTGGACGCATCTGCATATCACCCAAAACGACTACGCAAGCGCTATTCCGCATGGCAATAAAGCCCTTGCCTTGATGGAGCTGCAAGACGGATACCAGCGCGAGAGCCGCGTGCAGGCGCTCAATTTCTACAAAATCGATATCTATCTACACGCTACTTTTGCCCTATACTTCGGCAAAAGACCCGTAGAAGAATTTTCCGTGCCCCTGCATATTGGTTTGTTTCAGCTCTCTTTTTCCGATAGCACGACGAGAGCAGAGCATATACGCCGCGTGCGAACGGGCGAAATAAATGTGCATAATTTTGAGCTGCCCTTTGACTCGATTGTCAATAAAGTCGCCGCCGACGAACTCGTAGCCGCCCGCATGCACGGCACTTACGACTGGCTACAGTCCCAAGACGAAGCCACCAAAACGGAGTACTACCCCAAAGCCCTCGAAGCCGCCAAATTGCGCACCCGCATTCTGGAGTATAGCAATCAGCAAATGCACCGCGCCTACGACAAAAAAGCCGTTTTCCAACGCTTTTTCCGCTGCTACGAAACCGCTATAGCCCTCTGTCAGGAACTCTACCAACGCACAGGCGACAAAGCCCATTTGGAGCAAGGCGTGCAATGGATGGAAAACGTCCGCTCTATGTTCCTGCTCTCCAATCTTTACGAGAGCAGCCGACAAAAATTTGCGGGTATTCCCGATGCTTTAATACAAAAACAGGATTCCCTACAGACGCAAATCGTCGTAGCCGAGCAACTGCATACTGCCCGCCGCTCTGCGACGACTCAAGAAAATTTGAGCCAGTCCCGCGCCCAACTCGATACGCTGATGAGCGTTTTTAAGCGCGATTATCCGAAGTATTACGAGCTGCAAAATCAGCCAAAATTGCCCAATATCGAGCAAATTCGCGCGCAGTTGGGCGACTCTACCACCCTTTTGCAATTCTATGAAGGGCATAAACACGTATTTGTGTTTAGCCTGCATCGAGATACGATGAGTTTGCGCAGCTTCTTGCGCGCCGACTATAGCAAATTGCTGTCTTCGCTCATCGAGCAATGCGCAAGGGCAGATTTTCAGGAGAGCACGCAGGCGATGTTGCGCCGCTATGCTACGGAGTCGCATCAGTTTTACCGCGATTATATTGCGCCCTCTGTGCCCGCTGCTACGCGCAGGCTGGTACTGATTGCGGACGGAAATTTGCACTATTTGCCTTTGGAGGCGCTTTGCACGGAGGCGGTTAGCGAAGATGCGGAGAGCTTCGCGCAGTTGCCTTACTTGGTGCATAAATACAGCGTTTCGCACCAATACGCCGTCTCGCTTTGGTACAATCAGCAGCTAAAAGCGCCCAATAAGGAAAGCCATGAAATGTTGGTGATGGCGGCGGATTATCAATTTAATACGACTGCCCAAATCAGCACCGATAGCGCCAAATCGCAAATTTTCCGCTCCTATCGCCCCGATGATGTGCGCCGCTTGCGCCCCTTGCTGCGTCCTTTGCAGGGCACTAAAGTCGAATTGGAAGCCCTAAAAGAGCGTTTTGCGGGCAATTTTTTGGTTTCAGAAGCCGCCAATGAGCGCCAATTTAAGCAAGAAGCGCATAAGTACGGCATTTTGCACCTCGCCATGCACAGCATCGTGAATGAAGAAAATCCTTCCCGCGCCAATCTCGCCTTTACCGAAACGCTCGACACGCTGGAAGACAATTTTTTGATGGCGTATGAAATCAAGCAAATGCAGCTAAATGCGCAGTTGGTCGTGCTTTCCGCCTGCGAAACGGGCTACGGCAAATACGAGCATGGCGAGGGCATTTTGAGCATCGGCAGCAGCTTTTTATACGCGGGCGTGCCCTCCCTCATCACGACGCTCTGGCAGCTCAACGACCAAGCCGCGCCGCCTATCGTGCTCAATTTTTACGCGCAACTCCAAAACGGCGTAGACAAAGACCGCGCCCTACAACTCGCAAAAATCGAGTTCCTCAAAAGCAATCGCAGCATCGCCGCGCACCCCGCTTTCTGGGCTTGTTTCGTGCAGGCAGGCGATTACAGCCCCCTAAAAATCGCCAAAAAATGCGATGTGAGCAGCAGTAGCGCGCTTTTTTACTGGCTCGCAGGCGGCTTGCTGCTCCTCTTGGGTGGCTTCGTTTGGTGGCGAACCCGCACCCGCAGATAAGGGCTGCGTTTTTTTGGGGCGTGCCGCCACGCCGCCGCCTGCCGCAAAGGCGGCAGGCGAGGGCAGCCCTTCTGGCTGCCCCTACGCGGCGCGCCGTCGGGCTATCCGTTGCAGCCCCGCTACGCGTGGCTTCCACTGCTATCCCTCACGCTCCGCAGGCTGCGCGCTACGCGCTTGCCTACGGTTAATAAAAAACGCGCCCCTTTGGGGCTATTTTTTACTTAATTAACAATGTAGTTATCACACCGTTAATTAAATTGCAATAACAACCCAACGGCGTGCGCGTAGGGGCGAATAATTATTCGCCCACATATGCCCCCGCATTTTACCAAGCGTGGCGGGGGCGAATAGTTATTCGCCCCTACAAATGCACTATCACATTTCAAAATAGCCCCAGCCCAGCACCTGAA
Source organism: uncultured Saprospiraceae bacterium (assembly GCA_964467315.1). Taxonomy (GTDB): domain Bacteria; phylum Bacteroidota; class Bacteroidia; order Chitinophagales; family Saprospiraceae; genus JAAFIM01. The sequence goes on along the minus strand of CAYXSA010000112.1, from coordinate 5,036 downwards.
AGGCGCAACTTTATCGCAGCTATGTTTTTGCTGTGTGTTTTTTTCACTTTTCACTTTTCACTTTTCACTTTTCACTTACTTCGGCAGTTTCGGCAGATGGCTCACGCGGATAGGCAGGCGCGCATCGCCGCCGCCTAAGGCTAAGGCGACATTGGCAGAGAGCAGGGCGATAGTGCCCGCTGATTCTTCCGTTTCGGGCAGCTTGCCCACGACTTGCGCATATACGCAGGAGTGCATGACCATTGGGTTTTCGAGTTTGACGATGCTGCCCACAGGCGCGCCAGAATAGAGGACTATTAGCTGATTGCTGCTTGCAAAACGCTCGCCCTTCAGCCAATAGGCGATGCCTTCGGCGACCTTTTCGGGCTTTTTAATCTTGTGTTGTTGCTGCCAAATCAAATTCGTTTCTTCGTACTGCTTGCGCAAGCGGTTGTTTTCTTCGCCCAATGCGCCGCCTGTGCCCATGTATCGATGTAGGCTGTCGGGTATGCCTGTGCGCTGTATCCAGCCGATATGTAAAACCTGATTTTTATAGACTACATCGGTTTCCATGCGGTTGCGATGTTTGATGACTTCCATCGGCATAGAAAAATGCGTCTTGGCAACGCGATAAAGCGTTTCGCTCGCCTCCACCCGATAAAAAATGGGCACATAGTCCTCTATGCGAAAATCGCTGCCCGTATGTCGGCGGATAGCCCGCAGCGCAATCGGTATGCGCACTTTCTGCCCTACGCGCAAGCCCGTATTGGTCGCTTCTGGATTGTTGTAATAAAAATCCAGCGGCTGTATGCCGTAAAATCGGCAAATCAATAAAGGGTATTCGCCCGTGCGGACGGTATGCAGCACAAAACGCTGCATATTCTCTACCCGCACAAATACGGAATCTGCCGCGCTCAAAACGAAGCTGGGCAGCGGAGTCGTGGTGGCTGCTGCATTGGCTACAGAGGGGCTTGTAAGGCTGCTGCTTTTGGTGGGTGGGATTGGGGGCGGAGGCGGCAGTTTCTGGGGTTTGATGTTGCCGCTACCCGTTTTTGTGGAGGGCTGGGTAGAGCTGACGTTTTTGTTTTTGTTGCCCGTGCCGATGATGGTGGTCGTCGTGGTCGTTTTTTGCGCCGACAAGCTGCCGTAGCCGAAAAGTAAAAACAGGAATAAATAGAGAATGGGCATGGAGATAGATTTTTTTTGCAGCGCAAAGCTACGAAAATTAACCCAATCTTTAAGGCTCTCCTACATAGCTCCTTGCGCGAGCTTGCTGCTTGCTGCGTTAATTTGCTGTAAAGTTTGCTATGAAAATTTGCAAAAGCAGGGTATATAGCCTATCTTTGTAGGCAAAACTGCTATGTCGCCCAAAATCACTATCGCTATCGACGGTTATGCCGCCTGTGGCAAAAGCACGCTTGCAAAAGCACTCGCGAAAGCGCTCGGCTATGTTTATGTGGATTCGGGGGCTATGTACCGCGCCGTAACCTTATACTTTTTGGATAAGGGCGTATCGCTTGAAGATACGGAGGCGGTGGAGCAGGCGTTGAGCCAGATTAGCATAGAATTTAGGCTCGAAAATGGCAAGAATCAGACCTATCTCAATGGGGCGAATGTAGAGCAGGAAATCCGTCAAATGCGGGTATCGAACCAGGTCAGCCAAGTCAGCACCCTATCGACGGTGCGGCGGGCGATGGTGCGTTTTCAGCAGTCTTTTGGTAAGGAAGGCGGTTTGGCGATGGATGGGCGCGACATTGGTACGGTGGTCTTCCGCGATGCGGAGCTAAAACTATTTATGACGGCTTCTATCGCTGTGCGCACGCAGCGCCGATTGGAGGAGCTTGCAAGGGAGGGTATCACGCACCTCACTACGGAAGAAGTGCAGGCGAATTTGCAGAAGCGCGACCATATAGATTCTACGCGGCAGGATAGCCCTTTGCGGCAGGCAGAAGATGCCGTAGTTATCGACAATAGCGACTTGAGCCCTGAAGAGCAGTTTGTGCTGGCACTCGGATTGGCAAAAGAGCGTATCGCCCGTATACCTTGCGTGAGGGATAGAAGCGAAACCACGCCCGAAGCCGTAGGCAAGGGCGTGATGTAGCGGATAGCCCGACCCCGCGCCGTTGGCGCGGGGGCACGCCCCAAAAAAACGAAAGGTTTAGGCTAAGGGACGCAGCAAATAGGTCTGCGTAACGCATTTGTGCAGCTCGCTGGTCGGTATGATGACTTCGAGGGAATTGCCCCAAGTCCAGACCTCGAAACGCGCTTTGCCGTCGGCGGTCGGGGTGATGGGCGTGTTGAGTGCGATGTAGTGATTGCCTGTGAGCCCGCCGAAAAATGCGGTTACTTTTTGGGTGAAACCCTCGTCGGTATTGCGATAGACGGCGTTGGTGAAATAATCGTCTAAGTGGTTGATATTCACGAGCCAAGCGACCGCGCCGCCCTGTTGGAAAACGCTGTTTAGTACGTCCGTGCTGGTGCAGCCCGAAATATGTTCGCAGGCGTGCAGGGGCAGATTTTCGAGCCAAAAGCGCACCTTATGTGGCAGCGCGATGCCGCGCACGCCCCCCAATTCGGCGTTGGGATTGTATCCTAAGTAGCCGCTTGCATTTTGCAGGGAGGCGGTAACGAGCCAGTCGGCGACATTGAGCGGGCAGGACTGCGTGCGCATCTCGGTATGCACTTCGAGCGGCACATTGCGGTATTGGGCTTTGCCGTTTTGGAAGAGTTCGAGGGTGGTTTTGGCGTAGCCTTCGGGGTCGCTTTTTATCCAAAAGCGCTTGAAGGTAGCTGCGCCGCAGACGTTGAGGAAGCTTTGATTGACTTCGTCGGGGGCGTTTAGCCTTTTTAGCAGGTCGCTGACAAATTCCTGCACGGAAACCTTGGCAAAGGGGCTTTGGGCGGGGGCTTTTGTTTGCGCCCAGTCTTGGACGAGCTGTAGGGCGCGCTGTTGTTGCTCGCTATTGATGCTAATTTGTCCGCTTCCTTGCGGAGGGGCGGCGATTTCGCTGCTTTTGCGTATAAAGTCGAGCATACGCTGCTGAAAATTTTGGTCTTTATCGTCGAAAATGCTCATGGTTTGCTTGTTTTTGAGCGTGATGTATAGGTACTGTGCTGCTGCGCAGCGCTGGTACAATGCCGCCGTGAGGCGGCATCGGTGCAAGTAGCTAAAATTTTGCCTTTATCCGTTGCTTAATTCTCCCAGAACGTTCTCCATCGCCTGCTCTTCGACGGGTTCGAAGGTGGGAGATAGGAAAAAGGCGTGATGAGCGCGCAGGAAATTGTCCAAAAACGCGCGTCTCCCCGCTTCGTACTGCTCCTTTGTGTAGAGGGTAGTGTATTCTTGGGCGATAGCCTGCGTATATTTTTGGTAAATATGGCTTGGCGTGCCCAAGATGGCGAGGTCAAAGTCCAAAAACAGCCCACAATCTGCCTGCTCGGCGCTGCTAAATTGTTCGTCGAGGGGGGGGAGGAGGTGTTTGGCGGTGGCGTTGATGTACTTTTGGACTAAATGCAGCTCATCGCTGGGCAAAATGGGCGACAAACGCGCTCTTGCGGCTTCGGCGCTCTCGCTTTCATTGCTTGTACTGCCCACGACGTAGACGAAATCATGGTAAAAAATCGCCCAACGTACCAAATCGGGCGCGAAAAGGTCGACCTCATAGGCATCGGTGAGCCGCAGGAGGTTGTATAAATGGGTGAGATTGTGGTAATAGCGATGCGGTTGGCTGTGTTGGAGGGCGATTTCCACCCATAAGGCGGTTATTTTATGCCCATCTTGCAGACCTGTGCGGCGCAGGAGCGCGTCAAACTGCCCGTACATCCATTCGCCTTCATCTTTTGAGAGGCTACGCCCCAGCATAAGCTGGCTCAAATGGCGGCTAATCGTCGACTCCGATGTCTTCATTCCAGAGGGTGGGGTTTTCGGCGATAAATTTTTGCATCATTTCGATGCATTCTGCATCTTGCAGGTTGATGACCTCTACGCCCTGCGAGCGCATGAACTCGCCCGTGCCTGCGAAGGTGGTATTTTCGCCCACAATTACCCGACGAATGCCAAATTGTACCACTGCGCCCGCGCACAAAAAGCAGGGCATAAGGGTAGAATAGAGCACCGTATCGCGGTAAGAGCCTATGCGCCCTGCTTGTTGCAGGCAATTTATCTCGGCGTGCGCCATCGGGTCGCCGTGCTGCACGCGGCGATTGTGCCCGCGTCCGACTATTTTGCCGTTTTTCACCAAGACGGAGCCAATCGGGATACCGCCTTCAGATAAGCCTTTGCGCGCTTGCTCTATAGCGGCAAGCATAAATTCGTCCTTTGCTGGCATATGGTTGTGGGAATTGCGTCGTTCAAAAAAGCTATTTTTTGCCCTAAAAAGCCAAAAATAGGCTTTTTTTTTCGGGCTTCTCCAAAATGTACTCGTATTTTGTAGCCTTCTTGATTTTTTTTTGGCGAGCCGCTTCGCCTTGCGGCTCGCGTCGGGCTATCCGCTACATCAGCTTCGCTACGCTCGCTGGTTCCGCTCCTATCCCTCTCGCAGCTACTCCGAAGGATACAAGGTAGCCCTATCGCCTGTCTACCGATTGGCATAGCGATGCGGAGGGCGCGCGTAGCGCGTACCGAGCGCCTGCGGCGCGAAGGTATGAGCCGATAGGCGACCACGAAGTAGACCCGACCAAAGGGAGGGCACCCGTAGCGTAGCGCCCGCGCCGCCTTGCGGCGCGGGATGCCCCAAAAAATAAAAAGTCCTAAAAAACCACAAACCCGTATCGCTCAGGCTGGCAAATACCGACACTTCAATATAGTAGTGGCTATCGGTATGGGTTTAATGGGAAGGAAAATGACGCGGAAACCAAGAGCCAAGATTATGGGTTTAGGATTTACTTCCCAAGAGAAACGATATTCGGCAGCCTAGACCCGATTGCGAGCCAGTACCCCGAATTGTCGCCGTATCGATTTGCGGGGAATACGCCTATTTGGGCGGTGGATTTAGATGGTTTGGAGCCGCTGCATCTATCCGAAACGGAGTACCAAAAATATGCTACAGCTACATTCC